>JALCBJ010000146.1 GCA_028066595.1 Thermoanaerobaculia bacterium
GAGCGGCGGCGAGCTTGGCCTATGGGGTCGGGGCGCTGCTGCGGGGTCTGGTCGACGGCGGAATTTGAGCTCTCGGTGCCTGCCGTGCGCCGGGCTGATCAACCGCCTAACCCCCGGCAACGATCTCCCGAGCTGTTTGTGCCGTTTCTTCGTCCATGGGGATGGAGACATTCGATCAGGATCTCTTCCAGGGTGATGTCGACGGCCGAACCGAATCGCGCCAGGGTCGAGAACCAGGAAAGGCGACGGCCATGCGCCTCGAGCTCGAATGGAACCAGGACACCGTGGGGATCGAGATCCACCGAAGACCTTCTGGCGTCATCGACGCCGGGGAGTCGAACCAACTCCCGATACAGCTCCTCCAGGCTCCCGTCGGCTTCCGGCAAGGCGAGATGCTGCTCCAGGCGACGCATCAGAAACTGCGTCACGGTCTGCCAGTTGCGAATGAACGGCTTCAGCAGATCGGGCGCCACAACCAGACGGAGGAGGTTCTGCTCGTTCGGGGTGTACCCGAGAAGCCACCGGAGCAGCACGCGGTGCGCCTCATTCGAAAGAACGAGGTTCCACAGCCGGTCCACCACGAATGCTGGGTAGGGGTCGTGAGAGTCCAGAAGAAAACGGACGCCACGCTCGGCCGGGGACAGGACCGGGTCGTCGAGGGACCGCTTGGGGAATCGAGGTGCGAAGCCGGCTGACAGCAGCAGAGCGTTCCTCTCCCTTCGCGGGATCTCGAGCGCTTCCGCGAGGCGTTCGATCATCTCGCGACTCGGATTCGCGCGGCCGGTCTCCAAGAACGAGACGTGCCTCGCCGAAACGTCGGCCGCACCCGCCAGGTCCAGCTGACTGAGCCGCCGTGCCGAGCGCCAGGCCCGCACCAGGTCGCCGAAGGTCCGTTCGCTCTGTTGTGTCGAGTTCGAAGTCACATCGGACGGTCCTAGGTTGGTGACCTAGCTCAGTGATCGCGTGCCGACCCCTCGCCTCAAGACCCGAAGGCCGATCGCAAGTGTACGTGGCGCCAGTGCACGGCGCACTTACCTTGGAGGTAATTGGCAGCTACACGTCCTCTCCATATGCTCCGGTGCGAGTCGCAGCAAGAGATCGACCCGAGGAGGGCTGCACATGATCGACCAATCCCGAACCCAGAGCTGGAACTCATGGTGCCGCCGTGGATGGTGCCGCCATGGCGCCGTCCACCGCTACCGCCGCGGCAAAGGGATCGCTCTGGGGTGCTTTCTCGTCTGGGTGATTCTGGTGACTCCCGCGAGCGTGCTCTCCGCTCAGGAGCTCCCGCACCGGGTCACCGATGGACTCGCCGACCTGCGGCCCGAAGGGCTCGATGTGACCGCTCCACAGGTGGCGGAGCGAGGGCGCGCTCTGCTCCGTGCGGCATGGGAACGTCATGGTGGCGCCGCCTGGAAAGAGCATGCGACGCTGCAGATGACCGGCACCGACTTCTGGCGCGAGCCCGGACCTTGGTGGCCACAGCAGAATCAAGACGTCCGTTTGCTCCAGCTCCTGGGGACCTTTACGTCGCGTGCCACATTGCTGGACGGTCCAGGCGCTGGCTCGGTCTGGGGGCTGCAATCGTGGCGTCCCTACAAGGTTTCGGCAGATGACAGCCGACCGACTTTCCTCGACACCGATCTAGCGATCGAGTTCTATCTGACGTCGTTGCACTACTTCAACGAGCTTCCGTTCCGTTTGATGGATGCACCCATCGTCGCAGATTTGGGACCCGAGGAACTCCACGGCCTCACCTACGACCGGGTCTTCGTCACCTGGAACGCCCCTCAGCCGACGACCGACGCCGATCACTACGTCGTGTGGATCGAGCGCTTCCGTGGCCTGATCACCAAGACGCACTACACGGTTCGCGACGCGGCCACGATGCCCTTCGTGCCGGATGAGCAGCGGCCCATGATGCGCGCCGGAGCGGCGGGGACCATCCACTTCTCCGATTTCCGAACCGTCGACGGCGTCGAGTTGCCGTTCCGGCACGTGGTCACGATGTTCGGTCCTCACGAGGCGGGTCCGGATCCGGGCGAGAGCCCGGCGTGGGTCCACATCTTCGAGGCGCGAGAAGCAGCCTTTGACGGCGAACCTGCCCCGAGTCTTCTGCCCGACCCGACGCTCCCCGACCCGGCCGACCGCAAGCCCTGAATGGTCATGAAGTTGCGGCGTGGCATCACCTTGCTTGTGCGCGGGCTTCTTGGGCTGACCGTCGCAATAACCTTGGCGATCGCGCTGCTGTGGTGGCTTTCGGTACGGCAGATCGTCGCGGAAAGCGAAGTGGTCGAAACTGCCGCCGGTCCGGTAGAGGTCTCCAGGTTAGGTGAGGCGGCCGGGCAATCGATCCTGCTCGTCCACGGCTCGCCAGGTGGCTACGATCAGCTGCTGCCCCTGGCGAGGGCCCTTTCGGCTCACGGCCACCACAGCGTTGCGATGTCGCGGCCCGGGTACCTGCGGACACCCCTGTCGGTGGGGCGGACCCCCGAAGAGCAGGCGGACGCCATGGCTGCGTTGGTCCGAGAGCTCGATCTCGCGCCCGTGGTCGTCGTCGCGGTCTCCGGGGGCGGGCCTTCTACCCTGCAGCTCGCCCTGCGGCATCCCGAGCTGGTGCGCGGCGTCGTTCTCATCTGCGCGGTGACGTCGCGTTTCCGCGAAGGGGAGCCCGATCCAGATCAGGTGCGGGCGTTCGACCTGGCCTGGGACCTGGGAGCGTTGGCGGGTCGGTGGAGCCCGGGCACCGGTCTCCAGTTCCTCGGCGTATCGGACTCCGAGCGACGAAGTACCTTGTTGGCCAACGAGGAAACCGCCGCCGCGGTTCGATACCTTTTTCAGTCCATGGGTTTCAATTCACGCCGGCACGGCGGCTACCGGAACGACGTGCTGACGATGGATTGGAACGATCTGGACTATCCGCTCGAATCTCTGCGGGCTCCCGTGCTGCTTCTGCACGGTGCCGACGACGTGAATGTGCCGCTCGCGCACAGTCGGAAAGTCGCCGATCGGGCTCCCGACGCCGCGCTCCGTGTGCTCGAGGGCGCGGGTCACGCCTTCTTCGTCGTGGAAAGGGAGTGGCTCGAAGCGCAGATCGCCGATTTCCTCCAGAAGTTGTGATCCGCAGCCAGATTCCGTCCGATTCCCCCTATTTCCTCCGCAGCCGGTAAACCACGAAACCGGCCGCCAGGGCCGCCGCCGCGCTCACCAAGTTCTCCCTCGACGCCCCGGACGCAAAAGCGAAGGCCAAGAGGATGGCGGCCGCCGGCACCACTGGACCGAATGGGATGCGGAAGGCCCCTTCCGGAGCCTTCAGCTTGCGGCGCAGCACCGGCACCGCAGCGGCGGTGCCGACGTAGGTGAACAGGCGCGCCACCACCGACAGCGCAGCCAGCCCGAAGAACGAGCCGTAGAGGGCCAGGGGCCACGCGATGGCTAGGGTTGCGAGGAGTGCTACCCACGGCGTGCGGAATCGTGGATGGATGGCGGCGAGGCCTTCGGGACCATAGCCGTCCCGGCCGAGTGCGAAGAGGTAGCGGGGAGCCGCGAATACGGTGTTCGCGTTCGTGCCCAAGATCGAGATCACGGCCCCCACGGTGAGGAATGTGCCGCCCCATGGTCCCAGAAACAACCGGGCGGCGTCCGCCAGAGGGGTCTTCGACGAACCGGAGTCCGGCAGGATAGCCATCACCGTCGCCTGGACGGCCACATAGAGGAGCACCACCAACCCGAGGTGTACGAAGAGGGCGAACGGTACATCGCGCTTCGGGTCGCGAAACTCTCCGGCCGCTGCCGCGGTGTTCTCGAAACCAGCGAATGCGTAGAGGAGGAGCAATGCGGCGGCGCCCCAGCCTCCCGCCTGACTTACCTCCTGCGTCGCGATCAACGACACGTCCGCCACGAAGATGCCCGCGGCCACGAAAACGAAGAGTGGAAGCAGCTTGGCGATCGCCAGGACCACGGACGTCCGCGCACCTGCTTCCACGCCCACCACGTTGATGACCGCTAGTATCGCCAGCGGAACGGAGATGACCAGAGCGCGACTCAAGCCCACCTCGGCATCCGGCAACAGGTAGCCGAGTGCCTGGGCGAATCCTGCCGACAGTGACGCCACCGAGGTCACGCGGGTCAGCCAGGTCATCCAGCCCACCTGAAAGCCTGCCACATCACCGAAGGCGGTGCGGGTATAGAGGTACGCGCTGCCGGGCTCGTCGAAGTAGGTAGCCGCCTCAGCGAAGCACAGGACCACCAACCCCACCGCAGCGCCGGCTAGCACCACAGCCCCAAGGCTCGCGGGTCCGAGCAGTGCCACCGCAGCTGCTGGTAGGAGATAAACACCGCTTCCCACGACGTCGTTGATCGCCAGTGCCACGACTTCCCACCGACGGACGGCTCGCTTCAGACCACCACCGGACGAGGTGTTTGTAGATGGAGACATGCGCAGAGTCTACGGCGGGCCAGGCGTTCGGATGGAAGTCACCGACGGGTAAAGAGCCCGGCAACACGTCACGGCACGGTAAAGGAACGGCAGCCACGCGGTCCGCCCGCGACATTCTGCTCTAGCGTCGGAGTCGCTTCGCGCCAGCACAACTCAGACAACGGAGAACGAGATGACCTCCCACCGCCGTTCCACGTATCCAATCACCTTGGCTTTGATGCTTTGGAGCCTGCCCCTCCTGGCTACCGAGTCGTCGCCGACGGAGACCGCGATAGACCAGACCATCGAATGGCAGGAGCGCACCGTCGACCTGTACATCGATGCCCAGTTGCGTTCCGATGCAAGGGTGTTGTACGCCCGGGACGAGGGTCTCTGGGCCGTGGCTATGCCGGATTCTCCGGAAGTGTGGATCCTGCGGGAGGAGGTGGACGGTGAAGGCCATGGATCGGTCGAGAACTGGCGATCGGACGTCTTCACCTGGACGCATCCCCTCAGTGCTACGTCTGCCAGCCCTGAAGCCGAAGTGAAAGGAAATTGGACGACGGTCGCCGGCGGTTGGTTCGCCCGAGCCGGAGAGCACGCGTTCCTGGCGTTGCCGCATCAAGGTCCGGCGGGTGTGCTGCTAGCAGAAGAACTGTGGCAGGCCGTGCCCAGCTGGCAGCGCTTGGCAGAGGCCTGGGAGCCCGAGGAGGAGGGCGAAGCCGAAGCCATGGAAGTCCTCGACAGCCTGGTCGATGGATCCGATGTGAGCTTCGAGGTCGTCTTCGGCACCTGGTGCGGAGACAGTCGGCGCAGCGTGCCGAAGTTGCTGGCGGCGTCGGATCGCCTCGGTCTGGACGTCTCGTTGGTGGCGATCCGTCGTGGCTTCGAGGAGCCATTGCACTATGCCCGCGAGAACCGGATCACCAACGTACCGACCATCTTGGTGAAGCGCCGAGGTCTGGAGATCGGCCGCTTCGTCGAGAGACCGCGCTCTGCATCGGTCATCACCGATCTGGCGGCCATCGTCGAACGGCGTCCTGTGCCACCTCCCCGGAGCTTCTCCGACACGGACGAGATCGTTGCGCGAGGAGAGTACGTACTGCGTGCGGAGGGTGAAGAGGTCGGTCGCGAAACCTGGTCTCTTTTCCGCACCGAGCAGGGTCAGACCCGTCTGGGCTCTCGACGAGTCGGCACATCGGGCGATGTCACCGAGCTCTGGCAGCGTTGGGCCCTTGCTGCGGACGGTGGACGTACGGGGTTCGTCGAGGTCACTCGCGACGCTCGCGGCGAACGAAGCCGCACCCGGCTCTCGCGCCGTCCCGGTACCCGCGAAGAAGAAGACGCGGTCCACGCCTTGACCCGAGGTGATGCGAGCGGCATCGTGGAACAGGATCTCGCTCTGCCGGCGGAAGCTGTGGTCGTTTCGCCGGGTGTCGCGGCGGGCGGCCTGTCGTGGGAGGCCGCGGGCCGCCCCGAGTCCATCGCGCTGACGGTCCTCGTCGTCCCCGGAGCCGCTGGAGGGTTCGCCGCCCGTCAAGACCAAGCCGAGCTGACACACGTCGGTCGGGTCGAGCTGTTCGATCCGGGTCTCGGCGACCTCGTCACAGACCACGTCTTGCTGCGCCGCGGCGGGGCTCGGCCCACAACCCACGAATGGTGGATTCATGCCGACCTGGGCATTCCAGTGCGAGCCGTGGAAGGAGGCGTCACGGCGGAGCTGGTCTGGCTAGAGGTGTCGTCGTCGCCAGAGGCCGCTGTCGTCGAGCTCACCACGTCGCCCTGAACGGGACCGTTGTCGGACCAGCCGGCTGAATGCAAGAGCTCCAGCGTGTGGAGCAACCGTTCCAGCCCGATTTCTCTAGATGTGCCTTCATCAGTAGCTCTATCAGCTAGCAAGGTGCCGACGATCTCAACAGGAAGCGTGTGAGGTCCTTCGCCGGGTACCCATCCCGCCGGTAAGGTGCCGGCGATCGGGTGAGGCGTCTATGGTCCAGGAGGTTCAGCCTACGATGATGATGCCCGCTGGGACCGCAGGCGTCTCGCCTGCTGCCTTGGCGTCAATTCGATGCACGTTGCGACTCGCCGATTCGCTGCCGCGCTCGATTCTCACCTAGGTCAGCCGGACTCACCCGCTGAGACTGGTGTCGGAGTGGCGCCTGGCATCGTTCGCTGCGGCAGAAGGTCTCAGGCCCCAAAGCCGGCGGGACGCCGGCGGTCCCAGCAGGTATCGCTCTCAACTCAGCGCCCTGTAGTCGTAGGACAGCCGCCACTCAACTCTGTACTCGTAGGACAGCCGCCGCTCAACTCGCTGTCGAGGCCCCCTATGGATGCGAAGGATCGTTCCGGCAGTTGGATTGGCATCCTCTGGGACCGCCGGCGTCTCGCCGGCCCTCGTCCACGCGGGCTTTCATCAATAGTCCACCGAGATCCGCTCCGAAGTCGGGTCATCCTCGGCTACCGTTCCGCGAATGGTCTGCACGACGCGCTCGCCGCGACGAATCTCCAAGAAATACGGGACCCCGTCGTCGCCCGTGACGTTCTGGAAATGATGCACCCAGACCTCGTAGGTGCCACGAGGTGCGGTGCCTGTCGGCCAGAAAATGTTTTCGATCGGGCGCTTGCACATTCGTTCCGGATCGGCGTTGCAATCGACGTCTAGGATGCCCTTCGGCACGTGATCCAGCTCGTTCTCGAGACGTGTGTACTCAGCAAGCTGACGCCGCAATGCGGCGGCGTCCTGGGCGCTCGCGAAGCTCATTTGGGTGCCCACATGCCGACCATGGGGATCTTCCGCGTGGAGATCTAGGTCGGCGGATCCGTCCCAGAGCAGCCGAAAAGAGAGGTCTCCGGTTCCCGGCCGGGTGGAGGCGCATCCGGATAGCAAGCAGAACAGGAGGCCGGAGGTCACGACCAGTGACCCCACGAGAGGTTTTCGTTTCGTCATGAACACTGGACTCGGTCTGTGTCGGACGAGTTCCCGTAGCATCTAGGAATGGTGATCCTCCGACAGTGTCGGCGAGCTGGCCGGCAAGATGCCGATGGTCCCAGCTGTCGTCTCTACGAGCCTCGGAAACGGTCCGGGCATGTCGGGAACTACAGGGCCGGATTTGCCAAAGACAAGTTGGCGTAGCACGTCGGAATGTTCGTCGTCAGGCTGAGTATCTGGATCGCGCTCGTCGCTTGGCTCGCCGGACCGGTGTCGGCGCTGGTGGGCCGAGATCATGCACCTTGGCAACGAACCGCGCGCTTCTTCTGGACGCTGGGCTGCGCCGTCTATCTGGTGCACGTGGCCGCTGCGTTCCACGTGGTGCATGGCTGGAGCCACACCGCGGCTCTGGCGGCCACCGCGAGCGAAACCGCCACCGTGACAGGTGTCGAGTCTGGAATGGGCCTGTGGCTGAACTACGTGTTTACCTTGCTCTGGGTAGCCGACGCGGCCTGGTGGTGGCGGCTCGGTGTGCAGGCCTACCGGCGGCGTCCACGCTGGATCGGCGGCATGCTCTACGGGTTCATGATCTTCATGGCGTTCCACGCCACCGTCGTGTTCGAAGGCGGGTGGGTTCGGGTCTCGGGCGTGGCAGGCTCCGCTCTCCTCCTGGCCTTGCTCCTCGTCGCTGCGCGCCGAATCTCTCGACAGGGAGCTTCGTAGTCCAAGGGTAGGATCGGCTCACAACTTCCTCTTTCCCTTTTGATGACCTACCGTCACCCATCCCAGGCCTTTGGCAGTCATGTACTGCTCGACGTGTGGGGCGTCGAGCAGGCGATCCTCGACGACCCGGATGCGCTGCGCCGGCACATGAGCGAGGCGGCCCGTCGCGGCGGTGCGACGGTGGTGGAGGAACGCTTCCATCGTTTCGCTCCTCAAGGGGTGAGCGGAGTCGTCGTACTTGCGGAAAGCCATGTGGCGGTACACACCTGGCCGGAGCACGGCTTTGCAGCCCTCGATGTCTTCACCTGCGGACACCCGGACATGACCCGTCGAATCGCCGATCATCTTCTCGCGTCTCTGCAGCCCGGCGACGTGGAGATTCGTCGCGTAGATCGAGGTGTCCCACGTCGGTCCGATGCCTTTCCTGCCAAGGCGAGGGCCTCGTGAGCGGCGCGCCGGGCAACGTCCGCAGCCAGAGCATCTCGTGCCCGTCCTGTGGCGCGCCGAAAGAAATGCGTCACCCGGGCATCGTCATGTTCACCTGCGAGCACTGCGGCTCGCCCGTCTACTGGAACGAGGAGGCGGTGCGAGCCGGTGGCCGGCGCGCCGTGCTGGACGAAGGATTCACCCGCCTCTACCGAGGTGCCACCGGTACGTATCGCCGTAAGCGCTTTCGAGTCCTCGGCAGGGTTCGCTACCTCCATGGCCGAGACGGCGTGGCCCGCGGCTTTTGGGATGAGTGGTTCCTGCGAACTTCGGATGGGCGGGACGTGTGGCTCACGGAGGACGATCACGAGCTGTCGCTTCAGACCAGGTCCGAAGTAGACGACGCCATGGCCTTCGACCGCTACCGTGTCGGCTCCCGTGTCCTCCATCGTGATACGGAGTTCGTGGTGGAGGAAATTGGCGTGGCGGAGTGCTTTGGGATGGAGGGTGAGCTGCCGGACGTTTGGGAAGTGGGCGAAACCTACCCCTTCGTCGACCTGGCCAGCCCGGACGGTCGCTATACCCTGGGTTTCGAATTCGACGAGGGAGAAAACGAGCCACCCACGGCTTTTCTCGGGCGTTGGCTGGAGCAGTCCGATCTGAGGTTGGACGACGAGGGCGTGGACTGGTGACCCAGCCGCCACCACCTGTCCCGCCACCGCTACCCACAGATGCGGCCCCAGGTGTGGGCGGCTCGTCTAGCGACGAGGGCGGTCTCGAAGACTTCCGCGTCGGCAGACCCAGGCCGCCACACCAAGCGAAGACGGTGGCCTGTCCCAACTGCGGCGCCCGCCTCGAGCTGGCGGACGAACGCACGCGCTTGGCGGTGTGTGGATCGTGCGCCAGTCGGATCTTCGTCGGTCTCGCCGAGGCCCAGGTCTTGGGTCAGAACCGGGTCCGGGACTTCGATTTTCAGCTCGAGATCGGCGACCCGTTCCGGCGCAAGGGCGCACGCTACCGTGTCGTCGCGCGCCTTGCTTGCGTCGAGGACGGGGAAGTCGATGACCCGACCCTCCAGTATCTGCTGTACCACCCCACTCGCGGCTCGCTGTGGCTGAGTGAGTATCAGGGTCGCTGGGACGTCAGCTGGTCGACCCATGTGATGCCGCGTCAGTCAGCTGAGGGCGTCGCGAGAGGCGACGAGGTCGAGACCGCCGACGGTCGTCGCTGGATGGTGCGTGAAACCGGCTCCTACGAGCTGGCGTACGTCGATGGCGCGTTGCCCTGGGTGGCGGAGGTGGGTGACCGCACCCACTACGTGGAGATGGACGGGCGCGATGGTGCGGGTGACACCTACGAGACGGAGCGCTCCGGAGACGAGATCGAGTTCGCAAGAGGTCGGTCTCTCACCGCCGAGCAGGTGCGCCAGGCTACAGGCAAGGAGAGCGTTCCGGATCCGAGCTCTCGTCCAGACGACGTGGTCGGGAAAGCAGCGGCCTTTCGCTGGGTGATCGTGACGGCGGCTCTGGCGACGCTGATCAACGGAGTCCTCGCCTTGGTCTTCACCATGCAAGGCCAGCGCGTGTTGCGCGACTCGTTCCAACCCGAGGAGCTGTCGCGAGAGGCGTTCTCAGAACCGTTCGACGTGACGGACGACGGCAACGTGTTGAAGATCCGCCTCGACACGAATCTGAACAACGCCTGGATGTCTGTCGACCTGGCGCTGGTGCGCGACAATGACTGGCTGGCTGGTCGCTCTAGCTCCGGAGGAGCGGGGTTCGGAGCTGCGGCCACCGGCGACATCGAGCTGATCCACGTCGACGACCACAGCATCGAGTACTACCATGGCGTCGACGGAGGCGAGAGTTGGAGCGAAGGCGATCGGGACGAGACGACGTTCGTTCGGGTTCCCGAGGCTGGTACCTACCGACTCTTGGTCCGTGCCGTCAGTGCTCACGGCAACGCGTCGACGGCGAGCGAGGCACAGCATTCACTCAACGTAGCGGTTTGGGATGGTGCACGGCGCGCCGTCTGGCCGGTCGTCGCCCTGATCGTGTCCGCGGTGGTGTTGGTGTGGCAAGCTGCGGCGCGGCACCAATGGAAGACAAACGAAGACTGACCTTCATTCGACTTCGACGAAAGGCGATTCATGTTCAAACGTCTCTTTTTCGGTACCCTCCTCGGCGGCGGCACGCTGCTTGCCGCTGCGGCAGGGTTCTTTCACGTCGGCGTCAGCGAAGCTTCGGCTCAGGGTGTCAGCCTGCGCCAAGAAAGCCCCCAAGGAGCCGGCTTCTTCCACGCGTACCGCTCTCATCGGGGCGGCGGGCTGCGAAGCGGCAAGTAGCAGGATCGCCGCCAACGCACTCGCGCGCAGTACGCCGAGACAACTTCCACTAGCTAG
>JALCBJ010000031.1 GCA_028066595.1 Thermoanaerobaculia bacterium
CCCCCCTTTGGGAAAAGGGGGGCACTCGGTGTGCGTCTCGTCGAGAGACGTCGTTCGGGCGGAGCTCCTTTCCGTCCCCACCAGGCGTGCAACCCACGAGTGGACACGACTTAGTGCCCCTCGACCAGAGTGGAGCCGAGCGGAGATGACTTGGCTCTCCTCCTGCCTTGGTTCTCCCCCTTTACAGAAAGGGGGAGTTAGAGGGGGATTTCAGAAGAAGATCTTCGAAGGGGTTTTTGAGGCGTCACCTTGGTTCTCCCTCGTGTTTGAAGACCGCCAGCAAGGGCGATGCCTTGGTTCTCCCCCTTTACAGAAAGGGGGAGTTAGAGGGGGATTTCAAAAAACAAGACTCTTCCTTCGAGGCGCAAGTGGATCACCGGGGCCCTGCAAGCCGACTCGCCGCAGCGGTCGCCAGCAGGAGGATCAGCAGAAGCGTTCCCCAGTCCGACAGGGTAGGAATGTTCTCGATCGACGAGATCCCGGAGATCAACAAGCCGGTGCTCAGCACGTTGTCTGCAGGAGTCAGATCGGCCTCGTTGGCCATGGCCTCCGACTCCACGCTCACCGAGCCGGGACTCTGGGCGCCGAGGACCAGAACGACGTCTTCCGGGACTCCCACCGCCAGTGGGCCGAGGGAACAGGTCACGACGCCGGCCACTTCCGTGCAGCCAGGGGGCGCCGAGATCAAGCTCAGCTCCAGTGGCAACGTGGTCATGAGCGTCACTCCGGTTGCGGGATCGGGTCCGCTGTTGAGGATGCTGACGGTCAGATCGACGGTGTCGCCGACCATCACCGAGGGGCTGCTGAAGGCCTGGGTGACAGCGAGGTCCGCGGTCGGTTGGTCGTCTCCTTGGATGGTGCCAAGGGCCGAGCCATCGACGACATTCGCGTTCACCGGAGCCGATAGATCGACTTGAAATGTCTCGTCGCCTTCCTGCATCGTGTCGCCGTTGACCGACACCGTGGCGAGTTGGCTGACGTCTCCAGGATTGAAGGTCAGCGTGGCCATGATCGCGGTGTAGTCGCCGGGGGCGGTCGCCGTGCCATCCGCGGTGGCGTAGTCGACGGTCACCGTCCGGCCGCTGGGTGCCGAAAGCGTGACGGCGAAGTCGAAGGCGGTGGTGCCGGCGTCGCCCTCCGGCAGCATCACATCGGAAATGGAGATGTCGACGAGAGGATCGTCGTCAGTGATCGTGCCCTGCCCCTGTGGATCCGCGATGGCAGCGTTGGCTGAGGGATTGCTGAGGTCGACGAAGAACGTCTCGTCGATCTCGTCGAGCACGTCGCCGACGACCTCGACGGTCAGCGTCTCCGAGGTCGACGGACTAGTGAAGGTGAGCGTCCCCGTGTCCGCTTGGTAGTCACTGCCGGCCGTGGCCGTGCCGTCGGACGTTTGATAGTCGACGGTGACATCTGCGGGATCCGACTGGGTGAGGGTCAGCGTGAAGGTCGCGCTGACGGTCCCCGCATCGGTCTCGGTCACCGTGACGTCGTCGATCAGGATCTGGGGGACCGTGTCGTCGTCGACGATCGTACCGACGCCCTGGCTCGTGGCGAGGGTGGCGGCGACAGGATTGGTGAGGTTGACGAAGAAGGTCTCGTTGGGCTCAGGGACACCGTCACCCAGGACGTCGACGGTGACCATCTGCGAGGTCTCGCCGGCGAGGAAGGTCAAGGTGGTGGTGGCCAGCGCGTTGTAGTCGGACCCTGCTGTGGCAGAGTCGTCTGCGGTGGCGTAGTCGACACTCACCATCTGGCCGCTCGGTGCGTCGAGCATGACCGTGAAGGCGAAAGCCGTCGTCCCTGCGTCCCCTTCAGCCAGCGTCACATCATCGATCGAAAGGGCGGGAGGCGCGTCGTCGTCCTGGATGAGGCCGACTCCCTGGTTGTCGGTGATGTTGCCGTTGGTGGGATTGCTGAGGTTGACGAAGAACGTCTCGTCGGGCTCGTCCAGCAGGTCGCCGGTTACCGCGACCGATACGGTCCTCATCGTCTCTCCGGCCAAGAAGTCGAGTTGGGTGGTCGGCACAGACGTGTAGTCTCCGGCGGTCGCCGTGCCGTCGGCGGTTGCGTAGTCCACCGACACGGTGGAGCCGAAGGGCGCCGAGAGCGTGACGGTGAAGTCGAAGCTGGCCGTACCTGCGTCGCCTTCCGACAACGTCACGTCATCGATGGTGATGTTAGGGAGTGTGTCGTCGTCTTCGATCGTACCCAGTCCCTGGCCATCGGCGAGGGTCGCATTGACCGGTGACGTCAGGTCGACGAAGAAGCTCTCATCCGACTCCGGGGTGGTCTCGCCGACGACCTGGACTGTGACCGATTGCGAGATCTCTCCCGGCAGGAAGTTGAGCGTGGCGGCAGGAAGCGCCGCATAGTCGCCCGGAGCCACGGCCGAATCGTCGGTGGTCGCGTAATTCACGCTCACGGTCTTGCCGCTGGCCGCCGACAGTGTGACGTCGAAGGAGAACGGAGTGGTTGCCGCGTCTCCCTCGGGCATCGACACGTCGTTGATCGAGAGCATGGGTGGAGCGTCGTCGTCGGTGATCGTCAGCTCGGCGGTATCGGGTGTTCCGAGAGGCGCTCCACCTTGTGGGTTGGACAACGTCAAGCTCACGGTCTCGTCGTCTTCGTCGAGGAGATCCGGGGTGATCGGGACCAGGAAGGTCATGCTGCCGCCGACTCCGTCGGCCCAGGAAAGCGTGCCGGTCGCTGCGGAGTAGTCGACGCCGGACATCGCCGTCCCGTCGGATGTGGCGTAGTCGACGGACACTGCGCCGCCCGTGCCGTTGACTCGCTCGACGGTGATCATGGCGTTGCCGCCGGACTCTCCGATCAGAAAGGCTGCCGATGTGAACTGGATCTCGCCGGGTGAGGTGACCTCGACCGTCGCCGAGAATTCGGAGGTCGGACCGGGGCTGGGTGACGTGGGCGTCGCGACCGCGGTGACGACGCGCCCGGGCGCGATCTCCGGACCGGATACGTTGAGCATCCAGGGTGAGTTGCCGGTCGCGTCGGTGGTCACGGACATCAACGAGCCTTCGAAACGTCGACCTTCTCCGAAGCCCGACAGGTCGGCCGTGTCGCTGGAGAAGACCTGGATGAAGAATTCCGTCAAGGGCGTGCTGTTGAGCGTTCCCTGCACCATGGTCGACCCCATGCTGGTCACCGCCGAGGCGATCACCGGGTAGTTCTGGGTGCCGTTCACTCCGCCGTCCGGATCCATGTCGTCGTTGGTATCGGGGCCATCGTTGTCGAGATCGATTCCGAGGTCGCCGTTGAAGTCGATGCGGTTGGCGCCCAGATCGCTGCCGTCGCCGATTTGGTTGTTGTTGGCGTTGAAGTCGAGCGCGATACCGTCCCTCAGGTTGCCGAGGTCCAGTGCCGCGTTGAAGTCGGTGCCGATGTAGTTGCCGAGTACCAAGTTGCCGCTGGCGCTCGAACCTCGAATCTCGATTCCGTGTCCGGATGGGTTCTGACAGTGGTTGTTGGGATCGTCGTCTGTATTTCCTCCGATGAGGTTGCCGTCGCCGGGGATGCTGGTTCCGGGGTCGAAGGGATTGGTGCCGCCGCCGATGATGTTGTCGCCGGAGGTGATGAGGATGCCGCTACAGCCATTGCCGAGTGGCTGGGCCACGAGAGGGTTGACGACTCCGATGTAGTTGCCTACGACGGAGTTGCCGTTGGCGCTGGCGCCGACGATGGAGACGCCGTAGCCCGAGTTGCCGGAGATGATCTGAAGATTGAGTGGCAGGCCGATCACATTGTCGGAACCGTTGGAGATCTCTACGCCGTGTCGCTGGTTGGGAATCGCGACGAGGCCGGTGGCGTCGACTCCGATGTAGTTGCCTTCGACCCGGTTCGAATCGGTTCCCAGGCGGACGCCGCTCTCACCGTTGCCGCTGATCAAGTTCGAGCTGTGAACCACCAGCCCGCCGATCTGGTTCATGTCTCCCGTCCCTATATTGATGCCATGCTCGTCGTTGGGTACCGCGGGGCCGACCCCGAGCGCTCCGACTCCGATGATGTTGCGACGGATCTCGTTGTTGGTGGCGGTGCCGGTGATCTGAATCCCGTCACCGCCATTGCCGGAAATGACGTTCATGTGCGCCGGCAGAGACTGTCCGCCGATGATGTTGAAGCCGCCCACCATGGCGCTGCTGGTGATGGAGATCCCGTCGCCTCCGTTGCCCACGTCGGTCGAACCGTCGGCGTCGATGCCGATGAAGCAACCACGGACTTGGTTGTAGCCGGTGACCAGCTCGATCCCATCGCCGCCGAAGTTGCGAATGACCAGTCCTTGGATCACCGAGCCTTCCGAGAGCATCGTCGGGTCGGTGAGGTGGTTGATGCTCAGGCCGTCGGAGAAGCTGGCGGACGCGCCGTCGAGGATCAAGGTCAGCGTCGCGTTGCTGATGAAGAAGGGAATCGTGTTTGGCGCGGAGCCTGGGGCGCTGTACCCATCGATCGTGGTCCGATACCGGATTTGAGGAAACGGTCCGATGCCGTTGCCGGTGCCGACGGCGATGGTCCCCGCGACGCTGAAATCGATCGTGTTGCTCGGATCGCCGGTGAAGTTGATCTGTTCGATGGCTGCGCGCAACGTGCAGTTGCCGCCGACATCGGCACAGCTGGCGATCGCGAGATCGTCGTCTTCGTTGTCGGCCAGGCTGTTGACGGTGAAACTTGCAGCGTCGACCGATGCGACGCTGAGGAATGTGAAACCGAGGAATGTGACACTGAAGAAAAGGAAAGAACTCAGAACAGCAAAGGCTGGGGGTATTCGATGGCTTGACATGGCTTTCTCGCGGTCGTTCGTTGCGCCCACACTTGTAGGACTGCGTAGGCGGTTCGAGACCCTCCGGGTCTCTCAAGGCGAAGAGGTCGAGATCCTCCGGATCTCTCAAGGCTCAAAACGACGGCGACGACAAAAACGCACGGGTAGCTGGCCAAGAAAATATGAATCGGTTCCACCCTCAGGTAGCGCGTCCGTCGGCCCAGCTGCGCGCGGTGCTCAACTCGCTGTGGCTGTGACGCTTCGTCGGAGTGATCTTCGTGCTCCAACGGTCGTCCTGGAGTGCGCCGATCCTGGTCTCACACAAGTGCGCTCCGTGCTCGTCTGGGCCAACTCCCTCGCCGGGCGAAAGGAGGTCGTTCCAGCAGGCGCGTCCGTCGGCCCAGCTGCCGCGGTGCTCAACTCGCTGTGGCTGTGACGCTTCGTCGGAGCGATCTTCGTGCTCCAACGGCCGTCATGGAGTGCACCGATCCTGGTCTCACACAAGTGCGCTCCGTGCTCGTCTGGGCCGACTCCTTCGCCGGGCGAAAGGACGTCGCTTCGACGTTCCTCGGCCTGGCTAGCTCTATCCAGGCATGCCGTTATCGAGAGTCACGCCTGATCGAGCACGGAGCGTTTCCGCACGCGCTTTTTCTGGACGACGTCGCCTGATCCTGCCATACTGTATTTAGTATGAATTTGATATGAGGAGAATCTATGATGCATCGTACGCAGGACACCTATCCGCTCAGCCACTTTCGCCAGCACACCGGCGAGCACCTCAAGCGTCTGGCCAAGGGCCGGGTAGAGACCATCACCCAGAACGGCGAGGCCGCCATGGTGGTGATGAGCCCGGAGACATACGACCTGATGAGAATCACGCTTGAGCGCGGCCATCTTTGGGACGAAGCGATCGCCCGCTTTGAGGCTGGTGAGCGCGGCGTCGACGCGAGGGAGGTAATCGAGCAGGTCGCCGCGCGATTGAATTTGAAGCTGTGAGCCAGTTCTACGCGGTCCGCTATGACCCGGCTGCTCTAGCGGCGCTTGGTGATGCGGTCGCCTATATCGAGGAGCACTCGGGGCCGGGTCGTGCCGCCGACTGGCTCAGCGCCATGCAAGCCGGTATCGCGAAGCTTGAAACCCTTCCAGGAGCCTACCCGATCATGGATGAGCGTGAGGGGCGGGCGGTTCACTCGAAGCTCGTCAGCTCATACCGCGTCTTCTACTTCATCGATGAGCCCGAGCGCATCGTCTATGTAATCGACATTGTGCACACTGCCCGGGAAACAAAGCTCGCACCATATCGGGGCACCTCCTAGGTCTCACACAAGTGCGGTCCGTGCTCGTCTGGACCGACTCCCTCGCAGGCGATAGGACGTCGCTTCAACACCCTCGGCCTGGCTAGCTCTATCCAGGCATGCCGTTATCGAGAGTCACGCCTGATCGAGCACGGCCGAGACTGTCTGAGCTGCAGAACCAACCAAGTCTTCGTTGGCCATAGCAAACAAAGGAAATTCGCGATCTGAACAACGCTCAGGCGAGTTTCGAAGGCCGCGCGCAGACGGGCGTGACGGCCCCGTGGAGCCGTTCCCAGATGCAACCAGTTAGGAGCTAGCCTCCGCCGTGTGGCCGTAGGTCGCAGGGAGTCCGTCGGCCCAGCTGCGCGCGGTGCTCAACTCGCTGTGGAGTTGACGCTTCGTCGGAGCGATCTTCGTGCTCCAACGGTCGTCATGGAGTGCGCCGATCCTGGTCTCACACAAGTGCGCTCCGTGCTCGTCTGGGCCGACTCCCTCGCCGGTCGAAAGGAAGTCGTTCCAGCAGGCGCGTCCGTCGGCCTGGCTAAGTACATCCAGACATACCGTTGTCGAGAGTCACGCCTGATCGAGCACGGCCGAGACTGTCTGAGCTGCAGAACCAACCAAGTCTTCGTAGGCCACAGCAAACAAGGGAAACTCGCGATCTGAACGACGCTCAGGCGAGTTTCGAAGGCCGCGCGCAGACAGGCGTGACGGCACCCGGGCCCGATTCCAGCAACCCAGCTAAGCAACTAGCCTTCCGTGCCTCGTTGAACGCAGCGCGTCCCGCCTGCCCAGCCGCGCTCAGACAGGCGTGATGGCCGCCATCGAGCCGTTTCCAGACGCAGCCCAGCTAGGAGCTAGCTTCCCGCCGTTTCGTCGTAGGCCGCCAGGATCTTCTCCGGCTCTGGACGGACGCGATAGTTGGACGCCAGCTGGTGCCACAAGAGGGTGCCGTCCTCTCGAAAGAGAAAACTGGCACTCTGAGCGATGTCGAGCCCACCCATTCCAGCTCCCACGTGGCGTGGCCCTAGAAGATCCAGGAGCGAACCCTCGGGGTCGGACAAGAAGGTGATGGCGCGGGGATCCTTGGCGTCTCCACTGACCGCATCCAGAACCGCCATGCGCATCTTCGCGACGTCGTCGGGTGAGTCGACCGACGCGGCGACAATCCGTAGGTTACGAGATTCGAATTCCGCGACGTGTTGTTGGAGCTGGACCAGCTCCAGGCGACAGTACGGTCACCAATGACCGCGGTAGAGCACCAGAAGGGTCGGGCCATCGCTGGAGAGGATCGGTTCTTCGAAGCCCGCATGATCACGCAACGACACCCCGACGAGCTCGGCGACCCGGTTGCCATCGCTCACCGACGCCGTCTGGTTCTCGTAGGCCGAGAAGCTCAGAGTCCACCAGGAAAACAGCGCTGCCGAGGCCAAGGTGGAAAGAAGTCCGGCGAATCGAAGAACCGACGTCTTCTCCCGCACCAGCACCGCCGACCACACGACGGCGACCAGCAGCAGGATCATCCAGATCCAGGGGACGTGCTGGTTCACGGGAACTGTCGTCGAGATGACGACGTAGCTGATCTCTGTCAGCAGCGCCAGCAGGACCGGCCAGAACGCGTTCTTGGAGGTGAGAAACTTCATCGCGGAGGATCCTACAGCAGGCAGAGCGGGAACGGAGATCCCGTGGGTAAAGCTGGTGTGAAAGACGCGCCATGCGGGGCCTCGGCGTGAGACCCCGCCAACAGATTGCGGTAGTTGGCAACAGGTGGAGATCCCTGGTCAGGATCTGTCAGGCGACAACAGAAGCTGCGAACCCCACGATCCCAGCGATAGCCGCAACTGGCCGTAGCACTGTGCCAGCATCAGTAACTCGGTATCCGTCGCGCCGGAAATGTGCCAGAAAACGAACCAGGGATTGTCCTGGAAATCCAGAGATTGGCCCCTCGTCAACTCGACTTGGTACTTCGTATTGCCGGGTCTCAAGGGCAGATCGCTGCCGGCGTATCGGATCGCCTCTTCTTTCGTTTCGAATCCGTAGACGAAGACATCACCGATTCCGTCTCCGACCGCTGCATTATTGGTGATGGTTCCCATGGAGGACTCCTTCTCGCGCTTCGCGGGATACGAAGATCGCTTCGTTGCGACCTTCGTAGCTTTAGCGTCGGTTTCGCGTCCGGAGTCTCATCCTCCAGAGTCTCATGGTGGCCGAGTTCCGCGGAGCGGTCGCCATCTACTCCGGTGATCGCCCTTCATCTCCGCACGAGGCCACGACGCTAGTGGCCGCGACCAGGTCCGGATGAGCCGTGGGAAACGCGTCCTTCAGGATCTGGAGCCCCTCCCTCGCCAGCCCTGTGGCCTCCTGTACCGAGCCTTGACGACACAGCGCATCCGCCAGCTGGACGAGGGTGCGGCCGAGGGAAGGATGAGTGGAGGGCAGCGACTCGCGCCGAGCCGCGAGGGCGTCGCGTAGCAGCGGCTCGGCTGCCTCGAGGCGATCGAGACGGAGGAGAAAGGCCCCGAGCTGATGGCGGCCGTAGGCGACGGACGGATGTTCCTCCGGATAAAGCCGAAGGCGCAGGTCCAGGGATCGCCGCAGGAAGTCCTCTGCGCCTACGAGGTCGCTTCGGTCGTCGAGCTGACGCCCCAGCGCGTCGAGGGAGATGGCGACCTCGCGGTGCTCGTCGCCCAGGTGCTGCTGCTTGAGCGCCAGGACATCTCGCTGCTCGGCCTCGGCGGCCTCACGATCGCCCTGAAGGTGACGAAGCAGTGCCAGATCACCGCGTGCCGCCAGCACGTCGAGGTGGCTGTCGCCCCAGGCGTTGCGCATGATCTCCAGCGCCTGGCGCAGTCGGAGCTCGGCCTCGGCGTAGTCGCCGAGCTCGCGGAGTGGTCCGGCGATCAGCGACATCGTCCGCGCCGCGGAGGGATGATCGTGGGGCAACACCCGTTCTTTGAGCTCCATCGTTTCCCGACCCCGGGACACTGCCGCTCGATAGTCGCCCTGCCGACTGGCGATCAGGGTCAGGTTGTGGAGACTCTGTGCGACCAGGTAGTCGTCACCGAGCTCGCGCCGCCGGATCTCCAGCACCTTCTCCAGTAGCTCCTCGGCTCGAGGGTAGTCCGCCAGCCGGATCAGCCCGAGGGCGAAGTTGTTCAGCACCTGCGCCGTTTCCAGGGACTCGGCACCGAAGACCTCGCGGCGCACCTCGAGGGCTTGCTCGTAGTGCGGCATGGCTTCTTCGGTGCGTCCCAGAACCCGCAGATTGTCGGCCAGGTCGAGGTGACTGGTGGCGGTGTCCGGGTGGCCGGTCGCAAGGTGCTCCTGGCGGCGGTCCAGGGCTCCGGCGAAGAGTGAGTCGGCTTCCGGGAACAGCCCGCGATTGTGGTACACGCGGCCGAGGGTGCTCATGAGGTGAGCCTGTGTCAGGGGCTGGTCGGCCAGGTCGTCGTGGATTCGCTCGACGCCCTTGGCGAGAAGCTCGCGAGCCGTGAGCTGGTCGCGGGTCAGGGTCGGATCGGAGGCGTCGAAGAGCTCGACGAGGAAGTCGACGACTTCCGCTGACGCTCGCGCTTCGAGATTGGCTCGCTCCGCTTCCCGGTTGGCTCGTTCTGCTTCCCTGCTGGCCCGCTTCGCCTCGCGGGCCTGACCGATGAGACCGAGGCCCAGGGCCAGGACCACGGACGCGGCGGCGACGACCGCGACGCGGTTGCGGCGCAGAAATCGGGCGGCTCGATAGCGCCAGCCACCACGTCGCGCTTCGACCGGAAGGCCTTCCAAGTGGCGTTCGATGTCGGCCGACAAGCGCTCGACGGACGCGTAGCGCTCGCCGGGCTCCTTGCGCAACGCCTTGCGAACGATGTGGTCCAGGTCTCCCGCGAGCTGCCGCTGCAGGCGCCCCGGCTCCGTGGCACGGGATTCGGCGAGTGCCATGGCTCGGGAACGGTCCTCGGTCTGCAGGCGTGCGACCGTCATGCTGGGGCGCTCGGCTGGGACCTCGCAGATCGTCCTGCGGAGCTCTTCACCTCCGGTCTTGGGCAGTGGATACGGCCGATCTCCGGTCAACAACCGGTGCAGGAGGAGGCCTGCCGCGTACACATCGACCGCCGTGGTAATCGGCTCATCGCGGATCTGCTCCGGGCTGGCGTACTCCGGCGTCAAGGGCCGCTGTCCGAGCACGGTCAAGGCAGTGCTCTGAGCTTGCTCTTCGTCTTCCAGCAACTTGGAGATGCCGAAGTCGAGGAGCTTGGGCTGTCCATCCGGAGCTACCAGGATGTTCGACGGCTTGAGATCACGATGGACCACGAGGTTTCGATGCACTGCATGGACGCCAGCACAGACCTCGCGGAACAGGCGGAGGCGTTCGGAGATCGAAAGGCGATGACGGTCGCAATAGCGATCGATCGGTTCACCGTCGACGAATTCCATGACCAGGTAGGGGATACCTGCCGGCGTCGTACCGCCGTCCAGCAGCCGTGCGACGGCCGGGTGCTCGATGCGAGCCAGGAGTTGGCGCTCACGCTCGAACCTACAGGACGCCTGGGGTGCCAGCAGGCCCTGCTTGACCACCTTGATCGCCACTCGCTGCTCATAGGTTCCGTCGGCGCGTTCGCCGAGAAACACCGTTCCCATGCCGCCCTCTCCGAGCACCTCGAGAACTCGGTAAGGACCTACATGCTCCGGCCTCTCGGGTGGGGCGTCGAACGATCCGGGCT
Source organism: Thermoanaerobaculia bacterium (assembly GCA_028066595.1). Lineage (GTDB taxonomy): Bacteria > Acidobacteriota > Thermoanaerobaculia > Multivoradales > J023 > JAUIJL01. Next base: position 10,785 of record JALCBJ010000031.1, read on the forward strand.
CGGAGCCCGACTCGGGATCCAATTCATCCTCCACAGCCCTCCGGACGATTCCTTCGAGGCGGCTCTCTGCCGAGCTTTCGGCAGCCAGAAGGTGCTCGACGCTTCGCCGGAGGGATTCGTCGTCTCCACACTCACGAGCCAGCCAGTGCGAGCGCTCGTCCGCGGGCAGCTCGACGCATTGAAAGAAGAGCTCTTCGATCCGTCGCCAGTCTTTCCTAGCGCTCATTCGGGCGCCTCTCACGCTATCGTCGTCTTGTATCCTGAGGTATTCCGCTCGCAGTGTACGCCACGCTTTCTAGCGGCGGCTTTCGATCTGCATGGAGCAGGCAAGGCGGAGCTCTTCTGACTCGGGACAATCGATGGCGGCAAGAAACCAGGACCCTAGTCTGACGGTCACGGATCTCCTTCTGAGTTGGAGGGGCGGTGATCCGGCAGCGCTCGAGCTCCTGATTCCGAAGGTCTACGACGAGCTGCGGCGTATCGCCCGAGGGAAGCTGGTTGGGGAGAGGCAGGGACAAACGCTCAGCGCCACCGACCTGGTCCACGAGGCGTTCCTGCGTCTCGTCGACGTGGACGTGTCCTGGACCGATCGGGTGCATTTTCTCGCCGTCGGAGCACGGGTCATGCGGCGCATTCTGGTCGATCGCTGCCGAGCCAAGGCGCGGCAGAAGCGAGGTGGCAGGGCTCGACATGTATCGCTCGACGAGGTGCAGCCGGCGAGTCTCGATCCGTCGGCCGAGCTTCTGGAGCTCGATCACGGACTGCAGGAGCTGGCCGAGTTCGATGACAGAAAAGCGCGGGCCGTGGAGCTCGTCTACTTCGGTGGACTGACCTACGACGAGCTGGCCGAGGCGCTGGGCGTCTCCCGCGCCACGGCCCATCGTGATCTCCGTCTGGGAAAGGCCTGGCTCCATGCACGGCTCGGGCCTGCGTGATGGCCGGATCGGACGGCGCTCCCGCAGATCAGCCTGCGACCGTTTCAGTCCTGGACCGTTGTCGACCATGCGGTGGTATTGCCGGTTTCGAATCCATCCGCGAAGAGCAGACTCTGGTCGAGAGACAGCCGATCGAGGTAGGCGTCGAACATCGGGTCGGCGGGCTGGTCGGGCGTAACCACCACGCTGCACAGCGCAGATAGCGTCGTGGGTGGTGGCTGCAGCTGGAAATGGAACCCCGACCAGGCGCCCGATAGATCCTGCAGCGTCGCGGACTCGGAATCGCTGCCGTAGACCGGTCCCACGCAGCTGGCCAGGCCGTAGAACTCGCATTGTGCTCCGAGGGTGGCAGCGGTCGTGCCCAGCGTGTCGAGACGGGCTTCGAGAGCCAGGTCGAGACGAGGAGCCGGCGCGTCGAGCTCGACACATTGGGCGAGGGCGGCGCTCGCGGCGCTGGCCGAGAGGATCTGGACGGATCCCGAGAGCACGGATCCGTCGGCATCCTCCGATGTGCTGGGCAAGATGGCGTCCGGCGGCGTCGCGACCTCGATCCACGGCGCCAAGGTGACCGGGCAACGATCGAAGTGGCCGTTGGCGAAGAGGTTCCGCGGATCGACGCGGAACGTCCTGACGAAGGGATCGCCGCCGGTTCCGTCGCCGTCGCCATCGAGGGGTAGCGAGCCGAGGTCCTCTATGGATTCACAGACGATCAGGCGGGTCAGCCCGGTCGACAGCCGATCTTGGAACCGAAGTGTCAGGGTCGGCGTCGAAGGATCGAGGTCCGACGTCACGCTGGAAATCGCGTGTGCGACGTCGTCGCCGACAATGGCGCCACAGGACATAGTGGAGAAGTCGGCATCGGGTCCGGTACCGAGTACCAGATAGCCGTCGATCTGATCGGCCCCCTCGACCGGCTCGTCGAAGACGACATCCAGGGCGGTGATCTCCGCACGCACGGTCACGCACTCGTCGACTGCCGGGCCTTCGACGCTGGTGACGCTCGACACCTGTGGTGCGATTCCGTCCGTGACCGCGTGCGGCTCCGTGGCTGTGCTGGTCAGGTAGTTGCCATCGCCGAGATAGGCTGCTTCGAGGTCTCGCGTCCCGAGGTCCGTGGGAGTGAGCATGCAGCTGCCGACGCCCGCGGCGAGGGTCGCAGTGCACGACGCGCCCGCGCCATCGGTCACGTGGACGTCGCCGCCAGGAGCTCCACTGCCGGGAGCCACGACCGAGACTGCGACATCGACCTGGAACGACTGATGGATGATCGAAGGATCGGGCGTGTCGGCGGTGATGGCGGTCGTCGTGGAGGCGGGCGCGATGGAACGCGTCGTGGTCCGTGAGCTCGCCGCGAAGTGGCCATCGACGGAATAGGTCGCGGTCCACGTGTGGGTTCCGGCGACGGAGGGAATCAGCTCGCAGCTCGCGGTGCCGGCCGAGAGCGCACCGACACAGCTCGCACCCGCACCGTCGTCGATAGTGACCGATCCGGTCACAGGACCGACTCCCCCTGCGTTGAGTGGGGCCACATCGACGCCGACGAAGACCGGTTCGCCGACCACCGAGGAGCTCGGCGTGAAGGACGTGAAGGACGTTTGGGTAGGCACCTGCACCGTATGCGTCGCGGTATCGAAACTGGCGCAGAATCCACCGCCGCCGGGATAGGTGGCGGTCATCGTCCTCTCCCCGGGGGCGATACCCCAGGCGAGATCGCACGAGCCGTCCGCCACCGTGCCGGTACAGCTGGCGGCCGTACCGTCGCTGATCGTGACGCTTCCCGATGGTGTGCCGGCGTTGGACGTGACGGAATAGGTGACTGTGACCGTCTCGCCAACCAGTGAGGGGTTTGGCTGGTGGGAAAGGATCTGGGTCGTGGTGAGAGCGGTGTTGGCCTGTCCGTCGTTGAGATAACGCGCCATCACCAGGTCTCGGTCGTTGTCCAATCCCCCAGCGACGACGAGTCGCTGGTCGGGCTGCAGAATCGCCGCATAGATTCGTTCGTTGAAGCCGACTTGGGTCGTTGCAACACCCTGGTTTCCCCAGCTGTTGTCCAGGGCCCCACCGGTGGAGAAACGCATGATGGCGATATGGAAACTGAATCCGTTGACCGGCCAACCGGTGACCAGAGGTTTGTCGTCGGCTTGCACCAGTACGCGTTCGACCACGTCTTGGCTGCCGAGGAAGCTCTGCTGCACCAGTCCGTCTCCGGAGAACGCCGGGTCGAGGCCGCCGCTCGTGTCGAGCCGCGCGAGGATTGGATCGCCGTTGCCCTGACCGAGAGCCAAGATCCGCCCCAAACTGTCGAAGTCGAGGTCGATCCCGAAGTCGTCGGCGTCGCTCAGGGTGAGATCGAGCAGGAGGACGCCGTCGCTGTCGAATGTCGTGTCGAGAGCGCCGGTGTCGGTCCAACGCGCCAGAATCGTGTTGCGGGGACCGAAGTTGGTGGCGTTGGGATAGTAGGTCGAACCGATGCCCACGATGCGGCCGGCACTATCGATCTTCATCGCGCGCAAGTCGTCGTCATTGGCGGTGCCGGGCGAGCTGGCGATGGAGATCCCGCCCGTGCCGAACGTCGCGTCGAGTGCTCCCGCGACCGTCAGCCGAGCGATCGCCATGTTGCGGTCGCTGGGGTTGAACACGAAGCCGTTGGCGTCGGTCCAGCCTCCGACGACAGGCCGTTTGGTCGTATCCACGGCCACCAATCCTCCTTGATCGGTGCCCGCGCTGGCCGTCGCGGCGGTCCAGTCGAAGCTGGTCCATCCGTCGCCGCCGCCGAAGCTCGAGTCGACCGCCCCTTCGGACGTGAACCGGGCCACGAAGGCCTCGCTGTCGCCGCTGACGGTGATCGATCCGGAGACCACGAGACGGTCCAGGCCGTCGATCGCCAGTCCGCCGGCGAACGCGAGGCCGGCGAAAGAATGGACGATCGTGCCACCGGTTCCGAACGTCGGATCGAGATCACCGTTCGCCAGAAAGCGAGAAAGCCGGATCTCGTCCGACCCGCTTCCCAGAGTGACGATGCCGCCGTCGCTCTGAAGCTGGGCGTCGAAGGCGGCCTCTATCGAGCCCAGATCGGAGGTCGCGATGCCACCGATGGCGAAGCTGCAGTCGAGGTCGCCTGCTGCAGCCTGCAGCTGCGAAGCAACGGCCACCTGGAAGATCAGGGCGGCCACGTAGAAAAGGGGGCGAGTGACACGGACACGAGATCGAGCGGACATGGCAGGTACTCCGGTTGGTCGAAGGAAACGAGGCGTGCTCGTGCCCTAAGCGACGAAACCTGCGCGGGAGTCTCATGCCATCGAAGAAAGTCGATCGGGCCGCCGATCACCCGGGAGGAGCCTTGCTGCACGGTCTGGGAAGCCGCCGGTGCCGCAAGCTGCCGATCCCTTGCCGCCGCTACTCTGCTGAGTCCTCCTCCGCTCGATCGTAGACCCGGCGGATCTCTACCCGGTTCCGCTCGTCAGGCCCGATCTCCTGCGTTATGAACAGGCGCTGTCCGTCGGCCGCCAGCTCCCAGATCTCGCGGCGTGCCGACTCGCCGTCCCCGAGCAGCACTTCGAGGCGGCCCGCCTCGTCCCACGAAGCCGTCGCCTGGATCTCGCCGCGTGGTGTCTGGCGTGTGAACCTCGTGCCGTTGGTACGTGTCAGCTGCTCCACCGACGGACCCTCGCCGTGACGGAGGACGATCAGGGGCTCGTCGTGGGAAATCTGAATCTCACTCGGGGGAGCCTGCATGGTACGGCGCGGTCCACCCTCGCCACCCCGACCACTGCGCCGTCCACCACCGACTCCTCTACTACCGCCCCCGCGGCTCCGCCCGCGCTGGTTCCTGAACAGCTCGCGCATCTTCCCGCGCACGTCGTCGCTGGCCTTTTCGTTCAACACCCAGTCTCCGGAAAAGTCGGGAAGGCCCTCGATCGCGACGGGGTCGGACGGCGTGTCGGCCGCTTCGTCGGCGAGGACCGTCGAGACGGTTACCAGCGAGGCGAACACCAGTGTCGCGCTGGTGAGAAAAAGTGTGGGGTCGAGTCGGAGCATCGTGGCCTCCATAGGTCGTTGGAGGCACAGCGTAGGCCCGCCCACGCGGCGAGACTTCATCGCGATGTGAAATCGCTGTAAGAGATGTCAGAGCTCCGAAGGCAGTCCCAGCTTGCGATGGTCCTCAAGGTGGCGCGGGCCCTCGGGCTTCGGCTTCTCGCGGAAGCTGCCGGACGGGAGGCGTCGAATCGTCTGCGGCGAAGACGCCAAGGCGGAAGTGGAAGTCGCGATACCAGCTACACCGGAGACAGACGATGCAAAGCTCTGCCGAACCTACGGACTGTCCGCCGCTGTTATCCGAGCTCTACCCCACGGCAGGTTCCGCTAGCTCTGGCGAGCCTGCCTTTACTGTTCCACGACCCGGCGTCGACTTGCGCCAGAGTGTGCGCAGCCAGTTGGAGAGGTTCTCGATCAGGAGATTCACGTAGGGCAGCACCAGGAGCGTCAACACCGCAGACGAGATCAGGCCGCCCATCACGGTAATCGCCAGTGGATAGTAGAGAAGGCCGGAGACGTTGGAGCCGCCGATGGCCAGGGGGATGAGGCCGGTGATGGTGGTGGAGGCGGTCATGAGCACGGCTCGCATGCGATCGCGGCCCGCCTGGACGTGGGCGGCGTGACGTTCCATGCCGTCCGCGCGCAGTTGGTTCGTATGATCCAGCAAGACGATGCCGTTGTTGACGACGATTCCCATCAGGATCAGAAGTCCGATCTGACCCATGAGGTTGAAGCTCGTACCGGTGAGGAACAGTAGCCAGCCGACACCGGGGAGGGCGAAGAAGAGCGTCGAAACGAGGATGGCGAAAGGCTGGGTCAACGACTCGAAGAGGGATGCCATCACCAGATAGACCATGGCGATGGCGAACAGGAAGTTGATCAGCATCTGCTGACCCTGGGTGTCTTGCTCCAGGATGCGCGCATTCCACGACCAGGTGTAGCCGGTGGGAAAGGCGAAGCTGTTCATCATCTCTTCGACCTTCTTGCGCGTGGGCGCCCAATCCTCACCGTCGTAGGTGGCGCGTACCGTGGCACGGACCTGACGGTTCTCGCGCTCGATGGACTCGGGCCGGTCGACCACGGAGAAGGTGGCGATGTCGCCGAGAAGCACGGGCTTGCCGTCGATGTCGCGGAACTGAATCTCCTTGAGGTCCGCCAGGTTCGTCCGGTCTTCCATGCGCAGTGCAAGGGACGTCTCCACTTCGCGCCGGCCATCGTTGAAGCGTGGCAGGCGGATGCCGCCGAGGACGAAACCGAAAGTCTCCGACATGTCGTTGGCCGTCAAGCCGAGGCGCGCTGCCTTCTCGCGGTCCAGCTGCACCTCGATCTCCTGGCGGGTGCGGCCCAGGGAGGTGTTCACGTCGTGGATACCCTCCATGGATTCCAGACGGCGCTTGGCCTCGTCTGCCAGACGGCCGATCTGCGAGGAGTCCTGACCGAAGATATTGAAGGCGAACGACGTCGAGCCCGACGATTCGTCTTCGTTGTCGTCGAATTCGACCTCGACGCCCGGCATCTCCGGCAAGACTTCGCGGATCTGGGAGCGGAGCTCCTTCACCTGGTCATCCGACAACGACTGGTCGGCCAGAGTCAGAATCGTCCCGGCTTCGTTCGAAGCGAAGTAGCTGTAGACGGACTCGACTCCGAAATCTTCGAGATGCGGCCGGAGGGCTGCCTCCACGGCGTTGACGTAGTCCTCGGCTTCGCTCTTGTAGACGAAGTCGATGAAGTCGTAGTCGAGCTCGATCCGTTCGTTCACCGTGGCCGAGAACTGCTCCATCTTCACCTTGCCGAGGGCGAAGGGAGCGAAGCCGACGGGTAGCGCGACGAAGACGATGATGGCGGCTGTGGCCCACTTGCGTCGCAAGGTCCAGGACAGGATGCGGCCGTAGCGCTCCTCCAACCAGTCGAAAAGTCTGAGGCTCTGGGTCTTACCGGCCGGCAGAAACTTGCCCGCCATCAGCGGGATCAGTGTCAGCGACGAGAACAACGAGCACACCAGCGCCAGGGCGATGGCCAGACCAACCTCGCCCAACCAGGTGGTCAGCTGCGATTTGGAACCGACGATCAGGGGAAGGAAGACAATCAGCGAGGTGAGGGTCGACGCCACCACCGCCATGACCACGCTGCCGGCACCCTCCAGTGCCGCCAGCTTCGGTTCGGGTTGCTCACGCTTCCGTCGATCGATGGCCTCCAACACTACGATGGCGTTGTCCACGAGCATGCCCACGCCCAGCATGAGCCCCATCATCGACAGTACGTTCAGCGTCTTCCCGAGGAAGAACAGTACGCCGCAGGTAGCGATGACGGAGAAGGGAATCGACAGCGAGACGATCAACGTCGAGCCCAGCCGGCGCAGGAAGAAGTAGAGGACGATCACCGCCAGCAGCGCACCCATCATGCCGGCGCGGCTGAGGCCGTTGATGGAGTTGGTGATCTCGTCGGCCTGGTTCTCCCACATGAACAGACTGATGCCCTGGAGCAAAGGGTCTTCGGCGATCTCGCCGTGGATGGTGTCGAGCACATGGTTCACCACGTCGACCGTGTTGCCCGTCGACTCTTTGAACACCTGGAGCGCCACGGCGTCACTACCGTTCAGATGGCGGCCGTAGCGGATCGGCGGTTCCTCGTAGGAGATATCGGCGATGTCGCGTAATCGCAACCCGCGCTCGTCGATCACCAGGTTGGCCAGCTCGTCCACCGAGCCGAAGTTGCCGAGACTGCGTGCCGCGTAGCGCTTGCCGCCGTCTTCGATGCGGCCGAGCACCATATTCGATCCCGAACCCAGGAGCTGCCCGATCAGCCGTTCGATCTCGACGTTGTGCTCTTTGACGTCGTCGAGCCGCAGGTCGATGAAGATTTCCTTCGGCTCGACACCGTCCAGCGTCACACGGCCGACCCCCGGGATGCGGCGCAGTCGGTTCAACACGCGCGCTTCGAGCAGGTCGTAGTTCTCCGACAGGTCGACGCCTTCGGCGGAGATACGGCCCTGCACGACGGGAATATCGTTCGTATTGAACGAGAAGATCACGATCTCACCGATGTCCTCGGGCAACTCGGCCTTGACCTGGTCCATCTTCTCGGACACCTGCATACGCACGATGTCCAGCTCTTGGCCCCAACCGAACTCCAGGAAGAAGCGCGTGCTGTCGGGCTGCGAAGTGGACCGCATCCGCTCGATGCCCGACAACGTGCCCAGCACCTCTTCCACCGGTTTGGTGATCTCCCGCTCCACCTGGACCGGATTGGAGTTGCGGTAAGGGACTTCGATGAAGATGAACGGGACGTCGACCTCGGGCAGGTAGGCCAACGGCAGGCGTGTCAGCGCGATACCGCCGAAGACGAGTACCGAAACCAGCATCATGGCGGTGGTGATGGGACGGGTGACGGCGAGCTTTGGAAGGCTCATACGGAGATCTCCAGGGACGGAGTCGCGCTGCGCAGCGACGGATCGGTCGAAGTCCGAGACGGGGCCGAGAGGGCGTTGGAGCCCTCTCCTTCTTTACGGACGAATCTGCGGATCGTTACGTTCCCGTTTTTTCCGGAGTCGTCGGACACTAGGCCACAGGGACCCGCTCCACTAGGTCGTCTGGTGGCCGTCGGCACCTCGATCTGCCCCGCGTCCGCAGGCGTTCGACGTCCGCGCCGGTGGATCGGAGCGTGGTGTCGTCGATGTTGCCGCCGGTCAACAGCAGGCCGACTTCGGTGTGCTCCGCGAGAGCCGGCGGCCGGGCCAGCACCGCGGCCACTGCAGCGGCTCCTGCCCCTTCGACCGTCTCGCCGAGCTCGTCGGCCAAGAAGCGAATCGCCGATGCAAGCTGCCCTTCGTCGACGGTCACGATCGCATCGACCTGGTCGCGCACGATGCGCAGCGGCAGGGCGCCGACTTCTCGGACGGCAATGCCGTCGGCCAGGGTCTTGTCCGCGGGCAGCCGAACCGGTCGGCCCGCTCCAACGGCCCGGCGGAGGGAGGGAAGACAGGCGGGTTCCACGGCGACCAATCGTGGCCGCTGAGTGTGCGGGACAGTGGCCAGAGCGATGACGGCGCCAGCGAGGAGTCCACCGCCGCCACAGGGCACCACCAGAGCCTCGAGATGCGGCCGCTGGGCAAGGAACTCACGTACCAACGTTCCTTGCCCTTCGATCACGCGGGCATGGTCGAAGGGCGGCAGAAAGAGGTGTCCCTCAGACCGCGCCCATCTACGCGCCAGGTCGTAGGTCTCGTCGAAGTCGGTATCGCCGACGCGGAGCACCGCGCCGTGCTCCGCGATCCGCCGGCGTTTGACGTCGGGGGTCGGGTGCGGCACGAATACAGTGGCTTCGAGACCCAGGACGCCTGCCGCGAAGGCGACGCCCTGGCCGAAGTTACCTGCGGACGCTGTGACGACGGATCGATGGCAGCGGTGCCGTGGATCTGTGAGCGCCGCGAGAGCCCCTCGGACTTTGAACGCGCCGGTGACCTGACGATGTTCGGCTTTGAGCCGGCAGCGCAGGCCGGCGGCGCGGTCGAGTGCGGGCGACGACAACACGGGTGTGATGTCGAGCCACGGCGCGATCCGCGCCGCGGCCGCTATCAGACCTTGGGCAGTAGGAGAATTCCCGGGTCCATGATGGAGCTCCTTATCTCAAAGAAGTGACGGTTTCGAAGAGGTGACGGTTTCGAAGAAGTGACGGGGTCGGTCTCAGACGTCGGCCGTGACAGGTCGAGCGGGGCGGGCTCCGTCGAGGAAGGCGATTCTCTGGCGTAGACGGGCACCGACCTGCTCGATGGGATGCTGCTGCTCGGCAGCGCGCCGGCGTTCGAAATCGGGCCGGCCACGATCGTCCTCCGCGATCCAGCGCCGGGCGTAGGATCCGTCGCGGATGTCCGTCAGCATCTCGGTCATCTTCCGCCGGGTTTCGTCGTCCACCAGGCGTGCCCCGCCCTCGTAGCCGCCGTGTTCGGCGGTATCCGACACGCTGTGCCACATCTCGCCCAGGCCGCCGCGGTACATCAGGTCGACGATCAGCTTCAGCTCGTGGAGACACTCGAAATATGCCACCTCGGGCTGGTAGCCCGCGGATACCAGTACCTCGAAGGCTGACCGCACGAGGCCGGTGACGCCGCCGCACAGCACGGCCTGCTCACCGAAGAGGTCCGTTTCCGTCTCCTCCGCGAAGGTCGTTTCCAGCACACCGGCTCGGGTTGCTCCGATGCCGTGGGCGTAGGCCAGGGCCGTGGCATGAGCGCAGCCCGTAGCGTCTTGCTCGACGGCGATCAGAGCCGGCGCGCCCGCACCCTGTTGGTAGAGCTCGCGCACCCGGTGGCCGGGCGACTTTGGGGCCACCATGACGACGTCGATGTCGGTCGGCAGCTCCAGGAGCTCGTATCGAACGTTGAACCCGTGGGCGAACAGCAGCGTGTCGCCGGGCTCGAGGTGTGGCGCGATGCTGTCGCGAAACACCGCAGCTTGAGACGTGTCAGGAACCAGCAACGAGATCAGACGTGCCGAAGCAGCCGCCTCGGCCACCGAGGCGACGCGCAGTCCGGCGTCGGCGGCCTGCTGCCAGCCGGCACTGTCCGGACGTAGACCGACGACCACGTCGATGCCACTGTCTTTCAGGTTGAGAGCGTGGGCATGACCCTGGCTGCCATAGCCGATGATGGCGACCGTGGTGCCGGACAGGTGGCTCGGATCGGCATCGTCTTCGTAGAACAGACGAGCCGTTGGCTGATCCGGTGAGTGGGGAGTGGGGGTAGTCATGGGGTCTCCTTGTGGCGCTATGCGCCGATCTGGTCACGTGGTGCAGTGGGTGCGTTGAAGGGTTCGGCGGCCGGGATTCCGGCCTCAGTGGGCTTGCTTCGAATCGGTGCGCAGGCGGTCTTCCAGCCAAGTGGACGGTGGTGACGAATAGGCCAGGTGACGTCCGGATCGAGCCAGCGCCACGGGCTCCGAGCGCACCATCTCGACGATGCCGAAGGGACGTAGCACGGCTAGAAGACCGTCGATCTTGTCGACGTTGCCGGTGGCTTCGACGATGACGGTGTCGGCCGCCACGTCGACGATGCGGGCGCGGAAGACCTCGCAGACCTGGGCCACCTGAGGCCGCATCGCGGCGTCGGCCGTGACCTTGACCAGGGCCAGCTGCCGGCCGACGCGGGGAACGTCGCTCAGGTCGTCGGCCGAGAGCACGTAGAGCAGCCGGCCGAGCTCGCGGACCAACCTCTTGGCCTCGCGCTGCGGCCCGTCGAGAGTGACGGTGACCCGCGCCACGTGGGGTGTGTCCGTGGGCCCGATGCTGAGACTGCGGACCTGAAAGGACCGGCGTCGCAACAGGGCGACGGTCTGAGGAAGCAAGTCGGGCCGATCTTCGGCGAGGGCGCTGATGACCAGCGGTTGCGACGTGCTGCGGGGCTCGGGGATTTCTGGCATGGCGTGGCCTCAGACCCGCACGGGTTCGGGATTGGGACGGGGGTCGGGATGGGGACGGCGGATCATGGCGTCCAGATCGGCGCCAGCGGGAACCATGGGGTAGACCGCATCGTGCTGTTCGACGACGAACTCGGCCAGGATCGGGCCGCCGCGATGGGCGCGTAGCCGATCGATCGCCGGCCCGAGGTCTTCGCGCCGCGAGACGCGCAGCGCGGGGATGCCGTACGCCTCGGCCAGACGGCAGAAGTCGGGACTCAGAACCGGTGTGGCCAGGTACCGGCGGTCGTAGAAGAACTCTTGCCACTGGCGGACCATGCCGAGATAGCCGTTGTTGATCACCGTCACTTTCAGCTCGATGCCTTCTTGCACCGCGGTCGCCAGCTCGGCCTGGGTCATCTGAAATCCACCGTCACCGGCGATGGCCCAAACCTCTTCGTCGGGACGGGCCATCTTGACGCCGAGCGCCGCCGGCAAGGCAAAGCCCATGGTGCCCATGCCGCCGGACGTGACCAACGTGCCGGGCCGGCTGTGCGGGTAGTACTGGGCCTCCCACATCTGATGCTGGCCGACGTCGGTGACGTTGATCACGTCGCCGCCCGTATGCCGGAACAGCGCGTCGATGACCTCGGCGGCGAGCAGAGAGTCGTCGATCTGGGGCCGACGCAGGACGTCGCGCTCGTCCGCGTCTCGAGTCCAGGATGCGATCTCGTCGCGCCATTCGCCGGCGGCGTCGGCTGCCGCGTCGTTTAGGGGCGCAAGGTGTTCGAGCAGCGACGAGAGAACGGGCCGGAGGTCGCCGACGATGCCGACGTCGACCGCCACGTTTTTACCGATCTCGGCGGCATCGATGTCGATGTGTAGCTTGCGCGCCGATGGCGCGTAGGTGGCCAGATTGCCCGTCACCCGATCGTCGAAACGCATGCCGAAGGCGAGGAGCAGGTCCGCCTCTTGGATGGCGCGGTTGGCGGGTGCGGTGCCGTGCATGCCCATCATGCCGAGGCACAGAGGATGGGCTTCGGGCAGACAGCCCTTGCCCAACAGGGTCAGAGCCACCGGAATGGACCTACGTTCGGCGAAGGCGAGCAACTCGTCCGATGCGCCGGAAAGCAAGATGCCATGACCCGCCAGAATCACCGGACGCCGCGCCGACTCGATCAGATCCAAGGCGGCTTTCAGGGTGTCCGGGTCGAGCTCGGCCTGGGGACTTCCCGGGAGCCGCACGGGCGTATCGGGCCATGGTGCCTCGGTGCACGCGTTCTGGACGTCCTTGGGTATGTCCACCAGGACCGGTCCAGGTCGGCCGGACACGGCAAGGGTGAGGGCCTCGTCGAGGACCAGGGGAAGGTCGTCGACCTCGCGGACGAGATAGGCATGTTTCGTAACGGGCGCCGCCACTCCGGTGGTGTCGCACTCCTGGAACGCGTCACCGCCCATCGCGGTCGTGGGAACCTGACCGGTGATGCACACCACCGGGGAGGAATCCATCATCGCGGTTCCGAGTCCGGTCACGAGATTGGTGGCTCCCGGGCCGCTGGTCGCCAGAACCACGCCGGGTCGGCCCGAGGCTCGGGCGTAGCCGTCGGCCATGTGGGTGGCGCCCTGTTCGTGCCGACACAGGACGTGGTGAATTCCGGGGTGTCGATCGAGCGCATCGTAGGTGGGAAGGATGGCGCCGCCTGGATAGCCGAAGACCCGATCCACTCCGTGGCGGGACAGGCCTTCCCAAACGATGTCGGCGCCGCTGCGTCGTGCTTGTCTGGACATGGGACCTCCTGGGGGTTACGCCGCGCCGGCCAAGGAGCGGACGGTCTCACGGGACGTGGGTTCCGGAGAGCTGTCGTCTCTCCGAACCGAGGGTGAAGTCGCCGACGGTGCGGTCGGCGTCAACCAGCCATAGCGATCTGCGGTCTCGCCACGTACGAGGCGAAAGAACTCTTCCTGCAGTCGAGCCGTTATCGGTCCGCGGGCGCCGTCGCCGACGGGATGGCGGTCCACGGAGCGCACGGGTGTGATCTCGGCGGCCGTGCCGGTGAGGAAGATCTCGTCGGCCACGTAGAGGTGATCGCGCACGAGGTCGGCTTCTCGGACCTCGAGATCCAGGTCGCGGGCGATACGGATGACGCTGTCGCGCGTGATGCCGGCGAGGATCGAGCTCGCGGCGGTGGGCGTCCAGAGGACGCCGTCGCGTACGAGGAACAGGTTCTCGCCGCTGCCCTCGCTCAGCCTGCCCCAGGGATCGAGGAGGATGGCTTCGTCGAAACCATCGTCGTGCACTTCCGCGACCGCCAGCTGGTTGTTGACGTACTGCCCGCCGATCTTCGCCATGGGCGCCATGGTGGCCGAAGGAAATCGGCGCCAAGAGCTCACCCGGGCGTCGATTCCTCGTTCCAGGGCGCCATCGCCCAAGTAACTTCCCCAGGCCAGGCCCAAGACGATGATTCGGACAGGGTTCCGACGGCCGTCGACTCCCAAAGATCCACCATCGCGAAAGGCGATCGGGCGGAGGTAGCAGGAGCCGTGTTCGTTGCGTCGTACGAGCTCGCAACAGGCCGCGTGCAGTCGGTCCGCCGGATACTCGGACAGATCCATGTGCATCAGCCGTGCCGAGTCGTGGAGGCGGCGTAGATGATCTTCGAGGCGAAAGATCGCCGCACCTTCGGAGCGTTCGTAGGCCCGGATGCCCTCGAAGACCGACGAGCCGTAGTGCAGGGCGTGGGCTGAGGGGTGGACCGCGGCGTGCTCCCAGGGGATGACCTCGCCGTTGTCGTAGATCCAGGAACCATGATTCATGGTGTGTCCTTTTTGTGGGGGAGGATGGTCAGACGTCCGCCAGAACCGCACCGGTGGCGGCGCTGGTGGCGAAGCGGGCGTAGCGGCGAAGCCAAGGGCTGGTGGTGCGCGGAGAGAAGGCAGGAGTGGCGGCTCGGCGACGATCGAGCTCTTCGGCCGAAACGAGGAGGTCGATTCGTCGCTGGTCGACGTCGATGGATACGGTGTCGCCGTCGCGGACCAGGCCGATGGGGCCACCTGCGGCGGCCTCGGGGCTGACGTGGCCGACGCTGAGACCACGACTGGCTCCGGAGAAGCGGCCGTCGGTCACGAGGGCCACCTGCTCTCCCAGGCCGACGCCCTGGAGCTGAGCCGTGGGTGCCAGCATCTCGGGCATTCCCGGACCGCCCCGCGGACCCTCGTAGCGCAGGATCACGACCTCGCCTGGCTGGATGTCGCGGGAGAGGATCGCCTTCGACGCATCGGTCTCTCCCTCGAATACCCTGGCCGGGCCTTCGAGACGGCGGAGTCCTCCGACGCCGGCGGTCTTGATCACCGCGCCCTCCGGCGCCAGGGAGCCGAAGAGGACCGCCAGACCGCCGGTCGCGGAGTGTGGAGTGTCGTGAGGACGGATCACCTCGGGATCGCGCACCCGATGACCCTCCAAGGAATCACGCAGGCTCTGGCCCGCGACCGTCGGCCGGTCCAGGTGCAGCAAGTCCAGGGTTCTGAGCTCGTCGAGCACTGCAGGTACGCCGCCGGCACGGTGGAGATCCTCCATGTGCCATGGACCTGAAGGGCTCAGCTTGGCGAGTAGCGGAACCCTTCGTGCCAGCGCATCGAGCCGCTCGAGGGAGTAGTCGATCTCGGCCTCGCGAGCCGCCGCGAGCAAGTGGAGAATCGTGTTCGTGCTGCCACCCAACGCAAGATCGAGGGCGAAGGCATCGTCCATCGCCTCCACGGTGACGATCCGGCGGGCCGTGAGGTCGCTCGAGACCAGGTCGAGGATCCTGTGCCCGGCTGCGCGGTACAGGGCGTCCCTTTCGGGACTCTCGGCCAGGGCCGTGCCGTTCCAGGGCAAGGCCAGCCCCAGCGCCTCGAGCAAGCAGTTCATGCTGTTGGCGGTGAACAGACCGGCACAAGATCCGCAGCTGGGACAGCCATGGTCCTCGAGCACCTGCAGCTCTTCGGCATCGATGCGACCCGCGCGGAACGCTCCGACGCCCTCGAACACACTCACCAGGTCGACCTTTCGACCGTCCGGCGTCCGCCCTGCGGCCATGGGTCCACCGGTGACGAACAGCGTCGGCACATCGAGTCGCACGGCGGCCATCAACATGCCCGGGACGATCTTGTCGCAGTTGGGAATGCAGATCATGCCGTCGAAAGCGTGAGCCGCCACCATGGTCTCGACGCCGTCGGCGATCAGCTCGCGACTGGGCAGGGAGTACCTCATTCCGAGATGGCCCATGGCGATACCGTCGTCGACGCCCAAGGTGTGGAATTCGAAGGGAACCCCTCCGGCCTCGCGGACTGCGGCTTTGACCTTGGCGCCGACACTCTGAAGGTGGGAGTGGCCCGGAATGATGTCGACATGGCTGTTGCAGATGGCGATGAAGGGCTTCCTCATGTCGCCGTCGCGCACGCCCGTAGCTTTGAGGAGGGCTCGATGGGGAGCTCGATCAAACCCTTTCTTGATGCGATCGGATCTCATGATTCGAATCTCGTTTCGGGAGGTCGAAGTGTCGGGTAGGAATCGGTAGGGCAATAAAAAACCCCCGGTTTCCCGGGGGTTGCGAACTATCGATGTGGTGTGCGCTAACCCCCGGTCGTTTGGCTCAAAATGACCAGTAGTACCAGAACGATCAGGACGACGACCGACAGGTCGACCCGCCACCGGATCTCGTCGGTGGAGAGGATCAGCACGCGGGACGGGCTCGAGCCAGAGACCGGGCGAAACGCCGGCTCAGGCGAGGTCTGCGCCATGCGAGACAGCGGATCCTGGGTGGCGGGTGGGTGCGGGCGATTCATGATGGCCGGGGATTATCGGGAACGTATTTTGGGATGTCAACAGTTTTCTCGAAATATTTTCCACTTTCCGAGATCTCGTGTAAGAGAAATATTTTTCTGCGCACACCTCTCCCGTGCACGCCATGACTCGGGTCCGCAGCTTGCTCGGAACGACGAATGTTCCGTCGTCAAAAAGAAAAAGCCCCCGGAGTGTTTCCGGGGGCTTCTTCGTGGCGTCTATTTCGTGTGCCTCGCTCAGCCCCCTCCTTCTCGCAGAAGGACGATGATGCATACGATGACTAGAACGACCAGGGAAGCTACCCGAGCTTGCGCAGAGCGGACGCCGACCGTCTCGGCGCTGGGCAGCTGCCGGCTGACGGAGCGGACGTGGGTCCGGTGCGAGGACGGGTAGAAATTCGGCATGTGACCGCGGAGTATAGATACAGACGGCGAGGCGCGCAAGCAGCGGCTGCATCAGCCTCCGTTCGACACTACTGCTCCGCAGGTGGGCATCGACTGTCCGCGACTTCGTGCTCTCCGCGACACTTGTCGGCAAAGCCCACGAACGTCTCGGTCGGCGGTCGAGCTCCGCCTTAGCGAAGACGCCGACGTCTTTCCGGATCTCGTCGGCTCGCATCAGCTTGCGGTCCTCCCGCTCCAGCTTTGGAGTCGCTAGTGGTCACTCGGAGCGTCGGCTGCACCAGATTTGGTGCAGCTTTGAGGTCTGAAACAGTATGGAATGACTGGGTCTGGACGGCACCCGCAAGATACGACGCTACGGCGACGACATTCGGTGGCGCGCCATTCGGAGAGTGGCTCGGCTGGGTACTGCCAAACGTAGACTCCGACGGAGATGGGATAATCGATGCGTGGGAGTCGATCCTTGGAACGGGACCAACCGACGCAGATTCCGACAACGATGGCTGCACTGACGGCGAGGAACTCCTAGGCTATGTCAACCCCAGTGAATGGCAGCCCTCAGATCCGCTCGATTCTTTCTGCCCGCTCACACACATCTTCTCGGATGGCTTCGAATCAGGAAACACTGGCGCCTGGAGCAGTACCGTTCCGTAACCTGGCGGACTGGATGCAAACTTGCCTGGTAGCAGTCGTTGTGCTGTATGCAACGGCTGCTCACGCAGCCACATTCGTAGTCGATCGCTACGACGACGACAACGGAAGCTGCACAGTAGGCGACTGCACGCTCCGAGAGGCATTGCTCGCGGCAGAGGCGACGCCTGAGATCGATACGGTCATGCTGCCTCCAGGGCAACACACGCTTTCGATTCCAGAAACCACACCGCCGAGCCTCTTCGGTGGTGACCTGGAAATTGTCGACTTCGATGTCGACGTCACCGCACCGGAGGGAGCGACGGTCGACGCCCAACGAACCGACCGTGTCTTCAGATTCGTGAGCTCCAACTCCCGCTTGGAGAACCTGGAAATCACTGGCGGGTTCACGCCCGACGACATCGGCGGCGGAGTCTATGTCGTATCGAGCGACGTCGAACTCTCGAATCTCTGGATACATGACAACGAGGCCGGGATCGGGGGCGGAATCGCCTTTGAAATCGGAACGGTCCTGCTGTCCAACTCGGCGGTCACCGACAACGAATCACTGAACCATGCTGGTGGCATCTACCAGTTCGGAGTGACTAACATCGCAGAAGCACACCTCGAAGTACGGAATACCACCATCAGTGGGAACGTGGCGCGCACTGCCGGAGGGGCCACGGCCGCTTTTGGTGCGAGCTTCCTGGTGATGGAGTACACAACCGTTGCCAACAACACGAATCGTTCCGGTGACCGCACTATGTTCGGCTTTCTCTTCAACCCCCGAGTTGAGGTGCTCTATTCGATTGTTGAGGGCACCTGCATCGCGGGAATAGAGGCGAGTTGCATCTATCTGACAAGTACAGTCGACGATGTGCCCGTATCCGATCTCGGATTGGAGCCGCTTGCCTTGAACGGTGGCTTTTCACCCACCCATCGGCTTCAGGCATCGAGCCCTGCGTTGGACGTCGTCCCCGTTGGCGCCACATGCCCACCGAGTGATCAAAGAGGCTTCGTGAGACCCGTCGATGGTGACGGTGACGACGTGGCGACGTGCGACGCTGGTGCTTTCGAGCTGCTGCCTTCTGAGACACCTGTTGCCGTACCGGCCCTGTCGCCGCATGGTCTTGTTGTCTTGATCGTGTTGTTCATGGCAGCGGCGGTCCGGAGGGTTTCCCTCGGGTAATGGCTGCTCGATAGAATCCGACTGGCCTTCCCTGAGGCAAGCTCAAGCCCAGCGAATGGCAGCCCTCAGATCCGCTCGATGCTTTCTGCCCGCTCACGCTCATCTTCTTGAACGGCTTCGAATCCGGTGACACGAACGCCTGGAGCAGCACCGTTCCGTAGTCCGGCGACCTGGATGCGAAACTGCCTGGTGGCAGTCGCTGCACTCACCGCAACGGCTGCCCACTCGGCAACCTTCGTAATCGATCGCTACGACGACGACAACGGAAGTTGCACAGTAGGCGACTGCACGCTTCGGGAGGCGCTACTCGCTGCGGAAACGACGCCCGAAGCAGACACGATCGTTCTGTCGGAGGGGCGGCACACGCTCTCGATTCCGGAAACCACACCGCCAAGCCTGCTTGGCGGTGACCTGGAGATCTTCGATTTCGATGTCGACATCACTGCTCCGAACGGAGCGACGGTCGATGCCCAAGGAAACAACCGTGTCTTCAGATTCGTGAACTCCAACTCCCGCATGGAGAACCTGGAAATAACCGGCGGGTTCACGCCTGACGACCTCGGCGGCGGTATCTATTCCGACACAAGCGACGTCGAGCTTTCGAGTCTCTGGGTGCATGACAATGTGGCGGGAATCGGAGGCGGAATTGCCATCCTATTCGGCAGCGTTCTGCTGACCGACTCCGCGGTCAGCGACAACGAATCGTTGAATGAGGCTGGTGGCATCTACCAATTTGGGGTCAACATATTCGTTTCGCCCTCCCGCCTTGACGTGCGCAACTCAACGATTAGTGGCAACGTGGCGCGCACCGCCGGCGGCGCCTTGGTGAATCGCCCCGGGTTTCCCGGAGACCCAAACACTTGAGAGGATCTGCTGAGAGGCCGCATCAACCTCCGTTCGACACCACCGACCCGCAGCTGGGCATCGACTGTCCGGCGTAGGGGTTGCCGATGGCATCCTCCTGCTGCAGCCAGGACTTGCGCTCCATGGGGCAGTAGGCGACGACCGGACGCTCCCCGGTCATCAGCTCGCGGTACTGGACCATGGGCTTGCTCAGCTCATAGAAGGCGTCGCGCGTAGCGGTGAGATCTTTGTCGCCGGTCGCCTGGGTCAGACCTGTGGCGGCGCCGTGCATCTGGGCGAGAAGGTCTCGGGCTCGATCGCGAGACTCCGACGCCACGGCTGCCGCCTCGAGGTCGAGGTCTCGGTGCAGTGCCGCGAGAATCTCCTCGATGGCCTCGGCGGCTTCGGCCGTGTGGTCGAGGGTGTCGTCCACCAGACTCGTCCGAATGACCTCATAGTGATCTAGAGCGCGATGAATCGTCAGGGACTCGTCCCCCATGGCGAAAGACGGCGAAGTCAGAAGAACGAGGGAGAGGGCGAACAAGACGTTACGGATCTCGAGCGGCATGGAGAATTCTCCTCAGGCTATGTGGAGGCGAGGTCCGAGCCGTTCGGCTCGGCTTCGACGAGTGAAAGGGGCGGGAGTGTCCCGCGGCGGATCTGCCGGGAACGCCAGATGAAGTACAAGGCAGGGAAGACGACGAGCTCGCCGACGAACGACGTCACGACTCCACCCACCATGGGAGCCGCGATGCGACGCATGACGTCGGCACCGGTTCCGGTGGCCCACAGAATGGGCACCAGGGCGCAGAACGTGGTGGTCACGGTCATGAGCTTGGGGCGAATCCGTTGTACCGCTCCGTGCTCCACCGCCTCCGCCAGGTGATTGAGGCTCGTCATGCGGCCGTCCCGTCGCCAGCGATCGAACGCCAGGTCTAGATAGAGCAGCATGACGACGCCCATCTCGGCATCCAGGCCGGCGAGGGCGATGACCCCCACCCAGACCGCCACCGAGAGGTTGAAATCGAGGAGGTGTACGAGCCAGAAGGCGCCCACCAGCGACATGGGAACGGTGAGAAAGACCATCGCCGTCTTGACAGCGGAGCGCGTGGCATAAGCCAGGATCAGCGCGATAAGGCCGAGGGTGATGGGGACCACCAGGCTGAGGGATCTACGTACCCGCTCCATGGACTCCCACTGGCCGGACCAGGCGATGGAGTAGCCCTCGGGTAGATCGATCGTTCGACCGATCTCTTCCCGGGCCTCGGCGACCCAGGAGCCCAGGTCAACACCTCGTGGGCCGGCATCCTGCAGGTCGACGTAGATCCAGGCGTTGGGAACCGCGTTCTCCGACTTGATCATCGGCGGGCCGTCGACGAGCTTCAGCTCGGCAAGTCGACCCAACGGGATCTCCACGCCGCCCGGAGCGTCCACCAGCACCTGGCCGAGTGCCTCGAGATCGTCGCGCAGCTCCCTTGGATAGCGAACGTTGATCGGATAGCGTTCGCGACCGTCGACGATCCAGGAGACGTTCATCCCGCCCACCGCGGATTGCACCACGTCTTGCACGTCACCGACCGTGAGACCGTAGCGGGCGATGGCTCTGCGATCTACCTCGATATCCAGAAACAAGCCGCCGGTAACCCGCTCGGCGTAGGCCGACGCGGTGCCCGGCAACTCGCGGACCGCTGCTTCCACCTTCTCCGCCAGCATTTCGAGGACCGCAAGGTCCGGCCCTGCCAGCTTGATTCCGACCGGGGTTCGGATCCCGGTCGACAGCATGTCGATGCGGGTGCGGATGGGCATGGTCCACGAGTTGGTGAGACCCGGAAAGTTCACCGCCCGATCGAGCTCTCGGATCAGCGCTTCCTTTGTCAGGCCTTCGCGCCACTCGCTGCGGGGCTTCAGCTGGATGGTCGTCTCGATCATCGACAGCGGCGCAGGGTCGGTGGCCGTGTCGGCCCGGCCGATCTTTCCGAGGACGCTCTCCACCTCCGGAAACTGGGCGATCAGCTTGTCCGTCTGCTGAAGGAGCTCCTTGGCCTTGGTGATCGAGACACCTGGAAAGGTCGTCGGCATGTAGAGGAGATCACCCTCCCACAGGGGTGGCATGAACTCGCTGCCGAGGTCGGACAGGGGGATCACCAAGGACAGCATCAAGAGCCCTGCCACGATCAGCACGGTCGCTCTGCGCCGTAAGGAGAAACGCAGCAGGGGCCGGTAGAGCGCGCGGAGAAGCCGCGAGACCGGATGCGTCTCTTCGCCATGGATGCGGCCGCGGACGAGGTAGTACGTCAGAACCGGGATCAACGTCACCGCCACCAGGGACGAGGCCGCCATGGCCCAGGTCTTGGTGAAGGCGAGAGGGCGAAACAGCTTGCCCTCCTGAGCTTCCAGCGTGAAGATCGGTAGAAACGAGACGGTGATCACCAGCAGGGTGAAGAAGAGAGTCGGGCCCACTTCTTGGGCGGAGCGAAGGATGATCTCGAATTGCGATCTCCGCCCGCGCCACCTTTCATGGTGTTTGTGGGCGTTTTCCACCATGACCACCGCGGCGTCCACCAAGACGCCGATGGAGATCGCGATACCACCGAGGCTCATGATGTTGGCGCCAACCTCGGACCCGAACAGTCCCTGGACGTGGAGGATGAGGAACGACGCCAGGATCGACACCGGGATGGACAGAATCGCCACGAAGGCGGAGCGCACGTGAAATAGGAAGATCATGCAGACGGCCGCGACGATGATCGACTCCTCGACCAGAGTGCGGGTCAGCGTCTCCAGCGAACCCTCGATCAGTTCCCGCCGGTCGTACCCCTTCTCGAGAGTGACGCCCTCCGGTAGGCCTGCTCTCAGCTCTGCCAACCTCGACTCGACGCGTTCCAATGTCTGACGTACGTCGGCGCCGTCGCGCACGACGACGATGCCGCCCACCGTCTCGCCCTCTCCGTTCCATTCGGCTACACCGCGGCGAAGCTCGGGACCCACGGTGATGTGGGCCACGTCGCGCAGAAGGATCGGTGTGCCCCGCTCACCCACGCCCAATGCGATTTGTTCCAGGTCGGAGACCCCGGAGGCGTAGCCGCGGCCACGGACCATGACCTCGCGTTCCCCCATTTCCAACAAACGTCCGCCGACATCGTTGTTGGAACGGCGGATGGCGTCCTTGACCCGCGCCAACGAAACGCCGTAGGCGCGCATCTTCAGGGGATCGACCTCGACCTGGAACTGACGCACGAAACCGCCGAAGGTCGACACCTCTGCGACGCCGTCGATCGAGGTGAGCCCGTATCGTAGATACCAATCCTGAATCGATCGCAGCTCGTCCAATGAGTGCCGATCGGAGTTGAGCGCGTACATGTAGGCCCAGCCGACGCCCGTTGCATCCGGTCCGAGTTGGGGCGAGACGCCGCGCGGCAGCAGACTCTGCAGCGTGGAGAGGTACTCGAGGACGCGGGAGCGCGCCCAGTAGAGGTCCGTACCCTCTTCGAAGATCACGTAGACGAAGGAGACGCCGAAGTAGGAGTAGCCGCGCACCGCCTCGGCGCCGGGCACCGAGAGCATCTTCGTGGTGATGGGGTAGGTGACCTGGTCCTCTACTACCCGTGGACCTTGCCCGGGCACCTCGGTGTAGACGATGACCTGGGTGTCACTGAGATCCGGGATGGCGTCCACGCGGGTGTGGAGAGCCGCCCACCACCCACCGGCCATCACCGCTGCCAGGGCCAGCAGTGTGGTGCCGCGGTGGCGGAGCGAGGCTTCGATGAGGCGGGAGAGCATCAGTGGACGTGTCCCGCTCGTAGCTGTTCGATGGCGGCCCGCAGATTCGACTCGGAATCGATGAGGAATTGCGCCGACGTCACAACCCGGTCGTCTTCCCCCACCCCGGAGACGATCTGCACGAAGCCATCGCCCTCGTGGCCGAGGAGTACCTCGCGCGGCTGGAACCTTCCGTCACCCAGCGCCGTCACCACCAGATTCCGTTCGCCGGTTCGCAAGACGGCCTGGGACGGCACGGTGAGTGCGTTCTCCACGGCGGGTGGGTGGAGCTGGACCTCGGCGTACATGCCGGCGCGCAGCCGGCCACCCTGCCCGTCCTGGGGGTTGGGGACCTCGATACGAATACCCAGCGTGCGGGTCTCGGCCCGCAGCTCGGGCTCGATGAACCGAACCGTGCCCGAGAACTCCTCGCCGGGAAAATACGAGAGCTCGATCTGGGCGCGCGAGCCGACGTCGATCCAGGCCACCTGATCCTCGTAGAGCTCCACGGTCAGCCATAGAGACGACAGGTCGGCGATCTCGAAGATGTCGAGCCCGGGCTTGACCGCCATGCCCTCCAGGCCGTCGAGGCGCCGGGTCACGAGTCCGTTCGCCGGGGAGCGCACCGTCACCGTGCGAACCACCTCCCCGGTTGCCAGTAGGTTCTCCACTGCGTCGTTCGGCACGTCCCAATACTCGAGCCGGGTGCGGGTGGCTTGTACGAGCTCCCGAGCCCGGCGCCGAGTGTCCTCCGGCGCTCCTGCCAGACTCTCGGCGTAGCGCTGCGCGGAGAGCAGCTCCCTCTGCGTCTGTACCAGATCAGGAGCGTAGACCTCGAACAGCGGTTGGCCCGTGCGTACGGGCTCGCCCACATAGTGAACGTAGACCCTCTCCACCCAGCCGCTGGTCTTGGTGGTCACGGTGACACGGCGCTTCGGGTCGACTTCCAGGTAGCCCACCGCGTGGAGATCGCGTCGAATAGCGCGCCGCCGGACGGGCTCGATGCGCACGTTCATGTTCTGGACGACCTGTGGATCGATGCTTACTGCCGGACCTTCGGGAAGATCCCCATCCCTGTGATCCGCGGGCACCAGGTCCATGCCACAGATGGGGCACGAGCCCGGCTCCTGCTGGAGGATCTCGGGATGCATGGGACAGGTGTACAGCGGATCCTCGTCTTCCCCTGGATCCTGCTCGGTGTGCTGGTGCAACGCGTGGTCGGCATGGTCGGCATGGTCGGCAACGGCATGGTCGTCCATCGCCACCAGATCCATGCCGCAGATGGGACAGGATCCCGGCTCGTCCTCGATGATCTCGGGGTGCATGGGGCAGGTATAGAGCGTCTCGTCCGGGGTCACGCGGGCGGTGGCCGTGACGCCCGCCAAGTAGGGCTGGCCACGCAGCCGCTCATCGACGTGGTGCCAGCCGAAGGGATCCAGAAAGACGAGGGCCGCGAGCAGGAAGACGATCAGCGCGACTGTAGGCGTGGTCCAGCGAGACCTCGAGGGTGCGTCGTAGTCGTAGGTGTCGGAATGATCTGAGCTATTCATGGCGTCACCACCCGGTCTTGACCTCGGCCGAGCCGAGGGTGTCGGAGGCTGGCTGTGTTGCGGAGGAACGTTCATGAGCTGCGTTTTCGAGGCGGAGCTCCGCCAGAGGCGTCGCGAGAGCACCCTCGAGTCGAGCCAGGGCTATCGCCACGTCGGCTCGGGCCCTGGCTACGTCCCGCCGCACTTCGAAGAGACGATGCTCGGCGTCGAGGAGATCGAGAGCACCGGTCTGGCCGGTGGAGTAGGCGCTGACCACCGAGGTGACGGCCTCCTCGGCTTGGCGCTCGAGTACGTCGCGCAAGAGTTCCAACTGGCGGATTTCGAACGGCAGTCGATGGGCCAGATCGGACGTCTGACGCCGAATCTCCGCCGCTTCCCTCCGAGCGTCGGCGCCGGCGGCATCGATTCGGGCGAGGGCCTCGGTGAGCTCGGCCCGGCGTGCCGTCCGCCACAGCGGCAGGGTCATCCCACCAGTGAATGCCAGCACGTCGCGCCCGTCGTCTTCGGGTGGCTGGCTACGCCCGACATCGTCCTGTCGACCCTCCACCAGGGTCCAGGACAGGCCGAAGTTGAACTCGGGTCGCCTGTTGGATTCGGCCAGCTCCTGGCCGAGCTGGGCCTGGTCGCGCCGCGCGTTCGCGGCTTCCATCTCGGGCCTC
Organism: Thermoanaerobaculia bacterium; assembly: GCA_028066595.1. Classification (GTDB taxonomy): domain Bacteria; phylum Acidobacteriota; class Thermoanaerobaculia; order Multivoradales; family J023; genus JAUIJL01. The sequence continues at coordinate 35,997 of JALCBJ010000031.1, forward strand.
GTATGCAACGCGATGCGGATGAGGGCCGTGGATCGAAGGCGTTCAAGATCCAGGTCGGTAAGAGTCGCATCGACGCTGGAGAGGGAGAATCTCTTGCCTGCGTCCGGCATCGCTTCGGGATCCGACGGCCAATCGCGCACGGCGTCCAACCGCGCTCGCAAGCCTTGACGCCGCGCATCGATGTCCAAGATCTCGGTATCGATGCGGGTCAGCTGGGCCTGGATCTTGATCGGTCCTTGGGCCAAGCCGGTGCCGGCTGCATAGCGAGCTCGCGCTGCCTCCTCGTGGCGCTCCAGGTGGCCACGCTCGTCACGCAGGATGTCGTGCAGCGTGTCGAAGAAGGCGAGCTCCAGCCAAAGCTCGCGCGCCTGGGTGACGAGGCGGAGCTCCGTGGCCTGCATGTTCGCCTCGGCAGCCCGGACCGTCAGCGAGGCTTCGTCACGGCGCAGCTGTCGCCGGACCTTGGAGGGTATTCGCTGCGAGAGGCCGAGCTGGAGGCGTTGCGGGCCGACACGGGTTTCCGGCGGCAGCGCGAACACGGTCGAGTGCAGCATCGGATCGGGCAGGGATCCGACCTGATCGGGTCGACTGCGCCAAGCCTCGATCCGTGAGCGCATGGCCTGGAGCTCGGGGTTCCGTTGCAGCACTTGCTCCAGGACGTCGCGCAGTGGTGGATCGTCCACCGCGCCGACGATCCGCCAGGCAGGGCTCGATGCACTTGTAGCTGTTTCGGTGGCGTGAGCGACGATCGGCTCGGCCACGGCGATCAGTGTCACCGTGGCGATCGCAAGGATCAGGCGCGAGCCCGGCCGAAGGCCGGCGCTCGGCCTGTCGCAAGACAGGTTTCGAGAAAGCAAGATTCGACTCCCGGGGCAGTTGGTTTCAGGTCCACGCGGAGCCAGCGAGGCTCATCGCGCGGATGCACTTCACCCGTGGAGGTCGATCAATTCAGCCAGCTGCAGGCGAGGAGGTAGATCGCAGGTCCGTGACCGGCGGCTGGATCGTTCTCGGCAGGAGGATGGAACGTCCGACAAACATCCTGCGGTGCGGAGAGGTCCATCGCGTGGCTCAGCATGGATGCCTGGGAGCTGCCGTCCAAGGTCGCCTCGGAGTCAGCCGGTGCCGGTATGTCGGAGGACCCCTCCATGCAGGGCGGTACGTCGCCGCCACCCGTCCGCTCCGTCGCTTCCATCAGTGGGCAGCAACAGGAGGCTTCCGTAGCCTGGGCCATGGAGCACAGCGCTCCCACCTCGCAACCGAAGGCGAGGAGGCTCAGGGTCAGGAGATAGAGGGCAGCTCTCCGCATGACAACAGCTTAGAGAAGGCCTTCCTCGAGGTCAACGTCGGGAGGTCAAGCTCGCGTCAAAACTCCGGCTTGCCGGGCCCGGTCGGCACCGGCGGCCCGGAAGCGTGCAACGGGCCGCCCACTTCCGGGCGAAACTCCCCCTTGTGATCCCACGCTCGAGGAGATTGCGTTGATTTGCAACGACTTCTCGAGGCTCGAGGACGTGGCACGACGCTTGCCATTGAGGAGGTTCATCCATCGTCCTTCGTGCCTCCCACGGAGGATTCTCTCAACCATCCGTCGAAGGAGAACCCCGTCATGTCGACCCCGAACCACCCTTGTCGCTGGACTGCTGTCTGGCTTCTCGTGCTCGTTGCTTTGCTTCTTTCAAGTCCTGCACTCGCTCAACCCGACGAAGGAGACACCCCCTTGGTGAAGGAGGAAGATGCCGTTTGGACCATCGTGGAGAAAGGCGACGGTTGGCTACGGGCAGAGATTTCCGACGCCAGTGACCCTCGTCGCGGTGTGGTGAGTGACCTGCTCTTCGTCACCCCGGGATCGATCAAGGACCTGCCTTTGTCCGACAAGCAGAAAGAAGAGCTACGCGGGGACTTCGGTCCACAGTTCACCGGCTCGAAGGATGTGGACTCCTCTTTGGACGGGTTCGAAGATCCGCTGGCGAAGCCGGCTACGCGACGCGAGAGTCCGGACGAGTCGGCGGATAAGAACTCCTGCTCACCGAGTCCGCCGCCCGGCGGCGGCAACGGTGGCATCATCATCGTCGACCTGCAGAATCTGCAGGAAGCCGAGCACCAAAAGGCCCTCTACGGCCTCGATGGTGAGCACGCCGACAAGGCGTTCGAAAAAGGCTGCTTCGGCTGGAACGACAAGAAGAAGACCAAGACCTGGAGCTTGGTCGAGAATTCGATCAGCGATAGCTTCAATCTCGGCGGTGGGTTCACGGGCAGCTACAACGTGCAGTTGCCGTTCCAGACCCAAGGCACCGCGACGCTGCGGTACCGAGTAAAGAAGGCCGCCTGCATTCCCTACAAGTTCCAGTTCAAGAACGTCCAAGCCACGGGCGACGTGTCGCTGGCTGGAGATGCCAGCATCTCGGCGAGCGCCACCTTGGGTTACGAGTGGGAAAAGGAATGGCAGGTGATGAATCCGTCTCTCGGACGTATCAGCTTCTGGGTTGGCTTCATTCCCGTCTGGATCGATTTCTCGTTGCCGACCTACGTCGGGCTCGGCCTCGATGCCGAGGCGACGGCGAGCGTCGATCTCGGCGCAGACTTCGGGGCCGCTGGCAGCTTCGACTACACCTGCAATACCGACGACTGCTGTGGCGAGGAGGACTTCCAAGACCACTTCGATACCCAAAGTGTCTCGGCGTCCCTCGAAGCGAAGATCAACGCCCGGGCCAAAGCTCGCGTGGCGTTGAGGGCCGAACTGTGGGACGACAGCCTGGCCTTCGCCGAAGCCGGCGTCGGCGGTTTCGCTGGAGCCGAAGTCTGGGGTTACTACGGCAATGCCTGTGGTGACGCAGACGGTGATGGCGACAACGAGACTGTCGAGGCCTTGGTCGCCGATGCCGAAGCCGGGTACGACTGGCGCTTCGAGATCGGTGGAGCCCTGCTGCCGGACAAGGACTGGACGAGGGAAGGCGGCCGCTTTCACCTCGGCTTCTGGGACCTGCTCGGAGACGGCGGTTCCACCGCACTCTCCCCGGTGTTGGCCGGTCCAGATTCCGTCACGGTCGGCGAAACGGCCACCTACACCGCCAAGATGCGTCCCTGCTATCCCTACAGTGAGTCCGTCCGCTTGAGCATCGGCCCGGGATCATGGAACGGCAATCCTGTGATCGCCAAGCCCAAGAGCAATCAGGCGGCGGAGAATTCCACCTCCCTGAGTCGGACGTTCTCGCAGGCCGGCACGGAGACGATCCGGCTCACCGCCCTCGACGATGCCCAAGGCCGTGAGCTCGGGGTGCTGACCGAGCGTGATCTGGAGATCGAGGCCGACGCCATCGCGGCTCCGCTGGAGGGGCTCTGGTACAACCCGGCACGTTCGGGCAACGGCATCAGTTTCACCAGCAATTCCTTCGACGACTATCTCCTCGTCTGGTTCACTTATAAGTCGAACGGTTCGCCGATCTGGTACATGTCGGGTACCGCCCCGATGAGCGGTAGCAACTGGTCGAGCACCCTCTACAAGGTGACCATGAATGGGGCGGGTGCGGTTTCGTCCACGATCGTCGGTGAGGTCGGTCTCGACTTCAGCTCGACGAGCCAGGGGACCTTCTCCTGGACGCTGAACGGTCAGAGCGGTAGCGAGCCCTATCGTTTCCTGCACGGTGCGGCAGGCCGTACCGGTTCCTGGTACCCACCCTCGGAATCTGGATGGGGTCTGGACGTCTCCGACGGCGGCGGCACTCTCGTAGTCACAGCGATGATCTACGCCGGCGGGCAGCCGACCTGGGTGCAGGGAGTCGGAGCGAGCTCCTCGAACGCGACGCTCAGCCTGTCTCGTTTCACGAGTCCCGATCTCTGCCCGTCGTGCGGTGGCAGCACGCCGCCGACGTCCACGCCGGCCGGCTCCCTCAATCTGAGGATCGCCTCGGGCTCGTCGATGTCGGGCTTGGTCTCGACCTCGATCGATGCCGCGGGCACGATCTGGCAGCGATCGAACTTGCCGATCTCGCGTCTCACGGCTCCCTGAACAGAGTCGCCTTCCGATTCTCGGGACGCGTGGAGCACCGGCGGGGGCAAGGATCCCCGCCGGTGCTGTCTGTTTCGCGGGGCCGAAGCCTGAGTGTCTTCGATGCTACTCTGACCTGAACGGTCAGGGAGAACCACAAGATACCGGGACCAGACGGCCACACCGAGACCCTCGGGTCGACTTCGATGCGCACCGGTTCGACGGCCGGCTCCCAGGTGCTGGCGCAGGGCACCGCATTGGGCCGCTACTTCGTCTTGCACAAGCTGGGCGAAGGCGGGATGGGTCAGGTCTACGCTGCCTATGACCCCGAGCTCGATCGCCGGCTCGCGATCAAGGTCCTGCATTTCGGGGCAGACGACCCGACGCTCGCCTCCAGATTGCGCCAGGAGGGGAGAGCGCTCGCCAGACTGCGTCACCCCAATGTGGTGACCGTTTTCGACGTCGGCATCGCCGAACACGGTCTTTTCATCGCCACCGAGCTGGTGGACGGTATGACCGTGGACAGCTGGCTGCGCGCGAGTCAGCGGACCTGGCGTGAAGTTCTGGACGTCTTCGTCGACGTAGGGGAAGGGGTGGCAGCGGCCCACGCGCAAGGACTGGTCCATCGAGACCTGAAGCCCGGCAACATGATGGTCACGGGGGACGGACGCGGCGTGGTGTTGGATTTCGGCATCGCGCGCGATGCCGAAACCTCCGAAGGCAGCGTGGTGGATCCGGCAGCCCTGGTGCGCGGAGGCCCGCTCGGCGCGGAGTCGACGATGTCCGGCCGGGCTGCAGGGACCCCGGCGTTCATGGCTCCGGAGCAAAAGGCCGGTCAGCGTGTTGGCCCCGCTGCAGACGTCTATAGCTATTGCCTGTCGCTCTTCTACGCCCTCTACGGGCAGCTGCCGAAGGAGGACGATCCCACCGGAGATCCCGCGGACGGCCACGTCGCCTCGGCTCTTCCCGGCAAGGCCGTGCCGGCGAGGTTGCGGCGATGGGTACGCAGTGGCTTGCGTACCGATCCAGAACGACGACCCAGGTCGATGAAGGCTCTGGTTCGAGACCTTCGCCGCCTACGCGATCGCCGCCGCAACGTAGCCCGCCAGGTCGGCACGTTTGTCCTCGCATTTGTGGCGCTGACCGGACTCTGGCTCTGGCGGCAGGGTGATCGGGCGTGCGCATCGGCTGGGGATCCGATCCAGGAGGTTTGGAACGCTTCGCGCAGCCAAGGTCTGGAGCAGACACTCCTCGCGACGGAACGTCCGTTTGCCGCTGGCGTTTGGAAGACCGTGCGCGGCGCTCTCGACGCCTACTCGGCGGACTGGAGGGAGAGCGCGGAATCCTGGTGCAAGTCTGCTCGAGACGGGAGTCAGTCCGCGGAGCTCTTCGACCTTCGCACCGAATGTCTGAGCCAGCGGGCCCGCGACATGGAAGCGACTCTCGCCGTGTTGACGGAGGACCCCGGCCGTCGATTGCTGCGGGCCGTGGACATGGTGAACCAGCTTCCTCCTGTGTCCGATTGCTTGGACATCCGAGCGCTACGGGCACCGGTGCAGCCGCCGGCCGGTCCGGAGATGGCACGTCAGTTGGATGCACTGCGAGAGGGCCAGGCCCGAGTTCGGGCACTGTGGGCGGCCGGCGAGTTCGAGCCGGCCCGCGACCTGGTGGCCGACCTTCTGCCGGACGCCCGGAGCTTGGGTCACTGGCCTCTGACCGCCGAGCTCCTCTATCAGCGAGGCCTGGTCGAGAACGCCGGCTTGGAGCCCGAGGCTGCTGAAACGCTGAAGGAGGCCGTGGTAGCGGCCGGTGCTGGACATCACGTTCGGCTCACCGCGGAGATCTTGATTCGACTGGTACGGGTGGCGACCCTACAATCACAAGACTTCGAAGCCGCGAATTCCTACGCCGAGCAGGCGGCCTCCGCCTTGGGTGCCTTGGGACGACCCGCAGACCTGGCCGCCCGGCTCGAGGAACAGCTCGCTCTGCGCGCTCGCCAGCAGGGACACTACGACGATGCGCTGCGCCATCTCCTCGCCGCGCTGGATTGGAAGGTCGAGGCGTTGGGTCCGCGACATCCTGGTGTTTCTGACACCCTGCTACGCCTCGGCAAGGTCTACGCGGCGCTCAAGCAACCGGCAAGAGCCAAGGACCATCTCGCGAGGGCATTGGAGATCCAGCTCCAGACATTGGGTGAAGCACATCCTGCGGTGGCCGAAACCCATGTCGAGATGGGTACACTCGCGCGGGTGGAGCTCGATCTCGCTTCCGCGCTGGAACACCATGGCCGAGCTTCGGCGATCTATCTGCGAGTGCATGGCTCCGAAAGCCCGAAAAATGCACAGTCGCTCACCTACCTCGCCGAGCTTCAGGTGCTGGACGGTCAAAGCGAGCAGGCGCAGGCCTCGTTCGACGAAGCGCTACGGGTCCTTCGGGAGGTCCACGGTCCGCGAAGCGAGAGTGTCGCCGTGGTCCTCGCCACCATGGCGAGTGCCTGGACCGAAGCGGGAGACGACGCCGCGGCTCTGCAACCGTACGGTGAAGCCCTGGATATCTACCGATCGATCTATGGCGCTGATCATTGGGGCGTCGGTAGCCTGCACTTCAACCTCGCGACCGTCCAGCTGAGGCTCGGCCGCTACGAAGACGCCGCGGGCGGATTCGATACAGCCGGCGAGATCTATCGATCCTCTCTGGGCCCGGATCACCCCCTGGTGACGAACGCGTTGACCGGACAAGGGGATGCACTGGTTCGTCAGGGTCTCAGCTCGCGAGCTCTGCCGCTACTGCGCCGCGCGATGCAGCGCGACCGGGATGCCGTAGAGGCCAGAGGGCCAAAGGAACGGGCCGACACGGCTTTCGCGCTCGCACGAGCGCTCGATCCAGAGGACGAGGAGGCACGACAACTGGCGGAGATGGCGCGCGAGCTCTATTCGTCGGTGTCGGCTTCCAGTGAGCGAGAGCTCGGAGAGGTGGAGCAGTGGCTGGCGGAGACCCGTAGCCATCACGTGGCCTCGAGCCCGAGCCGCTGAACACGCCGCGTCAAGCTGTTGCGTGAGATCCGGAGGAGTTTGGCTGCTTGGGTCCGGTTGCCGCCGGTTCGCGCCAGTGCCTGCGCGAGAATGACTCGCTCGTGCCCTTCGAGAAACTCTTCGAGACCCGTGGATCCCAGCTCGAACTCGGTTGGGGGCGAATGGCCCGGCGCGCGGGTGATGGCCTCGATCACGTGGGCGGAATCGATCGCACCGCCCGCAGGACAGAGGTATACGAGCCGGCGCACCACGTGACGTAGCTCGCGCACATTGCCGGGCCAGGGATGCTCGGCCAGGTGCTGTAATGCCTTGACCGTGATGCCACGTACGTTGCGCCCCAACTGGCGGCCGAACTCTTGAAGGAAGCAACCCACGAGGCCGGGTAGGTCTTCGGGTCGTCGTCGCAGGGGCGGTACCCTGAGCTCGAAGCCTGCGAGGCGATAGTAGAGATCTTGGCGGAACCTACCTTCTTCGATGGCCTCGTCCAGGTCCGTGTGGGTCGCCGCTATCCAGCGCACATCGACGCGCACCGGCGCCTCGCCGAGGGGTGTCACCTCACCCTCTTGCAATGCTCGAAGCAGCTTGGCTTGCAGCGTGGCCGGCATGTCGCCGATCTCGTCCAGGAAGAGGGTGCCGCCGTCGGCCTGGACCAGCTTGCCGCGGCGTTTGCTTACGCCCGTAGCCACACCCGAGCCGATGCCAAACAGCTCCGCCTCCAGCAGCTCCGAAGGCACCGCGGCGCAGTTGATCGCCACGAACGGGCCAGCATGTCGCGCCGAGTGGTCGTGGAGGGCCTGTGCGAGGTGCTCCTTGCCGACGCCGGTTTCCCCCAAGACGAGCACGGGGACCGGGTCCGATGCCAGCATCGCCACCTGGCGATAGACCGACTCCATGGCCGAAGACACGCCGGCGACGATCCCTTCGGGTAGCCGAAGGTCCTTCGACGCGTTGAGCCATGGATGCAAGGTCTCCGGCTGCTCGAGACCGTCGCGGAGGACACGCAGGAACGTCGCCAGCAAGAGAGGTTGAACGGTGGTACCGGCCGTACCTGAGACCAGAAGACCCAGGAAGTCGGCCGTTTCCGGGTCGTCTGCGCCCGAGTCTTTTGGTCGGATCTGAGGCGATCGCTGAGCGGTCAACAATGCGTCGTTGGTCGTCGCTACCAGTACGCTGCGGTCGAAGGGTAGTCGCTGTGCGCGGACCAGCTCTTCGCGTGTGGGTAGCGTGCCGACATCGCCTGCAGCAGCCAGGAAACGAGGAGAACCATCCGAGGGCCATTCGGCCAGGCAGGCACCGCGCAGCCCCAGCTCCCGAGCTAGATCGGCAACAGCTCCATCGAGGTCCGGAGCCGGGGCCATGCGCAAACGTCGGAGGAGGTGGTCGATGCAGCGGAGCAGCCGGGAGTCCAGCGGGGCAGCTCCGGCAGCGCGCGACGTGCCGCCGAGGCGGGTCGTCGGCCGGCCACCGGTGCTCCAGTCGACGGCCAGGGCCAGCTCCACATCGTTCCGCTCGACGCGTTCCAGTACACATCGAGCGGTTCCGAAGCCCAACACGTCGCCGGGTCGGACCGCTCCACGCTCGAACGGCCTGCCGTTGACCGTACTGCCGTTCTTACTGCCTTGGTCTTCGAGATCACATCGCTCCTCGCTGACGTGGAGCGTGGCATGGAGTCGTGAGACGCCGCGTTCCGTGAGGCAGATCTCGTTGCGAGGATCCGAGCCGACCCTGTGCGTGCCCGGTGCCAATAGGTTCATCGTCTGGCCTCGATCCGTGAGCCAGCGTATTCGGTAAACCGCGTCCTCGTAGTCGTGAGTCACACTACACTCGTCCATTCGTCTTCTCAGGCGCCGACAGATTCTAGCTCGCCGCCCGGAACCGGGCGAGTTGCCGTCCGGGACCGGGCGACCGGCTCCGTTCGGGAACCACCGAGCGCCGAATCCTGAGGATTTCGGGGCATTGGCGTTTTGACGATGGCTGGTATGGCGCTTGCTAATCATGTGGGTGTCCGCAAGTATCCGCCCAAGACCCGCCAACGTCCCTAGAACCCGAGGACCCCCCATGCATCGCATCAAGCCGAATCCCAATCCAAGACGTAGGATTCCGAATCGCCTCTCAGGCTTCGCACTCGCTCTCTGGATACTGCCGATGGCCACGGTGCCTTCCGCGGCGGCCCCTTCGCCCGCGGCCTCCTCGGTCAGTCTGCGGATCGCGGAGTTCGAGGCGGTGCACATTTCACCGGCACTGTTTCCCTCGGTAGATATCCTGCCGGGTACGTTGCGGGTGGAGACGCAACCCGGACACGGCTCACTCAGCCAGGCGGCCGACGACGAGTTCGTCTACGTACCTCGAGGGAGGTTCGGAGAGGACTACGTGGCCTTCCGTGCGTTCGCCGGGAACGGCTACCGGAAGATCGCCCTGGATCTTCGGATACAGGTTTTCCCCTCGGTCTTACCGATCTACGGTGCGTTCGCCCCGGCGGCCGAGCCGTCGTACGGCCTCTACCACTTGGAAGAGCGCTTCTTCCGGTTGTGCGAACCCGACCCGGTGCCCAGCCGAGAACTCGCCTGTCGGTCCTACAGGGTCGACGGGGCAGAGCCTGGGTGGTATCCGGTCTACGGCGATTGGGATGGGGATCTGTGGAATCTGCCGTCCTTGTTCGATCCCCTCCTCGGAGAGTTGCACCAGCTGGCTTGGAATGGCGATGAGTCCCGTCTGCTGATCGAACGCTCCAAGCGGTGGCCCAGCGTGCGAAGGACGGTGCCCGTTGCCGGAGATTGGGATTCGACCGGCGTCGACGGTGTTCTCTTTCTAGACTCTTCGGGCAAAGTGGTCGAGATCCGGGATCCGTTCGGCGTGGACCAGATCCTCGATTGGGGCCCGAGCCTGTCTGCGTCGGACGATGAGGCGCTCCTCTGGCCTTTCGTTTGGCGGGTGGCGGACGGCGACCCAGCACGAGAGGCCATCGCTGTGATGGATCCCAAGGTCGACCTTACCCACTGGCTGTTGCCGGATGGGAGAAAGATAGAGGTCGGGAGCTCACCCGGTCTGGTCATGGGTTTCGAGATCCCGATCTTCGGCGGGACCATTTTGGGCGACTTGGACGCGGCCTCCGAGGTGACTAGCTTTTCGTTTCTTCAGATTCACCATGCCGATGAGCACGGCCTACGGTACGAGGTATGGAACTACCACGGTGGGCAGGGATCCGTACCCAACCCCCAGACCGTGCCGCTGACGTTCCCGACCGATCCTCCTGGTCCGTGATCTCGACGGCCGTTGAGCGGCAGTGGCGGGCTTTCTTCGCAGCCACGTAGTACGTATTGAGCCCGAGGAGGCGCCGGCTGGCCGGGTCCCTCGGGTTGTGGCTTCTTCGAGGCACAGTGACGGAGTCGTGAGTCGGGCTTTCACCGACTTCTCCGGGGCTCTATACTTCGGGGGTTATCGTAGCCCCCCAGTCTCGCCGGCGGGAGTACGGAGCCGGCGCGTTCTTTCGACGCATTTCTTTTCCTAGGCCCTGTCCAAAGCTGGGGCGCAGGACGACGGAGAAACTCGAGTGTCTTCGACGACCCAGGGCATGTCAGTTCGCCGCAAGCTACTCGCGGTGATCATGGTTACGACCCTTTTGGCGCTGGTGCTGGCGGCGGTCGCGTTCTTTCTCTACGACCGCACCTCGTTCCGCCAAAAAATCGCCAACGATACGAGCACGCTGGCGAACTCTGTAAAACAGACCCTGGCCACGACGGCGATGGCCTACAACGACCGGCAGCTCGCCGAGCAGATCCTCGCCGGCTTGGAGAGCGATTCACGCTTACAGTCGGCGGTCGTCTACGACCGGGAAGGCGAGATCTTTGCCCGTTGGAGTCGCGGCACCGCAGCCATCGACCGGCCGGACGCCGCGCCGCCGAACGACCTGGTATTCACTGACGAGTATCTGGTGGTGCGTCGCGATCTGACGTTCAACGAGCGACCGTTGGGGATCCTCCTCATCCGCTCCGATCTGACCGAGCTGCAGGAACGTCTGCAGGACTACAGCCGGATCCTGTCTCTGATCGTGGCCGGTACCGCGGCGGCGGCCCTTCTCCTGTCGTTCTTCTTCGCGCGGGCACTGTCGAATCCGATTCTGGAGCTAGCGCGTGTCGCCCGCTCGGTGACCGACGACAAGGACTATTCGATTCGCGCCACCAAGAAGTCGAGCGACGAGATCGGCCGGCTCACCGACGATCTCAACGACATGCTGGCGCAGATTCAGCAGCGAGACCAAGAGCTGGTCGTTGCGCGCGACTTGGCGGAGCAAGCCAACCAGTCGAAGAGTGCGTTCCTGGCCAATATGAGTCACGAGCTCCGAACGCCCCTCACCGCCATCATCGGCTACTCGGAGATCCTGGAGGACGACGCCAGTGACATGGGTCTTGAGGATTTTCTTCCCGACCTGCAGAAGATCAAGGCGGCAGGCAAGCACCTGTTGGGGTTGATCAACAGCATCCTGGATCTCTCCAAGGTGGAGGCGGGGAAGATGGAGCTGTTCCTCGAAGACTTCGAGATCCGGCGACTGGTGGACGAGGTGGCGACCACGGTGCAGCCGTTGGTGGAGAAGAATCACAATCGGCTGGAAATTCGTTGCGCCGAGGAGTTGGGCGCCACCCGGGGCGACCAGACCAAGACTCGGCAGATCCTCTTCAACCTCCTGTCGAACGCCTCGAAGTTCACCGACAACGGCCGCATCGCACTGGAAGTCGATCGCTCCGAGGCTTTCGGCTCGGATTGGCTGGTGCTCCGGGTCTCGGACACCGGGATCGGCATGAACGAGGATCAAACCAAGAAGCTCTTCAAGCCCTTCACCCAGGCCGACGTCTCCACCGCTCGGCACTATGGCGGCACGGGTCTCGGCCTCGCCTTGTGCAAGCGTTTCTGCGAGCTGATGGGAGGCTGGATCGACGTCGAGTCGCGGCCTGGCAAGGGCACGACGTTCACCGTCTACCTGCCGTTCGAGATCCGCGACGACTCCCAGTCCCCGAAGTCGCTACAGGAACGAATCGACACCGGCGAGTGGAAGCGAGAGACACGGCGCGGCAGAGAAGAGCCCGTCGCTGCCGGTGGACGGCTGGTGCTGGTGATCGACGACGATCCTTCGGTACACGAGCTACTGGGCAACACGCTACGGACAGAAGGCTACAGGGTAGAGATGGCGCAAAACGGCGCCGAGGGCCTCGAGAAGGCACGGGCCCTTAGGCCCGACGTCATCACTCTCGACATCTACATGCCGGACCAGGACGGCTGGAGTGTGCTCCAGCAGATTCAGGACGACCCCACTCTGCGCGAGACGCCGGTCGTCATGATCAGCGTGTCCGACGAGGGTAAGAAGGGTATAGCCCTGGGTGCTGATTTTCTCTCCAAACCCATCGATCGAAACAAGCTCAAGAGCCTGCTGTCGAAATACGGAAATGGGGAAGGCCAGCGTACGGCTCTGGTCGTAGAAGACGACGAGGATCAACGACGTCTGGTGGCAAAGGCGCTCGCCGACCAGGGCTGGCAGGTACTGGAGGCAGAGAACGGCGTAGCAGGTCTCCGCCGCCTCGCCGACCAGGAACCGGACTTGATCTTTCTGGACTTGATCATGCCTCAGCTGGACGGTTTCGGATTCGTCAGTCAGTTGCGTCGCAACGCGGCATGGCGGGAGATCCCGGTCGTCGTGCTCACCGCGATGGATCTCGGCCCGTCGGAGATCGAGCGGCTGAACGGCGGCGTCGAACGCATTCTTCAAAAGAGCGCCTACAGCTACGAGGAGCTGAAGGACGAGATTCAATCCCTGGCCCGAACCAGTCTGCGCGGCTGAATCCGCTTGCCGACAGGAGATGGAGGAGACACGATGAGCACGACACCTTTGGAGAGCACCTCATTCCTCGACCGAGTCGGTGATCAGATCCCCGCCGTGTTCGGTGCGTTGGTTCTGCTGGCGAGCTGCGCGGTTCCTGCGTACGGCCAGGATTCGTCCGGTCTGGCGGAGGTAAGTCTGTTCGGCGAGGAGGAGTTCACCATCCGCGCCGCGACCAAGACCGAGATCCCGATCTCCAAGGCTCCGAGTTCGGTGTCGGTGATCAGTGCTCAGCAGATCAAAGAATCGGGCGCCCGCACCATCCCCGAGCTCTTGCGGCTGGTGGCTGGCGTCAACGTTCGTTGGAATCCGATGGTGCAGTCGATCGATATCCGAGCCTTTGGCCAGAATCCGTTCACCAGCCGGGTCCTCTTGCTCATCGACGGCGTGCCGTACAACTCTTGGAACAAGGGTGGTTTCCCGCAGCACCCGGGCTTCGATTTCTTCATGTTGCAGAACATCAAGCGGATCGAGGTGGTACGGGGACCCGGGTCGTCTCTCTACGGCGAGAACGCCTACTGGGGTGTGATCAACATTGTGACCCTGTCGGGCGAAGATCTGCAGGGTGGCCGCGTGGAAGTCTTCGGCGGAGATTTGGAGAGTGCCTCCTTGGGAGCCATCTACGGCAAGACCGTCGGCGACGACGGTTCCTTTCTCTTTTCCGCCCGAGCCCAGAACGGTCAGTTGCCGATGAACTTCTGGATCGATCAGGACAGTGAGGTCGAAGGCCTCGACATCTTCCTCAAGGGCAAGTATAAGAACGTCGAGCTTTCGTACTACCGCCACGAAGACGAGCTCGACGGATTCGAAGCGCGCTTCGAATCCGGTGTCTTTCGTTCCTCCGACACCGTCAGCCAGAGTGTCGACATCCTGGCGTTCAAGACCAGCCACGAGTTCCGCAACGGCATCACGTTCGACGCGGACGTGTCCTACGCTCAGCGTGACGGCTCGGCGTGCGGCTCCTGCCATGCGCTGCCCCAGAATGAGCCGGTGTTCCAGCGGGAGCTGGACCATGGTTCTCAGCTGATCGGCGACTTCCGCCTGGGGCTTCAGCCGATACCGTCTCACGACATCTTGATCGGCGTCGAAGCCCGGCGTGTCGACACCGGAGATCACGTCGACGTCGACACCGTGGTGCAGCCAGGACAGGTCACGGACTACACGAAGCTCGCTGCCTACGTGCAGGACCGCATCTCGTTGGCGGACGACAAGGTCAACCTGCTCCTCGGCGCCCGATACGACGATTCCAACGATCTTTTCGACTCCGAGTGGTCGCCGCGGGTGGCGCTGGTCTACAACCCGAACGACAAGATCGTCGTCCGCGGCGGCTGGTCGACGGCCTTTCGCTTTCCCAACTTCAGCGAGCTCTATCAGGACTCGTTCTTCGTCAACGTGGAAGCGCCGTTCGGAGTGATCCCGTTTTCCAGCTTCGGTCGCAATCCCGATCTCGAACCCGAAGAGATACGGACCTTCGATCTCGGATTCGAGTACCGCGTTTCGAGTGCCTTTTCGGCCAAGCTCGACCTGTACCATTCTGAGCTCAAGAACTTCATCGTCATCGTGTCCCAAGGCGGACTGGTGGTATCGGAGAATCACCCGGACGAGGCCACCATCGACGGCGCAGAGCTGGAGCTGCGATTCCGGCCGAACGAGAAGCTCACCGGCTTTCTCAACATCGCCTACCAAGAGCAAGACCAAGACGGAGTTCTCACCGATTCGTCGGGCAAACCGTTCGAGTTCGTCTATGCGCCGGAGACCAAGGTCAATCTGGGGACGTACTTCGGGCCCTTTGCAGGCTTCCGCGGAGCCATAGAAGTGCAGTATCGTGATAGCCGGCTCGGCCCGAGCCAGTGGAACTTCGCAGGTACCGGAACGGTAGAGCTGGACGACTACACGGTGGTCAACGCTCGACTCTCCTGGGACGCGCCGATCCGCATCGGAAACAGCTCGGAAGGGCTCCGCTTCAGCCTTTACGGCAAGAACCTGACCGACGAGGAATACGCCGAGACGTTCTTGCCCATCGACATGCAGCTACCTGGCGCCACCTACTACGGTGCCATCGAGCTGCGCTACTGACGTCCCGATTCCAGCTATCGCCTACATGCGCCGCCGGCCCTGGCTCTCGACCCCCCGCAGCCTCGTCGTTGCGCTCCTTCTTTCCGTGTCGTGGGCTGGTGGCGTTTCGGCTCAGAACGAGGTTCCCGAGGTGGTTCGTTCGCTGCTGGACCAGGCGGCGCGCGCAGCCGAAGCGGGTCGCACCGACGACGCATTGGGTCTGTATCGGCAAGCTCGCGAGCTGGGGCCGCAGGTGGTGCAGATCTACGTCGATCAGGGTGCGCTGTTGGCGGGGACCGGCGACTTCGCGGGCGCTCTCGAAGCCTTCGAAGGCGGTCTTCGCCTTGCACCGAACGACCGCGACCTCGGATTCAACGCCGCGGTCGCTGCGCTGCGCCTGGGCCGCACGGAAGTAGCGGTCCAGAGGATCCAGCGAGTGG
Organism: Thermoanaerobaculia bacterium; assembly: GCA_028066595.1. GTDB lineage: Bacteria > Acidobacteriota > Thermoanaerobaculia > Multivoradales > J023 > JAUIJL01. Next base: position 51,375 of record JALCBJ010000031.1, read on the forward strand.
TCGAGGAATATCCTCGCGACGTCGATGCGCGTCTGGTGCTGGCTTCGGCATTGGAGCGTCTCCAGAGGAATCAGGAAGCCTTGGCTGCCTTGCAAGCGGCGGACGAGCTGGCCCCCCGCAACCCTCGCATTCTCTACCGCCTCGGTAACCAGTATCAGCGGACCGGGCAGCCGGACCAGGCGGTGGAAGCGTACCGCCGCGCCATCCGACAGAACGAGAAGCTGCTTCCGGCGCACTTCAATCTCGGTGCTGTGCTCTTCGAGCTGGGGCGGCTCGACGAGGCGCTAGCTGCCTACGAGATCGCGCTGAAGCCCATCGACGAGGCGTTCCGAAAAGGGGAGGCCGTCGACCCGGCGAATGCACTGGCCTATCGCAACCTCGGCGCCATCCATCTACAAGCTTCCGACTATCCACAAGCTGCGGCCGCCTACTCCAAGGCGCGGCAACTGACGCCGAACGATGCCCGCGTGTTGTACAACCTCGGCTTTGCTCACTATCGGTTGAGTCAGTGGGACGAGGCGCGGGAGGCCTATGAGCGTGCGCTGGCCCAGGATCCGGACTTGCACGTGGCCAACTACCATTTGGGACGGATCGCACTCGACAAGCGTGAGTTCGTGGAAGCGGTGGCGCGTCTCGAAGCGGCGGTTCCGGGGCTCGCAGGCGAGCAGCAGATCGAAGCGTTGCGTGCCCTGGGCCGCGGTTATCGCGAAACGGGCCGGAACGAAGCTGCCGAGTCGGCCTATCGGCGTGTACTCGACTCGATCGAATATCCGCAGGTTCTCCTGGCCCTCGGACGCCTGGTGCGCCAGGACGGTCGTACCGGTGAGGCGAGATCATTGCTCGAGCGCGCTCGTGAGGCCGCTCCCGGGGATGTCGAGGTCGGCCTCGAGTTGGCGGGCGTTCTCGGCCAGATCGACGACACGGCGGCGCAGAAGGAGCTGTATGGCCAGCTGTTGCAGTCGAACGAGCGGTCCGATGGCGGGGCTCTGCTGCGGGTCCGGCTGGCACTCGCCCTTCTCGAACTCGCCGCGGGCGACGCCTCGGCTGCGGCCGTACACCTGGAGGAGCTGTCCGGCGAGCGGAGTCTCGATGAGGAGAGCCGCGCCGTCGTCGCAGCTCTGCGGGGAGTCTTGCGAGCCGAGGCCGGGGATCTGGACGGTGCTCGCAAGTTACTTCGTCAGGCGACCGAGTCCAAGTCGGTGCCCGCCACGGATGCGTTGGCGGTTATCGAGGCATTGGCGGGTCGAGGCGAGGGTGCCGCGAAGGTCCTGCAGACGTCGTTGGCCGGCGCCGACCCGTCGACGCCGGTCGGAACGGCCCTGCGTCTCGACACCGGCCTCTTGCTGTGGTCTCTGGGTCGCCATCGGGAAGCGCGGCCGTATTTGGAAGCGGCTTTCGAGTCGGCACCCGATGAGCCAGCCCTGCGCGCCGCCCTGGGCGACCTGGCTTTGCGGGACGGCGATCTCTGGCAAGCCATCGAGCATCTCGGCCGTGCCGAGACCCTGTGCCGCTCCGGCGGTCGACACTCTCCACCGTCCGCCCAAACGGGCCGGGTCTTCCAGGTACAGCTCACCGGCTCGGGAGGCGATCAGGCACTCTGCGGTTGGGTAGAGCGCGCGGTGGGTGCGACGCGGGTCACTGCAGCCGTCGACACCTTGTCTGCGGCCCTGGAACGCCGAACGGATCCGCGAGCCACCCGCAGTCTGGTGGAGGCCGCTTTGACCGCGCCGTTGGGAGCCGACCTTCGTGCCGCCGCGCTCTTCGTGCGCGGGACGCTGCGGCTCGACGCAGGCGACCATGCGGGTGCGGCACAGGATTTGAGCGGCGCGATCGACGGGCCCTTGCCGGACGCCTTGGAATCTCACGCCCGCAACAACCTCGGGATCGCCTTCGCCCGGCTGGGACGCCACACCGAGGCTCGCCAGCAGCTCGAGGCGGGGCGTACGGAACGGTCGACGGCCCAACCGGCGACCTTGAACTTGGCCATTCTCTACGACGACTATTTGGACGACGGCCGCCGGGCCTTGGGTTTCTATGACGACTACCTGCGCGGTGGCGGTAGCCGCAGTACCGACGTCAGGCAGTGGGCAGCTCGGCTGAGGGAGCTCTATCCATGAGTCTCCGCCGTCGAGCCGCACTGCTCTGGCTTGCCGTATTTTCGTCGGCGTCCATACTGGCGGCCCAGCAGACCCTGCTCGTGCACCTGCCGTCCAGCCCCATCGAAGGTGCGGCGCGACAGGCGGCGGCCGTCGCGCGACTGGCCTCGTTGCTGTCGGAGCAGGTGGACGGACTGAGTCTGGAACCCGAGCTCTTCCGCCGTTTGGCCGATGCCCAGGCATTCCTGGAACGGTCTCCGGACCGTGTCGCGCTACTCATCACCGACGCTGCCTGGGTACCCGAGCTGGCGCGCTCTGGTTTTGCTCCCGCGTTTCAACTTCGCCGAGGTGGTAGCGACAGCTATCGGAGGCTCTTGGTGGTGCCGGTCGGTTCGGCTGTCCAGAACCTGGGAGATCTTCGAGGAAGTGGCCTGACGGTCGTCGACACGACCCCGGCGAGCGGCCCGTTTCTGCGCCAGGCCGTCTTCTCGGGTGAGATCGATGCGGAGACCTGGTTCTCCGGCATAGACAAGGAGGTGGATGATTTCGCGGCGGTGAACGCGGTGCTCTTCGGCACCAGCGACGCCACCCTGGTCGCGGAGTACAACCCACTTCTCGCCGCCAACTTGGGAGAGGAGCTGCGGGTGATCTACCGTAGCCCGCCGCTGCCTCTGCCCGTGATCTCCTGGCGACAGGACGGCGCGGGTGCCCTCGATGGAGCATTGCGCTCGTCGCTCGAGCGTGCGGTGGCTGGTATGCGGACATCTGCCGAGGGCCAGGCGCTGATGGCCGAGCTGGGCATGGAAGCCCTGGTGGCGGTCGGCTCGGCTGGCAGTCGCCTCGTCGCACTGCCGGAAACCGGCGAGAAGACCTTCGAGATTTCGGCGCCGTCGGGTCGCAGCGCGCTGCGTGTCGATCCACCCGTTCCTCCGCCCTCCAGTGCCCTTACCTATCGTCTGGCCATCGAGCTTCCGGAGGTCGACCTCCGATCGGGAGCGGGTGGTTCCGGCACGACGCCGTGACGTTCTAGGCTCGGGCGAGTAAAGTCAGGCAGTTATGCAGAAGATCCTTCTCGTCGAAGACAATGAGATGAACCGCGACCTGATCGCGCGGCGGCTCACCCGTCGTGGATTCGAGGTCGTCATCGCGAGGGATGGAGCGGAAGGCGTCGAGAAGGCTGCAAGCGAGTCACCCGATCTGGTGTTGATGGACATCGGACTGCCGATCCTCGATGGCTACGAGGCAACGCGCTTGATCAAGGAGACCCGTCCCAATCTGCCCATCATCGGTCTGTCCGCTCACGCGATGTCGGGCGACGCCGATCGTGCGCGCGAGGCCGGAGCCGACGATTACGACACCAAGCCCGTCGACTTTCCACGTCTCCTGGGCAAGATCCAGACATTGCTGGAGCGAGGGGCCCTGGAACCCGCGGAGGGTCCCGCAGACTCCGAGACGGCCGATGATGCAGCGGGACCTCGTTTGCTGGTCGTCGACGACAGTCCGATGCATCGGGAGATGCTTTCGGGAAGGTTGACGTCACTCGGCTATTCCTTCGACATGGCTTCCGACGTATCGGAGGCCATCCGCCAGATCCGCCGGGAGTCGTACGCTGCGCTCTTGCTCGATGTCACCCTTCCCGACGTCGACGGCAAGCCGGTGCTCCGCTACCTCCGAGAGCAGGCCGAAGCGAGGGACGTTCCCATTTTGCTCCTCTCGACCATCGATGCCATTCCTCAGGCGGTGGAGTTCCTCGGTGACGGGGCCGACGAGCTCGTGCCCCAGCCGTTTCGAACCCAGGAACTGAAGATACGTCTTCAGAGTGTCTTGGACTCGGAACCCAGACCGGCCGCAGCTCCGTCGGAGGATCGGCGGCGGGCCGAGCATTTGTTGAAAGTCATGCTGCCGGATCCCCTCATCGAGGAGCTACGTAAGAGCAGCTGCCTACCGCCGCGTCGGGAAGACGAGGTGGCCGTGATGTCCTGGGACGTACCGGATCTCGACGAGCGGTTGATGCAGGACACCGAAGGTGCAGCTCAGGCATACCAACGGCTCTTGGTGGCCTTCGAGATCGTTTCGGAAGAGCACCGGGTTCATACTCTCCGCACGGCCGGGGATGGGGTCCTTGCGGTCGCGGGCCGGTTCAGCGGTGCGGACGATCCCGTGGGCTCGGTTGTCAAGCTGGCGGCGGAGCTCAGGAATCGCGCGTCGGAGCTGACGCCCGATTGGCTGGTGCGCATCGGGGTCCACACCGGCCCGGCGACGCTAGCGGTCGTCGGCCACCGCAGCTGCCAGCTCGGCGTCTGGGGTCAGCCCGTCAAGGTTTCGAGACGATTGCGGAACCTCTGTCGCACCACCACGGTTCTCGCCAGCTCCGAGGTGTGGGACCGCTGTGCAGGCAAGGCCCAGGGTGTGCAGGCGGGAACGGCGGAGCTCAAAGAGGGTCCACCGTCGCCGGTATTTCGCATCGATTCGATGAAGAGCTGACTCGGCTGAGTCAGAACGGCTTGTAGAGTGCCAGCCACGCCGATACACCGGCGAGGACGGGCAGCAGAATCCAAAGAGGCTTGAGCAGGGCCGGTTTCCTGTGGATCAAGGTCACGATGGCGCCGAAGAAGAGCCAGATCACGATCTTGGCCCATACCCAACCGGGCAGGTTCGCCATGATGCCCAGCTTGGCGAGCGCGCCGAAGCCCGTCACGAGGAGCAGCAGGAGCGCGATTCCGTGGGTGACGACTCCGAGCTTTCGGGCCGAGGTCTTCGCTTCAGGATCGGCTTCGAGCGCGCGTAACACCAAGCCGCCCAGGGAGAAGAGGAGCAGCAGCGCGGAGAACGCGTGGAGGGTCTTGTAGGTGAGGAGGTCCATGGGGGAATTCTGACATGGACGACCCGAGCTCAGAGGGCCAGCCGTGACACGAAAAAGGCCACGACCCTGTTCGTATCGCAACTTCGCGCTGCGTTCGAGGGTACGCGGCCTCCACGGCGATGCCCGCGGACAGCTAGATCCTCAGTTCTTGCGGATATCGATCGACCCGTTGACGTTGTCCAGGCTGATGCGTGCCGAGCCGCTGCCGAGCTGGCCGCGTAGCTCCTGGCCCACCCAGCCACTCTTGTCAACGTAGAGACTGAAGTCGTTGGAAATACGTCCATGGACGGTCTCGGCGCTGATTTCGGCGTCGGCATCGGCCGGCAGGAAGAGATCGATGGAGCCGTTCACCGAATCGATCTCGATCCGTTGCGTGCCGCCCAGACTGTCGAAGCGGGCATCGATGGAGCCGTTGACCGTCGATAGCTCGGCATCGCCGCGCAGACCGTCTGCCTCCAGCCCACCATTGACCAGCGAGGCAGCGACCTCGCCTTCGACGCCCGTGATCTCCAAGCTGCCGTTGACCAGCGACAGGTCGTCGAGTCGAACTCTCCGGGGAACTTTGAGCCAGAACTCCACGGTGGCACCATCGTGGCTGCCGAGCCAGCCGCCCCGGCTACGGGGTAGGTCGACCTCGATGTCGAGGGTCGTGCCTTCGTAGTCGAAGTCCACGGCGGTCCGCTCCACGGACGAACGGCTCTTGGACCTGATTTCGGCGCGTACCTCCACGACATCTCGGTCCCAGCCTTCGATCGTGACGTCACCGTTGATGTTGGACAGACTGATGCGACCGTTGGCGCCCAGGTCAAAGGTCTCGGAGATCTCGCGCTCGGCAGCCCATGTTGGAAGGGCCAGGAGGAGCAAGGCGAGAAGGAGAGAAAGGCGTGGGAGTTGGCGGTTCATGGCGGGTCTCCAGGAAGGCGATCGATGACGAGATTCGAAAGGTGATCGATGGAGTCTAGTGGTGTCGGGGTGGAGTCGGTGTTCGAGATCCACGCCCCATGTTCATACATAGGACGCCAGTGAGGGCGCAAGGGTTTGGAGTCGGCCGAGATTCCTACTCGCGTCCCTCGTCTTCCGTGTTCGTGTCGGGCCATTCTGCACCGAACAGGGCCGCCAACGTTTGCTGCATCTCCTGCATTTCACTTTCGGGTCGGACCCTGTCGCGGACGGAGATCCCCGCTTTGTGTACGGATTCCCGATCGCCAGACACCAAAGGATGCCACCAGTCGAGATCCTCGCCACGCGACAGCTTGAGGTAGGCGCAGGAGTCGGGAAGCCAAGGAAGCTCCGCGATCTTTTCGGGCGCTAGACGCAAGCAACCCGGCACGCGGGTCTTCCGGTTCGCATAGTCGGTACAGCGGCAGCTGTGGGTGTCGAGGAGAGTGCATGCGAAATGGGTAGTGACGATCTCGCCCGTGTCGGCGTCTTCCAGCTTCACCCGACAGCAGTGACCGCAGCCGTCGCAAAGGGACTCCCACTCCTCGCGACTCATCTCTTCCAACGTCTTCGAGCGCCAGAAGGGGCGGTCTTTTTCACCTCTCACCATCAGTGGGATGATCACACACCGAGAAGGACGCCGCGGACGTCGCGGTCGCCTCGGAGCTCTTGCACGGCGTGGATGTACCACGCCAGCTGACGGCGGTAGTGCTCTGCCTTGGCTTCGATCTCGACGTCGGTCTTGAAATCGATCACGATCCAGCCCGTGTCGTCGCGAAAAGCCAGATCGAGCACTCCCTCGATGAACAGCCCATTGGCCACACGCAGGAGGAACGGCACCTCGCGCTGCACCTCCTCGGCGATCTGCGCGCGCAGTAGCAACGGATGACCGAGCGCAGCCCGCACCGCTTCGATCGCTGCCTGGACCTCCTCCGAGGTCGCTTCGAGCTGACGACCGTGGAACCTGGCGAGGCTAGCGATCTCGGCGGGCGCGGCCGACAGCTCGGAATCCTTGAACAGAGTATGGACGAGGGTCCCGAACCGTCTGCCCTGGGGCCGGTCCCCGTCTCGGGGTATCACCGCCAGCTCGATCTCCGGTGGATCGCCCGGAGGCCATTGCTGCGTCTCGGTGACGGCGATCGTCTCCTGGCTCGGCCGTGAGCCGTCCGCCACGGCGCGGTCGCGTCGCTGCTGCCAATCCAGCCAACGTTCGAGGCCGTCCGATTCGGCCTCTTCGTCCGGCGCCAGAAGCCGCCAACGGCGGACTCCGACGTGCCCTTCGACCTTTAGGTGGAGACACGAGGGATCCCACCACACGACCCGATGGCTGCCGCGCTGCGGGCGGTGAAGACCCGGCCGGACGAGCTCCTCGGAGAGGTCTTGGGGTGGGGTCAGAACCGTCGTCGGTCCGAAGTTCGGCGTACCCGGTGCAGCCTCGGGTTGGTGGGGGTCGGCGGGTCGCAGCGCTGGATCCAGTGGCGACAGCCAGCCATCGGCCCACGGCCTGGTACCGAGAGCGGGCACCACGAGCAGGTCCCGTGCCCGCGTCGCGGCGACGTAGGCCAAGCGCACCGACTCGGCTCGGTCGCGTTCCAGCTCCAGATCGCCGTGGGTCAGGAGCTCCCAGGGTGCGGCTCCCAGCAGTCTCTGAGCACAGAGCTTGTCGCGCGCGTCCAGATAGCGATCCGCGTTGCGGCCGGTCGGGTTCGTGGTCAGGTCCACCGGCAGGGCGATGGGGAATTCGAGGCCCTTGGCGGCGTGGACGGTCATCATCCGGATACCCTCCGCTCCTTCCTCGATCACCGGCGCCTCTCCCGAGCCCGGCCGCTGCGCTTCGTCGTCGAGACGCTCGACGAAACCGCGGAACGACAGTCCGCCGCGCATCTCGAAGCTGCGGGCCAAATCCAGGATGCGCTGGACGTTCGCCAGCACCTGATGTCCGGCGGGACGCAAAGCCAGACCGGCATGGGCCCGAGTGTGCTCCAACAGTCGATGTACCGTCTCCGCGACCGGGATTCGGTTGCGTTCGAGGTGCGCTTGGCGCAGGAAGCCGAGCGCGTCGGCGACGCCTCGCAACTCGTCGTCGTCGAGATCGTCGGAGCTCGGGCGTGGCGCCAGTGGATCGAATCGACCGATGTCCCGACGCCAACGCAACAGCGTGCTGTCCACCAGGCCGAAGAGCTCGCCCCGGAGCGCGGCGTAGACGGACAGCGCATCGTCGGGCCATTCGATCGCCGTGAGTGCCGCTCGGATCGTCTCCACCTCTTCGCGCTGATGAAAGGACCTGCCGCCCACCAAGAGGTGAGGCAGTCCGCGGGCTTCCAGGGCCCGCTGGTAGGGCTCGGTGGCGTCGCGGCCCCAGGACAGGAAGCGCCGGAAGAGGAGGCAGACGTGGCGCGGCGCGATTGGGATCCTGCGCTCGGTGGCCTCGGGGTCTCGCACGGTCCAGCCGCTGTGGTGGATCAACCAGTCGATCCATGCAGCCACCGCGTCCGGTAGGGACTCCTCCACTGCCTTTTTCGTGACGCCGCGCCAGCCAAAGGGCTCGGGCACCGGTAGGGCGACCACACTGGGTTGAGATGGCGACGCGTCTTGGCCGCCGAGGAGAGGTACGTACGCAGGTTGCCCGGCGCGGAGATCCTCCTGCATGGCAGGCTCGAACGCCGCGTTGATGGCCTGCTGTACCGGTTCGGTGGCGCGGAAGCTTCGCGAAAGATGCACCAGGCCGACGGCGGGGCCGTCCTCGCCTTCGCGCGTCAAGTTCTGCTTGAGCTCCTGATAGAGCAGCACGTCGGCGCGGCGAAAGCGATAGATCGACTGCTTGGGATCGCCTACCAGCAGCAGCTTGCCCGGTTCGGGTCTGAGAGACGTCCAGTCCTCGTCATTCGATGCGTCCTGCGGTTCGGCGGCACTGAGAAGCAGCAGGATCTCGGTCTGCAGCGGATCGGTGTCCTGGAACTCGTCGACGAAGATATGGCTGAAGCGCCCCTGCAGGTCGCGCCGCACGTCGGCTCGCTGACGCAAGAGATCTCGGCAACGCACCAGTAGGTCGAGGAAGTCCAGCCTTCCAGCGCGATGTTTGAGATCTTCGTAGAGATCCAGGACGCCCCGCAACTCGTCGCGCAGGAGCGAAGCCAGCTCGGCTCCGGCTTGGCGATCGAAGTCCTCCAGTTCTCCCAGCAGCCGGTCGCGAGCTTCTCGTACTTCGTTGCGCGGCAGATCGGGTGCGTACTGTTGGGTCCGTCCCTGGTTCCATGACGCCTTGCGCCGCAGGTCCCGAAGCAGGTCGACGAGGAGCGCCTCCAATTCGTCGAAGTCGCGTGTACCCGACGCGTCTTCCGAGCGGCGGATCCACATGACGACATGTCCGACCTGGGCCGTTGCCTGAAACAGAGGATCTTTGCTCGCACCGCGAATGCGCAAGGCCTGGAACGACTCCACCGTGTCCACCAGTCGGCCGAGTACGTCCTCGCGATCGAATGGCTCGCGTCGCCAGGGCGCGTCGAAATCTCTCCAGTCCACCAGGGACCGCCCCGCACGTCGAAGGCGGTCGAGTGGAGTGGAACCGTCGAACGAACGCTGTTCCGCCAGGCGTGCCAGCGCTCGCCGGAGGCCCTCGGGCATTTCCTCGAGCTTACGCTCGAGCCATTGGCGGAACGCGCGGTCGTAGAGCCGACCGGCTTCCTCGTCGTCGAGCTCCACGAAGGCTGGGTCGATCTCCGCTTCCACCGGCCGTTCGTGGAGAATTTCGGCACAGAAGGAGTGGATGGTACCGATGTGGGCTTCCTCGAGGCGTGCGATGGCGTTGGCGAGCCGGGTTCGGACGGTCTCGTTTCCGGCTCGCGACCGCGCTCGGTCCAGCTCTTGGCGCAGCCTCAACTCCAACTCGCCCGCAGCTTTGCGGGTGAAGGTGACGGCGACGATGCGATCGACCGTCGTGCGACCGGTCTCCAGTACCGCGACCAGCCGTTCGACGAGCACTGTGGTCTTGCCGGTACCGGCTGCTGCCTCGACCAGGAGACTCTCGTCGAGGGACGTGCGCAGACGCTGACGAGCGTCGTCGTCCCAGCGCAAGGAGTCGGCGAAGGAATCGGAGGTCACGGCAGAGATCTCACTCGACGTAGAGGAATCAGCAGGTCGTCCTGCTTGCGCGCCGTGCGCTGCTCTTCCGACGGACCGCAGATCTGTCGGTAATCGCACCAGCGACAGGCGCCAGCTCTGGGTGCAGCCGGGAACGTTCCCTGGGCCACGGCATTGTCGATCGTGTCGATGACCACGTCCAAGGCATCGGTGCCGCGCTCGTCGACCGGCACGTCAACGGTCCGGAAGTCTCCGCGACGCGTGCAGTAGAAGAGCCGAGCGTGGCGAATCGGTGCGTCGAGCGTGCGCCGCGCCGCAAGGGCATAGAGCAGCGGCTGGAGCAACTCGCCGCGCCCGACGCGTACGCTGCGTCCTTGCGCCGCATCGGGACGCTTCCCGGTCTTGTGATCCGTCACTCGCAGCTCACCCGACTCGGCGTGGCGTTCCACCAGATCGATGGAGCCACGCAGACGCCAGCCGTTGTCGAGTACCGCTTCCTGTGGCGAGCTGGAAGGATCGTGTCGGCGTTCGTCGCCCGGGCTCTGTGGCAGCCCGAACGCCAGCTCGAAACGCTCTGGGCAGAAACCATCTGCTTCGCCCAGCACCGCCTGCAGCCATCCCCGGAGGTCGATCCGCAGCCCTTCGATCTCCGCCTGCCAAACTCTGCCGACGGCGGGTGCGAGCTCTTCTCGATAGCGTTCCGCCACCCGATCGAGCGCTTCGTCGGCGACACTCAGCAGACCGTGCTTCTGGCCTTCGTCTTGCGCTGTCGTGACGAGGTCGAGTCGGCCTTCTTCGCGCAAATGGCTGTAGAGCTCGAACTGGGCCTCGTGAAACAGACTGCCGCGAGTCAGCGGATCGAGTTGCTCGAGCCGTTCCGCGCGATCCCTCGGGCGCAAGCGAAGGATGGCTTGGTAGAAGAACCGGAGCGGGCAGATGGCATAGTTCTGGAGTGCCGTGGGAGAGTACGCGCGCCGATGAAGCCGATGCTCTTCCAGAGCGCCGTGGACAGGTTCGTCCTGTGCCGCGATCAAGCCATCCGCCGGGGTCAGCTTGCGCAGATTCCAGCGACAGTAGCGGCGACGGAGCGCGCGACGCAGCGGCCCATTGGCCTTGAGGAGGTAGCGTCCCCGGCCCCGCACTTCTTCCATCGGGCGTGCCAGCAGTTGAAACAGTGTCGAAAGGTCGAACTCCGCGTCGTCGATGGCGTCCGACGCGGCCCGTGGCGCGGGCCAGCCCAGCCGCGCCGCCGATTCCGCCGAGGCCCTGCGTTCGAGATGACGGAGATCTGGCAGGTTTCCCTCGGCCGCTCGCAGCAGGTCGAGGCCGTAGAACGACGGCACTTTCGGTCGACCTTCGAGGGTGTCGAGACTGGGATAGGACGTCACCAGGCGATGCTCCGCCGCACCGACCGCCACTCGCAGCAGGAGCCGTTCGCGCTCGACCACCCGATCGCGTGTCGCCAGATCTTCCGTGACGGCGCGGCGATGAGTATCGAGGAGCAGGGGATCTTCGAAGGGTCTGCGAGGAAACCGTCCCTGAGCCAGGCCTGGCAAGAAGACGGTATGGAAGTTGCGACCACGGAGCTCGTCGATGGTGCCGACCCAAACCTTGCCGTGGCGTCGCCCGATCGGCTCCGAGCGTAGCTCTACGAGCCGGGGCTCCAACACCCGGCGCACTTCGTCGAGCGCCACCGGACCGACATCGTCCATAGGCCGAAGCTCGGTCAGGACCCGCAGCACCCGTTCCGGTTCCCGCAACGCGCGGCCGGCGAGGGATTCGAGTGCCCGACGCCAGGTGCCCCAGACCGCCCGACGAGGCAGCTCGTCAAGCTCCTCGATGAGTGGTAGTGCGTAGTCGCGCAGAGCCTCGAGGCGGCGCAGTTCCACAGACAACCTACGGCGCTCGGTCTCGTCGCCGTCGTCGGTGTGGCGGATCTGCAGGCGCAGCTCCGCCGCGACTCCCTCCAGCCTACGGCTCCATCGCTCCCTGCCCTCGATGACCGCTGCATCTACAAGAAGCCGCTCCCATTGACGCGGCGTTTCGAGTCGGCGCTCGGCTGCCCGTGGCTTCTCCTGGGCGTCCTCGGGCTTGGACTCGTCTAGCTCGAAGAAGGATTTGAAGACCAGCTGCCGATCGTCGGGCTCCACCCATGGCACGTCGACTTGGGGCGGTGCCCCGTCGTCACCGGGTACGGGTGTCTGATCGAGGCTCAGGTATTCGGCGAAACGTGACGCGGAGAGGTGCTCGGCGGCGCAGGCGAGGAGTGCCAAGAAGGCGCGGCCGGCGGGGTCGGGTCGTACCGTGCCACGGCTGAAATAGGTCGGAACACGAGCGCGTTGGACCGCCTCCTCCACCAACGGTAGGTACGTGACCGGGTCCCGCAGTGCGATGGCGACGCGATCGAAAGCCAGGCCCTCACGCGCCGAACGCAGCAGCTCGCGTACGATCTCCACAGCCTCACGACCTTCTCCGGCGGCGGAGAAGAATCGGAAGCTGTCGTCGTCGGACTCACCGTCCAGCTCGTTGCCGGAATCTGACTCCGGTACGGACAGGTCCTGGAAGATCCGGCTGCGTATCCTCGCGAGGCGGTCGTTCTCGAGCCCGGAATCGAGCTCGATCGCCTGACCCAGAAGGGGGCGCAGCGCCTGTCGCCCTTCGTCGTCGCCCGCAGCCAGCGTGGCGAGAACGTCAGGGCTACGAGAGATGATTGCGTCCAGGAACTCGATCTCGGCGGAAGACGACGGCGTGTGATCGAGGAACAGGACCGGCAGCCCGAGGAGCGGGTGACCTACGTCGGTCGTGCGGCAGACCTCGGCTGCGCGCCGCAGGATGCCCGGCGGGTCGACCAGGGCGGCCTGCTGCAGGTTGAGCTCGAAAGCGCTCAGAAGGTACGCAAGGTCGCGCAGTGGCGCGGTATCCGCTCCGCGCAGATCACTCGCCGTCAGTCCCGCTCCTCGGAGGTCGAGCAAGGTGCGGAGCGTCGCTCTGGCCATGCCGGGTAGCTCGGCGACGGGCTCGAAATAGACCAATTGCTCCCGATCGAGACAGTGGTCGACCGCACGGGCGGCCAGCGCTTCGAGCGCCAGGCCGTGGACGGGTTGGAGACCGTCCGTCGCCAGCGACCGGGTCGCCAGCTCGATCGCCACCTGATGCAGCGTCAGCCGATGGACTCCGAAGACGCCCGGTACTTCGTCCGCAGACGCGGCCCGGCGTAGCAGGTCGGCGGCTGCGCCGCGACTCGTGCACACGACCAGGAGGCTGCTACCGGAGAGCTCGCGCAACCAGTCGGCCGCCACCGACAGCCGCCCGTCCGCACAGCTGCCGCAGATCAACCGACGAGAAGACTCGTACACAGGTGGGTCGTCAGCGATGGCGGGCACGTCGGCGCCAGTATATGGGCGGCGTCGACGGTTCTGCTCGGCCGACGCTTGCCGGCCCTACGGGTGCTCGATAGTCTCCTTTCGCCTCCGCCACCGTTGCAGAGGCCGCTCGTTCCTCCGTGCCCATTCGCCAACCCTGGTTTCGATATGAACTTCATCTACCCTTGGTTTGCCGGACCCCGCTCGAGTAGAGCCCGCTCCCGTTTCGGCTGTTTCGTGCTCCTCTTGCTGCTGCCATGGCAGTTTGCGTCGGTTGCCGTCGCTCAGGAGGGCGGGCCCATCAACGAAATGTGTCCGGTGCTGACGGACCAAGGTGTCGAGGAGGGCCTGAGTGCGCATTTCGGCAGCGTCGAGGTGGGCTTCTGCTGTGAGCTGTGCCGGGAACAGTTCTTGAAGAATCCGGAGCCCTATCTGGCCGCGTTGTCGCCTGAAGCGGCAGCCGCGGTACGTCAGAGCACTGAGACAGCCGAACCGGCGTTCGAGTTCGACGTCGCGGAGCACCTCGACCTCGTTACGCTGGTGGTCCTGCTTCTACTGGCACTGCTCGCTTGGCGCCGCGACTCGGCGACGTCTCGGAGGGCTGCGGTGGTCCTGGTGATGATGGCGATGGTGGCTCTGGCGGCCTTCTCCTGGTGGCGTGCCGAGGGCGCTCGTTCAGAGCTTCAGGAGGCCCAACAGGAACTTCAACTGGCACGCTGGAAGGAGCTGATCCATAACAACACCTACTACGACTACGGGAATCCGCCGCGGCCGCTCAGGCCACCTGTAGAACCCCGGCTCCAGGCCACGTTCTACCGCGGCAACGACGAACGGAGCGACAACCTGTTCAACGGCGGCAATTACCTGACGTCGTACTTCGACCTGTCGATCGTCGACGCAGCAGGTGATCCGATCGAGGCGGGCGAGGACGTGTCGGGCCGGGAGCTGGCCTTGAGATTCCAGATTCGTCGTGGGCCCAACACTCCGGACTTCTTCTGGAGCGACGACATCATGGGTCACATCTTTCTCACCGGTGATTCGGATCCGTTCCTCGGTTACGAGTCACCGGTTGCAGACCGCAGGGATCTCACGACGGTCGAACCGATGAGCCGTTGGCATGCGCTGTATCCGCTGGGTGCTGTCCAAGGTGGCGGCGAGGAGCGTCTGGACGAGGTGGTGTACGTCGCGGAAGCCTGGTTTGAAAAGGATCGAATGATCGGCGCCACCTTTCACTACGGGATCGAGGTGGTCTTGCGGCTGCTGGACGGAACGGTGGCCGAGGACTCGGAGGTCTACATGGGCGCCCTCTTCCGCCCGCGCAAGAGCCCGTTCTCGCGGGTGCCTCCGGAGGAGTGGCTCAGCCATGAACCGCTCCCCGAGCTGCCGGAGCCCCAAGGAGATGATCCCGAGACCCTCGGCATCGTCGACTATCTGGACGGCGTCTAGAGTTCAAACACCTCTCGGAGCCGCGACGCCCTAGTCAGAGTGGACGATCGTACCCACGTGCTCGCCCTCGATGGCCGCGCGGAGCAATTCCGGTTTGGACCCGTTGACGATCTGAAATCGCTTCACCAACCTGGCGCGTTCCAAGAGTCGGAGCAAGACCTCGTCGAAGGGTAGTGCCGGCAGGCCTCGGTCGCGTAGCTCGGAAACCGAAGTCTCGCGAATCAGCTCGGCACTGGCATCTGACTTCGGATCGGCCGTGTAGAGACCATCGACGTCTTTCACCAGGGTGAAGGTCTCGCACCCGAAGCACTCGGCTACGAGATAGCTGCCGGCATCGGTGCGGTGAGGAGGCACGCGGCCGATGTCCGGGGGATGCTCCCAGATGGCATACGGTGGGTCGCCGTTCATGATCACGCCGGGAGCCGCCTTGAGGAAGAACGGCAACAAGTGCCCGAAGATCTCCGGCGGGATGGCGACGACGCCGTGGGGTGCGAGGAGAGTGCCCAAGATGTGTGCGTTGCCCAGGGCGTCGGCGATGGATAGCTGAGCCAGCACCCCCGTGGGAAGACCCAGATCCATACCGATGGAAAAGACGTGGCGGGTCCGTGCCCCTCCGCCGCAACCGATGATCAGTTTGTGCTCGGCCAGGATGTCGCCGAGTGCATCCACCACGGGCATCAGCATGGTTCGGCCCTGGTCCATCACGGACCTGCCACCGATCTTGACGACCTTGGCGTCGGGAAGCATCCGGAAGGTGGGTGTGTCGGTCTCGGTAGCCACCTGCAGGTCTTTGTCGATCAGACTTTCCCGCATGAGGAACGAGCTCATGTGGTGGCGCTGATCGCCGCTGCTGGGAGTATTTTGGTCGCTCATGTGTTCTTCGTTCCTTGGCCGCTCGAAGCGACGGTCAGTCTGCCGTGATCAGGGTTCCCACCTCTTCGCCGTCGAGTGCGCGGGTGAGGTTGCCAGGAACGAGTCCGTTGATGATCCGGATCGAACGACTCTTCTCTGCGTTCTTCATCAGTTCGAGGACAGCACGCTCGACGACCACGTCTTGAAAGTCCGTCTCCTCGATTTCGGCCACCGTGATCTTGGGGATGAACTTGGCGTTCTTGTCCTTTTTCGGATCGGCCGTGTAGAGCCCATCCTCGTCTTTCACGTAGATCATGCTGCGAGCCCCGAAGGTCTCGCTGATCAGATAGGAGCCCGTATCGGTTCGGTGTGGAGGAATGCGACCGACTGCGGGGTTCTGCTGCCAGAAGGTGTAGGGCGGCATACCGAAGAAGACCACGGCGCGGCGTTCCACCAGGTACAGGGGCAACTGGGCGAACTGGATGGGTTCGATGAAGGGGATGCCGTGCTTGGCCAAGAGATAGTGCAGCATGCGGGCGTTCTGCATGCTGACGAACGTTCCGAGCACGCCGAGGACGCCGGTGGGTAGACCCAGGTCGATACCGACACTGTAGGCGTGACGGGCTCGGGTTCCGGCGCCGGTACCCAGGATCATCTGGTGGCTGGAAAGATTCTGGGCGATCTCCTCGACGATGGGAAACATGGCCTTGCGACCACGATCCATCATCGACTGGCCGCCGATCTTCACGACGTTCGCGTCGGGCAAGATGGGAGTCACGTCTCCGGCGGTCTGGGCCTGGATATTCGGGTCGCTGAGGGACCCACCGACCAAGAGCTTGCCCAGACCGGATAGAAGGTCCTGGCTGAAGCCGTCGTCGGGATTCGTCGGGGGCGTCGGCGGGCTCTGGGGCAAGTCGGATACCTCTCGCGGGTGTTGGAATCGGGTGTTCGGGAGAGAGCTCGGCGGTCACGGTGACGGGTTCGGGCGGACGACCGTGATCTCGAATCGTTCCGTGGTCTGCAGCGTCGGCCGCGGGTGAGTCTCTCCAAGAGGGTGGCCGGCATCGTATCGTCCTACCGTCCAACGATCCAAGGCCCAGGTGTGCAGATCTTCCAGCACTTCGCGGCGTAACAATGCAGGCACATCGCGGCCAATCAGGTGTCCCGGGCGCTGCCAAGCGGATAGAGCCAGCTCCAAGGACTCGGTCACGGTCCACGAAGCCACGGTCTGGGGCGGGTCGCCGGGACCCACGAGAGTCGCCAGCTCGCCGTGGCGCCGGCGAGCGCTGCGCGGTCGTATTCCGTGTTCCGCGAGAAGCGCGTGGAGCTTTCTCCTCAGCTGGGCCCGGGGTGACTCGGGGCTCCTGCGGACGGCACCGAGTAGCAGCACGCCGCCCGGAACGAGCACACGCCGCACCTCTTCAAGGAATCGTCCGGCGTCCAGTAGATGGGCTGCCCGAGCCGCGAAGATCGCCCCGGTCGATCCATCGGCAATCGGCCATACGCGAGAGGCATCGGCCCGTATCCGGGAGACCGGCTGGGCTCCGGACAGGTGGCCTCGAAACCGGGCCAGCATCCCGAGCGAAACGTCGAGTGCCAGGTAGACGACACCGCGGGCCGCGCAGCATCTGGCCAGAGGGGCACCCAGGGCGCCCGTGCCGGCACCCAGATCGAGTACAGCCCCGGGCGCAGCGTCTCGAGACATCTCGTCCACCGCCTGTGCGATGTCGACGGCCGCCTCGGCGGGCGGGGCGGACCGGCGGTCGAACTCGCCGGCACGTCCATCGAACGAAGCTGGGTCGGGCGTCATGGACGGCAGCGTACCAACGCGATTCGTGACGAGAAACCGAGAGGCGTGCTCAGGAAACTTGTTCCTGCTACCGGCGCTCAACCCACGGTCGACGACCACTCAGTGGTAGCTCCCGACTCGAAGCCGTCGGCGAAGATCGAGCAGGTGGAATCGTCGCCTCCGCAAATGCCGCAGTTGTCTGTTTCCTGGGCGTCCGGGTCCCCGTCGTCGCAGTCCGCATCGGCGCAGACCCCGTCGCTATCGGAGTCTCCGCTCGCATCGTCACCGGAACACAGATCGCATGGATCGCCGGTGCCGTCGAGGTCCGTGTCGTCCTGTCCAGGGTTCGGGTCGGCCGGGCAGTTGTCGGAGCAGGCGACGCCGTCGCCGTCGCCGTCCAGTAGCCCGGCGTCGCGGGTGCGGTCGGTATCGCCGAGGGCGAGGGTGAAGGGTGAAGTGGTAGCGAGTGTCGGCTCCACGTCACTATCGAGGGTGTCGTCTCCGCCCTGATCGAGATCGGTGAACGAGTCGCCGGAGCATGCGAATTCGAGGTAGTAGGTACCTGGCTCCACGGTGAAGCTGTAGTAGCCGTCGGAATCCGTGACGTCCGTGCCCACGAGCGTGGCGGATTGGGTCGTCAGAAAGGGCGGATCCGGTTCCCTGTAGAGATGCACGGAGACGCCCGAGATCCCGTGTTCGCCGCCGTTTTGGATCCCGTTCTGGTTGGCGTCCAGCCAGACCCGATCCCCCACGGGAGGGGTATCGCAGGGGTCGCCGACACCGTCGCCGTCCGCGTCTGCCTGGTCGGGATTGGGGGTGCCCGGGCAATTGTCTAGACGGTCTGCGATTCCGTCTCCATCGCCGTCGGTCTCGAGGCCGGCATCCCACCCGCGCGCCAGATCGCCGGGCGCGAAGACGATATGGGGCGTCGTTTGCGTCGCCGGGTTCACGTCGCTGTCGAGGCTGTCGTCCGAGCCCTGGTCCCGATCGACGAATACCAAGTCGGCTGGCGCTTCGAATCGGAGATAGTAGATCCCGGCGTCGAGGTCGGCGAAGGAATACTGCCCTTGCGCCGTTGTCGTGGTCGAATCCTGCAGGACGTCTGAGCCGTCGAACAATTCCACGGTGATACCACCCAGGCCGGGCTCTCCACCGTCCTGCAGCCCGTTCCCATCGAGATCTTGCCAGACCCGGTCGCCGATGCCGTTGGCCAGGCCCGCGTCGAGATCAGTGCGTGATTCCCCTGCCGATAGAAGCTCGAACGTTTCGGTTTCGCCGGAAAAGGGATCCGCGTCCGAGTCGATCGTATCGTCTACGCCCACGTCTAAGGCAGTGAAGGAGTACCGAAACGGAGCTTCGAACTGTAGATAGTACCGATCTGTACTGCCCTGGAGGCCTATCTTGGGTCGCAAGAGAAATGCTCCGTCTTGGTCTGTCACCGTCGACGCAACGTGATCGCCGTTGTCTTCACGGAGGTGGACGGAAACTCCAGCTATCCCCGGCTCGGAGGGAGACTGGAGCCCATCGAAGTCGGCGTCCAGGAACACTCGATCTCCCAGGTCGGCCGTGACCCGGAACCGTTGGCCTTGGATACTGGTGTCGGACGTGTCGCCGTTGTCGGAGTGGGAGCTCCGCCAGACGACCACGAAATCGCCGTCCGGATCCATCGCCACCTTCGGTGCTGCCTGGTAGCCCGGTGTGAAGGTGTTGACGCGGAACTGGTGCCCCAACAGATCGCCGTTGGCCGCGAACCGTTGGCCCTGGACACTGTGGGACGACGTGTCGCCGTTGTCGGAACCGTAGCTCTGCCAGACGACCACGAAGTCGCCTTCTGCGTCCATGGCCACTGTCGAGGTGGTCTGGGAGCTAGTGGTGTAGGTGTTGACGAGAAATTGGTTTCCGAGCGGATCGCCATGGGCCGCGAACCTTTGACCCTGGACGCTGAAAGCGGACGAGTCGCCGTTGTCAGAAAGGCTACTGTCCCAGACGACCACGAAGTCGCCGTCGAGACCGATCGCTACCTTTGGCCGATACTGGCTGTTGGTCGTGTAGGTGTTGACGAGGAACTGTCCGCCGAGCGGATCTCCGTCGGCCGCGAACCTCTGGCCTTGGATGCTTCTGCCGGACGTGTCTCCATTGTCGGAGGCTCTACTTTCCCAGACGACGACGAAGTCGCCGTCTGGATCCATCGCCACGTTGGACCAATACTGGCGGTCGGTCGTGTAGGTGTTGACGAGGAACTGTCCGCCGAGCGGATCTCCGTTGGCCGCGAACCTTTGGCCTTGGATGCTATGGAAGGAGGTGTCGCCGTTGTCGGAGCCGTTGCTGTCCCAGACGACGACGAAGTCGCCATCCGGGTCCATCGCCACTGTCGGCCGATAGTGACTGCCGGTCGTGTACGTGTTGACGCGGAACGGGTCTCCGAGCGGATCCCCATTGGCCGCGAACCGTTGGCCTTGGATGCTCGGGGGAAGCGGGCCGCTGTTCTCGGATCCGAAGCTCCGCCAGATGGCCACGAAGTTGCCGTCGGAATCCATCGCCACCGCCGGATCAGACTGGCCGTTGGTCGTATAAGAGTTGACGAGGAACTGGTTTCCGAGCGGATCTCCGTCGGCCGCGAACCTCTGGCCTTGGATGCTACGCAAGGACGTGTCGCCGTTGTCGGAGCCGTTGCTGACCCAGACGACGACGAAGTCGCCACGATGGTCCATCGCCACACCCGGACGTTCTTGTGTATCGGTCGTGTAGGTGTTGACGAGGAACTGGTGGCCGTCGAGAACGGTGGGAGGCTGGCCGAATCCGGGCCATGAGCCGAAGAGCACCAAGAGGAGCGCGAAAGTACTACGGGTCAGTACGTGCAAGGGGGGCCTCCCGAGTGTGTTCGCTGGTCGAGTCCCAATGCGCTGATTCCAGGGTGTACCCAACTGGGCAAGTTGGGCGATTCCACTCCGACAAGCGCGAGCCTGTTGGAAAACATGACCGCACTACGCACCTATTGGGCGCGCCGGGTATCAGACTGAACTGGTTGTGCGAGACGCTAGCACAGCTTGTTTTGGGGGCATATGCTCCGAGCAACTCGCAACCAACCCGAGGGAATCATGTCTCGACCCATCCGTCCCGCGTACGCTCTGATCTTATGTGCCCTTGCCGGAGTCCTGGCGGCTCACCTTTCCACCACCCAGTCAGTTGCCGCGACCGAGGAGGTCGCTGGTCAGCACGTCGAGAAGGCTCTGGCTGACCAGGCCGAAGCATGGAACCGAGGCGATTTCGAGTCGTTTGTCTCGATCTACGCCGACGACGTGACGTTTCTGTCGCCTTCGGGCCTGACCCAGGGTCGCGAACAGGTCCTGAAGCGCTATCAGAAGAAATATCCCGATCCGGCGTCACGGGGCGTCCTCAGCTTCGAGATCGTGGAGGTGCGCCAGGCCACGTCGAGCGACCGGTCGACGGGTGCGCCTGTCGATGTCCGCGGGATGTCGGTGGTGGCGCGCTGGATGCTCCGCTACGAGGATCGTGACGACGCCG
>JALCBJ010000147.1 GCA_028066595.1 Thermoanaerobaculia bacterium
GCCACCACTCTTCTTGCCGACTTTTTGCCGCCCCGTCAACTTTCGGTTATACCTCTCCGAGCTCATCTCGGTACAAACCGGAAGTCATGACTTGAGAATGGCTTCAGCATAGTGTCCTTGGCATCGGTCCCATACGCTTGCAAACCCAGCGCCCGACAGCCTCGCGGTTCATCCGCACTCTTGAGATCACCCTTCGCCAGCATCACGACACGGCTGAGTCGAGTCCGCTGCCTGCGGGCTAGCCCACGAGAAAATCATGGCTATTCGTTTTGCAGCTTGTTCTGTTCTTCCACGTACGGCGAGACATCCATGGCATCCTCCGAGAGCTTTCGAAGCGGTTCGGCAATGGCATTGGCAACCGCCATGATCGTGTCGTATTCCGCCTGTCCACTGTAGCGAACCTGAACGAAGAGCCGCGCGACGTTCGCCGCAAACTCCAGAGCTTCCGGATCAATGCCACCGACCTTCTCTGCTTGGGCGATCAGTCGTTCCAGCTTCTTGTTGTCCTTCAGATCACGCGAGTAGCCTTCGATCATCTTCTCGGCCTCGGCCTCGAGAAACTGCTTCTCATCATTGATGTTCTTGGCGGCCTTGAACATCTTGTACTTATTGGTCAGACCGAGAGAGTCTCCGATCCTGAAGAGAAGATTCGCCCCTTTCGATGCTTCTTTATAGAACTTGTGCCAGCTTGGATCCGCCTCCTCGGACTGTTGGCCGTTGGGATCGATCCGATGAACGGGGTTGTTCATCGCGTACTGGTAGAGGTTGTAGCTGGACGGTAGGTGCGGATCGACGTCGCGCGCTGGGTCGGGTCGATGGAAGCGGGCGGCGGCTGCGTCGTAGTAGCGAGCTTGCATATAGGTGAGGCCGGTCGAGACGTCGTCTTCGTGGCCGGTGAAACCGAACGCGCCTTCGTGCGGCTGGGCGGCGCCGACGTCGAGGGCGAGGCCGAAGGGCGAGTATTCGTGCACTGTTTCTTTTTTGCGCGACCACGAGAAGACCGGGTTGCCCAGGCGGTCGGTGAACTGTGCCTGCTGCTCGACGGCGCCGCTAGCGAGGGTCGTGCGGGTATGCACCTGGCGACCGCCGAAGGTGACGTGCTCACGCTGCTCGGCGATCTCGTGATCGCTGCCGCGGACCTCCTCCGCCAGCACACCACCCTCGCCGTCACGGTACGAGTAGGTGACTTGGTCGGGCTCGAGTACGCGCACCCGGCGGCCGGAGGCGTCGTAGAGGTAGTGCGCGACCCAGATGCCGGTCTCGCGCTCACGGACCAGGCGCACGCGATCACGCTCGTCGTACTCGTAGGTAAAGCGCTCGTCTTCGCGCAGCCGGCCGCGCGCATCGTAGAACCAACCCGCGCGGTGGTTACCGGCTTCGTAGCTGAACGGCCCCACCGCCGATGTGCCGAGACCGCCCGAGCGCGTCTCGAGATTGCCACTCGGATCGTAGCCGTAGCTGAGGCTCCGGCCGCCCCAGCTGAACGACGTCAGCCGGCCCTGGAAGTCGTAGTCGAAGGACACCGACGCTGCGCCCACCGAGCGATCCGATCGCTGGTAGGCAGTGACGAAGCCGCGCTCGTCGTAGCCGTAACCATCGGCCAAGTAGTCGGCGGCGCCGGCATGGCCGATTCGTTGGAGCGAAAGGGCGAGCGGCCGTCCGAGACCATCGTAGCTGTACTCGGCACGGCGTGCCGGCGCGGCGGACATCGAATCGTAGACGTAGGACTCGAGCACACCGTTCTGGCCGAAGACGGCGTCACGCACCAACGGCTGGCCGTCGATCGTGGCGGTGGTTTGTGCGCCTTGGTGATTGTGCTCGTACTCGCGCTCGCCGCCGAGAGGCGACTCCAGCGACACACGATGACCATAGGCGTCGAACGACCGATAGGCAATCGGAAGGGCTTCGGCGCTTCCGGCGAGGGTCGAAAGCAGTATCAACAGCAGCATGAAAATGGAGCTTTTTTGCATGAGAGTCTCTCTGTAGGAATTCGCGTTCATGACCAAACAGGGTTCGCGTCGAGGAAAAAGAGTGAGTGCAGGAACGGAGACACGGCTCTGGAGCTCGTCTTGGACGTCCAGGGCCGTGCCTCCGTCGGCGTCATTCGTCGATCAGGACGTCGCAATCGTTGTCGAGTCCGTCACCAGGAAACTCGACGGCGTCGAGCAAAGCGCTGTCTGAGATCCATCCCGTGGGATGTCCCTCCGGCGGATGCCACGCGTTGAGAGCAAAGGAACCGTCGCCACAGACCGCCTTCAGGCAGTACGGGGAAATGGGGTCCCCCAGAGGTGTGCGCACATAGTCCTCCCAGTCGGCAACCGAGAGCCACACGGGATCCTGGGTCACCTCGTAGTCCCCATCCCAGGCTCCGAAACCGCGGCAGAAATGCTCCTCTCCGTCAATGATCGTGGACTCGGCGCACGGTCGACTGCAGGCACCTCCGGCGACCGGCGGCGGCGAGTTGCTGCCTTGGACTTCGACCTCGGCGGTGAACGAGCCGGAGCCGCTACCGAAGGTCACCAGCAACTGGTAACGCGTGGTGTCACTTGGCGTGACGGTGAGCTGCCCTTGGGATGGCTGTTCGCCATAGCCCACCAAGAACAGGTACGTGGCGCCTGGAAAGTCCCAATGCAAGGTGGTCGACTGCCCGGCCTGCACCACGGATGGCTGCGACCAGAACGGTGACTGCCCTTGACTGCACTGGTTGACCAGACGCCGTACCTCCGCGGGCGCGCTTTCGACCCCTGAGATCGTGTCTTTGGCTGTCACCATGTAGTAGTAGCTGCCGCCAGCGAGGATCCCGGTATCGATGTACGAAGTACCATTCACCCCCTCGGCGAGGAGGTGGGCTTCGTCCTGCATGACCACCGGCGTGGAGTGGCGATAGATGTTGTAGGTCAAGCCACCGCCACAATGAGAGGTGCCCGGCAGCCAGCTCAGACTTGCCTGACAATCGGTCCCCGCGCTGGGGTCGCTGGTCAGTCCGCCGAAATCGGGGATCGGCAGCTCGCAGCTCTGGACGCAAGAATCTCCCTCGCACGGGCCGATGGGCGGATCGCCTTCGAAGGCGCCGCTGAAACTCACCTCGAGGGGACCAGCGCTCTGCCCTGGCAACTGAATACCAGTGGCATCTTCGACGATCTCCATGCGGAACGTCGCATGGCGGGTGAAGCAGCGATGACCACCGCTGAACCAGTCCCACCAGCCGGTGCGCAGGAAGACCGCAGGCTGCGGACCGTTCTTGGACGAGCCGAACAGCAGATCATCCAGGCGACACAAGGGATGGTCGTCGAGTGACTCAGCGGTAGCGTAGACACGCACCGAGTAGCGGCTCGAGGCCGCGCAGTTCGTACTCCAGCGAATCGTCGGCAGACTATCGGTGGCCTGCCGACCCGGCAGCGCCGGCTGATCGACTCCGAAGTCGATGATCTCGCAGGGATCATCCGGTCCCGGAAGCGTGCTCTGGTTCTGGTCGTTGTGATTTCGCACGAGCAGACCTTCGCCCGACGGCTCACGAATCTCGGTACCGTCGGAAGCCGTGGCCACCAGCGACACGAACGCCTTGGTCAGAGCCTCTCCGTGGGTTCCGTTGCCACCCAATTCGCCGACGCAGTCGAGGGTGTCGTCGCCATCGTCGACCAAGCCCTCGTCGTAGCCTCCCACCATGAACCCAAGGTGCACGGGCCCGTCGGGCAGCGAGCTCCAGAGGGTGTCGTAGAGACGACAATGCGCGGGGTCCAAGTAGGGATCTGTGGACACCTTGAGCTCCACGTTCAGACAATCCCCGGAGGTCCCCCAGGTCGCCAGCGGCTGGTGGCCGAAAAAGCCGTTCGTGACTCCGAAGTAGTCGATGCGGCAGGGGCCGGAGCTCGATCCGGCTGGTGGCAGCGTGTAGGTCGCCCGCAGGGTCTTCTTGATGGCTGTCTGGGGCTCGATCAGCAGATTCGTCTGCGGATCCCGAATATTGATCGAGAAATCGAATTCCACGCGGTTCTCACCAGCGGCCAGCATGTCGGCCACTGGATCGCAGATCGCGCCGCCGAGGCCGGTATAGCCGTCGATCATGAAACGCGTATCGCGCACGCCGAACGGGTCGGTCTGCCACAGGTCGTTTCGTATCAGACAGTTGAGATCCGACGGGATGCCCACGGCGGTGCGCGTCAGCTCGACGTCGTAGCCGTCGCAGTTGCGCGCCTCCCAGGCGACGATCGGCACGATGCCGGGTGCCGAGCTCTCCGTGAACAGGCGCGTATAGCATCCCGACGGAAACCCACCGACCGGCTCGACGTAACCGAGCAGCGGCGAGGTCTCAAAGACAACGCCGCTGTTCGGATCGCTGATTCGCACCCAGAACCACGCCCGCCCGACCGGCGCGCAGGCCTGGCCGTCGACGCTGTAGCCGTCGACCATGAAATCGGCGCCGACCTGGCCGGCGAAACCGGTAGCCAGGACGCCCGGGAAGCGGCACTGCTCGGCATTGGGGGAGAGCGGATCGACCTCTGCCTCGGCCAGCACCTCGACGATCTCGTCGGTGCAGTCCGAGCTCTCCCAGCGCACGACCGGCGCGCTGCCGTTCAGGCCGTCGATGATGTTGACGTTGCGCACGTCGCAGATGTCGCCGATCACCACGCGGCCGATCTCCGGGCCGATCTCGTGGATCGTCTCGCCGTCGGGGTCGGTGACGACGCCGCGGAACGACGCCTCCCCGACGCCTGGGCAGTCCGGTTGATTGAGGTCTTCGGGAAAGTCCGGCTCCCCATCGACCATGTCGTAGCCGGTGACCATGAAGAGCGCGCGCTTGGGCCCGAGCTTGTCGGCGGCGAAGAGCGCATCCTCGAAGCCGCAGGCGGGAGTGACATCGAGTGTGGAGGCGAGGATCTGCACGGAGAGGGGCCCGCCTTCCGGGCAGTTGGCGCTCTGCCATTCGACCAATGCGCCTTCGTTGATGCCGTCCAGGACGCGGAAATGGGAGAAGTGGCAGTCGTCGGGACCGACCGTCTCGCTGAGCACCTGCCAGGGTGAGGCCAGGGTCGGCTCGAGGCCCTTCCATCCGTAGACCCGCCAGCGATAGTCGACCTCCGGATCGAGCAGGAAGTCCGGATCGGCGTCGAGGTCGCCGAGCCAGACCTGCCGGTCGCCTGCGTCCGCCAGCTCGTTGGCCGCTTGCTCCAGGATCGCTGCGTCGAGCAGCAGCTCGGCGTCGATGGACTCGAAGACCAGCGGCGGCACCGCGCCGCCCAAGCGCTCGAACACGATCTCGAAGCGGTCGACCGGCACGGCCTCGCTCCAGCTCAGGGGCAGTTCGTCGCCGAAACGCACGTATTTCGACGGCGACAGCTCGTAGGGAGCGGCGTGCGCCTGGGCGATGTCGAACGACGTCGACAAGGGCCGCTGGAGCGCGTCGAAGTCGCCCAATGTCAGCTTGACGTCGAGACCCTCTGCGGTCGAGCTCGCGGCCATCAACTGGTTGTTCAGCGGGTTGTATTCGTTGAGCACGGTACGCACACGCTGGCCAGCAGCCGAGACTTCCTCTTGGGAGGTCAGGCGGCTCATCAGGTCGTAGTAGGAGACCGTCGAGGAGCCGTCGGTGTGGGTGGTGCGCACCCGCCTGCCGAGGCGGTCATAGGCGTGCAGCACTGGTGCCTGCGAGGCGGCGGCCGGCGCCATGTTGGCCGTGTCCACAGTGCAGTACATTTCGGGATGGCACTCGAGCGTCAGGCGACCGAACCAATCACGCTCCTCGAGCCGCGGCTCACCCGCGCCGGGCCAGGTCAGCGTTCGAAGCAGGCCGTCAGCGAAGGTGTGCTCGAAGTGCGTCTCATGCTCGGCATAGCGCTCGGCCGGCATGTCTTGGGTGCGTAGCGCGGCACGCACGGTGCGACCGAAGAAGTCGCTGTCGCTGATGCGCTGGGTGAATGCCGAGGTGCCGACTCGCCACATCGTCTCGGTGCGTCGCTCCGGTCCACCCGGCACGATCTGGCCGGAAAGCGCCTGGAAGTGCAGGTCGACCTTCTCGAGCAACTGTCCCTGCGCATCGTGCGTGCGGACCGAGCGTTGGCGACCGAGCACATCGTAAGTGTAGGCTCGCCGCGCACCGAAGGCGTTGATTTCGGCGGCAAGCAGACCGAGCGGATCATATTCACTACGGGTAATCGCCTCGGTATGGTCGTCGAGACGGGTCCGCTTCTCCGTCACGCGGCCCCACGGGTCGATCGACTCGACCATCAGCTCACGGTCTCCCACAAGCTCGGTGCGCGTGCTCGGCTGACCCGGCACGCTGTAGATCGTCTCTTTCCCGTATTGGCCGGTACCCGGAAAGCGAGTGAAGCGCGGGCGCCGGTCGGCGTCGTACTCGTAGGTCGTGAGAACGCCGTCCTTACTTTCTTCGGCAAGCGTGCCGTCGGCGTTCAGAACGCGCTCGATCGCCGGCCCGACCGGCGGGCGCAGGTACGACGCTTGGCCATATTGGTAGGCGTCGAAGTGGGTGATCTGGTTGGCAAATGGGTTGGGCCCCACTCGCGTCTCACTCGCAGGAAGGCCGCGGAAAGGCCCTGTCTCGTAATAGTTGAAACGAGTGGTCTCCGCGTCCTCGATGTTGGGCGAGCTCTGGTAGGCCCGTTCGAGAAGGCGTGGGTGGCGACCGTCCTGGTAGTCGTAGCTCTCGCCACGTACCTGCGTCGTCGTGCCGTGCTCGTCGAAATACTCTGCCGCCTGCGTCGTGAGGGCCAGCACGTGGGGATCGGCGGCGATCGTCTGCTCGAGACCGTGACCGTCGGTGAACCGACTCTCGTAGACGAATTCTTGTACCCGAGCGACGCCAGGGACGTCGTTGCGGGAAAGCACGATGCGCGTCGGTTGGTCGAAAGCTGGGGCCGCGAAGATGCCGCCCCCCTGGACGGCGTACTCGAAGTGCGTGCTCCACAGGCGGCCGTCTCGCTTGACCTGGTAGGACTTGACCAGTGGAATCCAGCTGAGGATTTCGCTCGTCGGCTGCGGCAGCTGGTTGATCGGCGACTTGAGCGAGAAGACGGCATGGTCCCACCACTCGCGGCGGTGGGTGCCGCCGGGATGGAAGGTGAAATCGCCGTTGACCGGATAGATGGCGCCGTCCACCGGCCCGCCGTAGGCTTCGAGCCGGCGTAGCGGTCGGCCGGCGATACGCTCGCGATGCGACACCTTCAGGTCAGGGCGGCAGTAGCCAGCGCCGCCGCTTGGCGTACCTTCGAGATCGGCCTTCGCCTGGGCATATTGCGTCAGTCGTTCGTACGGCGTCGGCGACTGAGTGGTTTTCATGTGCACGATCCACGAGCCGTCGTAGAGATGACCGTATTCGTGGCCCTGGTGGTAGCTGAACTCGTAGCTCTCACCGCCATAGGAAAGGCGGCTGACGCGGGTGCGCAGCGTCGCCCAGATCTTCATCGGATCGAAGCTGTTCCAGAGGATGTTGGGACACACATATTGCTCGGCACGGGTGTATTCGAGCTCGACCTCGCCGCCGGTGGGCAGCTCGACTCGGCTGAGATTGACCTGCTGCGCGTCGGTGGTGAACTGGCGCTCGTAATGGAAGATCGTCTCGTGCCCGAGCGGTGTTTGATGGGCCCGCAGCTCGGTCACCGCGTTGCCCGTGATCCATGACTCTTCGTAGCGAAAAGAGGCCAGCAGCTGCGAGTCACCAGCGGTCTCGAGAGTCACGTGGTCGATGACGGTGGCGCCTGTGGCCACTCGCGTCACATAGTGCAGACGCAGACTGCGCCCCCAATCGTCCGAGACGGACTGCAGAAGCATCTCCGACGAGCCGGCACAGACCAGCGACGAGCTCTTCGTCTCGGTGCCCGGAAACGATCCCGAACTGTCGCAATACGACAGCGCGATCTTGCGTCCGTCGGGCCGCTCGATCTCGATCGGATAGAAGTAACCCATGCCGTTCGGCGAGGTCACCGGAGACCTGAAGAGTGTCCGGGTGCCATCGCGGCCGAGCATGGTGAACTCATTGGTGGCCACCGCTGAGTCGCTGCCGATCTTTCGCTCGAGTCGGCGCAATCCGGCGTCGACGAAGTGGAAGTTGTACCAGTCATCCTCCCGAGGCACCTGCTGGAAGAACAGATCGACCTTGAACTCGCTCTCCGCGCCGTTCGGCTCGCGGTAGAGCACGCGGTCGTACTCGGTCGGACGGTCGGTCTCGTAGATCTGTTGGTGCGTCGGCCTGTGACCCGACGGGCTGATCACGCCGTACCCCACATACCAGCCGGCGCCGAAGCGACGTCCACCCAAGACGTGGTCGGCCGGCAGCGGAAAGACGTCTTGCAGCGAGCGCTCCTGGTTGGAATAGTGGATGGGCAGCGACAGCCCATCCACTCCCACCGTCAAATCGACCGAGACGTTGCCGCTGTATTCGTTGTAGCTCACCAACGGTGCCTGGTCGATCAGGCCGATCGCCGAGGAGCGCGATTCCATAGGGCGGATCGGCTCGTAGTCCGAGTCCTGGGCGACGGCGGCCGTGGCCAGCAGCGGCGCCACCCAGAGCGCGGCGCGGCATACCCAGGCCCAGAGTCTCGTTTGCTGTGTCTTTCTCATCGTAGGAACCTTCTTCGGTCTGTGATCGCGGCAAATCGAAGCGGCATCAGCTTCATGGGGGCTCTCCTGCGGAAACGAGGGGGATTGATTTCACGGAGCAAGACCCGGCACGTCATGCCGAGCCGTTGGAGACGACACGCACTCGGCGCGATTTCGGCTCCCAACTCGGCATGCGGAAACGGAAGAAAAAAGGGACCAGGCAGAGGTGATCCGGCATCAACTCTTGGCCTTCGCTGCGCCTCGAGCGCGGCAGCTACCCGGCGAGTTGAGGAGCTTCTGGACCAGAGCTACCGCCCCGTACCGTCGACCTCAGCCGAGGGGGGTGAGTTCGACGGGTGGTCGCAACCATCGGCGCCCTAGGCGACCCCCCATGTCATTCATCTTCGGCTTGATAGCGTCCCGCGTTCCTAAAAAGCTGCGGTCGGATACTCGTTGGTTAGAGGTGAGGATGAACCCGAGACTCAAGAAAAAGCTGAAGGCGTTCCTTCTTGTGACCCCAGGGCTTCTTGTCGTGGGCTCATTGTGGTGGTTTGGCAACGCCACCGTTGTTCTGACCTCGGGAGGCGTCTACGACGCTCTACTGCTTCCCATCGGAAGCGACGGTCAGGCGATTCGCTGGCGAGCCAACTTCTCGGTTGTAGCCGACAACCCAGACCTCGAGTCTCTCCAAGGGCCGGTCATCTGGTTCACCTCCGATGGCTACCGCGCTTCATGGGTTTGCGGATCTGAGGTGCTAGAAACCGTCGTTCCCAGTCCGTCGGAGACTCTGGATATCGAGTGTAAGGGTCGAGCCCACCGCTTCGCTCTGCACAATGCGGCTCCCAATCCGGCCAACGAGTCAACTAGCAGCCCCAACCACGAAACCGACGGCGAGGCCGTGCCCCAGCCATCTTCCGGCCATCCGCCGTTGGTCGAACCGGCCACGAAACCCGAACCGACGCCCCAACGGATCGCCGTTACCAGTGATCTCGAAGGCAACGTCGCCTTCTTCGAGTCGTGGGCGGCGGACCTTGGAATTCTAGGAGCCGACGGCCGCTGGGCCTATGGAGACGGACAGATCGCAATCCTGGGAGATGTAGTCGACCGAGGACGACACGTGTTCGATCTCCTGTGGCGGCTCTACCACCTCGAAGCAGAGGCGAAACGGGCCGGAGGTCGAGTACACCTGCTCCTGGGAAACCACGAGCAATACGCCTTTCAGGCCCGCATCAAGAGCGTCGAAACCGAACATCGCTGGGCGATCGAACAGATCGTCCCCTACGCCGAAGCGTTCGCCCCGGACACAGTGCTCGGTCGTTGGCTTCGCAGTAAACCCATCATCCTCAAGATCGATCGCACGCTGTTTCTGCACGGCGGCAGCAGTCCCCGAGTTCTCGATTCCGGACTCACGATCGAAGAAGTCAACGCACTCCACCAAAAATCCTTGATTCCTGGCCAAGTCACGGGAGAGGAGTACGAGCTCTTACACGGTCCCCACTCCCCCACGCAGTACCGTGGCTATGTCCGTGGCGGAGATCACTATCCCGAAGCCGATCTCGAGTTCATCCGACGAACTCGAGAAACCTTCGACGTCGATCAGATCGTCGTGGGCCACTCCAAAGTCGACGAACTAGGGCGTGTTAACACAAGTGAACCTGATTCCAGTATGCTCGGGGCATGGAG
>JALCBJ010000148.1 GCA_028066595.1 Thermoanaerobaculia bacterium
GCAGAGTACGCTCGGACCTTGAAGAATGCGTGGTGTCAAAACGGGTAGCAGGTCAAGGTCGGCGACGTGGGACCGCCATACGTCCTCTTCGAGATCAACCAAGCAAGGCGGGGATCGAAACGAAGTTCCAATGACTCCTCGAGGTCTTCGATCGACACGCCTCTCCGGCGCTTGCGAGCGTCGTGAAAGGCAACGCGATCGACCCGGACGCCCTGGTGGCACGAGTCGAGGACGGATAGGCCCGACATTTGGATCGATCAGCCCACCAGTTCGGTGACGGATTTCGCGACGGGCGATGGTTCCGTTCTCCCGCGAGATCAGTCGGCTCGCTCCAGAACGACGCACAGTCGGAAGGCCGCGAGCGGACCGAGGATCGGCAGGACGACTCGCTCCAGTCCCAAGACGGGTCCGACGAGACACGTCGGAATCAGCTGCCATCGCTGAAAGCCCCCGCTCAAAGGATAGGCCCAGAGACTGAGCCGGCGCATGGACACGATGTGAAGCTCGGGTATCACCGCGCTGAGCCGTCGTCGTCCTTCACGGCGACAGAACAGCAACGTCGGGATGGCCTGGTTCGCGTCGAATGCGCCCCAGCCTGGATCGAGCGGTCCGTCGGCCAGTGGATCGACACTGAGGTCGACCGGCTCGGCATGTAGGAAATAATAAAACCACCACGAAACCGGCGTGATCCCTGGTTCGATAAGGACCAAGCGAGACCGAGGGCGTAACACTCGTACGGCCTCCCGCAGAAAGCGAATGGGCCGCTGCAGATGGTGAAGCACGTCCAACATGACGATGCCGTCAAAAGACTGGTCGCGAAACGGCAGCGAATGAGCGTCGGCACAGGCATCAAGATCCCGAGACAGGACGATATCGAGGCTGGTCAGGCTATGTTCAGCTCCCACAGCTCGGCTCAGATGACCAGTACCTGAGCCGATCTCCAACACGTCGCCCGAGACCTGATCGAGCAGAAGGCGCTGGAACTCTAGGTAGATGCGACGAAGGACCGGCTTCTCTCGCCAGGTGTCGCGATGTGAGAACAGCTTTAGCGAGCCGGCGCAGTCACTACTCATCTCGAATGGTCAGACGCTGGCGTCGTTTCGTCGGCGTTTCGTGGCAGCAGCTGACAGGGAAGTCCTTCCACCGGCATCGCCAGAGCGTTGATCGATGAACCTTCTCGAATGCGCGCTCGCAGGGCAGGTTCGTCGAGCGGTAGTCGGCGACGGCCACCAAGATCGGTCAGGTGATAGCGATGATCCGACAGGATGGCGAGCATGCGGCGGAACTCGCCGGGTTGAAAGCAGTAAGGTGCCAGCTCCATCAGGACGATCGGACGAAACCGAGTCAACAAACGCTCGGCGCCGGCCAAGATCGCCGCCTCGCTGCCATCGGTGTCGAGCTTGACGAAGTCGACCGCCTCGATCTCGTGTCGTTGCAACAGATCGTCGAGCGTTGCGAGTTCCGCCCCCCGCGTGCTCATGGCACGTCCACCGTGCAGCGGATGGAGATCTTGACCCTTGTCGAGCGGCCAGCTCGAGGCAACTCTCACCTTGCTGTCGACGGATTCGTTGGCCACCAAAAGGGCCTGGAGCGGAAGAACCCGCGGCGCGAGTTCGGGGTTCAGCTCGAGATGGGCGCGCAGCTTGTCCATCGCGAAGTCGGTTGCTTCCATTGCCACCACGCGGCCGGAGGCACCGGCCCTCTGCGCCAGAGGCAACGTATGACTGCCGATATTGGCGCCGATGTCGAGCACGACGCTCCCCCGCTCGACATATCGGTCATAGACACGAAGCACCTTGCGCTCGAACGCGCCGAATAGGTAGATGGAGAGATCGATGCCCTCCGCGAGATCGAGACGCCATCTGAATCCGCCCCGTGACACTGTGGCGATCGGCCCGCGGCCCAGCAACGCGCGGCCGAACCGAAGAATTCGACTGGCGAAGCCCGCGAAGGCTAGTTTCGTGAGAGTACGCACGGCTACTCTCGCTTCGCCGAGATCACGGCGCGCACCCGGGTGTCACAGCTTGCGGTAGATGTTGAAGACCATACGGGCGAGCATCAATCCATGGCGGAAGCGGGAGATCTGCGTCTCGCCATAATCTCGTGAGGCGTAACGAATCGGAATCTCGACGATGGCGAGGTACTGTCGTGCGGCACCGAGAATAAGATCGAAGTCGCCGAATGGATCCTCTTCACCCAGCGTATTCTCGCGCCTTAAGCGCTCGTAGGAGGCCCGGGTCAGGACCTTGGTTCCGCACAGCGTGTCGGTAATACGCTGGCGCAGCAACCATGAGAAAAGAATTGCGAAGGTCCTATTCGCCCAGTAGTTGAGAAACCGCATGGCGTCCTGCGCAACGGGGTAGACCATCCGCGTACCCATCGCATACTCACCCCGGCCGTCGCGGATCGCGCGGTAGAACTTTGGCAGGGTCTCCGGCGGCACGGTCAGGTCGGCGTCGAGGATCATCAGAAGCTCCCCCTCGGCGGCGTCGAAGGCGGCCCAGACCGCGTCCGCCTTGCCCTTGCCGGTCTGCTGCATGGATCGAATGCGCAGGTCTGGATAGGCCGCCTGGACGCGCAGAATCTCGTCCCACGTGCCATCCTGGCTGTGGCCCTCGACGAAGATCAGCTCCTGCTGTTCGCTCATTATCGGCGTCCGCAGAACGGCTTGCTCCACATTCCCACGCTCGTTTCGGCACGGTATGACAATGCTCAGCGACGGCGGCTCCGCCATCCGCCGCCTGCGCACGGATCGGGCGACGACATAGTGCCGAAGGCATAAGCGACGAATGAAGGGAAAGTTGGAGAACAGGCGGTTGATCAACCAGCCCATGCCCAGCAGCCGTTTGGGAACAAGTTGCTTCCAGTCGACCGCCACGGTGTCGAAGTCCGCCAGCTTGCACAGCGCCACGATGTCGCCTGTGGAAAGCCAGTTCTGCTCTGGCTGTCGGGCCTTCATACCGAGCCACTCGCCGACAGTCAGGAGCGGTTCCCAAGCCGAAGAATATTGAGCGATAACCAGGCGAGTGTCGCGTCGGCAGAAACGGTGGAGGAGCAGCAGCGTGTCCTCGCAGTCCTCAAGGAAGGAAAGCGTGTCAGACAGCAGGATGTAGTCGAAGGTGCCCTCGATCCGCTCGAGGACTGAGACATCCTCTACGTCGCCGACGTGAAACTCGAAGTCGGGCAGCTTCTCTCGCGCCACCTCGATCATGCTCGGGCTGAGATCTACGCCGACTCCGCGGCCCGGCCGCAGACCCTGCAGCAGATGGCCCGTGCCGCAGCCGAGATCGAGAACATCCATGCCCAGAGGCACGATCGACTGCATATAGCGCAAGTCGTTGCCATAGTAGTAGCCGTTGCGAGCAATCCTTCGGTCGCGCGTGGCGGCTCTGGCCTCCGAGTTCTCCAGGAATGCCTGCTTGCGAGGCGACAGGGTCTCGCCGCCGGGTTCCGCATCATGCTGCCGCTGATCGGATGTATTCATGCCCGTCCAATACACTTCGCGGCCGAGACTCCCAGATACTCGATCGCCAGCTGGGGCTCCGTCGACTCGCGTCATTCTATCCCAGACCGAGGAGCCTCCGGTGCCAGAACGAAGAGTTCTACAAACGGGTACTGCATATCCGCCGGCAGGTCGCGGTGATCAAACGTCACCGCGAAAATCGCGAACTCCGGGACCGCCGCGAGAGCGAGCGTGAAGCTATGGTTCTCGGCGAGATCCGCAACCCGCTCCTCTGCGGTTCGGTAGCGATCCATATAGCCAGCGACCACCACCGCTTTCAAATCCGGTTCCACAGCGTTGAATCCCATGGCCGACCTCAGTCGCGGCATCTCAGGGCCCACGACCATTGCCGGCAACGTCGTGAAGTAGCCCGACTCGTTGTCCTCGAAGACACCGATCGTTCGTCCGTCGTCGGACCGGGTCGCCCGCAGGTGCTCGGCAACACGATACCGAGCATCTTTTCCCCCGGTCATGGCGCGAAGATAGGCCCCATCAAAGACGAGGGTCCAGCCAAGGCAGCCGACAAAGGCGAGGGCGAGGCCAGCTCGCTCGCGGGCCGAGCGAAACCGTTCCAGAGCATCCTGGGTTGCGATCGCAGTGCTCAGAACCAGCACCGGCAAGAGGTTCAGCACGGCCCGTGCGAACACCGGCTCCACGTACCCCTTGGCCATGAAGAAGAGGTAGACCGCATTCATCGCCATCCAGGGCAGCGTGATCGCGTAGTAGCGCCTCAGGAATACCACGTAGACCGTCGAGGCCACGAATAGGGCATAGAACCCTGGCCCTACGGCATGGGGTAGGAGATACGTCACGTACGCCCAGATCTTGCTCCAGTCGAGAAGACCCGCCCCGGAGAACTGCTCGGTCGGCACGTAGGCCAACAGCTCAGCTACCGGCTCCATCGCCTCGCTGAAGGCGAGGAAGAGGGGCGGTTGAGTGATGACGAACCCGCCGAAGGCGGCGCCACCGAGCAGTGACAGACGCCTCGAGACCTCCCGCCCGCCGACGCCATCGGCTGTCTCACCTCCTCGCCGCAACCTCCGGTACCGAGACGCGATCATCAATCCTGGGACGATCATCGTCACCGCCGACGTATAGCGAATCGCCGCGGCGAGTCCGCACAGGAAACCGGAGATGACGATCCGGCGACGAGTCTGGGACTCGGCCAGCCCCAGCGACGCAAGCAGAACCAGCAGGATGGCCAGATTCGAGGGAGTGTGCGCGCGCATATAGTGCGCGTGGATCGCCTCGAACGGCAGCGTCGCAAAGATGCTTGCCGCGACGAGGGACGGCCAGGGACTGGTGAGCCTCCTCGCGATATAGAACACGACGAGGATCGCAACGAGGTCCAAGACCGCGACCAGCACTCGACCTGCCAGCAGAACCCGCCGGTAGTCTTGCTGTGCGTAGACTGACTCGCCGGCCGCAACGGACCTGGGACACGGCATCTCGTCGATCACACCCAGCCCGTCGAGGGTCAGCGCTTGCGCAAGAAAGACATACGCCAGCAGACTCCCTTCGAGGTGGGCTTCCTCGAGCACGATGTCTCCCTGCGTCACGTCCGCCGAGCAAAGCACCGACATGGCCCTTGTCTCATCCGGATGAAACGGCGGATGGGGATGATCGGGAGACGGCACGCCCCAGCCGAGACCGACGAACCTGAGGCAAGCTCCGACGAGCAGAATCGAGACCAGAACGCATCGCGCTGGCCAGGTCAGAGTCGAACGCTGTTCTTCAAACACCATGTCGGATCAGCGTCTCCAGTTCATGACTGTCCCTCTCCGGCGAACCTATCTTGCAACGCGCCGCAGCGACTTCTTGCCGAGGGTGCGTTGAGATCTTTTCACGGGCTGGACACGGCGACAGCACGTCGAACCCTCTTTGTACGGCAACCGTGTGTCGCTGTGTCGCCCCGTCGCAGCTGCCAGCATTCATGAGGGGTGATCACTGGCAATCAAAGCTGATCGGCCACTCGTTCTACGATTCCGCGAATCTCTCGCAAGGCGGAGCGAACTTCATCCGGTCGCGCGATGCTTGCGTCCAAGCTGCCATAGTGTTCTTCGAGACACTGAAGTAGCAGGGTCTTGACCGCGCGGTGGTCCGGCTCGGCAGGTAGGCGACTCCGGGAATAGACACCTTCGAGCTGGCGCTCCTTCTCCTCAAAGTAGCGTTCCAGCCGCTCGAGGGTCCATTCACCTCGGCGGATTGACTTGAGTTGCTCGCGGTTGCGTTCGAGGTCAATATCTTCTTTCACCAGAATCTGCTCCACCTCGTCGAGCAACCGCACGATGTGGTAGCCGAATTTGACGTCGAAGCCGTACCTCTCGACCATCTCCTTGCGCTTGCCCTCAGGCTGCTTGATCCGCAGTTTGTGCATCTGCGAGTAGGCGTATCCCTTGAATCGGTGCCAGGCTCCACGGTGGAGGAATATCTTCCGGCGCTCACGCACCAGCTCGCCTATTCCGGTAGTGAAGAGAACGCAGCGCCGCGGCGCGTAGAGACAGTCGATGAGATTCGGGTTGCAGTCGAGACACTGGCGAAAGAACTTCACGATAGAGAAGATTGTGAAGTCGCAATCACGTCCTTGGCCCGAAAGCGCTTGAGCGTCCCGGATGTGGTGGCGTTGGTACTGCTGGAAGCGGGGAGCGGGCGCATCAAAGTCGGCGACCTCACCGCGTAGATGCGGGAAGACGTGGTCGCGTGGCGGGATGCAGAAGCCATAGATGTCGACATCCGACTCATCGGTGGACACCCCGAAGGCCACCGAACCCATCATCACCTCGTATTGCAGCCCCGAAGCTACGAACGAAGGCGCGTCGGCGATCAGGCCGCGCTCACGGACACGCTGCACCAGACTGGCCATAACGTCAGTTACCCTAGCTCACCAAGCCGACGAAGGGTCTCGCGGAACGCCAGGTCGAACGGCTCATGAGAAGGCGCGGCCGTCCGACGTGGCAACTCGATGGCGTCGACGCGCTGGAATGTCGAAGTGAGGTAGTCGTCTAGCACTTGGTCGCGGAGCATGCGATCTGACTCCACGGACATCGCCTTCTTCTCCAACAGGCTCGCGATCCTCTCGACCACGCTCTCTGGCGGCTTCGCTGCATCCAGCAACTCTTCCAAGGTCATGGGAGGTCGCTCTTGCCGCTCCGTCACGAACGACGCCGCGAGCACAGCACGCAGCGCGTAGCAATATGTCTTCAGGGGCACGCTGGTGCTGCTGTGCATTTTTTCGAGGACGCCGCGCGTCAGACCTAGGTAGTGGTGGACGATGGGAAGCGGCCGAAACGTGCTAGCGACTGTCTGGCGAAGCGGCTCCAATGCCTCGATCTGTGTCTCGTAGACGATCGGCGATACCAGCCATTCCAGGAGCGGGCCGTTACCGCTGCGAAGCAGCGCCAGGCACTTGTGCAGGTCCCAACCACCGAGATCCAGACCTTGATCGATCGGCCGCTCGATGACGTCACGCCGATTGGTCACCGTCAGGTAGTGGTTGAGCCGACCGGCATAGATAAAGCGCACGTCGTAGTCACTGTCGAGGGCTGGGAAGCCCCAAGCTCGCGAGCCCGATTCGCAGGCGTAGAGGATATGGACGTCTTCCATCTCGGCGCATTCGTAGAGCGCGTCGAGAATGTCTTGCCGGTCACGAGTGTGAGGTTCGTGCTTCATCGCGGTCGCTGAGTCGACTATCGGTAGATCTTGCCGCGCTCACCGATATCGAGGACGAAGACGATGAGCTGCTCCGAGTCAACGATGTAGACGACTCGGAGGGCCCAAACAGGATAGGAGCGCCTGGCGGCGTCTTCCTCGCCTGCACGTTGACCTGGCTTCAGCGCATCGTACTCCAAGAGCTTGGAGTCGTCCGTCACGCTTCACCGTGACTTCGTCCCGGCGTTCAGATAGTCCTAGGGAAACCTTGACCCCAGCCTGACCCTGCGCATCGGCCACCACCATAGTGTGGAGGCATGCACTCGACGCCAGTCCTCGACCTCTCGGCAGCCGGATTCGATCCCGAATCAGGCCCTCCGGCGCCGCAACTTCATTCGTTCTACTTCGGCAACTGGACTCTTCGGGGTTCACCCAGAACTCTCGAACATCGCGGCGAATCCGTTCCGCTTCAACCCC
This sequence comes from Thermoanaerobaculia bacterium, assembly GCA_028066595.1. Lineage (GTDB taxonomy): Bacteria > Acidobacteriota > Thermoanaerobaculia > Multivoradales > J023 > JAUIJL01. The sequence continues at coordinate 7,628 of JALCBJ010000148.1, forward strand.
AGGCGCTGCAAGTTCTCGAGGAGCTTCTGATTCACGTCGGGGAGATCGTCGAGCGCGACGATCTCACGGCGAGGCTCTTCGCTGATCGGCCGTTCCTGGATCATCGACAGGCGATCAATCGCGCGGTCTCCCAGTTGCGACGGGCCTTGGGCGACTCGGCGAGGACTCCCCGATTCATCGAGACGGTAGGATCCCGCGGCTATCGTTTCATCGCGCCGACTTCTGTCGAGACCATCCCCCTTGCGCGCCCGGCATCCAACGCGCAAGAAGGCTCTAGAAACCAACCCACAGCCGGTCGAAGCAAGGGTTGGATCACCGCGTCAATCGCCGTCGTAGCCCTGGCTCTGCTGTGGTTCTCGACGCCGTCCCGACTCGAACCCCCCAGGCAACTGGGCCTTCGGTTCGCCGACTGGTCGACGGCCGAAGCACCCGACTCCGAAATGGCCAAGACCTTGGCGACCACACTGACCCGCGAGCTGTCGGCCGAGGTCTTTCTCGCGGAGCTGCCAGGTTGGAGCGTCTACCCGGAGGGATCGGATGCCGACCGGACAGCGGATCGACGGGTCGAGGGAAGCCTTCGCCTCGAGGCGGAGGATCGCGCAGTGATCACACTCCACTTGATCGACTCTGCCGGGCAGCTGCAGTGGGTTCGCTCCGATTCCGTCGAGATCTCGCGACTCGATTCCTGGCTGGAGCGCTCCGCGATCGAGCTGGTCGAAATCCTGGATCCGGCCGAAGGTTCACCGATTTGAAGCCGATCCAATGGCTTGAAGCGTTCGGATGAGAACCATCTGAACGGCCGGGGAACGCTTCCGGCGTCAACAGGGCCGCCAGGGACCGGTCGCCGCTAGATGGGACGGGCGGACATTCGGTCGTCTCGACGGATTCCGACAGGTGCCTGCGAGTTCCCAGAGCGCTGGATCGCCCATTCGATCGGCGTTCAGGGAACCCACGTTGCTCTCTCAATGTGTCGCGGGGGCCATGGGAGCCCTCGACAACAGAACCAAGGAGACACACCATGTCGGAACGAAGAGTTCAGAACTCATGGAGCCATTGGCTCTCGCTGCTGGCACTGCTGGCACCGCTGGCAGGCGCCGCGACGGCGCAGACCACCGGACGCATCGTCGGCCAAACACAAGCTGACGACGGCTCGCCGCTACCCGGCGTCACCGTCACTCTCACCAGCCCAGCACTACAGGGCGACAAGCTCCAGTACACCGACGAGAGCGGACGCTTTCGCTTCCTTTCCCTGCCCCCGGGAACCTACTCGATCGGAGCCGCTCTCGAAGGCTTCACCGGCTTCACCCATGACGGGATCCGCGTGGGTCTCGACACTTCGTCTGAGCTGGAGTTGACGCTGCAGCCCGGCGTACGCGAAGAGATTCTCGTGGTCTCGGAAGCGCCGGTCATCGATCGCTCGTCGACCACCACGGGTGCCTCGTTCGGCATCGAGCTGATCGAAGATCTTCCGGTATCCCGCGACTACCAAGGCATCGCGTTCCAGGCCCCAGGCGTCGTCTCAGGGGCGACGGGCGAGTTCGGCGAGAGCAACCCCTCGATCGCCGGTGCCTCGGCGGCCGAGAACAAGTACATCGTGGACGGTCTCGACACCACCGACCCGGCGTTCGGCACCTCGAGAGACAAGATCGCTTTCGAATTCGTGCAGGAAGTGCAGGTCAAGTCGGGTGGTTACTCCGCTGAGTACGGGGGTGCCCTCGGTGGCGTGCTCAACATCGTCACCAAGTCCGGCGGCAATGCCTTGAAGGGCGATGTCTTCGCCTACTACGACGACGACAGCCTGCAGGAGACGCCTCCCGAGACGCCTCGCGTGGGCCAGCGCCTGGGTACCACGGAGTACGACTACGGCATCGGTCTCGGAGGCAAGATCGTCGAAGACAAGTTGTGGTTCTTCGACGCGCTCAATCCGCGGAAGACGACCATCGACCTGACGAACCAGGGCGGTACCCAGATCTCCAACGAGGAAGAGAGCCTGACCTACGCCGGAAAACTCACTTGGCTGACGTCGGAATCGAGCCAAGTCCAGCTCTCCCTCTTCGGCGACCAGACCGAAGAAGAGGACATTCCCACCCTGGGAGCAGCTGGCTTTGTGGTCAACAACTCGGACGACTCGATCACCAACGTGGTGCTGCGTGGCGATCAAGCCATCGGCAGTACGCTGCTAATGGAAGGATCTGTCGGCCGCTACGATCTCAAAGACACCGACTTTCCGGAGCTCGACGTCCCGCGTTACGAGGACTCGACGAACGACCTCCGGTTCGCCATCGCTTCGGGCTGTGCTCCGCCGTCGTCCTTGTCGAACGACGTAAGGTTCCACCCGGGATGCATCGGCGGTACCTCGGCGCAGGATTCCGGCGACCGTTCCCGTGACCAGGCGCGCGGCTCGCTGTCGTGGTTTACCTCCACCGGCTCCATCGACCACGAGATCAAGGCCGGCTTCGACCG
>JALCBJ010000032.1 GCA_028066595.1 Thermoanaerobaculia bacterium
GATCGTGCCGATGTTCACGTGCGGCTTGGTCCTTTCGAACTTTTCCTTCGCCATGGTGTTTCTGACGCCTCCTGGATGGGCGCCGCGCGACGGCTGTGCCGGCGTGCGGTTGGGATTGGTGGTAAGTGTCGGTTTTGAAGTCTTTTAGATCTGCGTTTCGTCTGCGTTCGCTACCGAATCCGCGGGAGCTATTGCGTGGAGCCCACGACCGGACTTGAACCGGTGACCTCTTCCTTACCAAGGAAGTGCTCTACCGCTGAGCTACGTGGGCCCGGAGTCGAAAACTTCGCCAGGCCGGCATTGCCAGGTGACAAGGCTGGACGCTGGGATCCTCGACCTTGAGCGAGAGGTCGCTGGATTCGTTGCGTTGAGTCTCGGTGCGTACGCGGGTTGGGAGATCCGCAGGAGAGAAGGTGGGCCTCCCGGAGACGAGTCCCGGAAGATAGCAAACCCACCCGTGGCTTGTCCATACTGCTGTGGCACCGAGACAGCGCCGGGCTCTTGGGGCGAGTGGAGCGGGAGACGGGATTCGAACCCGCGACCAACAGCTTGGAAGGCTGTGACTCTACCCCTGAGTTACTCCCGCTGAAGCATGGACAGCATCTCCTCCCGCACCGAAAGGGGATTCAGCGCGGTACGCACGGAGTGCTCGACGGGGGAACCGCCCGACGATGGTCGCCGTACGGATCCTCGAGTTGAGCTGTAAAGATCATGGTGGAGGCGGGTGGATTCGAACCACCGTAGGGCGAAGCCCGACAGATTTACAGTCTGTTGCCTTTGTCCACTCGGCCACACCTCCACGAAGCTTGGAAAGATCCGATCCCAGAAGCCCTACCGGGGCGGGGCGTTGGAGCCGGCACCCGGACTTGAACCGAGGACCTACTGATTACAAGTCAGTTGCTCTACCAACTGAGCTATGCCGGCGAGCGGTCGGTCGGCGGGGCTGACCTGGGGTGGGATGCCCTGAGGGCGCACGAAGCACAGGCGTACCTCGCGGGGCCGCAGATTGTACCCACCCGGAACCCACAGCGCAACCCCGACGCGATCAATCTGTGCATCCCGAGCGGTTCTGTCCGCGTAACTGCCGAGCGACTGTTTCGGATACGGAAAACAGTCTTCTCGGTGCTGGAGCAAAGTGTCTTTCGGATGTGCTGACTTCGGTCCTTGCTGGAGATCTGTGGACGGTCGAGGCCGCAGAGCTACCAAGCCTTACCGGTCGTCGGGCACCACCGGGTGAAGCCCAGCTCACAAGGCAACGGACCTGCCGCACTGGCCATGGAAGCGGCGACTAGCACCGGACAACGTATGACGGAAGCACCACTCGGAGGTCAATGGTCCGGCCAGGCGAAGAGGCCAGGGTTCAGAAGTCCCTTGGGGTCGTAGCGTCGCTTGGCTTCACAAACCGAGGACCAGGCGTCGCCGAACTGGCGGGCAAAGCGCTCCGAATCAAAACGCATGGAGCCCGTGAGGTAGTAGGTGCTGCCCATGGACAACGCGAGGTCGACGAAAGCACGAGAGGCGGCGACGGTATCTTCGGCGGCACTCTGGGGGACACGGGAGTAGAGGCCGATGCCCATAAAGAGCGGTGTATCGGGTACACGGAACATGGGTCGCTCGAGACTGTCGCGCGTCATGGGCCACAGGATTGTGTGCTCGACGTGAACGATGCGAGGGAAAATGTGCTGCTCGACCTTGGGGAGGAAGTCTTCCAGCCGATCCCACGGAACAAGAACGTCGACGAACACTTCGGCGATCCGCGGCGAGATGTGGGTGTCGGCGTGGCCGAGAATGATGAAGTCGCGCAGGTCGAGGTCTTCGGCATATATCCACTTCGAGAAGCTCAGATCACCGAGAAAAGCCTGGTCGTCAAAGGCTTCTGAATCGTCCGCCTCCAGAGTGACGTTGAGTGGGTATAGGTAGGAGTGGAAGGGCAGGCGCTGATCGCCCTGGACCCGAAGACCGTGGTAGCACGGACGAACCATCGCGTCGATGAACTGAGCTGCGTCACCTTCGACCAGGCGCACATGATCTTCGAGATGGGCACCCAGGTCGTCATAGAGGAGGAAGTAGGTGCGAACACGGCGGCCGCAACGGCGCAGGCGCTGACGCGATTTGGTGATGATGCCGAACTGACCAAATCCGCCGAGCACGTGATCGAACAGGTCGCGATTCTCATGCTCGCTGCAAGACACTAGCTCGCCGGTCGGCGTCACAACTTCGAGACTCTCGCAATGGTCGATCTGGGTACCGTAGCGAAAGGTAGACATTCCCAGCCCGGCCGCCGATAGGGTGCCTCCAACGCTTGTGCATACGTAGCTGGTGAGAGCAGGAGGGAGCCAGCCCTGAGGCACCGTCATCTCGACAACATCTTTCCACTGGGCCGCGCCTTGGGCTTCTATGGTGCCGGCTTCCGAGTCGAGGGGCCCGATTCGATCCAAAGAACGGAGGTCGAGAACCAGGCCACCCTCGTTCAGGCTTTGGCCGGCGAAGGAGAACCCTCCAGCGCGCGGCGAGACGGGAAGATCGTGCCGGTTGGCATACACGACCAACCGGGCGACCTCATCAGCTGTCGCCGGCCGCGCAACAGCTTTCGGCACGCGGCGGGTGATGGCACCGTAGTCGACAGAGAAGGCGTCGAGGTGTTCGGGGTCAGTATGAACAGGCCCAGAGCAAAGATTCTGCAGGTCTGTCTTCAGCGTCTTCGACATGGAGACTAGTTCCGTTGGTCATCAAGGTGTTCGATGGAGTCAGCCACCGGCCACGCCGACGGTGTCGTTCTCGAGCTGTTGACGAATCAACCGTGCGTAGTGGCCGTCGAGATGCAGCAACTCCTCGTGGGTCCCGCGCTCGCGGATCTGCCCGGCGTCGAGCACCAGGATGCGGTCGGCATCGCGAATGGTGCTGAGGCGGTGCGCGACGACGATTCGGGTACAACGCAACGCCTTGAGTGTGGTGTCGATACGCTGCTCGGTGAGCACATCGAGATGGCTCGTCGCCTCGTCGAGAAGGATGATGCGGGGTTCCGCTAGAAGCGCCCGCGCCAACGCAATCCGCTGCAGCTGTCCGCCGGACAACGAACCGCCACGTTCGGAGATGATGGTCTCGTAGCCCATGGGCATAGCATCGATCTCATCGTGGATCGCCGCCCGCCGTGCGGCCTCTCGAATGGCTTCCAACGGCATGCCGACACGGGTGAGTTCGATGTTCTGACGGATCGAGCCGGAAAAGAGGGCGGGGTCCTGCAAGACGACGCCGAACTGCTGGCGCAGCGAGTTCAGCGCGATCTCGTCCGCAGAAACGCCATCGTAAAGGATCTCGCCAGCGCTCGGCGAGTAGAGACCGAGCAGCAACATGCCGAGCGTTGTCTTGCCGGAGCCGGTCGGTCCGACGATGGCAATCTTCTCTCCCGGCTCGATGTGCAGCGACACTTTGTCCAACACCTTCGGCGACTGCTGCGTGTAACGGAAGCTGACTTCACGCAACTCGACTCCACCCAGCAGATCGAAGCTCGGCAGATCGGATCGTAACGGCTCGGGTTCGGTCTCGAGGACATCGAAGATACGGACGAAATGGGCGGCGCCGAACTGAAGCTGCTGGATGATCCCGACGAGGGAGCCGAGGGGTTGGAGGATCGCCACGCCGAGGGCGTTGAAGGCGAGCATGGTGCCCAGGCTCATGTCGCCCGTGAGGACAAGCCGCGCACCGACGAAAAGAAGTGCGAGCGGCGCCAGGCTGCCGATGGCACCGCTAGACGTATGGATGACGGCATTGAGGAAGTTGCGCCGAAGGTTGAGATTGAGGCGCTCGAAGAAGAGATTCGACCAGCGATCGAGGGCCTGAGTCTCGGATCCGGTGGCCTTCAGTGTCGTGATTCCGGAAAGGGCCTCGACGAGGTAGCCCTGCGAGACACCGTCCGCCTGCAGGCTCTCCTGCAATAGACGCCGAACCCGACGCGCCAAACCGAGGGGAATCGAGATCTGCACCAAGCCGAGGACGAGGACGATCATGCCGAACAGCGGCGCCTGGGAGAGAAGGATCGCCAGGTAGACCAAGACCAGACTACCGTCGAGAATTGCGGCCAGGGTCTGATTGGTCAACACCTCGCGGATGATCGTATTGCTGTTGAGGCGCATGATCAGGTCGCCACTGCTGCGTTGCTGGAAGAAAGGCAACGGCAAACGAAGCATGTGCTCGAAGAAGCCGAGCATCATCTGCGAGTCGAGTCGAGCCTGCAGATAGATGAAGAACGAGTGCCTGAGGAAGATCGTCACCGTCTGCATTACGACGACAACTCCGAGGCCTAGCCCGAGGATTGCAAGGAGGCCGTCGAGACTGCGCGGCAGGATCTGATCGACGATGATCTTGGTAGCGACCGGTAAGACCAAACCGAGCGCCTGCAACAGAAGCGAGCCGGCGAGGATCTGGAGCAGAACGCTCCGTATTCCTGACACGCCAAGGACGTAGCGAAGGTAGGTGCGCCAGGGGCTCACACTCCGTACCGCCCGGCGATCGAAGTGGATGCTGGGCTCGAAAGTCAGAATGATGCCGGTGAATCCCTCGTCGAACTCCCGTGGTGTCAGGGTTCGACGCCCGAAGGCGGGATCGACGATGTCGATGGCTTTCGGTGACCATCGCTCGACGACGATGAAGTGCTTGAAGTTCCAATGAACGATCGCAGGGAGCGGCAGGAACTTGAAGTGTTCGGGCTCTCCCGAGAAGCAACGCGTGCGCAAACCGTGTTCGCGTGCGGTCTTGGCGAGGAGCGCGGCACTGACGCCGTCGCGTCCGGCGCTAATGCAGTCGTGAAGGTCGGCGACACGAGTCTTACGACCATGAGCCGTCAAAACCATGGCGAGGCAGGCGACACCGCACTCGGCATTACTCTGTTGAAGGATCGGTCGTATACGACGCGTCCGAAATGCGGCTGACTTCGTGCTGGAGTCTCTGGCCCGCATCATTCAGGGGTCCAGCCTAGATCCGAATCCGGGAAGCAGTGAGAGAACCCGCTGATGGTCGACCTCCACCTCGACGCGCAAGGGCCTACTCTGCCAGGGCTGGAGCGGTGCGCCTTCGCCGAGACGGGCCATGGCGACGACGACAGGATCACCTGCCAAGAACGGGTCGGCTGGCTCGATAGCGAAACGCTGTCGCAACGCGCTCGCGCTGACGAGGGTTGGCTCGACCTCGTCGATCCGAGTCACAAAAAGCGGCTCGAACGAGCTGCTTTCCTGTGCGTCAAAAACCAACAATCTCTGCTCGGGTAAGACCCGATCGAGACCCTCGGAAGGTAATGACACGATGAGGGACCAGTCGCCGGGACCTGATTCGACCAGCAGACCTGCGCCGCCGAGGGTCACGGGAACCTCCGCGACCCCGGTCAGGCCCACGAGCCCGGCGAGGCCAGCCAGAAGCAACCAGATCCACGGAAAGAGCTTCGGCTGGACCAACCGGAGGACGACAATCTTCTGTCGGTTCTCCAGGTAGAGCCGGTGCGCGTGTTCGCGGAAGATGGACTCGCGCTCTTGCGTAGAGGATTCGCTCATCAGAAGCAACTCGAGGGCCGATGTCCGAAGCTACGCTCAGTGGTACGGGATGATCATCCACGGCAAAGCGTACGCTTCGGCCACCAGAGCACGAAAGCGCCTGCGCACCCACCTCGGATCGAGATGGCCCGCGGTCGACTCTTCCCTTTCCGGGCTTCCGTCGTCGATCGACGCCACGAAGTCTACGATGTCCCGAAACCAAAACGGATCGCCGCCTTCCGATAACCGAAGCGGGAACTGGCCCTCGAGCATCTGCCAGCCGATTTCCACGTGCCGGGCCATCGTGTCCCAGCGGTACCGCGCTCGCGCGACTTGTGCCCGCTGTATCTGGACGTCGAGGTAACGAACGCCGAAGATGATGAGGAAGCGATGCCTGTCGATGGCGTCGTCGACGGCTTTCAGGCTATGCTGGAACATCGCTTCCACTTGCTCCCACTGTCGATGCCGGTAGTGATCGTAGGCGACAGCTGCGGCGTGGTACATATCGACGATACGGCAGACGGAATCTGACGCGTCTTTCAGCTCGGTCGCCGCCGCGCCACTCGAGCCGGCGAGCAGGGTGCGTGCCGCCTCCATGTCACCCCGATGCATCCGGCGGACGGCCTGACGGATGCGCTTCGTTACCCGCAGAGCGCCGGACCGCTGATAAGTCGCTGCCCAAGCCTCGGCCTCCCGATCGACACATTCGAGCAGGCTGAGCCAACCATCGGCTTGGCCCAGAAAGCGCACGATCTCTTTCTCGAAATCATCACTCATCGCTCACGGCTTCCGTCGCTCGGCCGGCACGCGCCTCACGAAAACTCTCCCGCGAACGGAAAGATCGAAAAGTCTTCATTCGACCGTGGCTGCGATCGAAACGTCCGGGCCAGGAGGTGGTGCGTGAAAGCTTCATCAACCCGGCTGAGGCCAAGAGCGTTTGCCCAGCCATGAAAGAGCTTGAAGACGACGGGAAACGAACGCTCCGCGGAGAACGGGTCGACGATCACGCACGCTGCCTTGGCGCAGCGTTCCGCCTCGTTGACCAGACGCGTCACGGCCTTTGCAGCAGGCGTGGGTTCGGCTGGAGTGAGATCGAGAGTCGACCGCAGCAAGTCGATCTGAGCGCTACGGTCGGCGGCGAATCGTTCGAGGCGGCGGAGCATCTCCTCACCGTGGGCACTGCCGCCGTTGCGTTTGAGCAGAGGAGCACGGATCAGCCAATCGCGATGGTAGTGCACGTAGTCCTCCGCCCTGGGCCCGAGCCCCGGCAGAGCCTCGGCCAGGAGCCCGATCAACACGGCCTGACGGCGCGTAGTGAGCCCCTCGCCCTCGTCCTCCGCGGCGGCATCAACGATCGTATCGCTGGCTAGCGACAGGGCATGGGTCAGCGCCTCTACACAAGCGTCGTCTTCGAGAAAAGGCGACGGACCGAGTGATACAGGATGGCGCCGATAGGTCGTGAAGCTCAGCAGCGGACGGCAATCGTCTTCGGAGCCGTCTTCGACGTCGATAGGGGGCGCACGGGACAGAGAGGAAACCGTAGTCTCGGCCGGCTCGGCGGGCGGTAAGGAGACCGGACGATCCAAGAAGTATGCCGCCGCTTCGTGAAGGGCTCCACGGAGCGACTCCTCTCGGTCGTTGTCGGCATGCAGCCGCAACTTGAGGCACTCACCAGACTCGTCGTAGCGCAACCACCACATCGCCGCGCCGCGGTCCTCCTGTTCGAGCGAGCGCCAGAACCGAGCAACGACCCGACCAATCACGAGATCAAGCGCACAGTCCGCAGAGAGATCGGCCGTGACAATGGGGTCGGCGGCATGGCCTGTCATACGCTCAAATCTCCGCGTTGACCGGCATGGGGGCAGGATCCACTGGATCCAGGATTCCGGAGATCGGCCTCAACGCCAGAACTGCAGGTACCTTGTCGGGCGCCAGTCGACGGAGGAGGCCGAAGCCTATGCCAGCGAGGCCGACCATCAACCCGGGCGTCTCGATTGCCATCGGTAGGCCACAACGCCAACTGCCTAGGCTGAGCTGGCCTGCGACGTCTTGGTAGCGACGGTCGATGTCGTCGCGGAGGTCGAGTTCGGGACAAGCCGCATCCGCACAGACAAGCGATTCGAGATTGCCCAGGTCGCCGTGGCAAAGGGAATGGTTGCGGCCGAAACCTCCAGCGAGGGTCGTACGTGCTGCGATACGGATCTCCTCGCGCAGAACATCGGACGGCTCGTGGCGGAGGATGAGGGCACGCGACACGATGACACCGGGCGCACCGTGGCACCAGTTGACTGGATCGCCGACGTCCTCGTCTACCCGTAGGTCACGCCAGTTACCGCTCTTCGGCCGGAACAAGCTGCGTTCGTATTCGAGTGCCCGTCGGGCCGTCTCGCGCAGCGTCTTGTCACCGGTGATCGCGGCGGCTTCGAAAAGGGCGGCAGCGATACCACCGGCACCGTGTGAGAAGCCAGCGAGGGGCTCCTCCGCCTCGTCCGTCGTGTACCAGCCGCAGCCCCGGGGCAGGTCGACCGCCGCCGCTACGAGGCGTTGCGCAGCCTGTTTCGCCAAGCTCTCCAGTACGAGATCATCGGATCCTCGGCGCATGGCCGAGAGGGCGAGAATGACGCCCGCCGACCCGGAGATGACGTCGAAGCTGTTGTCGGCGGCGATCCGCGGCCCGAGTCTCGCCACCAGGTCGAGAGCGGTACGTCGCAGAGCCGCATCGCCCCAGAGCGCCGCCAACTGATCGAGGGTATATGCCAGGCCGACCGTGCCCGTGAAGGCACCGATCGAAACTTCCGCGTCTTCGGCCGCGACACGGCGCAGAAGCGTTTCGCAAGACTGCCGGGCAAGTAGCCTTGCTGCAGGGTCACCGGTGACTTCGCCGAGGCAGCCGAGAAAGAGGGTGACGCCCGCTTGGCCGCCGTAAAGACTGTCGTCGAGGTAGCCGATCTTGAACGCACCGCGTGGCGCCGGACGCACGCCCACCCAGCGCACTGAGTCATCGTGGAGGGCTTGTTCGATCAAGTGGCTGCCGATTCGCGCCGCAAGGTTCTCCAGGCTCACTCCGGGCGTTGCCGACCGCGGGTGAGTCCGTGATTCTACCGGCACTGCGTCGCGTTCTGGGTCGGCGGTGGAGAGCAGCGCGATCGAGGCGCGGATGTACCAAATCTGACGCACGAGGTCGGCTTCGGAGAAGCCTTGTAAACGTTCGAATAGGCCTTCGACCGCCGACTGGCTGAAGAAATCCTCCAGCACCTCGCCGTCTGGTGTGAAGAGCGCACGAGATCTTGGTCGAGTGGTGAAGCGGGGGATATCACGTTGCCACAAGGCGCGCTGCTCGGCGGCAATCAACCGTTGAAGGAAGGGTCGGCGAGCTACCTGTTTCCAAAGCTTGTCGAAAAAGCGCTGTCGATCGAGCGCGTCGCGAAGCAGGTCGGGGTGGAAGCTCTCACGCAACATGAGCCCATAGACTGCAGTCGGGCGAAGCAGCACGCGAACCTCGTGTTCGAGCATGGACGCAATCGGGCCGTCTTCCGCCAGCCAATCGTCCCGCCGCTCCAACAGATGACGATAGAGGGCCGAAAAGCCCTCGACAATGGCGTCGACGTAGTGGATGGCGTCCGCCGGCCGGCCCTCGACCGTCGGACGGTGGTGCGATCGCAACGAGATCGTTCTCGTCCTGCGTGCGTAGTGCATCGTGTCGGTCTCATGGTCGGCCCAATATGCTTCGGGGCGCGGCGGCTCCTGACCTTCGGGGCCGCCCATACCGCTCACATCGAGTCCTGGGGAATCTTCGTTTTCCCAGTTGCGAACGGGAAGCAAGCCAACCTCGACCAAGGTGTTCCTGAGCAGGTCGTCCGCCCTGGGATCGTCGAGAGGAGGGCCGGGTTGGAGTAGCGACTCGAGATCGATGACGTACGGTGTGTCACCGACGGCGATGAGATTCTCGAAATGAATGTCGGTCGTTCGCAGAGCGTAAAGGAGGGCGAGGTACGACCCCTGGCGCAGATAGAAGCGTCGCACCTCCTCCTCGGTCGCGCACGGCTCGGCGATCAGTTGCTGCATGTAGCCGTAGCTGCCGCGATCAAGAGCGGCGACCTCAGGTAGGGTCGGCTCGAAGCCCTCCTGCGCCAAAGTACGCAACACCTCCTGGAATGCCTCTGTCATCGCCAAGGACCGAGGTTTGTAGACGAGACGGCGGCCCGATGTGAACACAAGCAAGGCCACTGAACGTCCGCCGTCATGGCGGTCACCTGCGCCGAAACGCACGCCTGAAAGGCGGTCGCCCGCCACAAATCCGCTGAAGGTGCGCAGGATAGCGGGCCAGTCGGACACGAGGCGTTCGAATAGCTCAGCTACCACGTCCTTCCAGACGTCGATCGCCTCGACTAGCTGGCGCGTCAGAACCGGCACCTCGCGCAGAATGGCGAGGGCCCGCTGTGTGTCAGCGAGCAGGACGGCAAACTGCCGGAATCGCTCCCTAGGGTCATCGTGGATGAGCTCGCCTTGAAGACGCGCTATGTTCATCTCGAGGACGAGAGTGCGCACAGGCCAGCTCAGCAGCTCGAAAGGCAGGGTGCCGAGCACTAGCTCCGTAATCCTTTCGGAGCAAACGGGACCGTCGGAAGGCGCGCTCGCCAGGGGCCCGAGACGGGCGCCTAGCTCGCTCGTAGCGTGGCGCACCAGTGGCTCGATGAAACCCCAGAACGAGCCTTCCACGGTGCCTTGCAAGATCGGCGGAGCCGCGATCCGCTTTTCCGACGACGAGCCGCCACCGTAGCAGGTCTCGATGCGTCTCAACCAGGCTGGCCGCTCGCCGGGCGCTTCTTCGACGGACTCCCCTAGAAGGGAAGTGAGCTTGCTGTGGTCGAGGCCGTCGAGATCCAACCGACGTCCGAACAGCTCACGGTCTTCGAATGGCTCGTCAGCGCTCCAGCGGGCGAGGCGAAGGCGACCACGATCGAGGTCGACCGGACCGTAGGTCGGTCGACGCAGCCTCTCGGACACGGTCAGCGTAGCGCCGTAGGGAAAGTCACTCACGTCGCCACCTCGGCGGTACGGCGGGCCCAAAAGTGGCGGACGCCGAGGTACGCTTTGGCGGCGACCATACGGTTCGGCAGAATTCCGATCTTGAAGTGGTTGAGAGTTCTGGCGAACGTACTCATGACCTCGGACCCAAAGGAGCGAGAGCCCTTGAGGAGATGGGCAGGCCAGAGGTCGAAATCGTCGGCCTCAGTGGAGTATCCCAACCAGTCGAACAGAACGGTGGCCTTGTCCCGGCGACACATTCCGTGACGTTGCAGAAGACCGAGAAGTCCCCTGGTCTTCTCACGGGAGCCGTCGCTGATGACGCACTCCAGGCCTATCGCCGGCCTCACGGTGGTCGACACCGACAGATCTAGGTTCATTCCGTCGACGTAGGCGGCCAGTTCTTCCAGCACCAGGCGCAGTAGCTCGCGGCTACCGGGCCAGCCGATGGCCTCCAGGTAGTCGAGAATAGCCACCCGCGACAAACGCCGAATGCACAGCCGGACATCGTCCCCCGGCCGGGCCAACAGGAGGCCCACTTGGAAGATGACTCCGCCTTCAGGCAGTTCTGCGAAGCAGCGCGAGAGCAGATCACGCTGAGACGCTGACAAGTGGCAGCCGCGCAGTCGCTCGATCAGCTCGAGACTCAGTTCGGGATAGTTCCTCGGCTCTCCCGGAGAGTAGCCGAAAAATAGGCTCGGTTCGGGGACGCCGTGGAAGCCCTCGGGAAGGTCGAATTCGAGCCAAGAGTCCCGAATCGGCGACAGCCTCGGATTGTGGTGCCAATCCGCAAGAAATCGCCCGACAACGGTCCAGGGCGAACGCTTGCCCAGCGGTTCCGGCGCACTCACTTCCGCACCGCCATCCGCCCACGCAGCGCGGCTTCCGTCGTCTTCGATCACCGCGACGAGAAAGTCAGCGTCGGCGCGAGAACTCCCGAGATGGCACTCGAAGCCGAAGTTCGACGATGGGGGCAGCCTCTCGGCAACCCGAGAGATGCGCGCGGAGTGCTCCGGCTTCACGAGTGCGGGCGGAAGATGGGGAGCGACAATCTCGAAATAGTTCCGCGTAGAGAGCGACATTCTTTGATTGGACTCGCGAGAGCCTGTTCAGTTCAAGGGCCACGCAGAAGGGAAACAACGCGGAGGAATGGGATGAGCGGCAGACAGTACAGGAGACAGAACCCTGCCTCCTGTGGAAAGGATCAACCAACCTCAGGCTCAGGCCCATCATCTCCAGGCGGCGGATTGTCGCAGCTCCAGCAAAGACAGGTCGGGCCGCCGACCACGTCTTCCATCGCCTCATCGGTAAGCTCGATCAGTCCAGCCGGGTTCTCTGGCAGAAGAGCGCGCTCTTCTTCGCTGAGCTCGGCTCGGAACTCGGAATCCCTCCATGCGCGGATGATCTTCTCGTTCTTCACTCTCTACTCCTCAGGGTTGCGTTGTAGGAACGCGAAGCGCGCGGGCGGCACTGCCTCACGCGATTCGGCCCTTGTGGGAGTCAACACAATCAGTGAAACTCACCGATCAGCGGAACTCACCGTTGTGTCGACAGGCAAAACGTCTTATTAGACCGCTTTTCAGCAGCGTAGCACGGACAGATCGATGAATCAAGAGTCGTAAACGTTCGATACGAAGAGACTCTGCCCGGACATCTACCGACCGCAGGAACAATGCGTTGAACGACAAGATCTGAGCGCTCACTACGAGGGCCGCCCAGGCTCTCGATGCTCCTCAGTCGGTCAAACGCTGGCGGACAGCCTCGTAAAGCAGCGCCGCCGCCGCCGTTGCGACGTTGAGCGATGCCACCTTGCCACGCATCGGCAAGCCCAGCAGGAGATCGCAACGTTCCCGAGTGAGCCGGCGCAGTCCGTCGGCTTCGCCCCCCAAACAAAGCACGACCTTTCCGGTGAGGTCCGCTGTCCAGGGCGCGTCGCCCCCCGCGTCGGCACCGTAGACCCAGAATCCTTCTTGTTTCAGCTCTTCCAGGGTCCGGGCGGTATTGACGACACGTTCCACGGACAGGTATTCCGTCGCTCCGGCCGAAGTCTTCACCGCCACTTCGCCGACCTTCGCCGAGCCACGGTCTCGGACCAACACTGTCCCGACCCCCGCTCCTTCGCACACACGCAGAATGGCACCCAGGTTACGCGGGTCCTGGACGTCCTCGAGCAAGACCACGAGGTCCATATCGGTCGCGGCGGTCTCTCCCGAGGAGGCGGTACGTACCCAGGCGACGAATCCGTTGTGAACCGGCGGATCGGTGCTCGCTTCGCCCGTTGCCAGATCGTCGAGATCGCGACGCGCGACCGTCCGGAACGCGACACCATGACGCCGGCACAGATCCTCGATTTGCCGACGTCGACCTGCGGCGGACGCAGCGCAGGCCACCCGCTCTACTTCGTGGGGGCGCGACCTGAGGATCTCTCGGACGGGGTGGAAGCCATAGAGCTTCAAAGGAGGCTCCTCAGACCTCCATGATGTCCTTTTCTTTGTGCGCCAGCCCTTCGTTGATCTCGCCGATGTACCTGTCGTGGAGCTTCTGGACCTCGTCGTGGCCACGGTGCTCGTCGTCCTGGGAGATCTCTTTTTCCCTCTCCAGGGCCTTGAGCCGGTCGTTGGCATCGCGGCGCGCCTGCCGCACTCCCGTGCGGCTCTCCTCGGCGATGTCGTGGGCACGACGCACCATCTCCTTGCGGCGCTCTTCGGTCAGCGGTGGAATGGGGATTCGGATGATGCGACCGTCGTTCGACGGGTTGAGACCGAGATTGGCCTGGTTGATGGCCTTCTCGATGGCCCCGATCTGCCCTGGATCGAAGGGCTGCGCCGTGATCAAGCTGGCGTCTGCCACGTTCAGATTGGCCACTTGCTTGAGCGGCGTAGGCGTCCCGTAGTAGTCGACCGTCACGCCGTCGAGAATCGCCGGATTGGCACGCCCGGTGCGCAAGGTCTTGAGCTCGTGGTGCAGGTGCTCCACAGCCTTCTTCATTTTGACTTCGGCAGTGCGAAAGACTTCTTGCATCGTGGCTCTCCTGTTCGGAACCGGGGTGGGCTCTCATGAAAAACCCAGACGCCGTCCGACCGACGCGCGGGCGCGGAAATCCTCTCTTGGGCAACGCCCACCTGTCAATGACAGGAGAGGTTCTGTAGGACGCTTCAGCTCGAGCGAGACGAATCCAGCGCCCTAAACCCTCAAGAACCCTCTACGCGGGGCACTGAGGGGACACAGCCAGAGCGCACCAAGGCTCTCGGGGTCGGCGACTCTCAGCGCCTACTCTTGGCGGACCACAGACCCGACGTTCTCGCCTCGCAGCACGCGCAGAATATTGCCCTCGACGCTCAGGTCGAAGAGCTGGATAGGGATGTGGTTTTCGCGACAGATGCTGATGGCCGCGGCGTCCATGAATCCGAGGCTCCGCTCCAAGACCTGTTGGTAGGTCACGGTTTCCAGCAGCTCGGCATCCGGGTGTTTTCTCGGATCAGCGCTGTAGATCCCGGGAACCTTGGTGGCCTTGAGCAGGACTTCCGCCTTGATCTCGGAGGAGCGGAGTGCCGCCGCAGAGTCGGTGGTGAAGAAGGGGCTGCCGGTGCCGGCAGCAAAGATCACCACGCGACGCTTCTCCAAGTGACGGATGGCACGACGCCGTATGAAGCGCTCCGCCACTTCGCGGATCTCGATAGCGGTCTGGACGCGCGTATCGACTTTCCGCTTCTCCAGTGCATCCTGGAGTGCCAAGGAGTTGATCACGGTCCCCAGCATGCCCATGTAGTCGCCGGTGACGCGATCGATACCCTGCTGGCTAGCCGCCAGCCCTCGGATGATGTTGCCGCCGCCGATGACGACGGCGATCTGTACTCCGAGGGCTGCGGCTTCCTTCAGCTCGTCGGCAATCTTGCCGACGACCGTCTCGTCGAGGCCGAAGGGCTTGTCACCCATCAGGGCCTCGCCCGACAGCTTGAGCATCACCCGCCGGAACACGGCTGGGAATGCATCGGTCTCTGGCTGCTCGGTCGTCGGCAGGTCGGCCATGCCCGATCAGGCTCCGGCCGCGGCCGCTGCGACCTCGGCAGCGAAGTCTTCCTGCTTCTTCTCGATACCCTCGCCGAGCTCGTAGCGAACGAACCGCCGAACCTGGATGTTCTCGCCGATGGTCGCCACCTTCTCGGTGATCATCTGCTGCAACGTCTTGTCGGGATCCTTGACGAAGGCCTGCTCGAGCAGCACGGCCTCGGCGTAGTACTTTTCGATCTTGCCCTCGACGATCTTGGGAATGATGTTCTCGGGCTTACCCTCGGCACGCATCTGCTCTGCATAGATCTCCCGCTCGCGGTCGAGGACATCCCCGGTCACTTCCTCGCGACGGACGAAGCGCGGATTGGCGGCAGCGATGTGCATGGCGATATCGCGCACGAGGTTCTGGAAATCGTCGGTCCGGGCCACGAAATCGGTCTCGCAGTTGACCTCCACCAGCACTCCGATCTTGCCGCCGGCGTGAATGTAGGAGCCAACGGCTCCCTCTGCGGCCACACGCCCGGCCTTCTTCTCGGCCGCTGCGATGCCCTTCTTGCGAAGCGTATCGACCGCCTGTTCGAGGTCGCCGGAAGTCTCTTCCAACGCCTTCTTACATTGCAGCATGGGAGCGCCGGTGCGCTCGCGAAGCTCCTTCACCATCTGAGCGGTGATCTTCATGGTTCTCTCTCCTCGGTACTTTCGGTATGGGTTCGTCGGTCTTGAAAATCGGTCTGTTCCAGACGCACGACAAGGTCAGTGAGCGGATGCCCGACTGACCTTGTCTGGATCCCCACAGGCGAGATCTCTACCGCCGGGCGGCGCGCCCGGCGCGCCCTACTCTTCTTCCGTGCCGTCCGCTTCAGATGCCTCCGGCTCGGAGGAATCCGAGGCCTCGGTGGGCGCGGCCTCCTCAGCCGTAGCCTCCTCGGTGGCAGGTGTCTCGGCCGCCTCTTCGGCCGAAGCTTCCTCCGAAGGAGAGTCCTCGGCGGCGGCTTCCTCGGCGGTAGCTTCCGCAGCGGTGCCTTCCTCGGCGGCGGCTTCCGCAGCGGTGGCGGCCTCAGGTGCATCCTTGGCTGCGATCATCTCCGCCTCCTGGAGCTTGCCGGCTCCAGAGAGGTAGGCGTCGGCGATCTTGGCGGTGAAGAGACGGATCGTACGAATGGCATCGTCATTGCCGGGAATGACGTAGTCGATCTGCTCGGGATCGCAGTTCGTGTCGACGATGCCGATCACGGGGATGCCCAGCTTGTTGGCCTCGGCGACGGCGATCGCTTCCCGCTTGGGATCGACGACGAACAGCGCGTCCGGCAGCGACGTCATCTCCCGAATACCTTCGAGGTTCCGCTGCAGCTTCAGACGCTCGCGGTCGAGCCGCAGCTTCTCTTTCTTCAGCAGCCCCGACTCCTCGTCGTCGAGGCGCGCCTCGATGTCCTTCAGCCGATCCACCGAGTTACGGATCGTGACGAAGTTGGTCAGCGTACCGCCGAGCCAGCGATGGGTGACGAAGTACTGACCCGAGCGCCGGGCGTGCCGAGTGATCGACTCGTGCGCTTGGCGCTTGGTGCCGACGAAGAGAATCTTGCGACCGGTGCGACCGAGCTGGAAGACGTATTCTGCTGCCTCGTGAAAGCGGCGCAGAGTCTTCTGCAAGTCGATGATGTAAATCCCGTTCCGCTTGCCGAAGATGTAACGACGCATCTTCGGGTTCCAGCGACGGGTTTGGTGACCGAAGTGGACCCCCGCTTCGAGGAGATCGCGCATTCTGAGCTCGACCAAGGGAATACTCCTTAACGCTTGCTGAACTGGTAACGGGCGCGCGCACCCTTCATGCCGTACTTCTTGCGTTCCTTCTTGCGAGGATCGCGCGTCACGAAGCCGGCGGCCTTGAGCTTGGGACGAAGTTCTTCGTTGAACTCCATCAGAGCACGGGTGATGCCGTGGCGAATGGCACCTGCTTGCCCGGAGTGTCCGCCGCCGGCGACGGACACCGTGATGTCGAACTTCTCCGCGGTCTCGGTGAGCGCCAGCGGCTGCTTGACGATCATCTTGAGAACCTCGCTGGCAAAGTAACCATCCAAGGTTCGGCGATTGACCTGGATCTCACCGTTGCCGGGACGCAGGAAGACCCGCGCGGTGGCGGTCTTGCGTCGGCCGGTGCCGTAGTACTGGACTTCGCTCAAGGCTCTCTCCTCGTTGGGGCTCGTCTCGTGCGCGGTGGGTGCGCTGGTTCTCTAGGAGTCGAAAGGTGTTCGAAGGTTCGTTCAGGCGTCCGCAGTGCCCTGCAGATCCTGGGCGCCGGGAATGTCGAGGGCTTGAGGCTGCTGCGCTTCGTGGGGATGCTCGGCACCGGCGTAGACTTTCAGCTTGCGGAACATGCGGCGCCCCAAGCTGTTCTTCGGCAGCATGCCCTTGACCGCACTCTCCACGAGCATTTCCGGCTTCTTGGCACGGACCTCGCGCGCGGTCTGCTCCTTCAATCCACCGGGTCGGTTGGAGTGGCGCCGGTAGAGCTTCTGGTCTTCCTTACGACCCGTCAGCACGACCTTCTCTGCGTTGACGACGATGACGAAATCCCCCGTGTCTTCGTGGGGTGTGTACATCGGCTTGTGCTTGCCTCGCAGGGTGCTGGCGACCACTGTCGCCAGGCGGCCGAGGCGGAGGCCATCGCCGTCTACCAGGAACCAGGAGCGGTCGATGTCGGCGGGTTTCGGGCTGTAGGTCTTCGTCATGATCCGATTCCGTTGGAGGACTCGTGGTGCGACAGCAGCTCGCTGCCGGGAGTTAGCTGCGAATTCTGGAGACGGCGGAACCGAAACGTCGATCCCGCGATCTTCGAGCGGCGCGCCGCGCACAGGCGACGGACTGCGATCTGTCGACCGGAGGCTGGACGGCGGGGCGTGCGAATCCCAGCACCGACGCGCCGCGGAGGGTCGCCGATCTTACGTCTCGGCTCTAACCTTGTCAAGCATTGCGCACGACGATTGGCGCCTCGTCCATGCGCAGTCGTCAGACCGCACCGAACGATGCCGAGTCACGATCTGCCGGGGTATGCTGCCGGCCGATCGGCGGGGAGGCAATCCAGGACTGAACCGTCCCGGGCCGGGAACCCTAGCACGCAAACGGGCCGGATTCACGGCCAGTCATACGACCAAACCGAGGAGAATCTGCGGTGACCATGCAACCCGAAGACCAGCCGACCTCCGAGTCGAAGTCCAACCAGACACGTATCCTCGGCGGCAAGAGCGTTTCCACCGCCATTCGCCAGGAGCTGGCCGTCGAGGTGGCGAGCTTGGTCGAGAGTGGCGGCCGACGGCCCAAGCTGGTGGCCGTGCTCGTGGGTGACGACACCGCGTCGGCCACGTACGTCGCCTCGAAGGCACGCGGATGCCAGGAAGTGGGCATGGACGGCGAGACCCTGCGGCTGCCGGCGGACATCGACGGCGGGGAGCTCGAAGCCACCATCCGGCGGCTCAACGACGACGACGGTGTCGACGGCATCCTGGTCCAGTTGCCCCTTCCGAAACACATCGACGAAGACCGTATTCTCCAGCTCATCGACCCGGACAAGGATGTCGACGGTTTCCATCCCGTGAACGTCGGCCGCCTGTGGTCGGGTCGCGACGCGCTCGCCCCTGCGACGCCGACCGGGGTCATCGAGCTTCTGCAGCGTCGAGACATCGAGATCCGCGGCCGTCACGCGGTGATCGTCGGCCGTAGCAACATCGTCGGCAAGCCCATGGCGGCACTTCTCCTCCAGAATCACGCGACGGTCACGATCTGCCACTCGCGCACCGCGGACCTTGCCGCTGAGTGCAGTAGGGCGGACATCCTGATCGCAGCGGTCGGCGTGCCCGCTCTCCTCGGTCCCGAGCATGTGAAGGACGGCGCCGTGGTGATCGACGTGGGGATGAATCGTGTCGACGATACGGCCACCCTCGAACGTCTCTATCCCGGGAACGAGAAACGACGCAACGGTTTCGAGAAGCGCGGATTCTCGCTGGTCGGCGACGTCGACTACACGCGCGTCAAGACCAAGGCGTCGGCCATCACGCCGGTACCCGGCGGCGTCGGCCTGCTGACAGTCACGATGGTCATCGCCAACACGCTGCGCGCATCCAAGCTCCGGCAACACCGAGCTTGAGGAGCAGGATGGCTGATCTGATGGTGGGGCTTACCGGTGGCCTGGCCTCCGGTAAATCCACCGTCGCTCGTCGCCTCGGCGAGCTGGGTTTTGCAGTCGTCGATGCCGATCTGCTCGTACGCGAGCTCTATGTGGCCGGCGGCCGTGGTGCCGCCGCGTTGGCGGAGCTACTGGGGCCCGAGGTTCTGGACACCGAGGGCGCCGTAGACCGCAAGGCGGTGGCGGCGAAGATCTTCCAGGATCGGGAGGCCAGGCGTCGGGTGGAGAAAGCGATCCATCCTCTGGTATTGGAACGTCTTCAGGAGATCGCGCACAGATCCCGCGGCATCGTGGTCTACGAATCGGCCGTACTCGTGGCCTCCGGCCACGCCGACGCCTGCGACCTGCTGGTTACCATCGAAGCTCCGAGCGACGTGCGTCTGCGGCGCGCCGTCGAACGTGGGATGGACGAGGCCGACGCCCAAGCTCGCCTGGCAGCTCAGGGAGACGGCTCGGACAGGCTCCGTGCAGCCGATATCGTTCTCGACAACTCCGGAAGTCTCGAAGACCTTCTGACGAAGGTCGACGAGTTGGCCACCGAGCTGCGGCGGCGGGCCTCCCTGAACTCACCCGGCTCACGTGATCTGTAAGCCCTCACGGAATCGGCAGAGAATGAATCGAGCTCGATCGCCCGGCCAGCCCGAGCTCACTTCACCGACGGATATCGCAGGAGGCGACCGTCGACCGGCCGCCTCGTCGAATCAGGACTCGTCCACCAGACCGGAGGCGTCGACGCCGACACGATCGGCCACGGTGCTCGTCACCTCGTAGATCCAAGACCCGTGGTACTCGGTGAAGGCGGCCACCTCGTTGGCGCGTTCCAGAAGCTCCGACGTCTCCCGAACCTCGTCTTCCGACGCGTCGCGGTCGATGTAGACCTGCTCCGTCGTATGGAAGCCGTGGATTCGTAGAAAAGCCTTCGAGTCGTCTTCCGCGCTTTCCTGCCTCGCGAGCTCGAGAACATATCCGGAGCCGTCGGCCAGCTCGATCTGGAGACTCTTGTCGAAGACGAGGCCGACGACATCCTGAGCGTTCGCCAGGTGATGAGACGCGAAGCGTAGCGGCGAAAGGACACCTTTCAGGGTCCTGGCCTCCGATGACTCCTTCGCGTCTTCACCGAGGCCCTCCAGCACCAGCTCGCCACGTTGACCCTCTTCGTCCACCTCGCGCACGAACGCAAAGCCATCTCCCCGAATCGCCACGATCTGGTCGCGTTCGACGTCGAGGATCTCTTGATCCACATACGAATCGCTTTCCAGTTCTAGATCCACGCGACCCTGGGTGAGGTAGATCGTGTCGGCTGTACCGTCGGCTGCGTCGTTGGACGTCGAACCGAGTCGGCGCAGATAGCGTCCCGAGGCTCCTTCTTCGTTGAACTCGCTTCCCAGAAGGAAGCGGACCACGTCCTGGTCCGCGGCATCGCGTAGTGCAATTTCCACGGTGCCGTCCGCGGGACCTTCATCGCCGGGAGCGGCGACTGCAAGACCTTCGGCAAGGTCGCCCGTGGCCTCGCCGACTTCTTTCTCCAACTTGAGATCGAGGAACTTGCGCAGCAGGCGATTGACCTCGCTGTTGTCGGCCCGGTAGCCGTGGGCACTCTGGACCACGAAGCGGTCACCCTCGGCCGTCCGGCGGAGGACGACTTCCTTCGTTCCACCCTCCGATCCCTCGCGCAGGACGATCTCTGCGACGGAATCGAGATCGAGGGTGGGCAAGAATTTCTGGCCCCGTTCGAAGCGATCAGCCCGTTGAACGCTGCTGCGGAAGGTGAAAGCCGACAGCGCCAGCAACAGAATCGCGGCGACGAGAAGGACTCGATTGGTCTTTTCTACGTTCATTTTCTGTTCCCTCTTGTCATCCTGCGAAACGTCGTGCCTGGCGCATCTGTAGGCGACGGCGGACGAAGAGCGTCATGCCGAGCAAGAAGACCAGGAGCGGCATGGCACCCATGACGGCGAAGCGCACTCGATACTCTTCGCCTTCGAGTGCCGAACGCTTGTCCTTGCGGATCTCCCGCAACTCCCGATCGGCCTCGCGAATGCGTCGGTTCAGATCGTCCACCTCGTCCTGCACTTGCTTCTTCAGTAATGCGACATTTCCAGCGGTGGACTGTTTGTCGCGCAACTCCTCCTGGAACTGCTCGATCTCGGCTCGCAGCGCCGACTCCCGTTCCAAGCTCGCCGCATCGGCCTCCTCTTCGATCTCGTCGAAGAGAGTGAACGGCCGACGGATCGACTTGTTGGCGCGCACCTTCGTCAACTCCTGGGAGCCGAAGAGGTAGTCGACACCGTTGAGCAAGATCTTGTAGTTGTCGCCCTGCGCCACGGCGCCCAAGATGGTGTTCTGGAACGCCAGCGGATCGCTGATGAAGTCGACGTCGGCGAAGACGAGCACCGTCGATTCGGCCCGTTCCTCGGCGGGTACCGCTTCCACACGCGTGGTCGGGCCGTCTGGAGGTGGCAACTGGACACCGGGCGGTAGGCCTGGTGGCGGCGCGGGGGTTCCCCCGGGGAGATCGGCTCCGTTCGGAAACGCTGACGGCAGCTTGCCGCGGACCATGTAGGCCAGGGCCAGATCGCCGACGATGAGCTCCTCGTCGCCACCGGCATCGGATCCGGAACCCGATCGTTCGGCTTCCGTCAGCACCCGCTCCAGCTCGTCCTGTAGTGCCGCAGGCTGATTGATCGATAGGAAGGTCAGCTCACGACCGCCCGGAAATCCCGGGCGCATGGTCAGTGCCGCGGCGCCGTCGGTGGTCGTGACGAGCGGCTCCAGCGTCACGCCTTCTGGTGTGTCGCCGGTCTGCCGGAGCACGCCGGGTGTGAAGAATCGTAGGTCGACCAAGCCCTGCAGCACCGGATGGGTTCGATCGAGGGTCGCCTCGGCGTCCGTCTCGTCGATCTGCAGGTCGACTACCAGCCGTTCCGCCGGTCCGCCCATTCTCGTCGCCCGTTTGAGGGCGAGATCGAAATCGGCGGCCACCCGATGAGCAGGACGTTCCAGGCCCCACGCGCGGAGCAGGCCGGGTAGATCCGACGAGGCATCGTATTGATAGGCCTGCAGCGGATTCTGTGGATCTTGGGGCGCTTGGTCTTGAATGGCGAATGGATCGATGAAGACCAACGCATTACCGCCACGCTGGATCCACTCGTCTACCGCCCACTGAGCCCGGACGCCCAGAGCCTTGGGGTGGACGACGATCAGCAGGTCGAAGTCATCGGGTGAGATGCGATCTGTATCGGCGTCGATCGTCGACACCTCGTAGCTCTCCCGCAACAGCTCGAACGCGATCCATGTTTCGACGGGTTGCTTTCCTTGAGCCCTCAGGATCTGAGCCATGTAGGGATTGTCGCCGCTGCCCAAAACTTCGAGACTCGAGAGCACCCCAATCCGTTTCTGGGACGGCCACAGAAGGTTGTAGAGGGTCTTGGTGATCTCGTATTCCACCGTTTCCTGCTGGTTCGGCCACAGGAACTCGATGACGTCCCGGCTTCCGGTACGCGTCTCGAACACCAGGCCGAAGAAGAACATGTCGCCGTGCTGGTTCACCGGACGGCCATCGAGACCGTAGTCCTGGGCGTTCTGGGCTGCGTCGGAATCGGGCGTCGGATCGACGACATCGACAGCCAGCTTGCCTCCGGCAGCCACCTCGTACTCCCGGAGCAACGACTCCACGTAGTCGCGGTAGGTGATGAAGTCCTTGATGAAGCGCGGCAGCGTCTTGCCGACGGTTTCCGAGAAATAGAGGGTCATGCGCACGGGCTCCACGCCTTCGGAACGCATCTTCGTCAGGATCTCCTCGGAGCCCTCGGACAGGGAGTAGAGATCGTTCTCCGTCAGGTCGAATCTCCAGGTCTCGGTCTGCACCGCCGCGACGTGGATGGCGAGGACGACGACGAAGGCTACGAGGGCCAGCGTGGTGATGGGGCTCTTGAGTGCTTGATTCATCGTTCCTACCTCCTCACGCGGCCTTCACGCGATCGAGAGCCAACATGCCGCAGAGCAGCCAGCCGGCGGTGAACGCCAGGAAGAAGAAGATCGAACCCAATTCCAGCAGTCCCCGCGTGAGGGTCTGGAAATGGTCGGTAATGGACAAGGAAAGCAGAACTTGCTCCGAGTAGCCGCCCAAGCTCGCACCGATCACCTCCAGCGACTCCGGCAGCCCGATCAGGAGAAAGACCACCGTCGCGGCGGTCGACAGGATGAACGCAACCACCTGGTTCTTGGTCAGCGCCGAGAACAGCATGCCGATGGCCAGGTAACACGCGGCTAGCAGCAAGCAGCCCAAGTACCCTGCCAAGAGCACCCCCCAGTCGGGATCCCCGAGTCGCGAGACCTGCCAAACCAGAGGCCACGTGAGGAAGAGCGAGAACGCCAGGAAACACCAACCGGCAAGGAACTTGCCGAGATACGAGGCTTCGAGGGTCACCGGCAGAGTGAACAGCAGCTCCACCGTGCCCGACTTGCGTTCTTCAGCCCACAAGCGCATCGACACGGCGGGTACCAGGACCACGAAAAGCCAGGGCACATAGTCGAAGAAGGGGTCGAGGCTCGCCTGGCGCAGCTCCAAGAAGCGTCCAAAGTCGCGCGACACGGTGAGCCAGCCGCTGGCCACCAGAAAGATGACGATGAAGATATAGCCCAGGGGCGAGCTGAAGTAGCCCTTGAACTCGCGGGAGAACACGGCGCCCAGCCCGGTGAGCCGGCCAGATCGAAGTGCTGCTCGGGTCATCGGACTTCTCCTGCAGTGAGGTGGCGGAAGAGATCGTCGAGGCGGCCTTCCCCGGGAACCCCATCATCGGCCGCTCGCTGGAGTAGCTCCTCGGGGGTGCCGTCGACCAAGACCTGTCCTTGGGCGATGATCATCACCCGGGAGCAAGTCTTCTCCACTTCGTCGAGGATGTGAGTGGACAGGATGATGCACTTGTCTTCCGAAAGATTGGAGATCAACTCCTGCACCATGGCCTTCTGGTTCGGATCCAAACCGTCGGTGGGTTCGTCGAGAATCAGGATCTCGGGGTCGTGGATCAGTGCCTGCGCCAGGCCGACGCGACGCTTGTAGCCCTTGGACAGGGTCTCGACGCTCTGGTGCTCCACCCTTTCGAGGGCCGCGGTGCGGATCACCCGATCGACCGCCGGCCCTGGATCGTCGATCCCGCGGGCCTCGGCCACGAAGGTCAGGAAGCCGCGCACGGTCATCTCACCGTAGGCTGGCGCGTTCTCTGGCAGGTAACCCAGCTTGTGCCGCGCCTCGAGCGACTCGCGGTCCAGGTCGTGACCGGCCAGACGAACGCGACCGGCATCGGGCTTCAAAAAGCCCGTGACGATGCGCATGGCCGTGGTCTTACCCGCGCCGTTGGGCCCGAGAAAACCCAGGACTTCGCCACGGCGGACCTCGAAGCTCAGCCCGTCGACAGCTTTGATGGGACCGTAGTGTTTGACGATGCCGTCGACCTCCACCAGCACGTCCGGCTCGCCGGACTGCGGCGACGCCGTCTCCGTGGCCTCCCGAGCTTCCGACAACTCCTCTTCGGTAGAGATCTCGTCGGAGTCCGGATCCTCTATTGGCGGCGGATCGTGTTCTTCTTGGGTTTCGACTGAATGCTCTGGTTCGGACATGAGATCTCCACAACTGTGCAACTCGAGGGAGGAGCTGATCCTGCGGGGAGCCCGGACGAGGCTCACCTGCAAGAACGACCTCCCGTGCGTCAATTTGACGCCTTCGAACGGCATTGTTTCTAGATCTGCCCCGTGGCAGGTCCTGACACCGCCGTGATTCTGTGGCGCAAGCCTGCTGGGTCCCTACGTCGCCGAGCAAAGGTCATACCAGTTCTCTCGGCCGCTCTCAGATCGCACCTCGACAGGTCTCCTGGAGTCCCCCGAGGATCCTGCCCCCATGCCCCGGGCCCGACCGTCGGAGCATGGCACGACGCCCGACACGCCTGATCGCATCACGCTAGACTGAGCCCATGGCAGATTCTGCCTCCGCCGATACGGAACCCTCGACACGGTTCGTGCCCGCTCCATGATGCCGTCCCGGAACGGGCGCGACGTGGCCAGAGAACGGTTCGAGCCCGAGGACTCGTATCTCGCCGCTCCTGTTTCGGACGTCTCGTCTCGATCGGTCTTGTGGATCGAGCCGCGAGCGACGCTCACCGCCACCGCCCGACGGATGTGGGAGGCCGACGCCGGCTCGATCTTGGTCCGTGCCGACGAAGACAACGCATTGGGCACCGGAATCGTGACCGATCGCGACCTGCGTCGTGTGCTCGCGCAGGGTCTGGATCCCGAGACGCCGGTGGGAGAGCTCGCCAGTCGTCCGCTCTTGACTCTGCGTTGCAACGCGTCGGTCGCCGCAGCCCATCTGGCGATGCTGGAGGCGGGCGTTCGCCACCTGGCCCTGACCGACGACGGATCGGGCGAAGCGGAACCGATCGTCGGTATCGTGACGAGCACAGACCTCCACCGACACCAGAGCCGAGGGCCCTTCTTCGTCTTGCACCGGCTAGAGCGCGACGCCGAAGCCGCCGTCGTCGGCGACTATGTGAAGCATCGAGAGGATGCGGTTCGGTCATTGCGGTCCGGCGGGGTCGCCGCCGATCGCATCGGCCGGATCGTCTCCCATCTCGATGATCATCTGGTGCGTCGTTGCTTGCGGGCGGAGGTCGAGATCCTAGAGTCCGAGTCCGGTCCCTTGCCGGCAGACTGGGCATGGGTGGCCTTTGGCAGCGATGGTCGCCGCGAGCAACCGGTTCTC
Source organism: Thermoanaerobaculia bacterium (assembly GCA_028066595.1). Classification (GTDB taxonomy): domain Bacteria; phylum Acidobacteriota; class Thermoanaerobaculia; order Multivoradales; family J023; genus JAUIJL01. The sequence goes on from JALCBJ010000032.1 coordinate 25,499, forward strand.
CTCGATCAGCACAACGCTTTGATCTTCGACGTCCGGGGGCTCGGCGCAGACGAAGCCGTGGTGGCCAGTGAGATCTTCCACCGCTTGGCCACGAGAGTGAGCGAGCGGCTCCTGGCCGCCGGATGGCCCGAACCCGACAGCGGCTTCGTGGCCCGTCGATGGTGCACCCACCTCGACGAATGGCAACGGCGCTTCCGACATTGGTTGGAGGAGCCCGACCCCGAGTCGCTCGAGCACGCCCAGGTGTTCTTCGATCTGCGGCGGGTCGCAGGACCGCTGGAAGTAGGGCTTGCTTCCATGGTGCATTCAGTGGAGTCGGCTTCCGACTTCCTGCGCTTGATGGCAGTCCTCGCCACGCGTCGGCGTCCTGCGGTCGGCCGCTGGCGGGGACTCACCCGTGACGGTAACGGGGCGATCGACCTGCAGTCCGGGGGCCTGCGACCCCTGGTGGCCCTGGCCCGCGTAGCCGGAATCTGTGTCGGACTCACCGAACCGGCACGGTGGCCGATCTCGACACTAGAACGCCTCCGCGCCGCCGAGCGCCGCGGGCTCCTGTCGCAGGCGGACGTCGGTCGCCTCCAGGAGATCTATTCGACGTTGAGCGACCGATGTCTCGACTTACTGCTGGCGTCGACTGGCGGGGCGCCAGCGGGGCGCCCGGTCGCATCCATGCGGCCGAGTGATCTGACGCGAACCCAACGCAGCCGCCTGGCTTCGGACCTGCGCTTCGTACGTCGGCAGCAGCGCGCTCTCGAGACCTCGATACGCCGCTGGAAACGGGCCGTCGTGCAGCCCAGGGGCGCGACGTGACGCCGCCACCACTTGCACGAGCTCGGGCCCTTTGCCTCGCGATCATGCCGGTGGCCTTGGCCATGGTCTACGGATGTGGAGCCGGCAGTAGCTCGGATCAGGAGGCCTGGACAGGAGGCGTCACCAGCCTACGTGGCACCTGGCAACTCTACGTCGCCGGTCCCGAGCCCTCGGACCGGCCGTCCCAGCTACCGACTCCGAGCTCTGTCGACTGGAATCTCCAGGAGGTACCGGCACCGTTCGACCTCGGTCTGACCAGCCGAGCCGACGGCATCGTGACCTGGTGGCATCGAAGAGTAGCGCTCGCCGCTCCGACAAGGCCGGCTCTGGGCGTTGCCGTCGGCAAGGTCAATAGCTCCTACGAGTTGTGGGTAGGTCCGCGAGAACGGGCCGAGCGGATCGGCGGCATCGGCTCGCCTCCCCCTGCGGCCATGGTCGACTATGACCGCCACGCCGTCTGGCAGATACCGGCGCACCTGGCGGCGGGCGACTCGATGGACATCTGGCTACGGGTATGGACCGCGCCGCAACACGGAGACGGCGGCGGACTACACGGAGGCCCGTTTCTCTTCGGCGCCCTGGACACGTTGGTACGACAGGAGACAGCGTCCGAGCTACCGGAGCTCTTCCTGGCGTTTCTGTTCTTGTTGCTCGGCTCGTTTCACTTCGAGCTCTTCCGACGACGACGCGACGAAGCGGGATATCTCTGGCTGGCGGTCGTCGCGTTCCTTTTTGCTGCTTACTCCGTTCTCAGGACTCAATGGAAGTACTCGCTCTTCGGCCTGCCTTTCGCGTTCCTGAAAGAGGTCGAACATGCGATCGCATTCGTCCTCGCCGCAGCGTTCGCTCAGCTGATCTGGACGCTCCTCGACCTAGAGCTGGGTCGCAGGGTCCGCGCGGTGCAGTGGATCTGCGTTGCCTTCGCCGTGGCGGTGATCGTCATCCCTGGAATGGCCATCAACGGAACGATCCTCGTAACCTGGCAAGGACTCGTCGTGCTGCTGGTCGGCAGAGGCCTCTTCCTGATCTTTCGGGAAGCCTGGCAGAAGAACCCGGATGCGCACCTGATCGCCGTCGGCGCGATTCTCGGCAGCGGCGCCTTCGTTCACGACATTCTCGCGGACCGTGAGCTGGTGGACACCCCCCGCCTGACGGCTTTCGGTTTCGCCACGTTCGTCATCTTTCTCGCAGCCACCCTGGCGGAGCAGTTCGCGCGACGGCTCCGCGAGATCGAAGAGTTACGTCGCAGCGAGGAGGCCGCGGAGCGCGCCAATCGTGCCAAGAGTCAATTCCTCGCCAACGTCAGTCACGAGATTCGCACGCCCATGACCGCGATTCTCGGCGGTACAGAGCTCCTGCTGCGCGACGATCTGACGGCCGCAGCCCGCCAGCGCATCGAAGTGATCCGACGCTCGGCCTCCGAGCTTCTGCGAGTCATCGACGACATCCTCGACGTGTCGAAGATCGAAGCAGGCAAGATGGAGTTACGCCCCGAAGATTTCCATCCCAGGAACCTGGTCGAAGGAATTCTTGCGCTCTTCCAACCCGACGTGCGCCGACGCAGCGTGTCGCTGAAGGCCGAGGTGGCCGATCCAGTGCCGAGAAAGGTCCACGCTGACGCCGGGCGACTGCGTCAGATTCTGCTCAATCTGGTTTCGAACGCCGTCAAGTTCACTCAGGAAGGCTCTGTGACGCTGCAGGTCGACTATTCGTCCCGGGCCAGCAACCGGGGCGAGCTCGTGATCGCGGTGACAGATACCGGTGTCGGCATCGAGCCCGAGGTATTGCCTCGGCTCTTCGAGCCGTTCGCCAGAGCTGATGAATCGATCACTCGGCGCGTCGGCGGCACCGGTCTCGGCTTGACCATCAGCCGGCGGCTAGCGACCCTCATGGGCGGGAGCCTCGACGTCGAGAGTCAGCTGGGCACCGGCTCGACCTTCACGTTGAAGCTGCCGGTGAGGTCGAGCGAAGCGGTGTCGTCGGAGATCCAGCTCGGCGAGATCGAGCAACCACGCCTGCGAACCCACCGCATCCTGCTGGCCGAGGATAACGAGGTGAATCGCATCATCGTTGCCGAGCAACTGGAACATCTGGGTTTCGAGGTGGAAGCCGCCGAAAATGGTCTCGAGGTCCTCTCCCGTCTCGATGGCGACTCGTCGAAGCCGGTGGACCTGGTACTGATGGACTGTCAGATGCCCGAGCTCGACGGCTACGAGACCACCCGGCGGCTGCGGGCGCGTGAAGCGGCAGCGGGTGCGCCGCGAATGCCGATCATCGCTCTCACCGCCCACGCCTTCGAAGGCGAGAAGGAGAGATGCCTGGAAGCGGGCATGGACGACTACATGTCGAAACCCTTCCGCATCGAGGACCTTCAGAATCTCCTCGACCGTTGGCTGCAACGAACGGTCGCACCGTCGCAGACGCTCTAGCCGTCTACGCGACGGCCTGCTCTGCTGTCGGCGGTGGACCTCCATCGCCGGACCCGGAAACGCCGAGGAGATGATTGCCATATACTGACCATCTTTGCTTTGAGCTTTCCGGCCACTCAGACGGACGTCGAGACCGAAGGAGGAGTGCCAGCTCATGGACTATGCAAGCGTCATGGCCGACCTCGAATCACACGGCACGGGGGAGGTCCTCGCCGTGCTGCGCGACCAGGGCGCCGAGGGAGAGGCATACGGCGTACCGGCCCAACATCTGCGTGAGATCGCGGCCCATTGCGGAATCGATCAGGAGCTGGCGCAGAGCCTCTGGAGCTCCCGCAACGTGGATGCTCGCCTGTTGGCGGTACAGATCGCTGATCCCGGGGCAATGGCGGCGGACGATCTCGACGCCTGGGCCCACGACGTCACGTACTATCCCCTGATCGATCACTTGATCCATCTCGTGGTCCAGACGCCCCATGCGGTAGAGCTGATCGAACGCTGGATCGGCTCCGGCCACGAGTTCGTCGAGCGCTGCGGCTTCCTCACCATGGCGCAACTGGCGAAGGACGGCCGCGAGATCGAAGTTCGCGAGTTGGAGAGCCAGCTCGAGACCATCGAGGGTCATATTCGCAGCTCCACCGTACGAGCCAAGCACGAGCTGGGCGCAGCCCTCGTCACCATCGGCCGGCGCAATGATCGCCTCCAGGAGCTGACCATGGAGGTGGCCCGGAAGATCGGCCGTATCCGGATCGAGCATCCGGAGCTGGGCACGATCGAATCGGATGCCGTGGAGCTGCTGCGTAATCCGACGCTCGCGGAAAGGCTGATCCGGAAGACGCACGAAGAATAGCGCGAACAAGGCGTAAGTACAGTATCATGGAGCCCGGTAACGACCCGGGACTCCAGTGTCCGCTTCCTACCCGCCATCAGCCAGGTCAGAGAATCACCCGACGGACTCGCTCGTACGGCGAATCCTGCACTGTGATTTGGACTGCTTCTACGCGCAAGTGCACATGCGCGACGACCCGACGCTGCGCGGCAAGCCGGTGGTGGTCGGTGGCAGCCCGACGGGCCGCGGTGTCGTGGCGGCGGCGAGCTATGAGGCGCGTGCGTTCGGAATCCGGTCGGCCATGCCCGCCGCCCAGGCGGTTCGGCTCTGTCCGGACACGATCTTCCTCAAGTCGGACTTCTCGCGCTACCGCGAGGAGTCTAGCCACGTCTTCGACATTTTCCATCGCTTCACCGACGTCGTGCAGCCCGCGTCACTGGACGAGGCCTATCTCGACCTCACCGACGATCTCGTCCCCTATCGTTCGGCCACCCACGTCGCCCAAGAGATCCGACGGATGGTGTTGCGGGAACGTGGACTGACGCTGTCCATCGGCGTCGCGCCGAACCGGCTGGTGGCGAAGATCGCCTCGGATTACCACAAACCCGATGGTCTGACCGTGGTGCGTCCACACCAGGTGCTCGATTTCCTGGAACCCCTGTCCGTGCGCCGGGTCCACGGCGTGGGACCCGCTACCGCGGAGCGCCTGGGCCGACTCGGAGTCGAAACCATCGGCGACCTGCGGCGGCTCGACCCAGAGACCCTGACCGCCCGGTTCGGCCGACATGGGCGCGGCCTCCACGACTACGCACGCGGCATCGATGATCGTCCTGTGCGTACCCAACGTGAGCGCAAGAGCCTCGGCCACGAACGGACCTACTCCCGAGATCTCCGCACGCTGGCCGAGATGGATGAGCAGATCGAGTGGCTGTCCCAGAGGGTCGCACACGGGCTGGAGAAACGGGAGCTCGTGGCGCGCACGATCACCGTCAAAGTGCGCTACGGCGACTTCACCACCCTGACCCGTTCCAAGACATTGGCTGAGCCACCGATGACGGCCGACCACATCGCTTCGCTCGGGCGAGCGCTGCTGCGTCAGACCGATGCCGGGGACCGCTCGGTGCGGCTCCTGGGCGTCACGGCCTCGGGTCTCGACCGTGACGCCATGGTCCAGCTAGAGCTCTTCGACCGGCCCTAGCCTCAGCAACCAGTCGGACTGCGCCGATGAAGACACAGTGCACACTATGAAGACAGAGTCTCCTCGTGACGAGGAGACATAACCATCTCAGCAAGAGTCACATCTCGGGCTCCCAGAGCCTGAACTGCTTAGCGGACGTCACCCATCAGGTGTTTCTGGCAGAACGGACTGATGACGAGCAACAGCAGTCCAGCTGCACCCGCGATCATGGCTACGATCTGAAAAATCTCAGCGTGTGGTTTGTCCTCGATCAGGCCACCAACGCGCCCAGCGATCAGATTTCCCAATGCCGCTGCGATGAACCAAATACCCATCATCTGCGATACGAAACGCTTCGGTGCCAGCTTCGTGGTGGTACTCAGGCCGACCGGGCTAAGACACAGCTCACCGGTGCTAAAGAACAGGTATGTCAAACACAGCCAGGTCGGCATGACGAGTGGCTGTTCGCCAGAGAAGCTCACGTCCACCCCGCCACCTCCGGCCACGCGTGCCGCGACCATAATCACCAAGAAACCCACGGACAGCTGGATCAGTCCGAGCGCGAACTTCATCGGGATGCTCGGGCTCAGATTCTTCGCTGCGAGCCGTATCCAAATCGCAGCGAAAACCGGTGAAAAAGCGATGATGAACAAGGGGTTCACGGCTTGGAGAACCTCAGTCGGTATCTCGAAGCCAAAGAGGGTCCGGTCGGTGAAGTCCCGGGCGAAGGCATTGAGCGATGTCGAGGCTTGCTCGAATCCCGACCAGAACATCGCGGTGAAGACGAAGAGGATGCCGATCATCATCACTTGCTTGGTCTGCTGTTTCTCCAGACCGGTGAAGAAACCGACATAGATGAGGAACAAGAGAACCACGATCAGCGTCGCGGCCCCGACGAAATCAGCGACGCCGGTCCACGTAAGCACAAACGTTCCGGATCTGTGCAGGTAGGTGAGCGCCAGGCTGAGAATCACGATTCCCACCCCAACTGCGATGGCGTGCTTCTTTGCCACCGCCTGTTCCTCGGGTCCCGAAACGGGCTCGATGCCGGCAGTTCCGAGGTACTTGCTGTCGACCAGATACCAGATGACACCTATGGTCATGCCGAAGCCGGCAAGCCCGAAGGCCCAGTGCCAGCCCTGCCATTGTCGCAGCGCGCCACAAAGAATCGGCGCGACAAAGGCCCCCGTATTGATGCCCATATAGAAAATGGAGAAACCCGCATCGCGGCGGGCACCCGTGTCGTCCTTATAGAGCTCGGCCACCATGGTGCTGACATTCGGCTTCAGTAGCCCGGTACCGATCACGATCAGTACGAGACCCATGTAGAAGAAGAGCTCGTTCACGGTTGTAGCGGCCATGCTGAAGTGACCACTGGCGATGATGATGCCACCGTACAGGACCGCCTTGCGCTGCCCAATCAAGCGATCTGCCAGCCAGCCACCGGGTAGCGCCAAAAGGTAGACGAAGGAGTTGTACAGGCCTGTAAGCGCGCCGCCTTGCTCCTCACCCATCCCGAGCCCGGCCTGTGGTCCCTCGATGACTGCCGCCGTCACGAACAGAAAGAGCATCGCCTTCATGCCGTAAAAGCTGAAGCGTTCCCAGAGCTCCGTAAAGAATAGGGTCGATAGGCCTCTGGGGTGGCCGAACCACTGTTTGTCGGCGGCGGTGGCGTTCATCCTGTTCTCCGTTCTCTCTTGGTTCGTCTTGGATCGATGTCGAAGGCCGCAAGCCTCCGGTTCGCTCGGCGGCAACGCCGTCGGCCGGCTCACGGCACAGCAAAGTCCGTACCGACACAGCCGGAGGCATCATGGTTCATGGCGATTCGGGCCACTTCCAAGACATCTCCCGGCATGACACCGGCTGGATCTCGTGACGACCGCTGAAGGATAGGGGATTCACCTCGCCTCTGCAAGGTGAGTCCAAGAGCCCTCGGGCGTGGCAGAGCGTCCCGAAACACGAACGCCAACGGACTACCAGGTGGACGGCACGTCACAGGCCAGCGGTAGCCCGACGAATGAGCTCCAGCTGTGACGTCGAGATAGGCGTCTGGAGCGCCCAGCTAGAGCAAGTAGTCTCTAAGGCCGTCCATCCGCCGGAACCGAACGAGGCCCAGCCGGAATAATTCATCCACGCTCAGCCTTCACTCGTCACACCTTTACCATATCGCCTCGCTTTTCATCCAAACATCGTCTACAATCGGATGACAAGAACAGATCGTTCGTCTTGACAACTACATATTGTCTGCGACACGCAAGCCGACTACGGCTTCCTTGACAATTCTCTCTCGCACGCTGTGTTGGGTGGATCGATCTGTCGTACGTCGGATTTCGACGCCGGCCCCCGCCCGCCGGTCGACGGACCGTGGATCCACTCAGCGATGCCATCGTGCCCGCACTCCACCGAGCTGCTCGGTCGATCTGCCGGCTCGTTGAGCGCTGCGCGGACCGGTCCGCCCGGCCTCTCGAACCTCGGCAGCTTCTGAGCTTCACCACACCATGACTGCACATCCCAAGGAGCGCCTACATTATGAACTCGCGAGAACTCCGTCTCCTCTTGGTCGAGGACAGTCCGGACGACGCCGAGCTCATCATGGCCAAGCTCGCCTTCCAGACGGACTACAAGGTCACCGTGGATCACTTCGATCGACTGTCCACGGCCCTCGACCAGATGGAGCGCCAGGTACCGGATGCGGTGCTACTCGACCTTCTACTGCCGGACAGCACGGGCGTGGAGTCGGTGACACGGTTGGTCGAGCGCCATCCGGGACTGGCGATCGTGGTGCTCACCGCCACCGACTCGGTGGAGCTGGCCCTCGAGGCGATGCGCCTGGGAGCCCAGAGCTACCTGGTAAAAAGCGAGGTGCAGGGCTCCCTGCTCGTGCGTACGATCCTGTTCGCCATCGAGCGCGCCAAGGTCGGCAAGGAGCTGCGCCGTGCCCAATTCGCCATCGAGCATGCGGTCGAGATGGTCGTTTGGATCGCTACCGACGGGAGCATCCAGCGGGCCAACCGAGCCGCGTGCTGCTCGCTGGGTTACTCGTTGGACGAGCTGCTGGACCGGACCGTTCACGACATCGGTCTGCACGTGCAGACCGGCTCTTGGACTGAGCTCTGGCGGAGCCTCCGCTCAGAAGGCTCCTCGGCATTCGAGTCCGAGGTTCGATCTCGGGACGGGCGCAGCCTGCCTGTGGATGTGACCGTGAGCCACCTCGATTTCGGCGGCGAGCAATTCCTTTGCGCTTTCATGCGGGACACCACCGAGCGCAAGGAGCTCGAGGCCCGACTCCGGCAGTCACAAAAGCTCGAAGCGCTCTCCACTCTGGCCGCAGGCATCGCACACGACTTCAACAACATCCTCAGCGCCATGCTCGGATTTGCCGAGCTGGCCCTGCTCGAAGTGCCTGAAGGTAGTGCCGCCGCCGCGGATCTCGAGGAGCTCCATGGGGCCGGCGACCGCGCCAAGGAGCTCGTCGCACAGATCCTCACCTTCAGCCGCCAACGGGAACGGAAGTGGGAGCCGGTGGATGTGACGGACGTGCTCGAGGAAGCGCTCAAAATGCTCCGAGCGGGCATCCCCAGCACCATCGAGATGCGGCACCGCGTGGCCTCTGGTTGTGGCCAGGTCCTGGGGGACGGCACCCAGATCCACCAGATCGTCATGAACCTCTGTACCAATGCCTTTCAGGCAATGAAGGGTTCGGGCGGATCCCTGGACATCGAGCTCGAGCCGGTGTCACGAGACCAGGTTCCTGAATCGCTGACAGAACGCTTCCCACAGGGTCCGGTCCTACGTCTCACGATACGCGACACCGGCGTAGGAATGGACGCCGCGACCGTGGAACGCATCTTCGAGCCGTTCTTCACCACCAAGTCCGCTTCGGAGGGAACGGGAATGGGGTTGGCCACGGTGCACGGCATCGTCACGTCTCACGGAGGCGAGATCGTGGTCGAGAGCCAACTCGGCGGCGGCTCCGCGTTTCACGTGTTCTTGCCCGGCATCGAACGGCGGCAAACCGCGACCAAGAAGAAAAAGGAAACGGTGGCTCGGGGCCTGCAGGAAGAGATTCTGCTGGTCGACGACGAGCCGTCGATCGCGAGAATGGCCAAGAGGCTGCTCGAGCTCCGGGGGTTTCGCGTCACGGTGCGCAACGACCCCTGCGAGGCGCTGGCCGCATTTCGCGAGAAGCCCCAGGCTTTCGACCTAGTTCTGACCGACGAAACCATGCCGGGTCTCACGGGTCACGAGATGATTCGCCGGATGCACCAGATTCGCGACGACTTGCCGGTGATTCTCACGACCGGCTACCACCCTGATGGGTTTCCTAGCGCCGATGAAGACCGTATCGATCGAATACTGCTCAAGCCCTACTCTGCGGACAATCTGAGCCGCGCTATTCGAGACGTGCTCGACGCACGCAACGACAACTCGGCACCGGACGAGGCCACGGGAACGACCGCAGGAGCCGACTCCACTGGAAGCGGGCTCGTAGCGATGAGCTGAGGGAGAGGTGCTTTCGATGAACAGTCGAGATTCCGGCAGGCAGGTGGAAATTCTGTTGATCGAGGACAACCCCGACGACGTAGAGCTGACGCTGGCGAGTCTCGAGGAGTCCAAGATCGGCAACCAAGTGCACGTGGTGGCAGATGGCCTGGCTGCCCTCGATTTTCTTCAGCGCCGCAACGGCCACGAGAGTGCGCCCCAACCCGACCTCATCCTGTTGGACCTCAATCTCCCACGGATGAACGGGCATGAGGTGCTGGAGGTGATCAAGGAGGACCCCACCCTCCGCCGGATTCCCGTGGTGGTGCTCACCACTTCCGAGGCGGACGAAGACATCCTCAAAGCCTACGACCTACACGTCAACTGCTATATCACCAAGCCCATCGACCTGGAGCAGTTCGTCAAAGTGACCCGTGCCGTAGAGGAGTTCTGGTTCACCATCGTCAAGCTGCCGACCGAGTGATTCTCAGGACGACGGAATCCGAGGCCTTCCCAAATCTCGAACGGATGAGCCGCTTCGCGACTCTTTCTTGACCACCGTGGAGCTCGACCACTCCGAGGCAGGACAGCGATGACTGAAAGAGAGGCCCTTCTCGCCGCGGCAGTCGAAGCCAGTGGCGCCGGTATCTACTATCACTCGGTTCCCACCGGCTCGGAGCTCTACTTCAGTGAACGCTGGGCGGAAATCCTGGGATATGCAGTGCATGAGCTGCCGTCGCCCAGCGAGTTCGCCGGCTGGCTCACCCAACGGATTCACCCAGACGACCGTCACCAATGCGAGGCGGAATACTCGGAGTTTCTCGGAGGTCGGCTGGAGGACTATCGCGCGGAGATCCGCATTCGACACAAATCCGACCAGTGGGTCTTCGTGGAGATCCTCTCCAAGGCGCGAGAGCGCGGGGATGGAGGAAGGGTGAAGAGCGTGGTCGGCACCATGCTCGACATCAGTGAGCGGAAGGCAGCCGAAGAAGCACTCGAGACCATACGGAAACGGCTCGACCTGGCCACGTCGGCAGCACGGATCGGAGTGTGGGACTGGGACGTCGAAGCCGACGAGCTGATCTGGGACGATTCGATGTACGAGCTCTACGGCTTGCAGGAAAAGGGGTTCTCTGGCGCCTACGAGGCCTGGGCTCTCAGCGTGCACCCCGACGATCTTCCTACAGCGGAGGGTGCGGTACAGGCCGCGCTGCGCGGAGAGCGTGGATTCGACATGGAGTTTCGGATCGTGCGACCCGATCAAGAAGTCCGGGTGATCAAAGCAGTTGCGGACGTTCACTTCGACAGCCGGGGCAGCGCACGACGCATGATCGGGGTCAACCTCGACATCACAGAGCTGAGGAGCAAGACAGAGGAGCTGGCACGCTCCAACGCCGAGCTCGAGCAGTTCGCCTACTTCGCCTCTCACGACCTACAGGAGCCGCTCCGGTCCGTGGGCGGGTTCGTACAGTTGTTACAGCGCCGCTACCGAGACCAGCTCGACGACACGGCCATTCACTACATCGAGCGAGCGGTGGCCGGCGCGGAGCGAATGCGGGGTCTCATCAACGATCTCCTCACCTACTCCCGGGTCCGCCGTCGGGGTCGAGAGCTCGAGTTGATCGCCTGTGGAGCGGCGGTAGACGAGGTCGTCGAGAGCCTGCACGGAGCTCTACACACCAGCGACGGTGAAGTCACGCGAGACGAGTTGCCGGAGGTCTACGCGGATCCCATGCAGCTACGGCAGCTTCTGCAGAATCTGATCAGCAACGCCGTCAAGTTTCGGCGTCCGGACGTGCCGCCCAGAATCCACCTGGGTTGCAGGACCAAGAACGGCACACACGAGTTCGAGGTGCGCGACAACGGCCAGGGAGTCCCTCCCGACGCGCGCGGACGGATCTTCGAGCTCTTTCAGCGCCTCAATGCCCGCGGGGAACAACCGGGAAGCGGGATCGGCCTTGCCATCTGTCGCCGGATCGTCGAGCGTCACGGAGGTCGGATCTGGGTCGATTCCGAGCTCGGTATCGGCTCTACCTTTCGATTCACCTGGCCCGTGAAACCCAGGTAGGCCGCAGCACCAGATATGGCGCAAACGCCAACTTGACTCCGAGATGCCGACAGCCGCCCGCCCTACGAGCCATCTCTTCGGGCGGCGACAGAATCTGGTCGGGGCGAGAGGATTTGAACCTCCGGCCTCACGGTCCCGAACCGTGCGCTCTACCAGGCTGAGCTACGCCCCGAGGTGGCCGCGCGAGAGAGGCGAGATGGCGCCTCGGCCGTCGAGCGGATCGGAAGGATACATCTCGGCGAATTCCCGGTCAAGAGAAGGTGGAACTTCCCCACGACGTCGAAATGAAAGCCGAGTACGCCTTCGGATTGTAGTCTAGAGAGGACGGTAAGGTCTTGCGCTCGGGTCGATTTCCCCTTCGAAACATGAAAAAGGCCGCGATCGCGCCCCCCTCCGTTCTGGCATGCTGGTTGCGACACCGAGACGAGTCGCGCCCCCCGTTCGTTCCTCATCCCACCAGGAGATTCCCGATGAACCAGCTTCAGCTCTACACCCGCCGCTCGGCGATGCTCGTCCTCCTGGCGTTGACGTTCAGCGCTGTGGCAACCGCACAGACCGAGGCCGAGACCCCGCGGTTCGAGGGCATGGTCGAGGTGTCCGAAGTGCTCCTCGACGTCCTCGTGACCGACCGCAAGGGAAACGTCGTGGTCGGCCTGGGGCCCGAGGATTTCTTGGTCACCGAAGACGGGGAGGAAGTACCGCTGCGCGGCGTGAGTTTCTACTCCAACCGCTACTTGGTACAGGAGCGGGAGGAAGTGACGGAACGGCGCCTCAGCGGGCCGGCCGAGAACGAAATCCTCGCCGATCGCTATTTCATCTTTTTCTTTCAAGACCAGCAGCGGACGGGAGGCGTTGTCGGAAGTCGGCTTCTGCGGCAACAACTCGATGCTGCGCGTCAAGCGAAGCGTTGGATCGAGGAAGAGATGCTGGGTGGCGACTGGGTCGCCGTCGTCAGCTACGACGTGAAGCTCCACGTCCATTCGGACTTCAGCCGCGATCGCTCCGTCCTGCTTCGAGCGGTCGAAGATGCGGCCCGTTCGAAGAACGCCGACAACCAGTGGGCCTCACGCCGCCCCGATGCAGCGACCCTGGGTGATCGTCCGACGCTCCTGACCTCGCTACCCCAGGGCAAAGAGCTGAGCAAGCAGACCCGACGCATGTACGACGCTTTCGAGCTGATCGGTGAGGCCACGCGCGAGATCCTCGGCCGCAAGAACGTGATGTTCTTCGCCAACGGATTCGGAAATCTGGAGCGGGTAGCCGGGCGCGGAATCGACGGGATCACGGCACGGCCGGATCAACGCTACTGGCCCGAGATGGTGGAAAGCCTGAACGACAACAATGTCGCGGTCTACCCCATCGATCTGTCCCCGTCGTACACCGATCATCCCCAGGCCGATTTTCTCAGCCATCTCGCCGATACCACTGGCGGCAAGTACTACGAAAACTTCGTCAGTTTCCTGACACCGATGCGACAGATCGCCGACGAGGCCAACGGCTACTACCTCCTCAGCTACCCTGCCAGCCATCCAGCTGACCAGAGCGGCTATCGAGAGGTGGAAGTGACCACGGTCAACCCGGAGTTCAAGGTCCGGGCGCGGCAGGGTTATCGCTACGGCGTGTGAGCCGATCTCGATGGAACGTCGCGGATCTCCGGCCAGAGCCCGGCCGGACAGCAGGCAGGACTCCGCGGCACTCGACGGGAGCTCCGCGAGGCCGAGGCGGCCTACGATTCGAGTGGCTGGGTGGGGTCGTCTTCCTGCCCGGCGTCCGCGGGAGCGGAGGAGCTGGCGGACGATGATTCGGTCTCACCGTCCTCGAGTACCCGCAGCAGGACGACAGTGATGTTGTCGAATCCCCCGCGGGCGTTGGCGTCGTCGATGAGCCGTTTGCACTTCGACTCCAGCGACCCCGTCGCCGACAACCTGACGTGGATCTCCTGGTCCGAGAGCATGGTCGTCAAGCCATCGGAGCACAGCAGAAAGAGATCCCCCGCCCGAGCGGGCGTCTCGATGACGTCGACCACGACGTCGTTGTCACCGCCCAACGCTCGGGTCACGACGTTCTTCAGGGGATGTGACTTGGCTTGCTCTTCCGACAGATAACCTGCCACGACTTGCTCGTTCACCCAGGTGTGATCTTGCGTCAGGAGCTCCAAATGCCCGTCCCGAAGACGGTAACCGCGACTGTCGCCGACGTGCGCGATGGCCAACACCTCGCCATGATGCATGGCACCGACGACGGTGGTTCCCATCCCCAGGAGCGAACCGTCCTGGCGGATGGCGTTCAGCACCTCGTCGTGCGCCAGCTGAATCGAATGCCTGAGCTGGTTCGAGTGCCGGCATAGGTCGGCGTCGTAGCCCAGCGGCAAGGTGCCGGAATCCGGACCACTACTGCCGTTGCCTTCGTGCTTCTGACGCTCCCGACGGTTCCGTTGATCGCCCTCGATATAGCTCAGGATCGTCTCCACGGCGATCTGTGAGGCCACCTCACCGTGGTTGTGCCCACCCATACCGTCCGCCACCACGTAGATCTGATCGCGGTCGCTGATGTCGTAGTAGTCCTCGTTGTGGGTGCGCAGCAGCCCTACATCCGTGGACCCGAAGGCCTCGATACGTGTCATCAAAAGAGCTTCCCGAACAGGCCTGACTTCTCCTTGGCCGGTGACTTCGATCCATCTGTGGCATCGCCACCGGAGAGTTCCCGCAGAGCTTTCCGGACCGAAGCGTCCGTACTTCCGAGCTTTATCGCCTGATTGTAATACTGTTTCGCTCGACTCGCCATCCCGGCATCACGGAAGATCTGGCCCGCCAGCTTGAAGTACGGCGCATGGTCCGGACGCAACTCGCAAGCCTTTAGGATGGCCTCCTGAGCCTTCTGCGTCCAGCGCTTTTCTTTCGAACATGCCAGCGCGAGATGATGCCATGCTTGGGCGTTCTGCGGATCCGTATCGGCTGCGCGGCTGAAGTTGCTTGCCGCTTCGATTAGGTTGCTCTGCTTGAAGGCACGGATACCACGGTTCATGTAGACCCGTACGATCCCCGAGGGGTCGTGCTCGACCTTCTGCGGCTGTTGCAGGTTGAGGTCGACCTGGCGACGCCGTACGGGATCGGTCAGCACGTTGAAGGCTTCCGTGATGTCCTGGAAGTCCTGCTCGGCCTTGGCTTTTTCCTCGCCCTGGAACCTGTCCGGATGTCGTTCCCGGGCCAGCTCACGAAACCGCCGTTTGATCTCCTTGTCGTCCGCATCGCGCGGAACGTCGAGGATCGCGTAGAAGTCTTTGTTGAGGAAGGATTCCATGGAGAGCTCATCTCCTCCGTAGACAGCGCTGCACGGCGAGGTCGGCTCGCGTGCGACCGCGCCTCAGTACAGGGTATCGAATCGTCTCGAACGATGCATACGGTGACCTCGACCCGGACGGTTCAGCGCTTCGTCTGGTAGAGACGCAACGACATCTGCCGAATGGCGTCGGGGATATTGCGGTCCTTCGCCAGCTCCCGAAGATCCCGCACCGACATCCGAGGCACCAACTTGGTGGCGACGTCGAGAGGGGTCTTCGGATTCTTCACCAACGCCCTGGCGATGGAATATTTGCGAATCCATTCTCGCTTCTTCGGGATCTGACGGATCACCTCGTCGCACACGCTGCGGCTGTTGGCGATCTGCTCGACCTCGGAATCGGGAATGGAATTACCTGTGATCACGGTCACCGCCACCTGGGCATTGGTGTCACGGACGAGAAGCAGCCGCACCTGTTTGGTCGCGTTGCGCGCCAGCTTCATACGCATGGGCACCGGCAGACCGCGGATCTCCGCGTCGGTCAGCTGTCGTTCGTCGTCGACGGCGATCGCTTCCTCATCCGAGGCGTCACCGTTGCCCTCAGCCGCCGCACGCGCGCGGATTTCGGCGATGGCCTCGTCCAGCTCCTCGTCGGTGATCGCCTCGGACTCCGCCTCGATCTCGGCGGGATCCTTGCGCGGCACCTTGTCCTTGGGCAGCAAATGCTCCCGGTATTCCCAAATGCGGCGTTTGGTGTAATTCGAAAGCTCTGGATTCTGCTCCAGAGCCGGCAGAATGTCGGGCTCTTCCAGGATGGCATCCTGGCGGTGGACCAGGACCTCTTGTAGCTCGGGCGGCAGAACGGATGCCAGGTCGATGAGCACGCCGCGGGGCACGTCGGGACGTCGCAGCACCGCTTCCACGATCTCGTGGCTCTGCGCGTGGGCGCCCAGATAGAGCAGCTCTCGTTCGCCCGCGTGCTCGTTGACATAGGTGACGCCGACGTTGGTTTCGAGCGTTGCAACGGTTTCTTCCGCGAAGCCCGAGATCTGCGTGTCAGGGCTCCTGGTCAGCGCGACCTGGAGTGGGATCAGGACCTCGGGCGGCAGCGGCACCACACCCTGCGCCGCCATGACCTGCAACTGCCGGTTCTTGCCCGACAGGATCTGCTCGTAGAGCCGGTTCTGCTGTTCGTCCATCGTCAGTCCACCGCACCTGATGCTGCATTGTCCGGCGAACCGGAGCTCGAGCCGGAGCCGCGCAGCGTTCGAACCGTTTCGAGATCGATGACGACGGTACGGACCACCGTGTTGGTACGCCCTCGCGATCGGAGATCGTAGGGCATGCCGTTCACCTCCAGCTCGACGGCGCGATAGTTGCCGACCTTCAATTCCACCGAGCGCTGTGCATCGAGAGTCAGTGACTCACCTTGGGCGTGAACTTTCTCCCGGGTCCGGCTGCCATCCAGCAGCGCCGAGACCCAACAGGTGTCGGAGAAGTCGAGCACGATGCGCAGGGGAACGTCCGGCGGCAGAGCTTCGGCCTCCGCCGCGCCGGCAGCCTCGGGGATCGCCGATGCAACCTGGGCGGGCGAGCTCAGATCGCTTGCGGGAGAGCTCCGCACCGTCGACTGCGGGACTGCACCGCGTTCCTGCGGAGCGCTCGGCTCGATCTCGCTACGGCTGGTGTCTGCCGTTCGAGCAGAGGTCGGTGACGCTCCTCCCTCCGAGTCTGCCGAAGGATTGGCCAAGCGACTCAGGACCCAGACGACTCCCAACAGCAACCCCGCCAAGAGCAAAGCCACCAACACCCAGCGGGCGGGCGAAGCTTCTTTCGGCGGCGGTTCGAGCCGCAGCAAGTCCTCTTCTTCCTCGGTGCGCTCGCTGGCCGCGAGGTAGAAGTTGATCGCTTCCTCTGGGTCGAGTCCAACGAAGCCCGCATATTGACGCAGGAATCCCTTGGTGAACACATCCGCGGGCAACAGGTCGAAGCGCCCCGTCTCCAGGGCCTTCAGATGACTCAGCCCGATCTTGCTGCTGTCGGCGATGGCCCGTAGGCGAATCCCCCGCAGCTCCCGCTGACTGCGCAGCCAACGTCCGAACGCTTCTGGGTGGTCCGGATCCTCGTACGCGGAGGGGTCCTCGGTGTCGGACTGTTCGGGCTGCCGATGAATGGGCTGGCGATCGGACCCGGCAGCAGCCTCGAGCACCGGATCGGCGGCCGTATCCTCGAGATCTTCGTTGATGATCGTGTCTTCCACGATCGCCTCATCGTAAGCCTCGTTCTCGTGAGTGGTTTCCTCATCGAGCTCTCCGTTCGCCGAGAGCTCGAATCCGACGCCCGTACCGTTTCCTTCCGGTGCGCCCGGCTCGTCCGGGATCACAAAACCGGCCTCGAGAAACTCGGACTCGGTCGACTCGGTCGTGTTCGGGTCGTAGCCGGTTTCCGAGCTGCGCCGTCTGCGGTGGCGCTGTCGTGTGATCCGTCGGGTCATGTAGAGACTGAGTGTCCGGGAGGCCTTGGCGAAGAAGAGAGGAGAAGACGGGGCAGCGGGACCGGAGCCAATCTGTTCCGGCAGAGTAGGGCGGTACGGAGCCGCCTCCGACTAACGAAGACTCTACGACGGGGCCGAGTCTATCGCGTCGCGCAACTCTGCGTCGCCAGGTCTGGGCGTAGCATCGAGCTCGATGCGCACGTCATCCGCCAGAACGATGTCTTGCACCCGTTGTCGGTAGGCGTCGGCAGGCCACTCCTCGAGGATTTGCTTCGCCCGATGCCGCACCAGCCAACCGAGCTCTTCCTGGTTCGCGAGGGGCTCCAGATCCTCCCGGCGAAGGGTCGGCAACAAGCCCACCGCGTTGCGGGCCGGGGTCTGAGGGTTGCCACAAAGGGCTCGGCGCACCTCGTACCGATGCCCCCACCGCTCGCTCGCGGCCACCGTCTCGAGGGCCCTGGGCGAGGATCGGGCCGACGTCAGCAATGGCATCAGGTCTTGCTCGACCAGACGGGGGTTGCCCAGGAGCGCTTTCAGGATGCGCAGGGTCGGGTCCAGCGACAACTCCCGAGCGATCCGCCCTACGGCGCGGCGTGCCAACGAGACCTTTTCGCCGACGGTCAGCCTCGGCAGACGCTGCACCAGATAGTGCTCCGCCGAACGTCGTACCGCGGCACTCACCCGCACGTCGACGACGATCTCGAGCAACTCACGCCAGAACAGGCTCGACACGAATCGCAACGCTACCTGGGGCGGGGTACGGCGGTGGCCGGCGACCGCGGACCGCACCCTGCGTTCGGCCATCAACCTGCGATCGTTGGCCAGCAGCTCCAGGGCTTCGGCCGTGACGAACGGATTGAGCAGCAACTGACGGACCTCCGGCAGCCCTAGGCGAGCTCCGTAGTCGTCGACGAGTTGCTCTAGCCGACGGCCGTGTGCCGTACGCAACTGCTGCCTGAGGTCTTGGGGCAGGTCCGGCATTTACCCCTATACTCTATCGATCCCCTGTCGGGTGTTCCTCGAGCCTCCCGCGCCGAGCCACCGCTCGAGGCCCGACTCGCAGCATCCCAGACACGCCAATCGATCGCACGAGAGCCGACCCATGAGCCGGAAAGAATCCACGTTGTCCAGCGACCTGAGCCAGAAGATCGAAGCCGGAGAATTCGACGCCGTCGAGGATCTCTGGCTCCAGCGCATCGAGGTGGAGCCCGACGATCTCGAGTGGTTCGTCGAAACCTCGAAGGCCGTCTCGTCGGTCGATTCCGACATGGCTCAGGTGCTGCTGCAGACCCTCGACGATCAGCTCCAGCAGCTCGGGCACAGCGCCATTCGCCGCAAGCTGCTGCGCAGATCGGGCCGCTCCATGTACCCCAACGTCGAGCTTCACGACGCGATCCTGGAGACCTTGGAAACGATTCACAGCGATCATTCGGCTCTCCAAGACCTGATCGAGCATGTCGGTTTGCGCCGCGCCATCGAGGACATCCCGAAGACCTGGCAGAAGGCGGACAAGCTCGAGGCTCTTCTCGACTACGACGTCGGCACCGTGGTCCGCATGAAAGGGAAGGGCGTGGCGACAATCCGCGAGGTCAACCTCACCTTGGAGAACTTCCTGGTCGACTTCGCCAGTGGCCTCGAGCTGCGCGTCGGCTTCGCTGCCGCAGCCAAGATGCTGGACGCACTGCCCAAGAGCCATGTGCTGCGTCGCAAGGTCGAGGAACCCGAAGTGCTTCTGAAACTGTCGAAGGACGACCCACCGGAGCTTCTACGCCTGGTTCTCGAAAGCGAAGGGAAGTCTCTCAACGGCTCCGAGGTCAAGGCCATTCTCGATGGTGTGGTGTCGCCTCAGGGCTGGAACCGCTTCTGGAATGCGGCGCGCAAACATCCTCAAGTCATCTCCGACCCCAAGAAACGCCACGCCGTCCGCTGGGCCGAGTCCACCGAAGAAGCCCAAGGCACGCTCATGGGCAATTTCGAGGCCGCCAAGCTACCCGAACGCTTCGCCATGCTGCGACGCGACGCGGCACGCGACGATTCCCTAAAACGAAACATGTCGAAGATCTTGTGGCGACAGGCGGAGCGACTCCGGCGGAAGCTGCCGGGTTCCGCCGCCGAAATCTGGCTGCAACTGGAGAAAAGCGGAGAACTCCCTGAGGGAGACACAGACTGGCGGCCCGAAAAGCTGATCCGTGATTCGCGGGACGTACCGAAACTGGTCTCCGACGTAGACGACCGAACCTTCCGCGAACGGATGTATCGCGTCGTCCGCGAGGTCCGCGACGACTGGGGCGAGCACTTCGTCACCGCGCTCTGGCAGGAATCCGATGCGCGCGCGCTCGATACCCTCAGCGAGGCTCTCCTGGAAGACGATCCCGAGACTTTCTGGACGTTCTTCGATCAGCTCGTCTCTCAGCCGCGGAAGAATGCCGCCGGCTTCACCTGGCTGCTGGAACGAGCCGCCGATCGCGCGGAGTGGATGCAACGAAACCCGCTACGTCTGATGCGGCAGTTCCTCGGCGCGATGACGGACGATTCCTTTGCCTCCGTACGTGCCGCGCGGCTGGTGCCACTCACCGAATCCGGGGGCACCCTGCCCCGCCTCTTGGATCACCTGGCGCAGGATCAGGCCGAGGTGGCGCTCGAAACCGTCGCCACCTCTCCCGGCCTGGAGGATTACCAAAGGGAGCCTCTGGCCAATGCCATCAAACTTCGCTTTCCCGACCTGCACAAGGAAACCGAGGCGCCGCTCTACGCCACCCACGCGATGATTCGGGAGAAGCGTGCGGAGCTGAAGCATCTCGCCGAGGTGGAGATCCCGGAGAATCGTCAGGCGATCGAGGAGGCGAGGGAGTTGGGCGACCTGCGGGAGAACTTCGAGTATCACGCCGCCCGGCGGCGCCACGAGCAGCTCTCCGACCGCGCCGGAAAGCTGGAGCACGATCTGCGCAGGGTACGACCTATCGATCCCACGCAGGTCTCCGGAAACGAGATCACCATCGGCGCCACGGTGACCTTCGAAAAAGACGGCGACAAGCGCCAACTGACGTTCCTCGGTCCCTGGGAGAGCGATCCAGAGCGCGGCATCTTGTCGAACGAGACCGATTTGGCGCAGAAGGCACTCGGAAAGAAAAACGGCGACTCTGCCGAATTACCCGATGGCGAGTACGTAGTAGTAGCCATCGAGCCCTGGACACCCGACGCCTGACCTTCGTCGGCGACCCGAAGCCCCCTTTCCGGAGAGGGAGAGCCAAGGCAGGATCTGGCCAGGGAGACGAAACGGGAACCAGCTTCCCGGCGACGAAGCTCTCGGCGAGACGCACACCGAGTGCCCCCCTTTTCGCCAAAGGGAGGTTAGGGGGGGATTTCAAGACGATCGAATTCCAGACCAACTGGTTCTCTGAACTCCCCCTCCAGCTCCCCCTCTCCGAAGAGGGGGAGAGCCAAGACAATCCCTGGCTATGGATACGCAACGGGAACCAGGTCTCCTGTGACGAGACTCTCGACGACACGCACACCGAGTGCCCCCCTTTTCACAAAAGGGGGGTTAGGGGGGATCTCAAACTGTTCTGAAACCCGCATGCCGAAGCTGCGTAACTAGTGTACATATTGAGCATGTACACTAAGGTCAACGACCCGCCCACGCCACGATAGCGATCCATTCACCGACCCCAATCCATACAGCATGACGCCAGACCGACACTCCGAGACCTCTTCCCTGTCGCAAACGCTCCGCGACATCCGTCTCCTCTACGTCCGGGAGCTACGCGACGCTTTACGCGAGAAGAGCATCGTGATCAACAGCTTGCTGTTACCGATGCTCATGTATCCCATCATGTTGTGGCTGATGTTCACGGCCATGACCTTCGTCCAGGGCCAGCAGGACCGATTCGTCTCCCGGGTCGCCCTCCAGGGGCTTCCGGCCGACCACGGGGCGCTACGCGAGAGCCTCGCCGAGGACGGTGACGGACGATTCGAGCTGCAGGAACTGGCGGACGCTGATGCGGTCGACGAGCTGATTCGAGCCGGCGAGCTCGACTTGGCCGTCCGTGCGATCGACGCCGCGGGCAGCGCCGCTGACCTGGAAGACAACGTCGCTTTCGAGCTGATTTACGACGCCTCGAAGGATCGCAGTGACACGGCCCGAAACCGCTTCGAAGACACCTTGGGCGACTATCGCGCTGACTGGCTGGAAAACGCGGCCATCGAACGCGGGGTGTCGAGGGAGAGCTGGGATCTGTTCTCGATCAAGCGTCGAAACACCGCCAGCAGCAGTGACATGGGGAGCTTCATGCTCGGCATGATGGTCCCCCTGCTGACCATCATCATGATCGCGGTCGGTTGCTTCTATCCCGCCATCGACGCCACGGCCGGCGAACGCGAGCGCTCCACCTGGGAGACCTTGATGACGGTTTCGGCGTCGCGCACCAGCGTGGTGGTGGCGAAGTACCTCTACGTCGCCACCCTCGGTACTGCGGCGGGTCTCATCAATCTCTTTGCCCTGACCCTTTCCATGGGCTCGATACTTCAGCCCATGCTCGGCGACGAGGCCTCGGACCTCAGTTTCGAGATGCCCCTCGAGGCGCTACCGCTGATCGGCGTCTCGTCACTCTTGCTGGCCTTCTTCGTCGCCGCCGGAATGCTCCTCTTCGCCTCCTTCGCCCGCACCTTCAAGGAAGGTCAGTCGATGATCGGACCCTTCTACCTCGTGTGTCTGCTACCGCCGATGCTGGTGAACTCGCCGGACCTGGAACTGACCCTCGGCTGGGCCCTCGTACCGGTGGCCAACGTGGCACTCCTCATCCGCGGCTTTTTCTCCGGCTTGTATCCATGGGAGCTGATCGGTGTGGTCTTCGCTGTGGAAATCATCACCATCGTCCTGTTGCTCTGGCTGGTGCGCTGGGTGCTCAGCTTCGAAAACGTGCTGTCTGGCAGCTACAACGGCGACCTTCTCAAGTTCCTCAAATCGAACCTCGGCCGCGGCAAGGCCCACACCGTCAACGGAGACTCGAAATGACCCTCGAAAGTACTTCTTCCCCGACCTACGACACGGCGACCCGGGCGGGTTCCGCCGATCTGCCGGTGCGCGTCGAAGGCCTGCGCAAGACGTTCTACGACGAGGGCCGTGGTGAAGTCCACGCCGTCGGAGGCATCGACTTTCACTGTAATCGGGGAGAGATCTTTGGCTTGCTGGGTGCGAACGGCGCCGGCAAGACCACCACACTGCGCATGCTCTCCACGATTCTCGAACCTTCCGAGGGCGATGTGTGGGTCGAGGGCAATTCGGTACGCGAAGCACCCGAGGCTGTACGGCGGAGTCTGGGGTTCTTCTCCGCTTCGACGGCGCTGTATCCGCGGCTCACCGCGCGGGAGACCTTGGAGTTCTTCGCCGGCATCAATCGCTACCCGGCAGATCGGGTGAAACAGCGCGTGGGGGAGCTGATCGAGCGCTTCGGCATCACCGCGTTCCAGGATGCTCGGGTCGACAAGCTGTCGAGCGGAATGAAGCAGAAAGTGTCGATCGCCCGCACCCTCGCTCACGACCCGCCCATCTTGATCTTCGACGAACCCACCGTCGGCCTCGACGTGCTGAACGCGCTCGCCCTGGTAGACAACATTCGCGAGTTGCGCGACGAGGGTAAGACCCTCCTCTTCTCCACCCACATCATGAGCGAGGCGGAGAAGCTGTGCGATCGGATCGCGATCATCCACGGCGGAAAGATCCTCACCACCGGCACCCTCGACGAGCTCCGCCAGGAGACCGGCGAGCACTACCTGGAGGAGATCTTCGTCCACTATGTGAAGGACGCCGAAGCTGCCACGCGAGAGCTCCTGGAGGAGCGCGAGCAGCGTGAGCTCGAGCAGTTCGCGGGAGACGGAAAGTGACCCAACGCAGCTCGGAAACCAAGCTCCGTTTCGGCTCCCAGCCGCTCCGCACGCTCTACCTGGGCGAATTGCGGATGCTCCTACGCGATCGTCGCACCATCATCGCCTCGGTCATCCTCCCCTTGCTCTTCCTGCCGCTGGTCTTCTGGCTCAGCAGCTTCGCAGAGAAGAAGCGCGAGGAGCGGATCGAGACCCAGACGTTTCAGTACGCCGTGGTCGGATCCGAGGCAGCTACGGTGCGCAATCTTCTCGCCCGGATCGGAGCGTCGGACTCTGACGAGGAGCTCTCGACGACACGCGCCCGGGTCCAGCTCGAAGAAGCCGAAGCTTCGGATCTCTCGGACGCCGAGGAGAAGCTGGCGAATCGCGACGTCCACGTCATCGTCGAGGCTTTGTCCGCCGAAGAGGCTCGAGCAGAGTCCGAGGCCGGGGAGGAGGCTCGAGCCGGAAACCCTGAGGTTCCGTTGGAGCTGCCTCTCTTCCGCATCGTCTTCGAGGGCGATTGGGATTACTCTCAGACTGCGGCTGATGCGATCCGCGCGCGGCTCTATGACGGTCGTCGTCTGACGCGCGAACAGCTCCTCGACGAGGCCGGCTTCCCGATCCCGCCGAAGGAGGTAGTCCCGGTCGTGGAGGCCCGCGACCTGGCCACCGCCGGCCAGCGTGGAGGTCGCGCGCTCGGCCGTTTCGCAGTCAGTGCTCTCCTCCTCTTTCTGATCACCGGCGGCTCCATCGTCGCCGCCGACACCATCGCGGGCGAGAAGGAACGAGGCACCCTGGAGACGCTCCTGACCACCGCGGCTACGCGCACGGAGATCGTCTTCGCCAAGCTGGCGGTGATCATCACCGTGGGCTTGGTGATCTCAGTGATCCAGGTGCTGAATCTGATGATCTACGTCGGACTCGAGCTCATCGAGCTACCGGAGAACTTCGCGCTCCAGGTGTCGCCCGTCTCCGCCGGCTGGATTCTGCTCCTCATGGTGCCGCTGTCGGTTCTGGTGGCCGCCGCCCTGCTGTGGACATCCGGCCGGGCCAAGACCTACAAGGAGTTCCAGGTGAGCTTCTTTCCGGTCTTCGTGCTCTTGCTGGTACCCACCACCGCGTCGATCCTGCCGGCCATCGACCTACGTTCCGCCATCGTGTTGGTACCCATCGCCAACGTCGCGGTGGCCGTCCGCGAGCTGCTGGTGGGAGAAACCGACTGGCTGTTCCTCGCCCTGACCTTTGTAGTGTCTTCGGCCGCCGCGTGGCAGCTGGTGCGATGGACCCTGTCGACGCTCCAGACCGAACGTCTGGTCACCGGCACGGAGCTCGACGAGGCGGTGTTCGAGGGCGGACCGGGTCTTTTCCAGCGCCACGTCATCGCCTGGTTCGGCATCTTCTGGGTGACCATGTTCCTCGTCAGCAACGTGTCCTGGATGCAGGACATGCAGCGACAGGTGCTGTTCAACGTAGTCTTTCTCTTCGGCCTCGGTAGTCTGCTGCTCGCCTGGCGCTACAAGCTCGTACCGAAGGAGGTCTTTGCTCTGCGAGCACCCCATCCGTGGGTCTGGCCGGCAGTCCTCCTCGGCGCGCCGGCGACCGTGCTGTCGTCGATGGCGGTGGTCAAGCTGAGCAACTACATCTTCCCGGTACCCGAGCGCCTGCTCGAGGCCTTCGGCCAGCAGATCGCACCCGTGGAGATGCCTTCCTGGCAGTTGTTCCTGCTCATCGCGGTGGCGCCGGGCATCTGTGAAGAGCTCGCCTTTCGCGGCGCTTTGCTCCACGGCCTGCGCAAGCGCTACGAGCCATGGCAGCTGGTGCTGGTGACCGCGGCGATCTTCGGACTGTTCCACATGAGCCTGTTCCGGATCTTGCCCACCGCGACTCTGGGCGCCGTGCTGGCCGTCGTCACTCTGCTCACCGGCTCCATCTACCCCGCCATGCTCTGGCATCTGCTGAACAACGCGTTCGCCATCGCTATGGGCCGGGAGGGAGTCGACATCATGAGTCTCGACCCCATGGTCTACGCGGCTGCGGGTGTCGTCACCGTCCTCGTGTTCGGGATTCTGTGGCGGACACGCCGTGTGTATCCGGACCTCAAGGGCGCGGCCCTACGCGAGGCGAAGGCTCGGTCCGGCACCTGACCTCATAACCACGACCCACTCGACGTGCCGGGTATCTCTACAGGATGCCCGGCACGTTTTCTTTTGGGCGCGTGTTGGGCGCGCCATTCGAACATGACACGGTGAACGGCCTCCTCCCGGTGGCCGGTGGGTGTCAAAGCTACTGCCAGGAATCTGGCGATCGATGCGATAGATTGGCACCATGCGCTTTCTGGCTCATTCCCTATGGCTCATTGGAACGCTTCTCGCGCTGCCTGCGTTGGCCGGTAGCGGAGGCTCGGACTTCGCGCTGCGCTTCTACGGCACCGGGGTAGGTCCGCCCGGTCAGCAGGACCGCATCCTCCTGCCGTTGGACGACAACGTCCCCGGCGCCAGTAGCACGCCAATCGATGTCGGCGGATCGAGCTTTACTCTCGAGATCTGGCTGCGCGGCAACCTCGGGGACAACGCCACGAGCGACGCGGGTGGCGACATGGAGCTCACCAGCTACGACTGGATCGAAGGCAATATCCTCCTCGATCGAGACGTCTGGTGCGGCACCGCCAATGCCTTCGGCGCCAGCCTCGCCGGTGGCCTGGTGCGCTTCGGCATCGATTCGGGCGACACGGGATTCAGCAACATCACCATCGAAGGCAGCGTGAACGTCCTCGACGGAGCCTGGCACCACATCGCGCTGGTACGCGACGTTGTCGAAGGCAGCCTCGCGATCTTCATCGACGGCGTCGAAGACTTCCGCAGCGCCCCCGGCTGGTCCACCGTCGATCTTTCCTACCCCGACGACGGCGTACCCGTGACCGGTAACTGCGACACCGGCCAGCTCACACCCTACGGCTGGTACCTCGTGGTCGCCGCCGAGAAGCACGACGCCGGCGCACAATACCCTTCGTTCAACGGCTACCTCGACGAGCTCCGCATCTGGAACGTAGCGCGCACCGGCACCGAAATCGCCGACGATCGCTTCACCGTACTGCCACCCGGCACACCCGGCCTCGTGGGGTCCTACCGCTTCGAAGAAGGACCGACACGGCATGGAGCGCCGACCCCGCGCCGTGGCCGCAGACGTCGATCAAGAGGATCGCCAGGTGTTGGTCATCGATCCAGTCGTAGCTGAATCCGTCGCCACCGAGGCGGGCGCTGGGGCGAAAGAGCCAGCGGGCGGAGATTCCCCTTCCGTCCCAGGGCTCGGGGAGCAGAGACCGGACGTATCCGGCAGCTTTCTGAATCTCGAGATCGAGATCTTCGTGGTCCCGGACTTCGGCTTGTGATCTGAACTCATGTTTCAGAACCGTCGTCCCGAGCCGCACGGTCGCACTCACCGGAATGGCGGAGCGCGTCACACGATCAGCGCCGAGGAACGTACCGTTGCTCGACTGCAGGTCCTCCACCATCAGTCGGTCTCGGTCGGCCCAGACGCGGCAATGTCGGGAGGAGACCGAATGGTCCTGAAGCACGAAATCGACGGCATGGGATCTGCCGACGATTCGCGGAATGTGGTCGATCACCAGCCGCGATCCGGTGTCGGGTCCCTCAACGACCACCAGAGAGTGGACAGCCTCGGGCGTCGGCTCCTGGGCGGCGCGATGTTTGATGTCGGTCGCGTGGATGAGGACGGTCTGCTGCGCCCGGTCCTCAGTACCTGCTTTGTCGTCTTCGCGTCGGTCGGTCATCTCATCCGGATCCGTCCGCCACGCGAGCCTGATCTCTATGGCGTCCTGGGTGGGCGAATTCTAGAGCATCGCGCGACAGTGCTAGGGTTTCGCGGTGGATTTCGGTGCCGTGCTGGAGAACATCGCGGGTTGGCTCGAGGAGCGAGATGTCCCTTTCGCCTTGATCGGTGGGGTGGCGCTCGCGGCCTACGGACTCGCGCGGACAACCCTCGATCTGGACCTGTTGGTGGATGCCGAAGCGCAGGATGATCTGATCCGTTTCATGGAAGCTGAAGGATACGAGACGTTGCATCGGTCGGCGGGCTATTCGAATCACATCGCACCGAGTGCGAGTGCGGGCCGCGTCGACTTCGTCTACGTTCGAGGTACGACCCGCGATCGGGTCTTCGCTGAGGTGCTGCATCGCACTGGGCCGGGTGGGAAGTCCGTACCCATCGCATGTCCGGAGCACCTGATCGCTCTAAAGTTGACGTCGATAGAGTCTGATCCCGAGCGGCTGCTACGGGACCTGGCGGACATCCGGTATCTGATGCGTCAGCCGGGTGTGGATCTCGACGCGGTCCGTCAGCAGTTCGAGCGACGTGGTTGGGAGGAGCGATTTCGTGAGCTCGACCCTCGATCTTGACGACTTGGCGCGGGACATCCCTACATCGCGGGCCGACTTGGAGTTCTTCCGGCGCAGCGAGGGTCGCTCCAAGAACCTGCTTCCTCATCTGGATCAGCTCACACGTGCCGTTCGATCGCTGGGGCTTCGCCCGAGCCGAGCCACTGCCGAAGGTCGGGCTCCCTTCGAGCTGGAGTAGACCTCGACGGCTTGCACCCTCCCGTCAGCCTCCGGATTCGTGGGCCCAATGCACCCGGCAAGATGCCGGCGGTCCCAGCACCTATTCGACTCGGTCCCCGGGGCGTTGGCTGAGTCGGTAGCTGACTAGCGAGACCGGAGCCCGCGGTTCGCCATCCCGCTCGCCGAGCAGACATGAAAGCTCTTGTTCAGCCGGGCGGTGGCGATGTCTCGACGACGTTGTCGGTCGTCGCGCAGGCAGCACCACCTGTACTTCTTGCCACTACCGCAATGACAAGGCTCGTTGCGTTCCACCGAACCGAACGCGGCGCCATGGCAACGATTTAGATCTGTCCGTGGCAGTCGGCGTTTGGCGAGGCCGGTGTTGCAGTGGCGTTATCTCCCGCCGTGGGCGCAATAGCAGGGAGTCCCTCAAGGTC
The DNA here is from genome assembly GCA_028066595.1 of Thermoanaerobaculia bacterium. Taxonomy (GTDB): domain Bacteria; phylum Acidobacteriota; class Thermoanaerobaculia; order Multivoradales; family J023; genus JAUIJL01. Next base: position 53,940 of record JALCBJ010000032.1, read on the forward strand.
TGCTTTCAATCTTGATGATCTGGGGCTCTCCGGTGGTGGTGATCGTCACTTCGAGCGCCCCGCCCCACGGACTCGACGGTCGACTGAAGGTCACCTCAAACAGATCGTTGACCCGGGTCTGTACCTCACTTCCATCTGGAGCCACCGCGCAAGTCGACAGATATTCGAGGCGATCTGCTTTCGTGGTGCTGTAGAAAGGGTGCTGGGAGAACACCTCTAACGGGGCAATGTCTCGGCTGCCATGGGGCTTCTGGCCTATCGAGGCCAGTACTCCAATCAAGCGGTCGTAAAGTGGCTGAACCCTCTCGATGCAGGACTTCGCCTTTGCCTCGAAATCGGCCATCGTTTCCTTCAAGTATTCCGCGAGATCGTGGTGTTCCCAGTATTCAGCTGTTTCGTAGGCAAACTCTTCGTCCTCTTCTCTATCCTGAAGATACGGTGGCACACCTTGTTCGATCATGTGATCGATCATCTGTTTCCGGCCGGCCTTGGCTGCGCGATGCAGGAGATCGGCCTGCTCCCTGCGATCCACTGCTTCACCGTCGAAGAACTCTGTGAACGTCTTGATGTCGTTGTGTTCGACTGCGAGGCTCAGCTTCTCCTTGAGGCTCAAATCGTCATAGAAGCCGTCCGGCACTCGATAATCGTGAATGCCACGGGCCTCGACGAACTCGATCAACTTTGGGGTTCGCTGCATCGCGGCCCAATAGGCATTCGTCCCGTCCTTGCCGACGTGGCCGATGTCAGCACCCAATTCGATCCAGATCTCGGCCAGTTGGATGATCTCTTCGACGTCGAGGTCGTAGTAGCTGAGCAGGTGGAAGAGAGGAAAGCTGCCGTCATGGGCCTCGTGGTTGATGTTCGCGCCCGCACGGACTAGTGGCTCGACAAAGGAGTGCCGACCCAATCGGCGGTGTTCAGCCGCGAGAGACACAGGTGTTCGCCCTTTGGTGTCGACGAGATTCACGTCGAGCCCACAGCCGAGCAAGAACTCGACGATCGGCTCTGCGCCGAGCTCGATGGCGACATGCAGCATGGTCATTCCGGGCGTCAGCTCGAAGGAGAGGTACTCGTCTTCGGTTTCGATCTTCACATCGCGAGGCTCTTGCACCCGGGCGTTTACATCGACACCACGCGCGATGGCGGATTCGAGAAGTCCGACATCGCCTGTCTTCAACAGGTGAAGAAGCAGCGGCGCGCCGTCGATGGTCTGATTTAGGTTGGTGGAATCCTGGGCTACCAACTCACCGAGCCGCTCTGCCTCTTGATTGACCACCGCGTAGTAGAGATCCACGGCTGGAGACATCTTCCGGACGCCCTCGAGCAAGACCTTCTTGGATGTCTTCTTGCCTTTCTCGAAACAGCGGAGGGCTTTGCCTCCTGTCTGGGAATCGGAGCACTCCAACAAGAGCCAGTCCGGATCAGTCGAGGCCAGAGTGTCGAAGAGGCCCCCTCGCTCGAGCGGATCGTCACCCATGAGATGAGCGATGATGGCGTTGTCGAAGACCACGGAATCCTCGATGTAGTGCTCGCCGTACTGCGAAGGAATCTCATGGGGTGGAGAGAACCATGACCGAAATTCCCGAATGCGCTCGGCGTCCTGGTGCGCAACGACGATCCGACTGTATATCCCTGACATTTTCGATCGACTCCGTTCGTTCTTGTTTCGAGCTTTCGGCGGTCAACGTCGGTCTGCTCGGATAGGTATTCGAGATCTAGAAATCTCTACTGCTCTTTCGGTTGTTTGCGGAACCGTCGAGTACGCGTGCCCAGAATCGAAGTGCACTCTTCTGGCATGTTGACCTGTACGCCGAGGCCGCGGTGTTGAGGCTGATACGCGGCTGTAGGGCCAACCCCTGAACGCTAGGCAAGCGGCTTCCCGGCGGTGGCGCACCTCGGGCGATGCTGCGCCGCGGGCCGTCGACGATCTGACAAAGATGGACGCGGATCGCCCGGCGTGATCTCGATCGCGAGGACTTCGCCGGAGCAGCAGGCTCGATGAGGGGTGCTTCTTCCGTATCGCGTGTATCACTACACATGATACACCTGGAGATGTCAAGGTCCTGCCGGAAGTCGGCGCCCTATCGCGTAGTATTCGAATCGATCGTCCGGAGTTGGTGGCAGACCACCTCGAGGAGGTTTTGCAAGAGGTGGCGGCCGGTTCGCGATGAGGTGTAGACGTCGATTCGTCTCGTCGTTGGCCCGCGCATTCGGCTCGACTCCTACCTGCCTGGTGGTTGACACTTGGTCCGGACTTCTGTACCGTCCAGCGACTATGTGCCGGATCCTCCCCTACCACCGATTCTTCGACGGGTCGAACTCGCCGATGGCGATGAATGTGACCGAAGACATGGGTTCTTGCCTCCAGCTGGTCTCAGCTGACGGTATAGAAACATCTACGCTCGGCACATCTTCATCCGCCCGCGTAACCCGGAGGACCACCGCTTTCTAGACGGCGAATTCATCAGCCAAGTCTGAACGAACCCCCTCCGGCTCGAGCGCCCGAGGGGGTTTTCGTTTTTCTGGCCTCGTTCACTTCATGAAATCGATTCGTTTCAGTTCTCGGCTCCAACCCGGGGGAGCCGCGAAACGCCTGGCGGCCACGTGGTCGCCAGGCACCTTCATCTACGACGTGCGAAAGACAAGGAGGTAAGTCATGAACAAGCTGCACGTCAATATTGGAACCATCGGTCACGTCGACCACGGAAAAACCACGCTCACCGCCGCAATCAGCGCCATTCAGGCGCACCGGTTCGGCGGCAGCGCGCTGGGCTTCGATCAGATCGACAAGGCGCCCGAAGAGAAGGAGCGTGGAATCACGATCAACGTGGCGCACCTTCAGTACGAGAGTGCTGGCCGTATCTACGCACACATCGACTGCCCGGGACACGCCGACTTCATCAAGAACATGATCACCGGTGCGTCCCAGATGGACGGTGCCATCCTTTTGGTGGATGGTTCCCAAGGGCCCCAGCCACAGACACTGGAGCACTTGGTGCTGGCCCGCCAGGTGGGAGTCGACCGGCTGGTCGTGTTCATCAACAAGGTGGACGTGGCCGATCCGGAATTGCTGGAGCTCGTCGAGCTCGAGGTGGCCGAGATGCTCGTAGCCCGCGAGTATCCCGATTCACCGATCGTGCGCGGCTCGGCTTTGCTCGCTCTGCGAGCGGCGAACGAGGGCCGCTGGGACGACCCGGCGATCTCGGCTATTTCGGAGCTGGTGGATGCCGTCGATCAGCACGTGCCGGATCCGGTCCGCAACCTGGAAGCGCCGTTCCTTCTGCCCATCGAGAGCGTGCACACCATCTCGGGCCGCGGTACGGTGGTCACCGGGCGGGTGGAGACCGGCTCCGTGGCTATCGGCGATGAGGTGGAGATCGTGGGTCTGGTGGCGGATGATGCGCCTCGGCGTGTCGTTGTCACTGGAACCCAGGCCTTTCACCGCGACGTGCCGCGAGCAGCCGCCGGCATGAACGTTGGTCTCCTCCTGCGCGGCCTGAAGCGCGACGAGGTGGTCCGTGGACAGGTGCTGGCTAGCCCAGGCGCTGTGAAACAGCGGCGACTGGGTACTGCAGAGCTGTTCGCGCTCGCGGCCGAAGAGGGTGGACGTACCACACCCTTCGGTCTCGGCTACCGACCACAGTTCTTCTTCGGCCCCACCGACGTCACTGGCACCATCGTCGGCATCGATGCTGGCGAGCAGGTGACGCCTGGCGGCCGCGGAACCGTCCGCTTCGAGCTGGAGAAGGCCATCGGTCTGAAGGCTGGCATGCGTTTCGCCGTCCGTGAGGGCAGCCGAACCGTCGGCGCCGGCCTGGTGACGGAAGCGGCTTAGGCCGGTCGTGTCGGGACGGAGAGACGGGGCAGATACGCCCGGTCTCTCCGTCCTTTTGCTCATGGTTGTCGACTGCAAATCGTCACACTCGATCACGCCAGCGGACCGGATCTCGACGTAGATCCATAACAGCGACGACGAAGATTTCGGACTCTCGGAGGAACTCGAAGATTCGGTGGACCGCGTTATGTACCTCGTGCACGAACTCGATACCGAGTCCGCCACGTTGCTCGTCGTAGAATTCCGCTACTTCAATCAGCTCCGAGCGGGCAGCATCGGAGAATCGTACCTTCACCTCTCCCCGAAACGACTCGCGAGATCCGCGAAGACTTCTTCCGAGGAATGGGAGCCGAGATCGCCGCGGTCATAGGCATCGATCCGATCTTCGCACTCCTGGGCCCAGGCTGCATCGATCCGCTGTCGCTCGTTGGATGTAAAGCTGTCGAGAAGAGTCTCGATGAGCTGGGCCCGATCCTTCGGATCAAGATCCAGAGCCTGGTCGAGAATCGGTTGGATTGCAGTGGCCGCCATTCAGCAATTCTACCCGAGAACGCGGGCCTGCGATCCGTCGTTCGTTGCCTAGGACTCGATACTCACCAGCCTGTTGGTGACGAGACCCCAGAACGCAGGCTCACGCCCCCGGAAGTACCATCCGAGGTGGCTTCCACACTTTCGGCAGACGGCGAACTGCCATCGATATCCGGAGAACCACGAGTGCTCGTCGGTGGGGTCTCCTACGCTCGCGGATCCGGGAGCTGCGTCGAAACAGGCGAACTCGAATTCCACGTGCGACGGGTTGGTCCGTCGATGTACGTGCCTACCGGCGATCTCGATGCGCGCTGCGTGGTCGGTGATGTGGTGTCCACAGGCGCGGCACACCAGACGAATCTCTCGCTGATCCGTTTCCTCGGGCCGTGTTTCATCGCTACCCCGTGGAACTCCCTTGATCGTCCTTCGCTGCAGCAGAGTCAGCGGACGGGGAGCTGATGGGGCTTGGTGAGAGTCGAGCATTCCTTGTCGGTAAACGGGGGCCAGTACCTCAACTCTACGCCGCTCGATTTCAGGATCGGAAACGGGTCGCGATCACCTCGATCAGCAGCTGAACTGCCATGTGTTGCGTGAGCTCGGCCGGGTCGAGATAGGGGTTCACCTCCACCAGGTCGACTCCTACCAGGCGGCCTCGGTCGGCCAGGCCGAGGGCTAGCTTCTTGACTTGGGTGAAGGTGAGCCCTTCGGCTTCGGGGCTCTCGGTGCCGGGAGCGATCGAGGGGTCCAGTCCGTCGATATCGATGGAGAGGTAGTAGTTGCCGACGTCGCCACATTCTTCGAGCAGAGCCTCGATACCGCGCTCGAAGACGTCATAGTTGGAGAAGGTGAGGTGACCGTTGGCGCGGCTCTCGCGTAGGTCCTGGTCCGTGGACTTGATGCCCCTGATGCCGAAGTTCAGGATGCGACCGACGTGGTCGAGCTCGTGGGCACGGCGGAACGGGCTGTTGTTGGTAAAGGGCAGGCCCATCACATCGAGCTTGTAGTCGAGATGCGCGTCGACCAGCACGATGGTGAGTGGGCCGAGCTCCTCGAAAGCCCGCAGAACCGGATAGCTGATCGAGTGGTCGCCACCGAGGACCACAGGAAGCGCACCACAGGCGAGGATCCCCTTCAGGTGTTGTTCGATGCGCTCGAAGTTTTGTTCGCGCTTGTAGTAGACCGTGTCGACATCTCCGGTGTCGACGATCCGGACGCCTTCGAGAAGCTGACGGTCGCGGTTGATGTCGAAAAAGCCCCTCGATGCGTGTCCGCGGCCGAGGAATCCGAAGCGGCCCGACGCGTCGCGGATGGCGCGTGGCGCCTGTCGGGAGCCGGGCCGCATGGCGGTGGCACCGTCGTACGGGATGCCGACGACGGCTACATCGGCTTCGAGATTCTCGAGGTCGGTCTCGAATGGTGACTTGCAGAAGGTCGCGATGCCCGTGTGGGGCTGAGAGGTCGGTTGGTACGCCATGGTTGGATTCTCCTGCACCCGGGCGGCGGCCTCGGATGGCGAATAGTTCTACGAGCGGCGTACCGGGCGTGGTTCTCCTCAGGGTTTCGCGGTCGACTTTGCGACCCGAAAGCGGAACGCCTCCAGGGTCTCTTCGGAATCCGTACCTGGAACGACGATCCGTGCTCGGTACTCGCCGGATGAGAGGATCGCGGTGGGTAGCAGCACGGTGTAGGTGCCTGTCTCTGAGCGCTCGAGACCGCCCTGTCGCCAGGTCGTTCGTGAGTCCGGGCCCACGATCTCGAGCCCGAGATCGGCGTCGTGAGGAGGATTCACGTCCGAGATCAGGACAAGCGCAGCGAAGGGAACGTCGTCGCCCAGATCGACCGTCGGCACGCTCGAGCCTCCGCGCCGTATCGTCTCGGGAACCAGCTCTACCATCTGCGGGTTGACGATGGGCGCATGCGCCAGCTGGTCCAGTTGCGCCCGAGCGTCGTCCCACTTCTGCCAGGTCGTGAACCAGGCGAGAGATGTCACCAACAGGGCCGCGGCTGCGACGGCCAGCCAGGGTGACGGCCGAGCCTGAGTTGCGTGATCTCTCCGAATGGGAAATGGCAGCGTCTTGGGCTCCGGCTCGTTTCCTCGTGCCCGGTTCAGCTCCTCCACGCGCGAGGAGCTCACGGCCAGACGAAGGCGGGCTGGTTCGGCGTCTTCGGCCGAAGTCGGAGTGCCGTCTGCGAGGTCGAGAAGGAGGTCGATCGGTAGATGCTCGGTGGCGGCGGCACCGAGGGCTATGGTTTCGTCGAGGGCGCTGCGACAGGATTCGCAGGCGGCGAGATGGGCTTCGACCGTCGCTTTCTCGGCGTCGCCCAGTGTGCCGTTGGCGAACCAGGGCAGCAGCTCTTGAATCTGGGTACAGCTCATTGCGTTCGGCTCTCGTTCGAAGACCGTCCTGCCTTCTCTGTCGATGCGACGGTCGAGGAAGTTACAGCGTCACGGGACGCCGTCTCGCGCTGTAGCAAGGCCTGCTCTCTGCAGCGCCGGACGCGCACGCGGAGAGTGCCCTCGGCAACCCCCAGGGCATCGCTCATCTCGCGGTAACTCCTGCCTTCGACGATCATCCGCCAGAGCTGTCGACAGGAAGCCGGCATGGTGGCAAACCGGCGCAGGAGATCGCGAACGGCGCTGGCCTGTTCGAATCGTTGCAAGGATGCAGGGTCTTCCATCCATGGAGTGACCGCTTCGATGTCCACCCAGGCGACACGCGATCGGCGCCGCAAGCGGTCGATCACCCGATAGCGTGCGACCCGGCCGACGAACGCTTCGAGAGGGCCGGTTCCAGCAAAGCGATCGTTGTCAAAGGCCTTCAGGAGCTCGATCTGAACATCCTGGATCGCATCTTCCCAGTCTTCGCCGAGAGGTCGGCGGAAGGTCGCGATGGCCTTGGCCACCCATCGCTCTACCTGCCGAGTCGCCTCCACCTCACCGTCCTGATAGGCGGCGATCAGTGCTTGGTCTTCCACGTAGAATTCCCGTCGCCAAAGAGCTGAAAGCCAGCCCAGTGGTAGGGGCGCCCCTTTTCCAGATCGCCGGACGATTCCGACGTCACGAGGTCCAACTGGGCCGCACGCAGGGCGGCCCCCAAGCTGAGACCCTCCCGCAAGTGGTGGTAGAAGCGGCCCATGAGGGTACTGGTCGAGGCGTCGCTCACTTGCCAGAGAGACGCGAGAACGGCCCGTGCGCCAGCGAAATGGAATGCACGTGTGAGTCCTAGGATCCCCTCGCCGGAAAAGGCGCGGCCGAGGCCCGTTCGACATCCGGAGAGCGTCACGAGATCGGCGTCGAGGCGAATTTGCTCGATGACTTCCCAGGCTTGCAGTACACCGTTGTCCTGACCGGGCTCGATCGACTCGGGGATCGAAAGCACCAGCCCGGACTCGAGTGGGAATCGATCGTCGACCCACGCGTGGGTAGCGAAATGAACGAGACTTGTCGATGAACCGAGGTCTTTGACCTTTTCTTCGGTGGCCTCGCGATCGAAATAGGTGCTCACGCCGTCGCCGAAGATCCGGCCCAGGGTTTCGACCTCCCGTCGCGCGTGAGCCAGAGGTGTCAGATCCAGTCTGGCTCGGACGTTTCCCCGTACCGCATCCAGATCCGCACCGCTCGAACGACCGCGCGGATCGGATACGCTGAACGCCGCCACTCGCGTGGGCACCTTCGAGCGAGGTCGGGCGGTGAGCTCGGCGAGGGCGACGAGCGACGGGGCGATCGTCAGGGGTACTGCCTGAACCCAGTAGCGCTCCGGATCGGCAGGGTCGATCAAGGCCGCGAACGGCAGCCGGTGGAGGAAACCGTGGGGAACCACGATCACCGCGTCCGCCGACGCCAGGGGCTCGGCGGCGGGTGCCAGGAGCCGCGCGCTCAGTCGTTCCGCGGCTCGCCGATAGCGCGGGCGGTGAAGGGTCTCCCGTCGCTCGATCGCCTGGAGGAGACCATCGACGTCGCGCCGCAATGCCTCGGCCTCGAACGGGATCCGTACTGCTCGAACGTCGGCCGCCGTAACGATGAAGAGGAAGCTTTCCTCCACGCCGACCAGGTACGACAAAACGACGATCCCCTTCGGCAGTGCCGCCCGTGCCGCCACGATGCCAGAGTCGTGGGGTTCCGTGAGCGTGCTCAGTTCGGGCGCTGCCTGGCTCATCTCACTCATCAGGACTCGCTGACTTTCCCGCAAGGCTTCGAGCTCGACCCGGAGGGCAGTGGGGTCTTGGTCGGAGTTCCAGCTGCCCAGCTCGAGCAGGGTTCGGTCATAGGCGGTCTGGAGCCGCCGCCGTTCTGCCTCGAGCTCAGCGGGCAGCTGTCCACCGAACCGAAGGTCCCTTCGCGCCAGCATCGTCCGAAAGGAGCGAGCGCTGGCTCGCTCGGTCAGCGCGAAGGCTTCGGTTTCGCGACCAGACTCGATCAAGAAAGCGGCGAAAGCATGAACGATGTCTGCCGTGACCTCGTTTGAACGCGCCCGTGCCAGATCGCTACCTGCCGCGAGAAAGCGTCCAGTATCTATCGCTTCGAGGGCGAGGTGGAATCGCTCCTCCGCCGATCCGAAATCTCCCCGTCGTTGAGCGATCTGCGCCATGGTTGCCAGGGACCTGGCCTGTTCCCCGCTCCCCGGCGCCAGACGATCCTGAATTCGCAGCGCCTCGGCCAGCAAGCGCTCGGCGCCCGGAAGGTCGTCGCGAAGCAGTCGTATCTGGCCGAGGTTCATCAGTGTTCGGGCTGCGTCGACGCCGTTGGGCTCCACGCGCGTGAACACGTCCCGTGCTTGTGAATAGCGACGCTCGGCCTCGTCGAGATCGCCCAGATCCTGGGCCAGGGTCCCTAGGTTGTTCAGCGCGATCGCGACGTTGACACTGCGTAGGCCGTCCGCGTCTCCGCCACGGCCGACCTCTACTGCCTCTTCGTAGCGCGCCCGCGCAGCGTCGGGATTGCCCCGATGTTTGGCCGCGAGGCCGAGGTTCAGCAGGATCGGCACCACCTGGGGATTCTCGGGTGCGATTCGGCGGAAGAGATCGAGGGCGCGTCGCAGGTAAACCTCGCCACGCTCCGAATCCCACCGTGTCAGCAACAGGTCACCGAGCTGGAGCCAGGCATCGGCCATGTCGAAGCTCTCGGGAGCGATGCGTTCCAGCAGCGACACCGCGTCTCGATACCTGGCTTCCGACTCAGCGAACCTGCCTCGCTGCTTCTCGTACGAACCCAGGGCGAGCTGGACTACGGCCAGGCGGCGGTCTGGCGCGAGGCGACGCAATATCGCTTCGGCCCGAGTCAGATACGGCTCGGCTGCATCGAGGTCGCCGTCTCGTCGATGGTACTGACCCAGATTGGTGAGCAGGTTGGCTGTGGTGGAGCTGTCGGGGTCCAGTGTCTCGCGGATGGCCAGGGCACGGCGAAGAAGTGCCAGTCGTTCCCCCGAGGGAGACACCAACGACAGATTGTTGAGGCTCTTGGCAACGAGCAGACTGTCGGGCACTACGGTTTCCCGGATCGCCAGTGCCTCTTGCCACAGGGTGAGAACTCGCTCTCGGTCGCCGATGTACCAGGCAGCGATACCGATCTGATCGAGGCTCGCAGCGACCGCCAGGCTCGCGGGAGTTGCGGCCTGTCGCAGCCGAAGCGCTGCTTCGTGACGGGCTAGCGCGTCCTCGAAGCGGTCTCGGTCCATCAGAAACTTGCCGAACCGTTCCTCGAGATGCGCTCGAACCTCGGTTGGCAGGGATTCCGCCGCAGACAGAGCGGCCTTCCAGAAGCACTCGGCGTTCTCATCCTTGTCCAGCGACACCGCTCGGTGCGCTGCTTCGGCCCGCGCGGCGGTCAGCAGGGCGAGATCCGCAGCCTCAGGAGGGGTGACCGCGGCTCCGCCGGCACAGTCGCCGTGGGGTAGCTCTCCTCCTTCGACAGACTTCGCCTCGAGTCCCCAGTCGGCGACGGCCAGTTCGATCCAGGACACGTTCGGGCCGGTCGCTTCTGGTCTCTCGACCTGGACTCGGACTCCGCCCCGCGGCCGCTCTTCGACCTCGACCTGCCACAGATCGAGCGCGCTATGGAGCTCACCGGAGGCAAGAACCTCGTCAGTGACAGGATCTCGGCGCTCCCAGGCGTGAAGCACATGGCCCGCAACGAGTCCGGCATCGGCCGCTGCGCCGGTTGGTACCGTCTCAATGACCACCAGCCCGGCGGCCCAGGCGGGTGTGGCGGCGATCGAGACCAGAGCGCTCCATGCCAGCGCCAATGGTAGCGATCGTAACGGCTTCGAATGGTCCATCCGAGAATCCAGCTCGGCGAGCGCTTTCGGCCGCAGTATACAGAACCACGGTCCACGGCCGATCAGCACGCATCGGACAGCCGGCGAGCCAGGCCGCTGCAGGCGGGACCAGACTCAAGGGGTGGAGGCGCTCCAGGCGGAGAGATTTCCGCCCTCGAAGTCGTCGGAGAACACGTGCAGATCGGGCGGGCCGTCAAAGAGCTCGACGTAGACACACCAACTGAGCAACGTGCCGTCGAGACCCGCCACGTGATCGGCTACCGTGAAGGTCCAATCGCCGTTGCCGCCATGGTGACGGAACCTGTCGAGCGATCCGTTCGGACGGAATCGTCCGCCGATCGCAAACCCGGATGTACTGCATTCGTCCTCGACCGGCTCGACTGCGCTGTTGTCGAGCGCCGCGAGGATGTCGTCCTCGCCGCAGCCGGATTGCGTGGTGGGAATACCGGGCCGATCGAGCAACGGCACGGTGATGCCGTCGTGGGCCAGATCCACGGTCACGTCACCGACCCACTCGTGGAGGAGAAAGAGACTGGCGTTGACGTCGATGATTCGGTCGATCACCCCGTCCGGTGTGTCGAGATTCACGGTCTGAGAGAAGCCGTCGGAATCGCCGTCCGGAACCGCGACATTGGGCGACTCACAGGTCTTGATCTCGTAGCGTTCGTAGGCGCCGATGTCGCAATCGCCCCCGAGGTCACGGTCGAGGCTGCGTTGGTCGATGGAGTTGCAGTCGCTTTGCTGGGCAGCATCGAGCAGCGGACTTTCTTCCTGCGGTGCGAGGGTCATCGTGGGCCCGCCGTTGTCGCGCAACGGCTCCAGCTCTGGATCGCCCGTGCCCACCACACTGGGTCCGCACGAGCCGTCGGAATCCCAGTTGCGGGGCCCTGCGCCGGTGATCTCACGGCTGCAATCGCCACCCGGATTGTCGGCGATGACCGTGTTCGAGACACTGGCGGCGAGGAATGTCAGGCCCCCGATCGTCGGCGCGGAGTTGCCGACGATCGTCACGTGACGAAGAAAGGGGATGCCGGAGAGCACGTGCAGCCCACCCGATTCGATTGTCGCCGTGTTTTCCGTCAAGGTCGCGTTCCACAAGACGAGATCGCCGTTTCCGTGGCAGACTCCGCCGCCCTGCTCGGCCGTGTTGTTGCGAACCAAGCTCTGCCGCATGTTGAGGTCGCCTCCGGCCGCACACAGACCGCCTCCGATCGTCGCCTCGTTGCTGTCGAAGACCGAGTCGGTGATCGTGACGACGGAGTGGAAGTTCGCGACCAGGCCGCCTCCCAACCCCGAGGCTCGGTTGTCTTGGAACCGCACCCGCCGCACCGTGAGGTCGGTGGTGAATCCGGGCTCGCCTTGGGCGCTGACCCCACCGCCGCTGGACGAGTTGCCGTGCCGGAGAGTCAGATCTTCCAGAAAGACCGAGGCGCCCTGTCGGACGAATAGGATCCGATCGGTCGCATCGTCGACGGTGGGTGCCGCTTGCACCACCGTCGTGTCGCGACCGAGGCCTCGGATCGTCAGATTCTTTTCGATGACGATCGCTTGCTCGGTGTGCACCTGAGGCCATTCGACGGCGATCACGATCTGATCGCCGAAGGATGCGGCGTCGACCGCGGTCGCGATCAGAGTGAAGTCGCAGCCGCTGGCACAGACGGTATGCGTGGCTCCGGCGGCGGCGAGGGGTGAGACCAGCCAGAAAACGAGCGCTGTCGTCGCGACGCGTAGTGCACCTCGAGTCGGTGTAACTGGCTTGGGTATGAGCTTTGTATACATGGCGTCTTCTCTCCGCGGGCAGAGTTGGGTTCATCAGCTTTGTCGAAGACTCGAACCGAAACGTTACGAACCAGGGATCCGTCTCGTCGGCGTAACGTTTTCGAAGCTCCGTACGACAGAACGAGCACTGAGGACCCCCAACTCGAGAAATCGAAGGAGAACCAAGGTGTTCACGACCATCGAAAGTACATCCCGGTCTCGGACGAGGCCAGTTTTCATGAGCTTCGGGACGCTGTTCCTGTGGCTGTTCGCCAGTGTCTACCTCTCGCCTTCCCGGGCCGACACCTTCTACGTCGGCAGCATCGCCGAAGGCTGCAACGCGGCCACGCTTTCCGCGGCGCTTCTCGGAGCTCTGATCTCCGGTGGAGACGACGAGATCCTCCTGACCACCGATCTGAGCGGCATTCAGCAAGAGCTGCTCAACTGGGACCCGTCGACCATCGGCGGCATCACGATCCGAGGTGGCTACGCCAGTTGCGATGCTGCTTCCTCGACCGGAACGAGCACTGTCTCGGGTACGAGCAGCGGACCGATTTTCGATATTCAGTCCACGGGCGGCATGGACTCCGTCATCACATTGGAGCGGCTCGTGGTCCAGGGCGCAACCGACAGCCGTGGTGTGAGCGTCCACGGTGACGGGGCGAGACTGAACCTGATCGATACCGATATCCGCTTGAACGAGGGTGGGCTGGTGGCGACCGGCGGTGCCCGGGTCGACCTCGATCGCCTCACCGACATCATCGACAACGACGTCGGCACAGGTGCCGGCGGCGGCATCTGGTGTGTCGCTTCGACGATCCACTCCGCTGCCTCCATCAGCTTCAATCGAGCGAGCACCGGAGGTGGTGTCTGGATGCAGAGCGGATGCGAATTCAATCTCCTCGATGGTTCCTTCGTGAGCAACAATGAAGCCGATTTCGGAGGTGGCTTCGCTCAGTCTGGAAGCACCAGTCAGCTGGATCGGCCGATCTCGTTCACCGACGACTTCGGTGTACAGATCGTGAACAATGTCGCCCGCGTCTACGGTGGAGGCCTCTCAGTGACCAATGGTGCGACCGCTTCATTGAGGGAAACGTGGGTACGCGGCAACTCGGCCGCCTTCCGGGGAGGCGGCATCTATGCCGACGGCCCGGTCGAGGTGCTGATGGACAGACGGAGCACCGATTGTTTCGTCGAGCCTCGATGTTCCTGGCTCGAGGGAAACTCGATCACCGGCGTTGCCGGCGATCGGGAAGGAAGTGCCGTGTACGCAGGCGACGGCGCCTCGGTGAGCCTCTTCCAGACCTTTGTGGAGAACCACTCGGCGGTCGACGAGCAGGGCTTCGTGCTGTTCGCCACGGGGACCGGTACGGTCCTTCGAATGGAGGGAGTTCAGCTCGCTGGCAACACGACGTTCAGCCTGTTCCAAGCAGTCGATCAGGCGGCCATCGAGGCTGCCTTCGTTTCCGCGGCAGGCAACAGCTGGGATCCGGGATCGGGGTCGACAGACAGTCTGGGTGGCGTCGCATTCGGTGGCGCGAGCCTGAACATCTACTCGAGCCTGCTCTGGGATCACGGGAACTTTGCTCCCGACGCGGGCAGCACCATCGATCTCGATTGCGTGCTGGCCTCGACACTGAACGGTGCGAGTAGCGCGACCGGTGACTCAGCCGCGGGCGTCGACCCGCTGTTCCTCGATATCGGTGCGCTGGACTTGCACGTCGCGGCGAATTCGCCAGCGGTCGATTTCTGCGATACGTCGACCTATTCACCCTCGCACGCAGATCTGGATCGTCAGCTACGCGGTCAGGATATTCCGGGTGTGGTCGACCAACTCGGTCCGTATGACCTGGGTGCCTACGAGTTTTTTGGGCTGATCTTCAGCGACGGCTTCGAGGCCGGGAACACTTCGGCCTGGTCTTCTAGCGCGCCGTAGTCGACACTGACCACCCGAGTCCTCCCCCTCCTGGAGGGGGAGTTTGGGCAGCCGCTGCCTATTCTCAGGATCCGTTTCTGACTGTTGTCCGAAATCCCCCCCTAGAGGTCCGGCCGGCAACCGGCGTGAATGCGGCGTAGAATGAGCCATGCTT
>JALCBJ010000002.1:0-136735 GCA_028066595.1 Thermoanaerobaculia bacterium
CCTGGATCAACCGACTGGATGCCGCAAGACGGGGTAGGGCGAGGTGATACAGACGTCCCGCAGCGAGCTGGAAGCTCTCGCGGCGGAGGCCCAGGGCGACCTGTGGAGCCGGAAGCCGTCCGAGGACGAGTGGTCGGCGGGAGAGGTGGTGGAGCACCTCGTGCTGGCGGAAGAGATGTTCCTACCGCTGGTTGCCCGGACCTTGCAGGGTGAACCGGATCCCGATTGGCAAGGAATCGCCCAGCGTGGAACCGCTGCACTCGAGGCCAATCTGCAGGATCGCTCGCGGAAGTTCCAAGCTCCGGAGATGCTTCAGCCCGCAGGGGAAGCGCCCCGCGACGAGCTGCTGGCGCGCTTTGCGAAAGGGCGTACGCTGATGCTCGACTTGGTCCGGTCTACCGACGCGCCCGTGAAGCAGCTCACCTACGAAGGACCTCCCGGCCATCTCAACGTCCACCAATGGCTGGCGCTCGTGGGGGCGCATACCCTCCGCCACAATCAGCAGATCCGCGAAGTACTGGACGCTGTGGGGTCGGGCGACTGATCGTTTTATGCGGCGGGCGGGCTTTCCGGCGACACCGTCTACAGGTTGTGGCGACAGCCCGCCTTCGCTTTGCCTGCACCAACCGGCCGAGTCGAACGTAGGCGTCGTTGTGCGAGCACGTGCTCCTGATCCCGGAGGTAGAGCGTGGTCGACACCAAGGTCGGTAGGGACCAAGAGACGCGGCCTGTCACCTTCGCCTCGGCGAGAACCTGGAGCTCCTCGGGCGACATCCGCGCTAGCACCAGCCGCCCGTCTTCCGTCAGAAAGAGGAACTTGCCGTCGGCATGGAGGATCTGCGCCTTGTGATACCCGCGCTTTTTCCAGGCCACCTTGCCGGTCCGCCAATCGAAAGCCGACAGAAACGACACCCGGTTGCCCCCGGTGGAACCGTAGATCAAGTCGCCGCGCCGGATCATCGGCCAATGGGACGTCTGCAAACGCGCGTCGAACCAGACCTGCTCGGCGTTCAGTCCGCCGTCCTGACTGCGGATCCGCAGGAGCCGTCCTCCTCCCGACTCGAACTGACTTCCGATCCAAAGGTGCTCGTCGTCGCAGCTGACGGCGGGCGTGAGGTGGTTGCCGTTGTTGAACTCTATGGGCGAGGTCCACAGGGTTTCGCCGGTCGTCGGGTCGAGGGCGACCACGCCCTGCGGCGAGAAGTAGACGAATTGATCGCGTCCGGCGAGACGAAGGATCGACGGCTGCGCATAGCTGACGCCGCCGGCCTCGCTCTTCCAGACCACCGAGCCATCGGCAGGATTCAGTGCGACGACTGCGTGCTGATCGCCACCGACCAATACCAGGACGCGGCCGCCGTACACCACGGGGTTCGCCGAGTAGCCGTACTCCTCGACTCGTCGGCGGCGACCGAAGTCCTCGGGTAGATCGCGCTGCCAAACGAGCTCGCCGGAGGAGGCGTCGAGACCTCGCAGGCGACCGGCGATGCCAGGAGCCACGAGTCGGTCGCCGATGAGAAGGGGGGTGCTGTTGGGGCCGTTGCCGAAGGCATCGGTCATGTCGCTCCAGAGCGTGGGAGTGTCGCTGTGTTGCCAGCGGGTGGCGCCGGAGGAAGCGTCGAGGGCTACGACGATTTCGTCGTCGCCATTCCGGTACATCGTGTACAAGGTCCCATCGCGGTGAAGAATCGAAGAGAATCCCTCGCCCAGCGGCCGCTTCCACAGCTGTCGCGGCCCCGTTTCGGGCCAGCTCTCGGCCAGCGCTCCCGAGGCCACGGTGAAATCGCCGTCGGGGCCGCTCCACTGTTGCCACTCCTGGGCTCCTACTGCCACCGTCAGCCACGTGACGGCGACGATGGCAACGGTTGAAGAGAGTCGTTTCATGGTCGCTCCTTTCGTTCATCAGACGAAGGGTCGAATCGGGTCGCAGCGCGGGTTGTCGGACGTCAGTGCCGTTCCGTCGCCGGATCGAGGGTCTCGAGGACCTCGATGAGCTCGGTGAGAGACTGTACGTCCCGGTCGCCCGTCCGGTGCTCGAGCCGATAGCGGGAACCGTCATGGTCACCGATGACGATCGTCGCAGCGCGGGGCTCCTCGGTCGTACAGTCGTAGCCTAATCGCGCCAGCGCGCGTCCGACCCAGACTGCTTCCAATCCGTCGCCGTCGACCGCGACCCGGGGTCCGGCGACGCGGTCCACGGCAAACGTGCCCGAGCGGCGATCGAACTTCGGCCCACGTTCGCCAAAGACCTCGTCGAACGCCCCGCTGAGCGCCAGCGCCTCGGGCGGCCCCGTGCGCAACGTTCCTCCGGGAGCGAGTAGCCAGAGCCGATCGGCATGACGCAGGGCGAGATCGAGATCGTGGGTCGACAGCAACAGCGTACGTTTGTCGCGGTGGGCCAGGTCGACGAGCAGATTCATCACCTCGATCCGTCCGGGAAGATCCAAGAACGCGGTCACCTCGTCGAGCACGAGAAGCGATGGTTGTTGCGCCAGGGCGCGCGCGATCATCACACGTTGACGCTCTCCGTCGGACAGCTGGCTGAGCTCACGCTCTGCGAGATGAACCACGTTTGCCGTAGACATCGCCTCGTCGACCACGCGATGGTCTTCGGCGTCGAGCGTCCCCGACCAGCCGGTGTACGGCAACCGGCCCATCTCTACCAAGGCGCGCGCGCGCATCAGCTCGATCTCCACCCGGTCGGTGAGAACCACGGCGAGAGCTCGAGCCAGCTGAGCGGGCTCCATGGCATCCAGGTCTCGGTCGTTCAACCGCACTGTGCCGTTGAGCGGCTGTTGCATGCCGGACAGCGTGCGCATCAATGTCGATTTGCCGACACCGTTCGGGCCGATCAGGCAGACCAGCTCGCCACGTCTCATCTTCAGATCGAGCCCACGCGCGATGATGTGGGGTGGGCGACCGGAGTACCCGATGGTCAGATCCGACGCTGTGAGCAGGCTGGGGCGATGCATCGTCTGGTTCAGGCGTTCGCGGAGCGTCGTCGCAGCAGCACCCAGAGCACGACCGGCGCGCCGATCAGTGCGTTGACCGCGTTGAGATGGAGAAAATGCTGGCGCCACGGCAGGTGCACGATGAGGTCCGCCGTCAGGGCGACGATGCTGCCAACGAGTGCAACCGCAGGTACGAGAATACGATGGTCGGTGGTGCGGCAAAGGCCACGACAAAGGTGCGGTACTGCGAGGTCCAGGAAGAGAATCGGTCCGCAATAAGCGGTGACCGAGCCGGCCAAGCAGACCACCGCGACAAGGGCGGTGTTGCGGGCTCGGCGAATACGAACGCCCAGCGAGCGTGCGTAGCGCTCGCCGAGCAAGAGCGCGTTCAGCGGCTTGATCGACGCGCCGATCAGGAGCAAGCCCAGCAACACCGCCGGAGCCAGCACCATGAGCTTGTCCGGAGTCACGCCTCCGAAGCTGCCGTCGCTCCAATTCTCGAATACCTCGACCTGGTTTTCGGTGGTGAAGTGCAGCAACACGGCGACCAGGCCTTGCGCCAGAAAGCCGAACATCAGACCGGCGATCAGCAACGTCACGGCGTTGACGCGACGCGACAGCGCCACGACACCCATCAACATGGCGGTCGCGCCGGCGAAGGCGCCGGTCGCCAGCGACAAGTCCGCGATAGCGCCGAGACGAGCGAGAGCGACGGCGAGTCCGGCGCTCCCGGCCACGGCTCCGGCCACTGCGACCATGGCGACCCCGAGTTGTGCACCGGCGGTGATGCCCAAGGCCCACGGCCCAGCGAGTGGATTGCGGAAGAGCGTCTGCAGTGTCAGACCGCCGAGAGCGAGCGCCGTACCGGCGAGGCAGGCCGTGATCGCCCGCGGCAGACGCAATTCGAGCACGATGACGCGCCAGATCTCCTGGCTCGGCTCACCGCCGAGCAGAACATTGGCGATCTCGCCGAGTGGAATCCGCACGGTACCGAGAGAGAGCTCGGCGGCGAACAAGACGGCTAGAACGACCGCGAGCACCGGGAACACGACGGCGATACGCAGCTGGGGTGAACGCTTCGGCGGAAGGCGCGAAGTGGTTGTGGTCATCGGCGCGCCACCTTCATTGCCGGGCGACCGGGGCGAAGAAATGCAACTCGTGGTCCGGCAGCAATTCGGGATGAAGCAACGAGACCAGGTCGGCGAGAGCGAGATCGGGGCGGTTGATCGCGGTCTCGTTCCAGTCCCAAGCGTCGCGTTCGAGACGCATCCGTTTGCGGTTGTGGTACACCCGGCCGGCGCGATAGGCGGCGAAGAGCTCCAACGGGACTCGTCCGTCCCAGTCGTTCTCGGCGAGAGCCGAAGTGATCCACAGGTCGGCGTCGGCAGCAGCGTTCAGCACACTGGCGGTGTCGAGCGTGGCGAAAGGGCCCGCCGAGGGATCGGCCAGAGGGTTGAGCGCCCCGGCGTCGGCGAAGAGTTCGGCCTCGGGACCGTTGCGTTCCACCCACCAGCGATTGCCGCCAGCTGGCCCGCCCCAGAATGCGACCGGTGGTGACGCACCGGCCGCTGCCTTGGCACGTTCCGAAAGTGCAAGGTAGCGTGTGACGACCCCATCGAAGTGGGCCTGGGCCGCTGCCTCGGCATCGAAGAACAGAGCTAGGTAGACGATCCACTCCGCTCGACCGAGAAAGGTCGACTCGGTGAATGCGTACGATGGGGCAGCCGCCAGGCCGAGATCGCGGAGGCGCTGTATTCCCTGAGCGTGCTCGGGACCTGTGGTGAGGAGCAGCGTCAGGTCGGGGCCGGCGGCGAGCAAGGCTTCGAGGTTCGGTTGACCGTGACCCGGGTGGCCGATCGCGGCGAGCTCGCCACTCTGATGACGGCGGTAGATCTCTTCGTCGTACACCGCTGCCGTGGGGATGCCTACCAGTCGATCGATGAGGCCGAGGGTGCGCAACCTGCTGATATCCGAGACGGCGTTGGTAGCGATCGAGCGCACCGGTATTTCGATGACCACCGCGTCGGCCAGCTCCCCGTCCAACGACGGTGCAGGGGCTCCGCGACGGACCAGGACGAGGGTCTCTCGCCACTCGTCGTCGTCGCCGTTACGCAACTGTACGACTTTGTAGTGCCGGTGATAGGAGACCCGGAAGCTCTCCGCAAAGGCGATTTCGACCGGATCCGGATGTTCGTCGATCGAAGGGTGGAGCAGGCCACCCGACTTCTCAGAGGCCTCGGACTCAGAGTGCGATGATGACTCGGAGGTCGGCGCCGGAGGATTGCAGGCGGCGAACCACGCCACCAACAGAGCGATCGATCCGCGCCATAGCCACGAGCGACCGTCGGCGACGGTGACAAGACGCGACGCCGCCCTACTGCTGGGCCCACGCAATGGTCTCGTGGGTGATGTTGGACGTGGGATCTGTTTCATCGATCGGCGGCCTCGGACCCTCGGCCAGAGCCTCGGGCTATGCGTGGCCAAGATATCCTCTCTGTAGACATATTCACTGTGTCAAATATGACTTGGCCGCCGTCCGATTTCGGACTGTGGCAGATTCTTTGGCTCTCTAGGCTTTCTGGAGTCGTCGGAGTCCGGCGACCGAGACGATCCGTCACGAAGTTGGGCTTCGGCAAACCGCAACCCCCCTCTTGTCAGGAGACATCATGAACGAGAACCAAGACATCTTCGAAATCGTCAACTCCGTCGCCAAGGGTGTCGGTGATGCCGGCCGTACGGTCCACACCAACTCCCACAACCATGCTCTGGTCGAGAACCCGTTTGCTTGGGAAGACGATCAGGCTGAGGCCGAAGACTGAGTTGTTTCGGCGAGTGTATTGAGCTCGCCGCGCCCGGGGGTGGGTGTACACCCACCCCCGATTACTTTTTACATCGCTCCGACTTGCTCCGATAGATCGCTCAAAGGCCATGACAGCAACACTCTCACCGATCACGTCTAGCTCTCCACGATCCACACCCATGCCGGGCGCTTCCGAGCTCGAGCGGTTGCAACTGGTTCCGGGTCATCATCTCGTGCCGAGCTCCGAAGGTTGGTTGCTTTACCCTCCAGACGGCCACGCGTTCCGTCTCAACGTGGACGGCGAGGTCATGAAGAACGTAGCCGACGTCTTGGACGGCAAGGGTACCGCGGGCGAGATACCGACCGCGGCGCGCGACGTGCTCGAGCGTTTCGTCGCTCGCGGCTTCGCGGAAGTCGCGGCGCAATCCTCCCAGCCGGCGCTCGAGCTCCGGGTGTGCGTCGTCGGTAGCGGACCGATTGCCGAGGCGTTGCACACCCTGCTCGAGACGACCGGCCTACCCGAGCCGAGTCGCGCGGGCGCGGGCGAGCTGCCGGCTCAGTCCGTGACGACCGACCTTGTAGTGACCTGCGCTGGTTGGCTTCCTGATGCCCATTGGCAGCGCGTCCACGCCTGGTGCCGTGAGCAGGAGGTTGCTTGGCATGGCTGTCATGCTGAGGGCGACCACTTCTACTTGGGGCCCTATTGGTCGCCGAACGACCCGGCGACGCCCAGCTACCGCGACGTGCGGGATCGCCGGTTGGCGGCCGATCCGCACCCGGACGGCCTCGAGGCGTACTGGCGCTATGTCGATCGTGGAGAAGGGGTGCCGCCCGTGCCCTGGCCCGACGCCGGACGCGTCGCCGTGATCGCCGGTGCCTTGGCCAGCGACCTTCTGGCGGTGGCGCGCGGCGAGCGGCCGCCGAGTCATGGTCACCAGCTGGCGCTCGATCCGGCCACCGGCACGTGGCGCCGCCATCCCGTACTGCCGGTACCGCGTGGGCTGATGACCGAATGCCTGCCTTGACCGGGAGTGCGCGGGTCGAGATTCCGGTTCGCACGGAGAACACGCGCGTTCGAGCGGGAATCGTCGTTGCTGCCGAGGATGGCGTGCCGCTCGCCACGGACGTCTACCGCCCGCGGGAGGCGCCTCGGCCGGCCGTGATCCTGCGCACCTATCTCGGCAAGGCCCAGCATCGACCTGAAGCTCTGGGGTGGATCGAGAACGGGTTTGGTTGCGTCGTTCAGGATGTTCGAGGTCGATACGATTCGGGCGGCACGTGGGTGCCGTTCGCCCACGAGCGCGAGGACGGACGTACCACCGCCGAGTGGGTGAGTCGGCAGCCTTGGTGCGACGGCAGAGTGGTTTTGACCGGTGGCTCGTACGGTGCTTTCACCGCCTGGGCTGCCGCAGTGAGCGGGCATCCGGCGATCTGTGCGGTGATCGCTTCGGTGCCGGCGATGCGGCCGGTGGACTACTCTCCCGGTCCGGACGGTGGTGTGCTGCCTCTGCTCGGTCACGTCTCCTGGTGGCTCACCCACGGCGACGCGCGGTGCTCTCGGGACGGATTGGCCGAGGCCATGCTCGATGCCGAGCCGGATCTCCTAGGCCATCTTCCGGTGGCGGAGCTCCCTACACGGCTCTGGGCTTCTCTCCCAGGCTGGCTGGCCGCGGCCACCGCCGGCGCCGATGCGCCGCCACCGATCGGCGACTCCGAGCTTGCGGCGCTGAGCGTGCCTTCGCTTCATATCGGCGGCTGGCACGATCCGTTTTGTGGCGAAACGCTTCATCAATGGGCGACCGTCGGAGGAGCTCACGAGCCTCGGCCGCCTCGCGGCCTGGTGATCGGGCCGTGGACGCATCAGGTTCGTGGCCACGTGGCGAGCCAGTATGGCGAACGCGACTATGGTGCCGCGTCGCGCTTCCCACTCGGCGGCTTCCAGGCGGCGTGGCTGCACAGTGTGCTCGACAACAGGGAGGCACCGGCTGATCTGCCAGCATTCGAGGCTCCGCACGTGTTCGTCACCGGCGAGAACCGTTGGTCGGTGGCCGATCCAGTAGCCATCCGAGATCGGCTGATATTTCACGCGACGTCGGGAACGCGGCTGTCCACCGAGTCTGCCAGCGAGTCGGGACAGTGCTCTTTTCTCTATGATCCCGAAGATCCGTTCCCCGCGCGCCGCACCCCGATCGACGAGAGAGATATCTCCGCTCGCGTAGACGTTGCGCGCTTCACCACCGCGCCGCTGCCCGCTGCATGCCGTTGGCTGGGGGAGGCACGGGTGATTCTGTGGGCGAGCACGGATGCTCCGGCGACCGATTGGGTGGCGCGCATCCTCGAAGTCCTTCCGGACGGACGCTCCCTATACGTCGCCCACGGGCTGGTCGACGCGGTGCGGGCGCTGTTTCGGCGGGGCGAGGCCCTACGCCCGGATCGGCCCTATCAGTTCGAGATCCCACTGTCGCCGATGGCGATCACGATTCCTGCTGGGCATCGCTTGCAGCTCGAGATCACTAGCAGCGCCTTTCCTTCCTATGCCCGAAACCTGGCCTCGGGTGAGGACCGCCTCTTCGGACACTCCCCCAGGCAGGCGCGGCAAACGGTGCACTGGGGCCCGCCGTTGTCGACCCGGCTCGAACTACCCGTGTCGCCGCTCAATGTGCCCGACGTAGGGGCCGCGGCGTGACGCCACACGCGGTCGCCGAGCTCTACGACTCCTGGTCGAGTTTCCAGAACTCGCGGCTCGACGCCTATCCGTGCGAGTTGCACATTCACAGAACAGTGATGCTCGAGCATCTCTCCCCCGGCAGTCGAATCCTCGATGTCGGAGCCGGGCCGGGTCGCTATGCGATCGAGCTGAGCCGTGCGGGGCATCGGATCGTGGCCGGTGACGTCTCGCCCATCCAGGTGGAGTTGGCACGTCGCAACGTCGCCGAGGCAGGGGTAGCGCTCGGGCAGGACGATGGGGAGGCCGACGATCGGCCTTCGGCGGGTGTCGAGTCGGTGGACGAGCTCGATGCCGTCGATCTGAGCCGATTTCCGAACGAGAGCTTTGACGCCGTGGTCGCTTTGGGGCCCTTCTATCACCTGCAGAGCATCGACGAGCGCCGACGCGCGGCGAGCGAGGTGACTCGGGTGCTGCGTCCCGGGGGCATCCTCTTCGCCTCCTTCATGCCGCGTGCTTTCTGGCTCAGCATGGCGCTCCACACGTTCGTCACCGACCCCGCGGCACCCTCCGCGCAACTCGAGGAGCTCGAACGGCTGCTCGAGCGTGGCCTTCTCGGCAAGGTGCGTTCGCCGCAACTGAAGGCGAGCTGGTTCTGTCGCATCGAAGAAATCGCTCCGCTGTTTTCGGAGCAAGGTCTGGACCAGATACGCCTTCTGGCATCGAGTGGTGTCGTGGCCGTGTGGTCGAGGCCCGACACCTGGCGGGGTCTCGCCGAGCGGGAGCCGGTCGTCAGACGGAAGGTGCTCGATCTCGTCTTGCGTACCGCTTCGGACCCGTATGTCCTGGGTATGAGTGACCAAGTTCTTTTTATCGGGAAGAAATCACCATGAGGTCGAAACACTGAGAATGATGACCCCATCAACCCCTGACTACTATCGTCTGGTCGACGAGCGTCTCGGCGTGGTCCTCGGCCTGCATCCCAAGGAGCTCGAAGATGACGAGCCCGCATCGATGGTCTCGTTCCATGGCCGGGTCAACAACTCGCGCAAGCTCGGTCAATGGTACGGCGACCGGATCTCCCTCGGCACCGCGTTTCACGACGCGGAGGCCGCACGACGCGCGGCGATCGGCGAGGCGGTGGAGCGGTATTGCGGCAACTTCGTTCCCCGCACCTTGCGCAAAGCGTCGTGGAAGGAGCTTGCCGACGCCGGTGAAGAGGCGATCGATCCAACGCATCTGGCGCTCTACTCGGAGCGACAACATGCCATGCGTGGCTTCCCCTTCGAGCGATTCACCCGCGAGCTTCCTGTTTTCTGGGTCGCCGGTCGTAACCTGACCACCGGCGCCGACGCCTGGGTTCCGGCATCCCTGGTGTATCCGAACTACCTGGTGGACGCCCTCGCCCACGAGCCGAAGACCCACTTCGTCAACCTCGCCGGCATCGCCACGGGTGTCGGACGCGAGGATGCTGAACGTTCGGCGCTCGAAGAAGTGATCGAGCGCGACGCGGTGACCATCTGGTGGATGTCGGGAGGGCCACCGAAGCTCCTCGATCTCGCCAGCGAACCGGCGGTGGTCGCGGCCATGGCGCCGGCGCGCAGGGTGGACTCCCGACCTCTCGCCTACCAGCTCTTCGCGATCGAGAACGTGTTCGGCGTTCCCGTGATGGGGGCGTTGATGCGTGACCCCAAACACGACCTGGTGACGATCGGTATCGCTTGTCGACCCGATCCCGCGGCCGCCTGTCTGAAGGCGCTGGCGGAGGCGGTCCACTTGCGTGGCTACAGCCGCGAGATGCTGGAGCCCGAGGGTCGCATCTGGCAGATGATGGAGAGCGGCGTGCTCGACCAACGGGTCTACAAGACATACCGTCGCGACCGTCGCTATGCCGACGACTACCGGAAGGACTGGCATGACGTCGTCGACCTCGGATGTCACGCCCAGCTATATCTCGACGAACGGATGCAGGTCCATCTCGAACGCTTCGATCGCGACGTGGCGCCACGACCGATCAGCGCGGTCCAGGGTCTGAGTGACGAAGAGCAACAGGACTTGCGACATGCCTACCTGCGACGGCTCGAAGGCGAGGGTCTGGAGGCCTACTCGGTCGACGTCACCACCGCCGACGTCGCATCTGTCGGGTTGACTGTCGTCCGCGTGGTGGTCCCGGGTCTGTACGGCAATGCGCCGGCTGCCTTTCCACCCCTGGGCGGACGACGGCTCTACGAGGATCCGGTGCGTCTGGGTTGGTTCGCGCAGCCGATCGAAGAGGACGATGTCGTCCTGGCACCTATTCCGCACACCTGAATTCGAGCGCTGGGCGTCACCACCATGCAGAGGCTTGGCCCCTTCGAACCGCTCGTCGATCCTCGGTTCGGCCTCATCAAGACGCTGGAGATGATGCCTTTGCCCGCGGAGATGCCGCGCAGCTTGCACCGGGCTCACGCTCGATGCAGCGCCGCCCAGCGGTTCAGCAGGTGGCACAGCGACGAGGAATCGGGCGGCTTCGCCTGGGACGATCCGGACGCCGCGCAGGCGGCCGCGGCGGGCGAAGCGGTGGAGCGTTACTGTGGCAACCTCGTGCCTGCAGGACTGCGCCGTGGCTCGTGGAACGAGTTGCGCCGGGCCGGCGAACCGGCGGTGGACCCGGCAGACCTGGCTCTGTTCAGCGACGCCCAGTATGCGCAGCGCGGCTTCCCGTTCGTCCGCTTCAGCCGCGATCTACCGGTGCTCTGGACACCCGGGCAGAGCATGGTCGACGGCACGCGGATCTGGGTGCCTGCGTCGCTGGTCTGGGTCACTTTCTTTTTCGGGGCACCGACCGCCGGCGAGCCGCGCACTCACCCCACGCCCTATGCCGGAATCGCCACCGGAGCCGACAGAGAGCACGCCGAGGTTGCAGCGATCCTGGAGCTTCTCGAACGCGATGCGATGAGCCTCGCGTGGCATCGCGGTGACCCACTCTCCCAGCTCGAAGTGCCCGGCTGGTTGGTCGACCGGGTGAGTACCGATCCGGTTCCCATCCGCTTTTACGAGATGCCGAGTGAGCTCGGCGCACCGGTGGTCGGTGCGCTGGCGCACGACTCGGCGAACGACATCCCGGCACTCGGCTTGGCGTGTCGGGCCGAGCCGGTGGCGGCGGCGCTCAAGGCCGCTGCCGAAGCGTTCCAGCTACTCCTGACCTGCCGTATTCTGGCCGATCCGACGAGCCCGTACATGGAGGATGTGGCGTCGGGCGCTCCAGGGATCGGAGTCAAGCCGTGGCGTGCCGACCGCGCCTACCGGAGCTCGTACTATGAAGACTGGCGTGACGCGTGGGACCTGCTTTGTCATCTGCAGATCCATCTCGATCCAGCGATGCGTGAGCCGCTGGCCGCGCGCCTCGCAGGCGGCTTCTGCAAGCGCCTCGAGGATCTACCCGTGCTCGGCTCGACCCGGGATGCGCTGGTGGCCCATCTGGTCGGCCATGGTTACCATCCGATCACCGTCGACGTCACCACCCCGGATGTCGCGCGGACCGGTTTGTCCGTCGTTCGCGTGGTGGTCCCAGGCCTCTATGGCAATGCCCCCGCGGCGTTTCCCTATCTCGGTGGCACCCGCATGACAACGGGTGGCACCGACGTTCCGTTCCGTCTACCGCCGCCTTGGGGTTGAGGACCCCAAAGAGGGAGAGAGCGATGTCTCGCACCAAGACCAACACCGCGTCACGGGAAGAGCTGGCGGTACCGTTCCTGCCGGGTCACGCGGTGGGCGACGAGCTGACCATGCTCGCCGACGTGGTCGCATGCCGCGCTCCGGAAGGCGACGGGCCATTCACGCGGCGGGTCGAGCGCTGGCTCGAGACACGCTTCGGGGCACCGCGCGTGTTGTTGACCCACTCGGTGGGCGCGGCCCTCGAGATCGCCATGACACTCTACGATCTCGGTCCCGGCGACGAGGTCTTGATGCCGACCTTCAACTACATGCCGGCGGCGAATGCCTGCCTGCGGCGTGGTGCTCAGCCCGTTCTCGTCGACATCGAGAGCGATAGCCTGAACCTCGACCCGGCCTGTGCTCGGCGCGCTGTCACGCCTCGGACCCGTGCTCTGGTCACCGCCTGTTACGCGGGGGTTGCCGCGGACCACGAGGCTCTCGAAGCCGTCGCTCGGGACCACGACCTGGTACTGATCGAAGACGCAGCGCTCGGCTTCGCCGCGGCGCTCGGCGATCGGGCGTTGGGGACACTGGGTGACGTCGGTGCCTGGTGTTTTCACCCTCGCCGGCATGTCACCGGGGGTGAGGCAGGAGCACTGATCGTGCACGAACGCGAGCACATTCGGCACGCCGAGCAGTTGCGCGAGCGGGGGACGACCCGACAGCAGGTGCTGCGGGGTGAGGCGACGAGCTACGACTGGGTACGTCCGGGCATGACGGCGCTACCGTCGGATCTGGCGGCGGCCTACCTGTGGGCACAGCTCCAGCAGCTGGAGTCGACTCTCGCTCGCCTTCGTGGGCACGTGGAACGCTATCGGCGAGGATTCGCCGAGTTGGCTCGTGAGGGCCGGATCGAGTTGCCGCCCGTGGCCGAGAATCGAACGGACAACGCCTCGATCTTCTACCTGATGACGCCCGATCAAGAGTCGCGAGATCTGATCGTCCAAGGTCTGCACGACAAGGGGATCATCGCCGGCCAGCACTACACGCCTCTCCATCTCGAGCCCATGGGGCGTGACTTGGGGGGCGCTCCTGGGCAGATGCCGGTCGCCGAAGGCGCGTCTGGGCGTCTCCTGCGCTTGCCTCTCTTCGTCGATCTCACACCTTCGCAACAAGAGCTGGTGATCGCCGAGGTGCGACATTGTCTCGAGCGGCTGTGACCGGACCGAGCTGCCGGGCCGCGGCGTTGGTGCGAGAGCACCATGAGAAAAGTAGCCTCGACCCGGCGCAACCGGCGTCAGCGCCCCAGCGGTTCCACCGTGGCAGCGAGCCGATTCCGTTCCGTCGCTACGAGGGTGCTCCGACCGTGCCGTTCCCGATCCCGAGCGACAGCGCGGAGGATGGATCGACGGCGGCCCTCGATGTATCCGGTCTCGGTCGTCTGTTCTGGAACGCATTGGCACTGGTCGGGTGGAAACGCGTCGCCAACGCCGCCTTCGGGATGCGCGTGGTGCCTTCTGCCGGCAACCTGCACCCAACGGAGTGCCATCTGCTGGCGGCAGATCTCGAGACCGACGGGCCATCGGCAGCGCTCTACCACTACAGTCCTTTCGATCATGCGCTCGAACGTCGGCGAGTGATCCCGATCACGCTGTGGCGACAGCTCGGCGCCGTGACGCGAGCCGGTGGCGTCTTGGTGGGTTTGACGACGATTCCCTGGCGGTGTGCGTGGAAGTACGGCGAGCGGGCTTTCCGGCTCTGCCATCTCGATGCCGGTCACGCAGCCGCAGCTCTGCGGGCTTCGGCGGCGCTGTTCGGTTGGCGGGTCGACTACATCGAGGTGAGCGATCTTGCTCTCGAAGGCCTACTCGGCGTTGGTGGCGACGAGCCGGAAGACGAGCAGGTCGTGTGTTTGCTGGCCGTCATGCCGAAACCTGATCGGGTAGCGATTTCCGACTTGCGACTCGATGACTCGTCGATCCGGGCGATCGCCGACCTCCCCGTCGACGAGCACTTGAGACCAACGGCTGTGAGCCAGCGGCATCGCCGTTGGCCTGGACTGGTGGAGATGGCACGCGCGACGCGTCGCGATGCCGCCGCCGACATGGAACCGCCTGCGGAGCATGAAGCGGCCGAGCCGTGGCCTGTGAGCGTCCTGAGACGGCGACGTAGCTGCAACGTATTTGCCGACGGGGAGATCGACGCCGAGTCTGCCGGGTCGGTTCTGGCGGCCGTGCGTTCACCGATCGGCCGTGTCTTTCCATGGCGGGGAGAAATCGTCTCGTTGGTGCTGGTGCACCGAGTCGAGGGATGGGCTCCCGGACTCTATTTGCTCACCACCGACGAGACCCCGCTCGAGCCCTTGCGGGCCACAATGCGGCAAGAGCTCGCCTGGAGCGCCGGACCGGAGCTCGATGCCGGACAACATCTGGTGCTGCTGGCTCCCGGTGACGCGCGACGCGCGGCGACCTTCGTCGCCGGTGAGCAGGACGCCGCAGGTTCCAGTGCTCTCACCGTGGTGATGGTGGCTAGGTTCTCGTCGGTGCTCACCACCGCGGGGGCGTGGGCATACCGGCGACTCCATTGGCAGGCGGGCGAGATCGGGCATCGGCTCTATCTGGCGGCCGAGGCCGCTGGCCTTGGCGCCACCGGCTTGAGTGGTTTCTACGACCGGCATGCAAGCACGCTCGTCGGCTTGCGAGACGACGATCTCCAGGCGCTTTACCTGTTCGCCGTCGGGTTACGTGGGGATGATGATCCGGTGCTCGAGGCCGCCTACTCGCGGCGTGGCGAAGTCGAACCCTCGCCACCATCGCGCGGTGGCTGGGTACCGTCGAAATCGGCTCGCAAAGTCTCTCGTTGAGCCGCGATCAGCCGCGCATAGACTCCACCGCGAGCCATGAGCTCTTGGTGGGTGCCTTGCTCGGCGATGCGGCCCTCGTCGAGCACGACGATGCGATCGGCAGTGCAAATGGTCGACAGCCGGTGGGCGATCAAAAGCACCGTACGTCCGCGCCGGGCGGCTCGGAAGGCGTTCTGGAGCAACCGTTCGTTCTCCGCATCGAGGCTCGAGACGGCCTCGTCGAGGACCAGGATCGGAGCTTGCGCGGCGAGCGCGCGGGCGAGGGCAATACGTTGGCGTTGGCCGCCCGACAGCTGGGCTCCACCCTCGCCGGTGTGAGCGGAGTAGCCGCCGGGTAGCTGCGAGATGAAGCTGTGCGCTTGCGCAGTGCGAGCGGCGGCCTCGACCTTCTCGTCGCTCGTCGAAGGATCCGCGAGACGGACGTTGTCGGCCAGCGACATGTCGAACAGATAAGGATCCTGCGGTACCCATGCGATCTGGCGACGCAGCCAGGCGAGCGGCAGGTCGCACACGTCCCGGCCACCGATCCGGATCGTTCCGGCGGACGGGTCCCAGAAACGCAGCAGAAGATGCAGACACGTCGATTTGCCGGCACCGGAAGCGCCGACGAGGGCCACCGTCTCGCCCGGGCCGACCTCGAACGACACGCCGTGCAGCACCTCTCGTTGCCCGGGGCCGTAGCGGAACCGGACGTCGTCGAAGACGAGTGACGGCTCGAGGGTATGGCGCGGAGTCTGCGCATCCGAGGCCTCTGTGACCCGCGGGCGGAGCTCGAGTAGGTCGAACACGCGCCGGGCAGAGGTCGCCACCAATCCGAGACGCGCTGCGGCTCCCGAGGTGACGAGGATCGGCGCGAAAAAAGCGGTTGCGAGCACCACCGCGACGGGCAGACGCTCCGGTGACAGATCACCCGTGTCGACGAGTCGTGCGGCCAGCGCCAACACCGTCAACGAGCCGGCGGTGGAGAATGCCGTCGTGAGTGCCGATTCGAGACCTTCCCGCACCCCGTATGCGATCTGGGCGCGTTGCATGTCCGCTCCGTGCCGGTCCAGCCGGTCGATCCATGCTTCCCCCTGGCCGAAGGCCAGAATCTCGCGCAGACCCTGAACGGCGTCGAGCGTCTCGGCGTTGATCTCGGCGTGCCGTTCGCGCAGCGCTAGTCCTTCCCGCACTGCGCGACGCCGGAACCAGACGGGGACCGCCGGAACGAGGACGGCGAAGGGTAGAAGACCGAGCGCCAGTTGGGGATGGATCCAGGCGAGTGTGACGAGGGTAGTGCCGCAAATCAGAATCGTCGTCAGGGTCGACGGGAGCAGGCGGGCAAAAAACCAGTCGATCCGGGCGACGTCGGCCATGGCGGTCGAGGCCAGCTCGCCGCTTCTACGGCCGGCGAGAGATGCCGGTGCCAGGCGCTCGAGCGCGCGGAAGAGCCAGATGCGGAGCTCGGCCAAGATCCGATGGGCGAGCTCGTACTCCTGCCACATCTTCGTCCAGGCGGACAGCGCCGCGCCGAGGACGACCAGAGCCAGCACCAAGAAACCAGTGGCCACGGCCTCACGTGGGCTGCCGATCGCCGCCAAGCCGACGAGATGGGCGCCGAGCCCGATTCCGAGGAGTCCGAGCCCCTGATGGAATAGGCCGAGCAGCACGGCCAGGACGAGCAGAGATCGATGTGGGCGCAGAATTGCGGTCAGTCGCCTCAGTGGGGATCCCTTCCCAGGTGGCAATGGGTAGGGTCGCCCCATGGCCGCTTCGCCCGCAGATTCTGACCGCTGCTGCACGTGTGGACCGCCGGTGTCTGAGCTCATGGCGACACACCCTCGAGCATCGCGTCGTGCGCTGCCACCAAACGAGCGTAGACCTGGTCGCGGGAGCGAAGGTCGTGGTGAGTGCCTACCTCCGCGAGCCGACCGTTGTCGAGCACGAGGACACGATCCGCATCGCGCACCGTGGAGAGGCGGTGAGCGACGATCAACGTCGTGCGCCCTTCGCTCAGGCGAGCCAGGGCATCCTGGATGACTGCCTCGCCTGCGCCATCGACAGCGGACGTGGCTTCGTCGAGAAGCAGCAGCGGTGCGTCCTTGATCAGGGCACGGGCGATCGCCAGTCGTTGTCGCTCGCCTCCGGACAGCGTCGAGCCGTGCTCTCCCACCTCGGTGTCGAGCCCCTTGGGCTGGCGGGCCACGAAATCGTCGAGTGCCGCGGCCCGGATGGCGTCGGCGACCGCCTCCCGAGAGGCGTCGGGACGACCCAAAGTGAGATTGGACAAGAGGGAACCCGCAAAGAGGAAGGTGTCTTGCGAAACCCAGGCTGTGGCCCTTCGCAGATCGGTGAGACGAAGGTCGCGCACGTCGTGCTCGTCCAAAGTGATTCGACCCGATTGCGGATCGAAGAAGCGCAGCAGCAACGCCACGACGGTCGACTTGCCCGCTCCCGAAGGCCCGACCACTGCGACCCGCTCGCCGGCGGCGATCGTGAACGAGACGTCCTGCAAGGCTTGGCGCTCCGGCTGGTAGGAGAAGCTCACGTGCTCGAAGCGCACCTCCGGTGCGAGGCGAAACACGCGCGACGGGGCACCGACGCGCTCATCGATCTGGGGCTCGGTATCGAGAAGCGCAAACAGATACGGTTCCGCGGTGACGCCCGCGTAGCCGCGGTGCCAGAGCGTCTCGAGCTCCCGGAGCGGCTCGAAGCAGATACCGCACAGAAAGAGCAGCAGCAGGAGATCGGTGAGGCTTAGCTCGCCGGACACTACGCGCAGCGCGCCATAGCCGATAGCGAGAGTCGTCCCGATGCCGGTCGCCAGGTGGCTCCAGCCGCTGCGCAGCATGGAGATCGAGAGCTGGGCCATCGTCTCTCGATAGAGAGTCAGCGCCTTGTCGTGAAGCTCACCTCCTCGACGACGGCTGGCGCCGTACGCCTTCAGCACGCTCATGCCCCTCAGACTGTCGAGAAAGGTCGCGGCGAGATCTGTGTAAGCGCGCCAGTGTTGCCTGCCATGCTCGCCGAGCAGCAGCTCCCACAAGGGAGGTACCGTGAGCGAGGCGAGCCACGCGGCGACGACTACGCCGGCGACCGGCGGATCGACGACAAAGAGAAACGCCACAACCATCGGTGTGCCGGCGAGCGTCACGAGGGCTTGGGGCAGATAGGCACCGAGGTAGCCTTCGAGGGCCTCGACCGCATCCACCAATGTGGCTTGGAGAGAACCGCTCTCCCGTGTGGCGAGGAAGCCGGGGCCGAGACGCAACAGGTGTCGATAGAGGCGGCCGCGCAGGCGTCGTTTCACGATGCCGGCGGCGCTCGCCGAGGCGGCATCGCGTGCCACTCGCAGTGCCGCCCTAACTCCGATCAGCGCACCGATGGCGAGGAGAACCGGAATGATGACCGGCCAAGGTTCGCCACCGAGAATCCGATCGAGAGCCCTCGCTCCCAGCCAGCCCTGCATGACGCTGAGGCCGAGCCCGGCGAGCCCGGCGGCTACCACTGCGCCGATGCGCACAGGTGCTTCGGCGATCAACCGGACCAGCCGCGGGCGCAGCATCATCGGCTCGGCTCTCTCTCAGCGTCCGGTCGCCGCCAGGCCACCGGCGACCTCCAGGCTGTGCCCGCTTTGCCATTGCGGCAGGCAGAATCGTTCTCCCGCGGCTGACTGCACTGTCGACACCAGGCCTTTGCGACGCATCGGACCGAGCAATCGAGTCACCGTGGCACGGGTGGCTCCGATCGCGGCGGCCAGCTGAGCGTGAGTGATACGGACGTCGATCAGGGTGCCTTCGCTGCACGCTTCGCCGAACTGCTCGGCGAGCAGACTCAACACGCCGAGCAGGCGCTGCTGCATGTTCTGCCGCGACTGTACGCTCGACCAGGCCTCGAGGTGGCGTACCCGTGCCAGGAGGCGCTCGAAGGCGTCGACACCGGCGTCGAGCAGGTCGATCTCGACGACCACGTCCGTGTGGGCGCGCAACGTTACAGCGAAATCGTCCTCGGGGTGGCCCGAGAACAGGTGCCCCACGCCCCACAGCCCGACCAGGCCTTCCCCTCCGTCCTCGTGCCAGACGACCTGGGCCACGATGCCGTCGACGATGCTGAGCATCTCGTCGACGCGTAAAGGAATGGCTTCGCCGGAGCGGTAGTGTCGCCGACGAGGCCGGCCTCCACCCGCGCCGCTTTGAGCAGTCAGTGAGTCGCTCGCTCGTTCGACCGCCTGCACCACCAGCTCGGCGGACGAGCCGGTGGGCAGGACGGCGAGCGCTCCCGCACGATATGCGGTGGTCGTGAGCTCCTCGCCGGCATTCTCCGGCGTGTCGTCGCAGAGGAAGAGCCAGGGCAACCCGTGATGTTCGGCCGCGGCCGCCAGGGCGACCAACTCATCGGCCTGCGATGCCGAGACCAACGCTAGGCCGGGAGGTGGGAACGTCGTTCCCGGGCCTCGCCGCTCGCCACCGGCAGACCGCTCGGGCAGCTCGGGAAGTAAG
This sequence comes from Thermoanaerobaculia bacterium, assembly GCA_028066595.1. GTDB lineage: Bacteria > Acidobacteriota > Thermoanaerobaculia > Multivoradales > J023 > JAUIJL01. Next base: position 19,394 of record JALCBJ010000002.1, read on the forward strand.
GTGACGGCGAAGCCGACATGGTGGAGATGGATGGCGATCTCCATCAGTCGCGAGCCGCCGCCGATGAGTGCCAGATGCTTCATCGCTTCAGGCCTCTCGCAACGGCTCCATGGGATCGACGCGCGTCGCTCGCCAAGCGGGAGCTAGGCAGGCCGCTGCACCTGCTGCGAGCAAGGCCATGACGGCCCACGTGAAGCTCGCTGGATCCCGCGTGCTGACACCGAAGAGCGAGGCGGCTAGCACCGGCCCTGCAGCCAGACTGATCGCCGCGCCCGTGAGAACGCCCCATGTCACGAGCCGCACGCCCCAGGAAAGTACCAACCGCGCCAGCGCCAGGCGAGGCGCGCCGAGTGCCGCCCGCAATCCCAATTCCTGGCGCCGCTGGGCCAGATCGTGTGCCAGAAGGCCGTAGACACCGAGAACGGCGAGCAGCAGGGCGATCACTGCGAAGAGCGGTGCCAGCCGGCCGAGCAGGCGCGACTGCCAGAGCGTCTCGTCCAGGATCGAACGGAGGGCGCGGATCTCGACCACACCGGACTCCGGCGCCGCCTTTTCGAGGGCGGCGCGTACCGCCGGCACGAGAGCCTCCGACGAGCCTTCGAGCCGCACCGTCATACGTTGGCGCCAGGCTTTGTATTGCGTGATCGGATAGTAGAGCTCGGCGCCGAAGTCGGACTCTCGCGGGTCGTAGCGCACGTCGCCGACGACGCCGATCACCCGTGCCCAGGCATCGCTTTCCACGCGCGCTTCCTTGCCGATCGCCGGCTGTCCCGGAAAGAGCTGCTCCGCGGCGCGCCGGCTGAGGATGATCACCAGGCCCTTGTCACGGGTGTCGGACCAGGCAAAATCGCGCCCTGCTTCGATCGGGATGCCCATCGAGTCGAAGTAGCCCGGCGTGACATCGACCGTGAGGATCGGCGCCTGGTGCTCGAGCTCGTCCTCGTCCGCGCCGCCGCGCGCCAGCAACTTCACCAGCCGCCGGTCTCGGTCGAGGTACGGCAGGTACGTGGTGGCGCCTGCAGCGGCAACGCCGGGCACCTCGATCAGGCTCGCCTGCACGCGTCGGTAGAGCGCCGCCAAGGCGTCGGTCTGCTCGAGGTACGAGCCGGGGTATTGCGGCGACATTTCGACCGACACCACACGGTCGGCGGCAAAGCCGGGATCGATGCTCGCCAGGGTGGAGAAGGAGCGCGCTAGCAGGCCGGCGGCGACCAGCAACACAGCGGCCAGCGCCACTTCAGCGATCACCAGCAGGCGCCGCAAACGGCCGCCCCTGGCCGCCGAGGCGGTCCGACCGGCGAGTAGCGAGCGCAGGTCGAGCCGCCATCCCAGAACGAGTGGCGCCAGCCCTGCTATGAGCGCCACCGCCAACGCGGCGCCGGCAGCGAAGCCGACCTCCCCCATGCCCAGGCGTACGTCGAGCCAGGCCGGCAAATCGGCAGGGACCAGCCGTGGCAACAAGGCCAGCAGGGTCTGCGCCACCACCAAGCCGAGCAAGGCTCCGGGCACGGTCAGGAGCAGGGTCTCGAAGAGCAACTGGCGGCCGAGCCGCAGGCCACGGGCACCCAGCGCCAGTTGCAGGGAAAAAGTTGCGGTGCGTGCCACACCGCGTGCCAGTTGCAGGCCGGCAAGATTCACCGCGGCGAGCGCCATGAAGACCCAGGTCATGACGAAAAGGGAACGCATGTGGGGCGCGATGCCGGCGGTCGTGTATTCCCGGTAGGGCACGAGACGAGGTCGCCAGTCGCCGTTGGACTCCGGAAAACGCTCCGCGAGAGACGAGGCGAGGCTGTCGATCTCGGCCTGGGCGAGCTCGAGGCCACTGCCGGCGGCTAGGCGTCCGATCCCCTGAGTCCACCGCAAAGCCCTCTGGTCTTCCCGTGAATCGCCACTGTCCTGGGTGTCGATCCAGCTCTGATAGGGGAGCCATAGCTGGGCTCCTTCCGGGAAACCGAAACCAGACGGCAGGACGCCGATCACTTCGAAGGTACCGAGAGACGTCTGCAGGGTCTGTCCGAGCACCGTTGGATCCGCAGCGAAACGGCTGTGCCACAGTCCGTGGCTGATCACCACCTTGAAACTGTCGCTGCCCTGGCGGTCATCCTCGGTGTCGATGAGCCGGCCGAGAACAGGGCGCACGCCGGTGGCATGCAGCACACCGGCTGTGACCAGCGCTGACGGTACCGAGGAGACGCGCCCGTCGGGTGCGATCAGGTTGTCGCGCCGGGCTGTGTAGGCACCGACCTCTTCGAGCAATTCGGATTCTGCGCGATAGTCGTCGGCGTCGGTTACGGAAAGGCCGTATGTACCGCCGGACTTGCTGGAAACACTCTCGATCACCACCAACCGTTCCGCGTCCGCGTAGGGCAGCGGGCGGAAGAAGGCTGCGTTGACAAGACTGAACACAGCCGTGTGTACGCCGAGGCTGGCGGCCAGGATGAGCACCACCAGCACCGAGAGCCAACTCTCCCGGCGCAGGCTCGCGAAGGCGAGTCGAAGGTCGTGAAGCATGCGTCAGAAGGCCCAGCTCAAGGAAAGCCGAGCTTGCAGCGGAACGCCCGGTACGGCGTTGGTGACCGCCGTGCGGCTGCCGCCGAAGAGGAAGTAGTACTCCTCGTCGAGCAGATTGGTCACCGCTAGGTGAATGCGCTCGAGGGCGCCGAGGTCCGGACGGTAGGAAAGGCTCAGGTTCAGCAGGTCGTAGCTTCCACCCTCGAACTGGTTGTCCTGGGTGATGGCATAGTCGTCGTAGAACTCCCACGACAGACCCGCGTCGAAGCGGCTACCGATCTGTTGACGCCATGCGAGGTAGAAGGTGTTCTCGGGAACACCGGTGGGTGTCGTGCCGGACAGGTCGAGGGGACCGGTGAATGTGCTCACCACAAGCTCATCCCATTCGGCGTCGACGTAGCCATAGCGCGCCTCGAGGCTGCTGCCCGGCGCGAAGCGGTAGTTGGCGGTTGCCTCGAAGCCCTGGCTCTCGAAGCGCTGGCCGGTGGTGGCGATCGTCGATGGCACGGTGAAGTCGGTCAAGGCCTCGGGATTGGAGACGAAGACCAACCGATCCTCCTGCTCGATCGAGAAGAGAGATAGGTTGTAGGACAGCTTGCCGTCCGCGACCCAACCCTTGGTCCCCAGCTCGAGGCTTTGCAGGGTCGTGGGACGCGTCTCTCGGATGTAGCGGCTCGGGTCCCACTGCCAGACCGGCCCGAAGTTCGAGCTGAAGCCTTCGCCGAAGTTGACGTAGATCGTCTGCTCCGGCGAGGCTGCGAAGACCAGCGACAGCTTCGGACTCACGTGATCTTCCGAGTCCACCACCTGTGGCTGGACAGTGCGCTGCGCACCGGTGGTGAGCACCGTCTTGCGCTCGAAATCGTCCCAGCGGGCACCGAGGGTGAGCTTGACCCTGTCACCGAGCTCGATTTCTGTCTGGGCGAAGGCCGACGTGAAGGTGTTCTCGGTGTCCCCCGACAGGTTGTGCTGGCGCTCGACGAAGCACGGATGATCTCGGTTCAAGACCGCGCCTGTCGTGTAGTCGATCTCGATCAGGTAGAAGGCGAAACCGCATTCGAAGGTGAAGCCGAACTGGCCCGTCCAGAAGTCCGTCTCCACCAGGTCCGTGCGCTCGTAGCTGGCGCCCACGATGGTGCGCGTCGAGCCGACCTCGAAGTCGTAGGTCGCTTCGAGAAACGCCGTCTGTTCCTCGGTGTCCGAGTCGAAGCCGTTGACCGCCATGACGTTGCGGCTCGGGTCGAAGCCGAAGAAGTCGTAGAAGTCGAGCACGTTGTCGGTCTCTCGATCCCGATAGTGGACGGTGGTCTGCAGCAGACCGCTGTCGCCCAGCAGGGAGGACAGGCGCACGGCGGTCATGACGCTTTGGCTGTCGATTCCGATGTCGCGCGAACCGAGATATGTTTCGCGCCCGCCGCCGACGTCGACCAGGGTGCCGTCGGGAAGGGTCGGGATCACGCCGCCGAGCTCGAAGTCGCGGTCGTGCAGATTTAGGTAGGTGCTGATCGTGGTGCGGTCGTTCGGGGCCAGCTGCAGGCGGCCGAAGAGCCCCAGGCGTTGGTTCTCGTTGTGCTCGCGCCAGCCCTCGGCGCGCACGCCGTCGAAGCTCAGGAACAAACCGTGCTCGCCGAAGCGCCGGCCCAGGTTCAGGTTGGCGTTCCAGTAGTCATCCGAGCCGGCTGCAAGGCGCAGGTCGGTGTGTGTGTCCGTCGTCGACCCGAGGGAATAGGCGATGGCGCCGCCGATACCACCGCGGCCGTAGAGCGCCGAGACCGGGCCGCGCACGATCTCGACATCTCGTACGGCGCTGTAGGGGATCTCGCTCATCAGCACCTCCTCGTCGCCGTTGACGAAAGGAATCCCGTCGACCAGGGCGAGGAAGGTGTCGTTACCGTGGTTGCCGGTAACGCCGCGGAAGTTGACGAACAGGAATGCGTCGTTGTCGCCCTCGCTGCGGCGGAAGAAGATGCCCGGCTGGCCGCGTAGCTCGTCGGCGCCGGCATAGAACCCGTCGTCCACGGCCTGCTCGAAGTCGATCGTCGTGACGTGGGCCGGTACCTCGAGGGCACGCTTTTCGTTGCGGGTGGCGAGCACGACGATCTCGTCGGAGACTTCGGAAACGAGCTCTACATTTTCACCCGACGGCTGATCGTCGGCGTGCAAACTGGGTGGCCCGATCGAGACCGAGAGAAGGAGAGCGAGAAAGAAGGGGAGAAAGAGGGGGGATCGAGAGAGGTTCATGCAGAATCTCCAGTGGAGGTTCGAGGATCAAGTGGGATCAAGTGAGGATCAAGTGGGAACAAGTGAGTCGAAAGAGTGATTCAGGACGCCAAGGCGAAACGCGTCGTCAGGAGGCGCAGAGGCCTGCCATTGGCGCCATCTCGCGGCTCGCCATACCGGTGACGAGGCCGCGAGCGGGGTAACGGCGGTGATTGGGAAGCAAGCGGGCGTTGGGCGAGGCTCAGCGTCCACAGCAAAAGCGACGCAGGCCTGTAGCCAACGGAGACAACGCGCGCAGATGCCGGTGCTCTAACGAAAAGGTCTGGCGGACGGCCCGGGTGTCACCGACACATCCGAGTTTTGTTTCTATTTGTCACCGCCTGCGATGCACCGATCGCCCGGTGCCGTAAGGCCGAAGCGCTTTTCGAGCGATGTCAAGGCTCTGGATACGGACGAGAACTCGGTTCACCCTGCCTGGTAGCGGCGAAAAGCACTACCGCATTCGGCAAGGAATGGAGTACGGACCGAAGATCAGGCGGTCGGTGGCGCGCGACAGGCGCCGTAGCGGCGGGGCGGGCTCTTCGGTAGGAGCTGCGCCTCCGCGGACTCCTCTGCAACGACGATCTCGTAGACGAGTGTCGCAGTGGGTCGATCGAGGCCCGTAGCCGCGAACGTCGTCGCACAGAAGCCGCAGAGCTCGTGGGGCCGGAGCTCCAGGGTCTCTAGATGTCCGGAACTCACCGAAACCGGACCGTGACAGGCAGCGTCTCCGTGTGCACTCGACTCGTGGTGGTGCAAAGCGGGCGAGATCCCGCCCAGGAGTAACGCAAGACCCAGGACAGCGGCAAGAAACTGCTGTCGGGTAGCGCCCTGAGAGAGGATCCTTCGAGACATGGCAGATAGTTTATACAAGGGCCGGCCCCGGGGCTCAAGTTGTTTTATGTCGCGTGAACCCTGCAGATCTCGGCCGCCTCGCGAAGTGCTCGGGCGCTGGAACTAGGCGGCATCGCCCCGAAGTACCTCGATCGGCTTCCGTTGCAAGGCGGGAACGCTGGCCAGGAGACCTGCTCCTACGGAAAGTGCGATGGTCCCGGCAAGGGTCAGCAGGAGCGGCAAGGGGCCGGGTGTCCAGTCGATCTCCATTCCTCGGCGCAGAACGCTCACGGCCAGTACGACGCCGCCGAAGGTGCCGATGATGCCCGCCACCGCACCGACGAGAGCGTATTCGACGGTGAAGGTGGCGACGATCTGGGCCCTCGTCATTCCGAGGGTTTTGTAGAGTGCGACCTCTTTGCCTCGGCGTACGGCGCCGGCACTGACGGCTCCGGCCAGGATCGCCAGGCCGGCCAGGACCGTGAGGAGACCGAGGGTCCGGACTCCGAGTCCGAGCTTGCCGAGGATGGCGGAGATGCGTTCGAGTACCTCGCGAATCTGAATGACCGTGACGTTGGGAAAGGCGTCGGCGAGCTCGTTCTGGACCTCCAGGACCCGCGACTGAGACAGCGTGGCCGCTGCGATTCGATGTTGAGGAGCCTCTTCGAGGACCCCCGGCTCGACCACGAGGAAGAAGTTGATGCCGAAGGTCGACCAGTCCACCTTGCGTAGGCTGGTGACCTCAGTTTCCACTGGGACGCCCTGGATGTCGAACGTGATGAGGCTGCCGAGGCCGACGCCCAGGTCGCGCGCGAACTCCTCCTCCACGGCGACTTCGGCGACTCCTGGTCGCGACCAGAGCTCGCCCTCGATGATCTCGTTGTCTTCTGGTAGCTCCGCCAGGTATGTCAGGCGCTGCTCACGGCGTAGTGTCCACAGCTCACCGTCATCTCCGTCGACGTCCTCTCCCAGGGCCCGGAGTTCTTCCCGTGCGGCCTTGCGCTCTTGGTAGATCTCCTCGGTGGGGCGGCCGTCGAGCTCGGCAAGACGGGCCATGACAACCGGTACTGAATCGACTCGTGGAGTGACGCCGTGATCCGGCCGGTGCAAGATGTCGCGTACCGCGGACCACTGTTCGGTCTGGATGTCGACCAGGAAGGCTGTCGGCGCCTCGTCGGGAAGATCGCGGTCTAGCTGTGACGAGAGCCCGCGTTCCACCAGGTACATCGCGAGAACCACCAGGACGCCGAGTCCCAACGCGACGATGGCGCCAACGGCGCCGGCCCCGGGTCGGGCCAAGGCCGAGAGACCGTGACGCATCCAGAGCTTTGCTTGACGGCGCGGTGTGCCCGCGAGCTTCAGCAAAGCGAAGGCAGCGCCTGTCAGAAGCAGACCTGCGACCAGCAGTCCCCCGGTGAATGCAGCGCCGCGTAGGGCCGAGCCACCTTGGGTCGCCGCCAGAGCGAAGATCCCGCCCAGGAGAGCGCCACCTGTGGCCAAGCGCACCAAGCGGCTCGGCGGTAGAGGTTCGGCGCTTCGGCGCAGCACACGGATGGGTGGTACACGCCGCGCCGCAGATAGCGGAGCAATGCTGAACAGCACCGCGACTCCGACACCCAGGAGAAGCCCACGCATCCACGATAGGGGTTGGAAGTACCGCACGTGCTCGGTGGGCAGGATGTCGGAAAGAAGTGTCGCCGGAACGGCTTGCAGCCCGAGGCCCAGCGCGATGCCGGCCAGGCTGGCAATCAGGCCCAGAACAGCGGTCTGACCCAGGTAGAGCCAGAAAACCTCCCGCGGTCGGTAGCCGAGGCATTTGAGAATGGCGATGGCGTCGAGACGGCTCGACAGCCACGCGTGCACCGTCTGGGCGACTCCGATACCCCCGATCAGGAGCGATAGCAGCGCAGCGAGACCAAGGTATCGTTCGGTGCGGTCGAGTCCTTCTCTGAGCTGAGGCTGCGCTTCGTTCCAAAGCTCCACGCGATAGCGACCGTCGTCGGGCAGCTCGGCTTCCAGAGCACCGGACAGAGCCTCGAGCTCCTCGGCGGTCATGCCCTCGGCTCTCACGAGGGTCCGATAGAGGATACGGCTGCCGTATTGCTCCAAGCCGGCGCGAGCCAGGCCCTCTCCATCGAGAAAGACCCGCGGGCCCATGCTGAAAGCGCCAGCGATGCGATCAGGCTCGTAGGTCACAATGCCCCGGATCTCGAAGTCGCTCCCACCCAGACGGATCGCGTCACCTATCCGAGTATCGAGACTCTGAAGAAGCTCCGGGCCCACTACGACGCCACCATCTGCCAGCAACTCGGTCAGCGGACGCTGGGGCGTCGTGTCCAAGCGCCCATAGAACGGATATGCGCCGTCGACCGCCTTGATCTCCACGAGGTGGCTGACCGCGGATCCCTCGGAGTTCGGCCTCGCGGCCATGGTCAAGGTTTCCAGAATACGGGTGGTCTCTGTGCTGCTCGGCCCGTCGAGGACTCGCAGCGCTTCGACCGGGATCGGCCGCCGGCCCGATACGGCCAAGTCGGCGGCCAGCATGGAGCGGGCTTCGCGGCGGATCCCTTGATCCAGGCCGCTGGAGAACGACGACACAGATACCACCGCTGCGACGCCCACCGCGAGGCAGAGTACGAAGAAGATCAGACGGGGACCGGATCCCCGGGAATCGCGCCGCAGGTGAGCGAAGAAGGTACGGACGGTCATGGGTCGATGCGCAGCTCGTCTTTTTCGATGCGGCCGTCCCGCAGGTGGACCGCACGGTCTGCCATCTGCGCCACCTGGGGATCGTGGGTCACGAGAACCATCGTGGTGTTCTCGCTTCGCAAGCCGGCGATGAGTTGCAGAATCGACCGGCCGGTCGCACCGTCGAGGTTCCCCGTCGGCTCATCGGCCAGGAGGATCGGGGGTTGACCGGCGAACGCTCGGGCGAGGGCCACCCGCTGCTGCTCGCCACCGGAGAGCTGTGCGGGATAGTGGTGACCCCGGTCACCGAGGCCGACGGCATCCAGCAGCGACTCAGTGCGGGCCTGTAGCTCCGTGCGGGATCCATCGGGCCACGCAAGCTCCAGGGGCAGCAGGACGTTTTCGCGCGCTGTCTGGTTCTGCAATAGATGGAAGCTCTGGAAGACGAAACCCACCTTGTCGCGACGCAGCAGCGCCAACTCGTCCTCCGATAGATCCTCGAGCGCCACACCGTCGAGCCGGATGGAGCCCTCGCTCGCGCGATCGAGCCCGGCCATCAAGGCGAGCAAGGTGGATTTGCCACTGCCAGAAGGTCCCAGAATCGCGACGAACTGGCCGTGAGGAACCTCGAGGTCGATCGAGTCGAGGATCGTCAGCAACCGTTCCCCCGACGGTAGACGTCGGGACAGTCCGCGGATGGAGATGCAAGGGGTAGCGTCGGCGTCCTCACTCATGACGCGGGGTTCGACGCTCCGCCCTCGCCGGATTCCTCACCCTCCTCCTCGGAGGTCGGCGCACCGTATCGTAGACGTAGAAGGCTCGGTGCCGAATCTGTATCGGCTGGCAGCTTGATCACCCAAAGCTGGTCGTACACGTGGTCCTCGATCACCGGTGGCGACGCGATACCCAGAGCTCGTGCCAATTCGGGTGTCGTGTTGGAATGGCCTACCACCAACACTGTCTGACCAGCGTGACGATCGCGGATTCGTTTTGCCATGCCTTTTGCGTGATTTCCCACCGGCGCTCGCTCTAGACCGATCCCCAGGTGTTTCGCCAGGGGCCGCGCCGTGTCACGCGTGCGGCGATACGGCGTCGAGTAGACGGAATCGATGCCAGCGTTGCCGAGAGTGTGTACCAAGGCTTGGGCGCGAGCGTGTCCCTCCTCGGTCAACCTGGGATCGTTGTCTGTTGGATTGGAGCGGTCCTTCTCTGCGTGGCGTACGAGGACGATCGTCGTGTCGATCGACGGATCTTCGGCCAGGCAATGCAAGGGGACCGCGAGTGCCAAGGTAAGCCATGGCAGGAGGATGCGGGTGGGTTGGGGCATGGAGCGGAGTATAGCCAGCAGAAGAAGTCGGCGAAATTTCGCTATTGACATATTAATTCGCTCTTAATACGGTGTCCTCCGAACGGAAGATATCCGCTGGAGGTTTTCATGACTGCTGTTCTCACGTCCTCGATCGAAGCCGCCGAAACGGATGCCGACCCGGTGACACCCTGGATTGACCTGGGCTATGGCGTCGCGCTATCGCCGAACGGCGGCAGCCCGGGGGCGCTTCAGGTCCTCACAGATCAGGCGGTTCGTCTCATCGCGACGCTTCATCGTTCCATCGAAGTGAAGCGTCAGAAGCTGTTGGCGACCCGTGAATCGCTGCAACGCGAGTGGGACGACGGCGACGTGCCGAGCTATCTCGATCCGGATTCGGAAGCTGTACAGGGAGCCTGGCAGGTGGCCGAGATCCCGCCCGATCTACGTTGCCGGCGGGTCGAGATCACCGGACCGGTGAACGACGCCAAGATGGTGATCAACATGCTCAGCCGGAACGAGGCGGGCTACCGGGCCGACTGCGCCATGGTGGACTTCGAAGATTCGATGAAGCCATCCTGGGCAAATGTGGTCGCGGGAATACAGAACGTAGCCGCCGCGGCGCGCAAGGAGCTGTGCCATGTGCGGCCGGCGTCGAGAACCCGGCCCCGGAAGGAGTACGCCCTCGATTCCGACGACATGGCCAAGCTCTTGGTGCGCGTCCGTGGCCTGCACTTGGATGAGTCCAATCTTCGGGTTGATGGCGCTCCGGTGTCGGCTGGCCTCTTCGACCTCGCCCTCTGTCTCCTTCACGGCGCCGCTCCACAGTTGCAACGAGGCGAGACGCCAGCGTTCTACGTTCCCAAGGTAGAGCACCATCTCGAGGCGAGGTGGTGGAATCTCCTGTTTGTCGAAGCGCAGCAGGCGATCGGTCTGGAGCCGGGAACGCTGCGTGCGACCTTTCTCATCGAGACCTTGCCGGCAGCCTTCCAGATGGAGGAGATCCTCTTCGAGGTCCGGGAGCATGCCGCAGGCCTGAATGTGGGTCGTTGGGACAAGATCTTCAGCGACATCAAGGTCCTCAAGACGCACCCCGACCGTGTCATGGCCGACCGCGGCTCGATCGGTATGAACCGCCGGTGGATGCGCAACTACGCCACGCGCCTGATCCGGATCTGCCACAAACGCGGTGCCTACGCCATCGGCGGAATGGCTGCTTTCACACCCGGCAGGACCCCAGAGCTACGACAACACCAGACCTCGAAAGTCCTGGCGGACAAGAAGGCGGAGTTTCAGCTCGGGCACGACGGTTGCTGGGTGTCCCATCCCTTCTTCATCGGCCCGGCGCTCACGGCTTTTCCGAAGGACCAGCAGCTGGACGTCCGGCATGAAGGGCAAAACCCCCGCCCGGAATTGTTGCCCGGCTCGACCCCGCCCTACAGCCTGAACGGTCTTCGCACCAACGTCCGTGTAGGCATCGCCTATCTCGAGGGCTGGCGGCGCGACATCGGTTGTGTGGCATGGGATGACTTGATGGAAGACCTCGCCACACTCGAGATCTCCCGCGCCCAGACCTGGCAGTGGCTGCGCCACGGCGTCACGCTGGAGGCCGACGGGTTGGAGGGCGGGCTGCGCGTGGACGAGGATCTCGTCCGCCGTGTCTTCGATGAAGAGCTGGATCGGGTCCTTCACGAGATCGACGGCGAGCTGGAAGACCGTCCGGAGCAGCGCGAAGCGAGGCGCGCCTCCTTTCTGGCGGCGCAACAGGAGGCGCTGGACATCTTCACTGAAAAGGAGTTTCGGCCGTTTCTCTCTTCGGCCTCGAACCTGGCATGAGCCGCGATCGGATCTCGTGGTCCGGAGTCGTCGTCTGGCTCTCAGAAGCTGTGACCCCGTCGAGCCCTGTTGATTGCAGCACGGCGCCGTTGAAGGTACGGCATTGAATCCGCAACGCGCACCATCCACACCTCAACTCTTGACCCAACGGAGCCTCGAACATGCTTCAGGAACGCCCCGACGATGACGCCCACCGAGCTGCGACAGCGCACACCGGCCTCGACGCGATGCCCATGGATTGGGAAACCAACCCACGCTGGGCTGGTACCTCGCGCCCCTATTCTTCCGAGCAGGTGAGAAGGCTCCGTGGGTCGATCAGAGTGGAATACACGTTGGCCCGTCTCGGTGCCGCCCGACTGTGGGAGTTGCTCCATCGCGAGGACTACGTCCATGCCCTCGGAGCGCTTACGGGGAATCAGGCGATGCAGCAGGTCAAGGCAGGTCTGCAAGCGATCTACTGTTCGGGCTGGCAGGTGGCGGCCGATGCCAACGTTTCGGGTCAGATGTACCCCGATCAGAGCCTGTATCCGGTCAACTCCGTGCCCGAACTCGTGAAGCGCATCAACCGGTCCTTGATGCGTGCCGATCAAATCCACCACGCCGAAGGCGCTAGCGATGTCGAGTGGCTGGCTCCCATCGTCGCCGACGCCGAGGCCGGTTTCGGCGGACCGCTGCACGCGTTCGAGCTGATGAAGGCGATGATCGAGGCGGGTGCCGCGGGGGTCCATTTCGAGGATCAGCTGGCCGCCGAAAAGAAGTGCGGCCACCTGGGTGGCAAGGTCTTGGTGCCCACGCGGCAGTTCGTCCAGACCCTCGTCTCGGCCCGTCTGGCGGCCGACGTCTCGGGTGTGCCAACGGTTCTGGTCGCACGCACCGATGCCAACAGTGCCAGGCTCATGACTTCCGACATAGACGAATACGACCGGGTCGATATGACCGGCGACCGGACGGAGGAGGGCTTTTTCCGAATTCGCGGCGGTCTGGAGACCGCGATCCGTCGAGGTCTAGCCTATGCGCCCTACGCCGACCTGCTCTGGTGTGAGACGTCGACACCCGATCTCGCCGAGGCCAGACGCTTCGCCGAGGCGATCCGCCAGTCCTTTCCCAATCAGATGCTCGCCTACAACTGCTCGCCTTCGTTCAATTGGGCCGCCAAGCTGGACGGAGCCACGATCGCCAAGTTCCAGCGGGAGCTCGGAGCGATGGGGTACAAGTTCCAGTTCGTCACGCTGGCGGGTTTTCACTCGCTCAATCACAGCATGTTCCAGCTCGCCAGCGGATATCGAGATCGCGGCATGGCTGCCTACTCCGAGCTGCAGCAGGCCGAGTTTGCTGACGAGAGCCAGGGCTACAGCGCAACTCGCCACCAACGCGAAGTGGGAACCGGCTACTTCGACGCGGTCCGCGAGGTCGTGACGGGTGGCCTTACGAGCACTTCGGCGATGGCTGAATCCACCGAGATCGCGCAGTTCGTCTGAGCTGGGTGTCCTGTGCGGAAGGCTCGTTGGAGCGTTGCATACAGGACACGGGCTATACCGCAGACGCAGCGCAGCCCGTCGGTGACGCCGACGGGCTTCTTTGTCGCGACCCCGATTCGTCTCTGATCGACGAAGCCCGGGGGTCGATGGCGGAACGGCTCGTCCGAAGTCTGGGAACCCAGGCGGCGTTTGAGATCCGAATCCACAGATCTCGAGCGACTCTGTGGCGGCAGATGGCATGCTCGGCTTCGATGTCTGTCCCGTAGGGTAGTGGGTTCATCCCTAAACTTGCCCTGGCGGGCCTTATCGTTGATAGTTTCCGGGAAGTTACGATCATCGTTGCCAGCGTACCTTCGGCCCCGGAGATCGCAGATGAATACGAGTTTGCCGTCGATCCGTCGCCGCATGAAGATTCACGTGCCGTTATGGGCGGTGTTGTGGTGTTTGGTGACGCCAGGAGTTTTTTGGGCTCAAACCCGAGATCAGTCCGCTGGAGCTGACCCCGGACTGACCATGGCAGCCGACTCGGACGTCGAGGTACAACTCATCGAGCTCGACGTACGTGTGACCGACCGCAGGGGTGAGTCGGTCAAAGGACTGTCGGCGTCAGACTTCGTACTCCATGTCGACGGCGAGGCCTATCCCGTCGAGCATTTTGCCGCCAGCGAGCCCGGGCCCGAGCTTCATGGCGACAGCAGTGTTTCCACCGCAGAGCGTAATTGGCCTCCGCTGGAAGGCGTCGCCGAAACCGAGCTCGGTGGCCAAGACCATCCACGGTACCTGATCGTCTACCTCGATCAACGATTCCTAGGTGCCGCGGAACTGGCGAGTGCGCGCACCGCGTTGCTGCGGTTCCTGCGCAACGATGTTCCAGCCGGCACTCGCGTCATGCTGGCGTCGGCCGACCAGCAGCTTCGTATCGTGCAGGAGTTCACCCACGAGCCAGCGTTGGTAGCGGATGCGCTGGTCACCCTGGAGATCGACGATTCGGGAGGCCTGTGGCGGACCCAATACGACGCGACCATGCGGGAGATCCAGCGCATTGGCGACATGGGCATCACGTCTCATTCCGATCCCAGAGGTCGGAGCCAGCTCACGTTTGCCGCCGCAACCATCGAGCCCGACGAGGCAGAGGGGGGGCAGGCGCCGGGTGGAGCTTTCCTGAACCAAGATGAAGACCTGGGCCGGGGCGAGCTGATCACGACCGACCCCCGGAGCACACTGCAGATGATCCAGAGCTTTGGCCAGTCGCTCGAGGAGGGGCTTCGTGCCAGTGCCGATCATCTGTCGCGCCTGGTCAGTGGAGCTTCGGGCCTGCCTGGCGAGACCTCGGTGCTCTATGTGGGCGGTACGCTGCCGGTCAACGCTACCAAGACGCTCTTCGAGCTCTGGCAAGAAACCTACGGTGAGATCGCCGATGGGGGCGACCTGACGAGCCTGCAAGCTTCGAATCGGTCGTGGCGTTTAGGGGTGGCCAGCTCCACGCTCGAAAGCGGTAGGCGCTTCAGCCAGGCGATCGACCGATTGGGTCATGTTGCCGACGCGGCGAGCGCTTCCGGAGTGATCTTCAACACGCTCGACATCTCTACTCCGGTTCGCCTCGGACGGGCGATCGGTGACGTAGAGAATCAGCGCTCGGGTTCCGCACTGCGAGGCGGCGGACAGTCCACCGACACCCGCCTCGCCACTCGGTCTGATGCTGGGGCCATGCTGCTTGCCGACCGCACGGGCGGGAGGAGCTCGGCGAACCGCAACTTCGAGACGTTTTTCGACGGGATCGCCGTCGATCTGGCGTCGTCGTATACCTTGGCGTTCCGCGTACGGCCGGGTGATCTCGGAATTTCGGAGTCCGAAGCTCGCGGGAAGCTGCACGAGGTCGGGGTGGAGCTGACCCGGGCGGCGAAACAACAACTTCGAGAGGCTGGTCATCGCGGCCTTCAGATTCAACATCGGCGCAAGATCACGGTGAAGACCTTGGACCAGGAGCAGGTCGACCGCACGGTCTCCGCCCTGACGATGAAGCTGGAAGCGATCAATCCGCTGGAGATCGAGGTGCTGGCGGGTTCGCCGCAGGAAGTGGAGGGCGGCGAGATTCGTGTGCCGCTTTCTGTCAAGGTGCCCATGTCCAAGCTGGCGTTGATTCCCGATCGACAGGCCCATTCCGGCCGATTGTCGATCTACATCGCGTTGGGCGGCTTGGGAAGCAGAGTGCGCCTGGAGAAAGCAGTGGTTCCCGTGCGGATTCCCAACCGGGACCTGCTCACGGCGTTCGGGCGCTCCGTCGACTACCGGCTGGAGGTGACGAGCCCTGCGTCGGCCGAGCGCATTGCGGTCACGGTACGCGACGACTACCGCCCGGCGCGGTCGACGGTCACGGCCCAATTTGGCACCTGGCAGGAAGGCGCGGCTGCTTCCGTAGGGGACGATTCGGACGACGAGGCGGAGGGTCTGCGCTGACCTTACGTTTCCGCTGTCTCGCAATCCGGACTCTGTTCCTCTTGGCCTCTGCGATCTGCTGTCTGGTACCGGCGCAGGCGCAGTTGGAGCGTGCCGTGCTCGAGGTGCCTGCGGCTTCCATTGAGATGCGTGCAGCAGCGCTCCTGATGAGTGGTCAGGAAGGTGGCGATCTGGAGCTGGTCGCAAGATCTTTTGCGGTTCCTGGTACCTCCGCTCTTGCTGTGGTGGAAATCGATGGCGTCGGGATCCTGGAAGGTGCTCGCGGTGTCGAGGAGTCCGGTGAAGCTCCCGTGCTGGAGGTGTTCGTCTATATCGTCGGTCCGTCCTTCGACGTCCTCGACGCCGTGGCCCTACGCCTCGATCGGCCCAGCGACTACGAATCTCAGCTCCTGGAGGCGGGCGTCCGCGTCTTGGCGCCGTTGCTCCTCGAACCATCGCCCGAGGAGGCAGATTCTCGAGAGATCCGTGTCTTGGCTCGTGTCGGCTCCAGCTTGGGTTTGCGAACCTTGACTTTGCCGGCGGGTAACGGGTCTGAGGCAGCTTCTGAACTCCAACTGGATCACTCCGGGCGCTGGCTGGTGACCTGGTCGACGACGCGCCCGGCCGACCATCCGGACCACGGGCTACCCTTCGATCCGGTGTCGGCCCAACCGAGTGCCTTCGTGGCGCCGCCCGAGCTCACCGAGTCTGGAATCGACACAGGAGCGCTGCCGTGGCCGGCTCTGCTCCGCCGCCATGGGGCCGACGTCCTCTCCGGCGTACTGCCGCAGCGGACGCCCGAAACCACGGTCCAGCTGCCGGAGGAACTAGGGGATCGTCTAGAAGGTGTTCTGGATGGCTACTTCGAGGCCGTTTCTCTACGCGCAGGAGGTGATATCCACGGTGCTGCCTACTTCTTGGCGCAGCTCGAGGTCCGAACCTTGGACGAGCTCGGAGAACGTGGACTGGAGTTGCTGCTCGGCCAGGAAGTAAAAGCCTATGAGCGGCTTCGACGCCAACTCGACGATGTGCGACCTCTGATCACCCTCATTCGTCTGCACCTGGACGTCGCCGACGAACACCGACGTGAAGCGCGCTATCGCCTGGCTTCGTTTTCCATGGGTACGGCGATACGGATCACAGATTGGTATGCGAAAGAGGCTGAGCGTAGCCGTGACGGCGATCAGTTGCGCGCCGAGGCCTCGGCGCTCCTGACCTCGCTGGCCGCGACGATGCAAGTTCGGGGGCCCATGTCCGACGCCGTAGGCTTCTATCAGTGGGCTCTGGACTATCGTCCCGACGATCCGACCGCGCTTTTCGGGCTGGCCACCGTGGCGTCGAAGCTCGGCGATGCCGAGGAGGCGGCGAATCTATATGAGCGACTCCTGGAATTGCATCCCGAACACCACGAGGCGCGACTGCGCTGGGCGGTCATGTTGCAGCGGGTCGGCAACAAGAGAGGAATCGCCGAGGCCGCGCGCCAGTTTCAAGCGCTGCTGGATGGCTCGCCGACGCCGGAGACCGCCGAGCCCGTCTCGGGCTGGATCGGAGCTCTGGCGGCGCAACAGCTCATCCGCATCCGGCTCGATGCCAGAGATCTGGACGCCGCATCTCTCCATCTCGAGGAGGCGCTGGCACGCTGGCCGGATCACGGGCCCCTTCGAATAGCCGCGATCCGGCTGGCGGAGCTTCGGAGAGATCGGAAGGTCACTACTGAGCGACTTCAGGTCTTTGACCCGGCCGAGTCGTCAGAGTCGTTTCGTCCCGGAGGGCGAAATCGATTCCACGAAGCGCCCGATCCCGCGATCCGCGAGCTTAGAGCACGTCTGGTAGCGCTGGAGGAAGAGCGGCGACCGGAGTTGGCGACTGCGGTGAGGGAGATTCTGGGTCGGCGAGTCGAAGGTGGCGGAGGGAGCTCACGGTGAGACGTTCGAGCCGCCAGAGACGAGCATCGATAGGTGTCATCGCCTCTGCGACGGCGGCATTCCTAGGCATCTGCCTGTGGTCTGGCGACGTATGGGGGCAGGAATTCGATGTCTGGATCGAGAGTCCCGAACCCGGAGTGCCGGTGTTCGGCGAGGTGGAGATCGTCGTCGATGTCCTGGGTCTCGAGGACGCCGACATAGCCGAAGTGCAGTTCTTCGTGGATCATCAAGCCGTGACCGTTCTCAGCAGGCCACCCTGGCGGTGGATCCAGGATGTCGGCGAGCAAAACGTGTCACGGCGTTTCGAAGTGGTCGCCGTGGCGAACGATGGGCGCACGGCTTCGGCGCTCCTGGAGAGTCCGACCATCCGGGTCGACGAGGAAGTCGACCTCGACCTCCGGCAGCTCTACGTCACGGTCACGCAGCCCGACGACCAAGGCGGGGAGCGCCGGATTCGGGATCTACCGCGGGACAAATTCACGGTACGCGACCTCGGCCTGCGACAGCAGATCGTGACCTTCGAGGGTGGCGACGTGCCGATCACGGTGCTGGTCCTGGTCGATTCATCGAAGTCGATGCGCGGCGATCGGTTGCGCACCGCGCTGGAAGGCGCGGATCAGCTCTTCCGTCGGCTGGGACCGCTCGACCGTGCCAAGCTCCTCCTCTTTGCCGATCGGGTGGTACACCAGACACCCTTCACCAGCTTTCCCGATGTGCTTCGTGCCGGCCTGCGAGGTGTGCAGTCCGGTGGCGGTTCGGCTGTGGCCGACCATCTCTATCTAGCCTTGCATCAGCTGGAGCAGCAGCAGGGCAGGCGGGTGATCGTGCTTCTCTCAGACGGAGTCAACAGCTTTAGCTTCCTGCGCATGGACGAGGTCCTGGAGTTGTCTCGGCGCAGTCGTTCTTTGATCTACTGGATGCGTCTCGGACCATCGAGGGAGAAGAATCGGATCTATACCGCTTGGCGGGGTGAGAAGGAGCATCGCCAGGAACTGAAGCAACTGGCGGAGATGGTGGAAGAAACCGGCGGTCGAGTGGTGCCGCTGCAGTCGATGGCGGACATCGGCGCGGCGTTCGACACCGTCATGGACGAGCTACGGGAGCAGTACGTGCTCGGCTACTACCCGTCTCGGCGCCGCGGATCGGGTGCCTGGCACGACGTGGAGGTCGACGTCGATATGCCTCGCGTCGACGTGCGCGCCCGTACGGGCTACGTCGAGGAATGAGGTCGACGCGCAGAAGCGCCTTCGTCTGGTGATCCGGTAGCCCCCCGGGTACACCGTGCCGGCGAACTAAGGCTGCACGCCGTACGGATCCATGCCGTCCTTGGCCACTCCGAGGTGATAGACCGCGAGCTCCATGTCTCTACGCATGCTCTTCCACTTGCGTGACCTACAATGCTGAGTCATGTCCTTGAAGAAGGAATAGGCCTGCCGAAGACTAGTCGCCACCTGCGCATCTGGGGCGTTGAGGTGAGAGCGGTTTCCGAGCAAGCGGTCGAGCTCTGACCTGAGCTCCCGGCAAGCACCCTGAACGTCGCCCTCGACCTTCCCCTGGAGCAAGGGCAACGCCTTGGACAGCGAGACCTTGACGGGTCGGACGGCGGCCGTGTACTCGGCGTGCCACTTGCGCATCATTCGCTCCAATTCCCCCTCGCGATAGCGTTCCTTGCCGGATTGCAATACAGCGCGTGGCTCGGGAGACCGAACGGGTTCCATCGCATCGCGCCGCACCAAGTCGTCGAATCTCTCGTGGTACGCCACCATCTCAGAGGGCCAGATCTGAGGTGCATCGCGGATCGCCCATGTGCGGAAGTTACGGTCGAAGGTCTCGACCGAGGTGCCGAAGACCTTGCGGATTGCTCCCTTCGTGTCGTGACCACGGCGGAAGGCGTCCAGCATCCGATGGATCCCGCGGACTCCCTTTTCGGATTCGATGTAGTGCAGGGTCCAGGCCGCGTTGGTGTACGCCAGCTCTACCAGTTGGGGCTCGCTCCAGCCTGCGAGAATCGGCTCCAGGAGGTTGAACGTCAGGTCCCGACCTGCAGCGTGCATGTCCGGCATGGGATTCAGCTCGCGCTGATGCATCTCGATGTGACCAGCCAAACCCTCGTGAAACCACTTCGGGGCACGGTCGCGGGTCGCGATGTCGATCATCGCGTGAGCCACCTCGTGAGACACGATGCGGATCAGCTCGGGATGGAAGCTCTCGAAGTCCGCCAGAGGAACACGGACCACCCCGTCGTAGAGACCCCCCACGAGTCCGCCGGAACGCGCATACGCCTTCATGAAACCGGAGAACGGAAAAAGGTGGATCTCCACTTTCGGAGAGCCGGCAGGAACAGGGATCCACTTCTTCACGCGATCCCACTCCGCTTCGAGTACCCAGCTGCGCTGCCTCGGGTAGCGCTCACCAGTACTGGCCGGGTACACCATGCGGAAGTGCTTGCTCTGGAAGACCTTCTTCGACTCCTCCAGATCCTTCATCAGCTTGATCTGCTGACGCCTCTGGGCGGTGAAGTCGAAGGCACTGAGGCTCGATGCCCGTTCCAGGGCGCGTATCGCCAAGTCGTACTGGCCAAGCTCCGTCAGCATCTCCCCGAGCTGATAAAATGTCGCCGGATCGCGGCGGCGGTTCGCTTGATCGCTCTTCGCCAGCTCGATCAGCAGGTTGGCTGCAGCGACGCTCTGGTCGCTGCGCATCAACGCCAGGGCTCGGGCCTGGATCAAGGATGGCGGCACACTGCTCGGACTCGTCGCAAGCGGTTCGGTGAGTCGGATGAGACTGTCCCAATCTTCACTGTAGACCAGACTGTCCGTGAGGGTCTCGACTGCGCGGCGATATGACGGTCTCAGCATGCCGCCTTCGGCCAGACTGGCTGCGAGCTCGTCGAAGCGGGCGACGGCAGACGAGACTTCTCGATCGGCACGCTCCGCAGCACTTTCGGTGACCGTGCCCTCGGGCATCAGATCGGCCCCTCCGAGCACTGAAAGTACGCGATCGTCCAACCGAATCTCCAGATGCTGACCGAGGATCCGCGCCGTCCCTCGCTCCGGAAGATCCAACGGACGCGAGGCGGCTTGCTCGGGTCCCACCTGGGGTTCCACGGCGTCGACAAAACGCAAGAGCGGAAACAGGGCGGGCCGGATGGCTATGTGGGCGAGAATCGGCTCTTGGAGCAACTCGGAGCGCCCCATGGGCTCCCTGTTCCATGCCGCCTGGAACAGGCCCTCGGCTTTCTCCATCTGATCGAGCAGGGCCTCGAACTGCGCCGAATAGTAGAAGCCGAGGGCATCGCGGGACTTCATCCAGATCAGGCTACGGACGTGCTCTTCCACCTTGCCGTCCTCACCTACCGTGGCCACGCCCAGAACCGCCTCTTGGGCCAGGCCGTCGTGGTCCGGACCCAACCGCCGCGCCAGGTCGTAGTGCTGAACCGCCTCCTCGTTGGCCAGCGCGACCGACACACGACCCCGTAGGATGGCTAGGAGAGGCAGCGTGTCCGGTTTGGGTGCCGCATCGAGAATCTTGGTGGCCGCCCCGATGTTCCCGTCGAGCACCAGTAGCTGAGCTTGCCAGGCACGAGCCGCCCTCGCCCGATCGTCGTCCGGTCCGAGCGAGGTGGCCAGCTCCTTTACCATCGTGCCGATCTGCTCCTGGAAAGCTGCCTGCTGGCCGCTGGTACGGCCGCCGGTCAGTGCTCGTCGCAGCGGCAGAAGGGGTGCCAGCTCGAGAGCGTCCAGCTCATCGACGAGTTCTTCTTGGACTTCGTCGTCACCGTCGGGCAACAGCTGGCAGCCGACCAAGATCAATGTCGTCGTCAGCAGCACGGCGACCTGGCCGCGCGGTCGGTAGTGGACCGCCCGAATTGCCGCGAGCACCAGAAACACCAGCCCGAACGCCAGGAGTGCCGGAACGAGCTGGGGGAAGAAGCGGTTCGGCGGAGTAGGGTACGTCGCTGCGTCGTCGCCTCGGAATAGCTGCTCGAGCTCTTCCTCCGCCGAGATTCGCGGAACCCTCGGGTCGACGGTGCACCGGATCTCGTGGATGGCCCAGGTGCCGTCCCCTTGCCGTTTCATATCCATCAGAACGGTGTCGTCGACACCGGAGGCGAACTCCACGGCGAAGATCGCGATCTCTTCGTTCTCCTCGAAGTTGCGGCCCGGTGTTCGAAGCTGCCAGCGGGAGTCCTCGGCAGGGCCCATGCGCACCGCGATCTCGTCGATGGCATGCGACGTGCTGACGGCTCGCATCGGGGAATCGGAGGACAAGCGGGTCAGGACGGCATTGGGGCCGCTCTCCAAAAAGGCCAGAACCGCCTCGACCGCCGCGCGTTCAGCGTCGGATATCGGTCGTGGCGGGTGCGGATCCTGCGCGCACCAGAGCGCCCCCGGCCCGAAGGCCAGCGAGAGGGCCACACAAAGCGCCGCTCGCTGTAGAAGACAACGCGGGGCGAAATGTGAAGTCATAAGACCTCACAGCCTACTCAACGTTCACTTCGTTGCCAAGGCCGCCATTGGCGGTGCGGGGGATCTACAAATCCAATGCCCGAGGCAACGCGGTGGACCACAGCTGGCGCAGCTCGTCGACGTCCAGCTCGATGGAACCACCGTCGAAGTCGACCTCGAATCTTCCGGTCTCCGTGACCTCTCCGATGTCGACTGCGTCGACACCTTCGGTCTCGGCTTCGGTCAGGAATTCTTCGACGCGTTTCGCCGGCACCGCCACCAGAGCTCGGGCCTGGCTCTCTGAGAACAGAGTGCGCGGATCGAGGTCGACACTGGCGCGCACACCCCAATTCTTGTATGGCGCAAAGGCTGCTTCCGCCAAGGCGACGGCGAAGCCGCCTTCCGATAGATCGTGAGCTGTGTGGATCATGCCTTCGAACGAGGCGTAGCGGAGAAGGCCGGCAAGTCGCTCTTCGGAATCTAGACTCACAGCCGGTGGCTTTCCAGCCTCGATGCCGAGCAGAAGACGTAGATAGGCGGAGCCTCCGAGCTCGTCGTGCGTCCTGCCCAGCAGCACCAGACGGTCACCCGCGGTGGTGAAATGGCTGACCGGTACGCCGCCCAGGTCCGGCACGACCCCCACCATGGCGAGGGTCGGTGTCGGCGGGATCGACACGCCTTCGGTCTCGTTGTAAAAGCTGACGTTGCCCGAGACCACTGGCACTTCCAGGGCCTTGCAGGCGTTGGCGATGCCATGGATGCACTCGCGGAACTGCCAGGCGACCTCGGGGTTCTCGGGATTGCCGAAGTTCAGACAGTCTGTGAGTCCCACCGGTTCGGCGCCGACACAGGCCAGATTGCGCACCGCCTCGGCTACCGCCTGGGAACCACCGACAAAGGGGTCGAGTCCGCAATACACCGGATTGACGTCACAGGTCAGCGCCAATCCCGATGGCGTACCTTTCAGAGCCAGGACCGCGGCGTCGCCACCCGGGCCCACGACGGTGTTCGTGCGTACGGTGTGGTCGTACTGACGCCACACCCATTCCTTAGAACCCAACTCCGGAGTATCGAGCAGGCGGCAGAGAGCTTGTTGTGGATCCTCGGCTTCGAACGCCGGCATCTCGTGGCGTTGTGCCAGATCCTTGGGTACCTCGACCGGGCGGCGGACCATCGGCGTCGCGTCGGCCAGCTTGTCGATCGGGATGACCGCGGCCTCCTCGCTGCCATGAAGCACTCGGCCCACCTGCTCCTGAGCGACCTCACCGATCTCCGAGACCTCGAGATCCCACTTGCGAAAGACGCGAGCCACCTCTTCTTGGCGTCCGCGTTCGGCGACAATGAGCATGCGCTCTTGGGACTCGGAGAGCATGATCTCGTACGGACCGAGTCCTTCTTCCCGCAGGGGTACACGGTCCGTGTGGATCGTGAATCCGACGCCTCCGCTATCCGCCATCTCGAAGACCGACGACGTCAGTCCGGCAGCACCCATGTCTTGGATCGCGACAACCGCTCCGGTGCGCATGACTTCGAGGCAAGCTTCCAAGAGAATCTTTTCGGTGAAGGGATCGCCCACCTGGACCGTCGGGCGCTTCGACTCCGACTCGGCATCGAACGATTCGGACGCCATGGTGGCTCCGTGAATCCCGTCGCGTCCCGTACGGCTGCCGACATAGAGGAGAGGGTTGCCCGGGCCCCTGGCCTTGGCCGTGAACACTCGTTCTCTCCGCGCCAAGCCGAGGGCGAATGCGTTGACCAAGATGTTCTGATCGTAGCCGGCATGGAAGCGTGTTTGGCCGCCGACGGTGGGAATTCCGACGCAGTTGCCGTAGTCGCCGATCCCCCGCACAACGCCGTCTACCAAGTGACGCATGCGCGGCGCGTCGGGAGCCCCGAAGTGCAGAGAGTCCATGCATGCGATAGGCCGCGCGCCCATCGTGAAGACATCGCGCAGAATTCCACCGACGCCGGTGGCGGCACCTTGATAGGGCTCGATGAAACTGGGATGGTTGTGGCTCTCGATCTTGAAGGCTGCGACCCAGCCGTGTCCGATGTCGACCACGCCGGCGTTCTCGCCCGGACCGTGGACCACATGCTCGCCGCTCGACGGGAGCTCCTCTAAGTGGACCTTGGACGACTTGTAGGAGCAGTGCTCCGACCACAGGGCGGAGGCGATGCCGAGCTCTGTCAGCGTCGGCTGGCGACCGACCAAAGCGCACAGGCCTTCCCATTCCTCTGCGTTCAGTCCGTGTTCTTCCGCCAGCGCCTGATCGACGAGGGGTTCGTTGGATGTCTTTGTCTGGCTCATCGGGACAGCCCCAGGACTTCGGTAGCGGCACCGACGGCGGTCGCGAGCAACGCCAGCCCGTCGTCGTTGCCCAGGATGGCTTCGGAACAACGCTCGGGATGGGGCATCATGCCGAGGATGTTGCCTTCGGAGGAGACGATACCGGCGATGGCGTTTTGGGAACCGTTGATGTTGGAGGCCGATTCTTCGTCGACGTTGCCGTCGGTGTCGCAGTAGCGGAAGACCACTCTTCCGGTCTCTTCGAGCACTTCCAGATCCGCCTCGGACGCCACGTAGTTGCCCTCGCCATGGGCGATCGGCAGGCGCAGAACCCGACCCTCCTCGTACCCTTCGGTCCATGGTGTGTCGGCGCGTTCCACTTGAACGAAGACGTCTCGACATTCGAATCGCAAGCTGCGATTGCGGCGAAGTGCACCCGGCAACAAGCCCGATTCGAGCAGGACCTGAAAGCCGTTGCAGATGCCGAGGACGAGCCCGCCGTTGTCGGCATGCTCGCGCACAGCCTCGAGGATGGGCGACAGCGCTGCCAGTGCTCCGCCTCGCAGGTAGTCACCATAGGCGAACCCTCCGGGCAGCACGACCAACTCGGCTCCCTTCAGATCGGCCTTGTCGTGCCATAGAAAGCCGACTTGCTGCGAAAGTACGTGCTTCAGCACGTGATACACGTCGTGATCGCAGTTCGAACCGGGAAACGTGACGACGCCGCATCGCATGGCGATCAGCTCTCGGCGTCGAGGATCTCGACGCTGTAGTCCTCGACCACGGTGTTGGCGAGCAGTTTGTCCGCCATCTTCTCCGCAACTTCGCGGGCGTCAGCTTCCGTGACGCCCTCGAGGTCCAGGTCGAAGCTCTTGCCCGCCCGGACCTCTGAGACCTTGTCGAAACCGACGCGCTCCAGTGCGCTGGCGATCGCCTTTCCCTGCGGGTCGAGGATTTCAGGACGCGGAAATACGGTCACACGGACTCGCACGGAGCCCTTCTTCGCGGTCTTCTTGGCCATGGGATCTCTTTCGGGTGGTGGGGGTGGAGCTTGGAGCGTTCATCGGCTCGAGGTAGGCGCCGTGCAGGCGCCGACTGTGCGAACGGTAGATGGCGAGCCGGTCGTGGTCAGCAGTTGGGAGCGAGAAGCTCAGCTTTCGGCTGGAAACGAAAATGAATGGGACAGCTTCGGCAGGGGACCATCGGGCGCTCCAGTAGAGAAGCTGATCGGTGGGTCGGAATGATGCAATGGACTCCGCAGGTCTCAACCGAAGAGGCTGAGCTGGTTGGCCTCGACTTTGGTCGCTCGAGGCGCTGTAGCTGACTCGGAGATCTCGAGCCAGCCCGTCGGCTGGTCTTGGTGGGTGATGATGACGCGAGCAGTACTCGACTCGCGTTCCAGCATCTCGCCGACCGAAGCGGCCGCCAGCTCCGGGTCGTTGTTGGTGCGAGAAAGGTGGTAACACACGACCGTCTGTAGGCGATCGCCTGTGTCCTGGAGTGCCTCCAGGATGCCCTGCGTTGCGTCGGCGTTGGACAGATGGCCGTGACGAGAGGCAACGCGCTGTTTCAGCGACCAGGGATAGGGTCCGTTGCGCAGCATCTGCAGGTCGTGGTTCGTCTCGAGAATCAGAGTGTCCAGATCGCGCAGCTTGGACCACGCCAGACGCGTGCGCGCTCCGAGATCCGCCACCAAGCCGACACGGCGTCCGGCGGCGTCTTCGATGATGAATCCTACCGGCTCTCGAGCGTCATGTGGTACAGAGAAAGGCTCCACCTGGAAACCTGCGATTTCCCGTGGCTCGCCCGAGCGCAAGAAGTGGGATTGCTGCCTCGCCCGGTCAGAAAGTCGGGTGCCCTCCAGGGTGCCTCGGGTGGCCCAAACGTGGACGCCTGTCCGGCGTGCCAACACCTCGACGCCTGCCACATGGTCGCCGTGTTCGTGAGTGAGGACCATGGCGTCGAAACGCACGTCGGGCTGAACGTAGCGGGGATCCTCGGCGGGCGTCACGTCTCCGGCCGCTTCCTGGACCTTGCGCAGCCGGAGCTCGATCTGTCGACGGCTGAATCCGGCGTCGACCAGCAAGCGCTTGCCTGCCGACTCCACGACTACCGCGTTGCCGCTGCTGCCGGAGCCGAGTACGGCCAGGCGCATCAGAATTCGTAGACCTTGCCCTGCTCGAGAAACTGGAGATTCGGCCGGCCGAGGCCTGCCACTTCCTCTTCGATCTGCTCGATGCACGGCGGCTTCAGGTGATGCAGCAGGACCGGAATATCGTCGCGGTCCAGCTTCTGGAGCTCGAGTTCCAGGGTTTGGGGCGTCAGGTGATGGGATACGTCGGCCACCTGTTGCAGCGAGTTGTCGAAGCTGACCTCGATGCAGGCCGCCACGAGGTTCTTCGCTTTCTGTGCCACTTCCCAGATGCGCTGTGTCGGCCCGGTGTCGCTGGACCACAGCACAGTTTTCCCCTGGTACTCGATGAGAAAGCCGTGGGTCGGTACGAGGTGATCGACCGGAACCGGTGTAAAGCGCACCCCATCGAGCTCCACCGGGATCTCGTCGTGAATCTCATGGAACTTCACCGCTGGCAGCAAATGATTCGGCAGCCGGGTGAAGTCAGGCCAGGTCGCGTTGTTCAGCAGATACTTGCGAATCGCGTAGATGGTGGCCGACGAAGCGTGGATGTCCACCGCATGGTCTCGGCGGCTGAAGACGTTCTCCACGAAGAACGGAATCGAGCTAGTGTGGTCGATGTGGGAGTGCGTGAGGAGGATCGAGCCGATGTCCACCTGGCGTTCGATCGGTAGGGCCTGGGATAACGAGCCGGCATCTAGAGCGATCGTGTCGTTGATCAACAGGCATGTCATCCGGCAACCGAGGCTCTCGCCGCCGTAACCTCCTAGGACCTCGATCTTCATAATTGGAGGGAGTCTACACCCCCACCGAGTCGCCGAACAAGGAACGAAAAAGCTCCTCACCAGCGTCGACGCTGAGCGATTTCCGGTCCACGAGGCGGTCGAATGCCCGCACCACTTCAGGGCCGAACTGACTTCCCGAGCCGTCGCGGATCTCCGCTACAGCCACCGCATGGGGTAGCGCATCCCGATAGGGTCGGCTGGTCGTCATCGCGTCGTAGGTGTCGGCGACGGCGATGATCCGTGCTTCGCGCGGGATCTCACCGTCTCGCAATCCGTCTGGATACCCTCTGCCGTCGATTCGCTCGTGGTGGCTACGCACGCCCGGAAGTACCTCACGCAACTCGGGAACACGGCCGACGATGTCGGCGCCGTCCACTGTATGGCGCTGCATCATCACCGCTTCGTCGGCGTCCAGAGGTGCGGGTTTGCGGAGCACGCGGTCGGGAACAGCGATCTTTCCGACATCGTGCAGGGCAGCAGCG
The DNA here is from genome assembly GCA_028066595.1 of Thermoanaerobaculia bacterium. Lineage (GTDB taxonomy): Bacteria > Acidobacteriota > Thermoanaerobaculia > Multivoradales > J023 > JAUIJL01. Next base: position 46,803 of record JALCBJ010000002.1, read on the forward strand.
ATCCTCAGTTTCTCGAGCTCTTCCTGGGACAGGCCCATTTCGTGCCCCAACAGCAGCGAATAGAGAACCACACGGCGCACGTGGCCGCCCGTGTACGGATCGCGTTTCTCCACCGCTTCGGCCAGCACCGTGACGGTCTCGAGAAACTTGGTCTTGAGCGCGGAGAAGAGTCGTGCGTTCTGGATGGCTTGCCCGAGAGGCGCAGCGAACAGGCGCATGCGCTCGGCATCGTCGTTGGAGAAGGTATCGCGGCCCTCGGGGTTGAGGAGCTGCATGACGCCGACGACACGGCCGTGGGCCTTGAGCGGCACGGTGAGGATGGCCCGAGTCTGGAAGGTGGACGATAGATCACCGTGCCATCGTGGATCGACGCCCGTGTCGTTGACGATCTCCGCATCTCCCGACTTGGCGACCGAACCCACGATGCCTTCGCCGATGGGTATTCGCAGGTTACGGATATCCGCGGCCACCCGGCCGCGGACGACACGGAAGAATAGGTCGTTGTGCTCGTCGTCCACTTCCCAGATCGACGACGTCTCCGCTTTGCACAGCTTTTCGGCCTGGTCGAGCGCCATCTCCAGGACCCGATTGAGATCAAGACTCGACGCCAGCTCGACGCCGATCTCGAGCAGACTCTCGTAGTCGCCGAGGCGTTTCTTCAGCTCTCGGGGAGGAAGATCTTGCCGCCGATCGGGCGTATGGGGATTGGGGGTCACATCCATGCGTGCACTCGCTTCGTGGCCTTCGGCACCGCCGGCATCGTGGCACCAGTGTAGCGGAACCTGGATTGGGAGGGGTCGCCACCTGTCTTCGACTACGCGAACGCGGGGTGCAAGCCGCCACGGAGGACGTCTATTCGGTCAAGCTGTTCCTTACCTCGAGCAGCAATGGCGTGTCCCCGAAATGTTGGAACGCCTCGTCGAGTGCAGCACGGGCAGCGTCCCGACCCTCCTCCATGCGCAGGCGTTCGATCTCCGCTACAGCCGACAGCAGTCCGCCGTCCGAGATTCGCGAACGTTCAGCCCGGCGGCGGTCCGCCCGTAGCTGCTCCAACTCGCTCTGAATCACCTCGAGTTGGGAACCGGCTTCCGGCGACAGCTTGGCGCCGGTCGCCAGCGCTTCCTCGGCTCGGTCCCAGTCGCCGCGCTCGCGGGCGGTCCGCGCTTCGTCTCGAAGAAGCTTCACTTTTTCGTCGGCGGCGCCGTCGAGGATCTCGTCCAACGTGTCGAAGATCAGGTCGTCGCCGTACGCTTCCCGTGCCCGGCGGACGTTCCGGCGGGCGCCCAAGATCTTGCCCAGGCGAAGAGCGGTCAGCACGTGGCGCTCGATCTGTTCGATGGCACGTGTACGTTCTCGCTCCTGTAGCTTGGCGTCGAGTCTGGCAACATCGCGAGCGAGGTCCTCCAGCACCGTCGGACTCGTCGGCGCTAGATCTCGTGCCTGATGCAAGAGATCCAGCGCCCTGTCGTACTCCGCTCGGTCGAGGCGGGTCTCCGCCTCCTTCAACAGCTCGCGAACTCGGCCCTCGGCCTCTGGATCCTCAGCCGCGGATCGCGAGGTGTCCGCTGAAGCGTGGCGCGGGATCGGTGGCGGGGACAGCGGCTCGGAGGGAATCTGACCCTGGGCGGCCGGGCCGGCACCCAACTCGGCGACTGCTTGCCGAGCTCCCTCGTGGTCCGGATCCATGGCCAGCACCGTCTCTAGCTGACGGCGGGCTTGGAGGACGTGGCCGATACGTCCCAACGTCTGTGCACCCTGGACCAGGGCTTCCAGAGCTTCGGCATCGGCTGCGCCGATCGACGACTCGGGTCGCGAGAGCATGCCGTCGATCGTGTTCGGGGATGGCGTTCTCTCGACGTGAAATCGACGGTCGAGGTGGCGTTGAGTCGATCCAGGCTTGGGAGATGCCCCGCCGGGCCGAAGGTCGGTCGTGACCAGCGACTCGGTTTCTGGCTTCAGCTGGCGCCGCACCCGCCGCAGGTCGCCATCCGGCGCCATCTGCTGCTGGTAGTCCTCGATCTCGGCAACCCAAGCCTCTGCACTCTCGTGCCGAGCTTCGGCGTCCTTGTCCAGCGCGCGCAACGCCATCGCGCGAATGGGCTCTGGAACGCGACCTTCCGGATCGGTCTCGGAGAATGGGCGCGGCGTGTGGAAGAGGTGGGCACCGATGAGCTGCGAGGTCGATGCGGCTACCAGCGGATAGTGGCCGGTCAGGATCTCGTAGAACACCAGACCGAAACTGTACAGATCGGAGCGAGCCTCGAGCCCATCGGCCCCACGGGCTCCGAAGTGCTCTGGCGATGCGTAGCGGAACTTGCCGAGGAACGATCCCGACACGGTCAGCTGTTGCTCTGCATCGAGACGTTTGGCGATGCCGAGGTCGATGAGCTTTACGAGCGGCAGATCATCGACGTCGCGGGTGAGCATCAGGTTGTCGGGTGACACGTCGCGATGCACAAATCCATGTTCGTGCAGGAATCCGAGGGCTCGCAGACTCTGGCGTGCGATATCTAGCGCCAGGGGTAGGGAAGGTAGACGGCGCAGAGCCACCAACTGCTCCAGATCGACACCTTTGATGTGCTCCATGACGATGAAGCCGGCGCCGGTCTCGTCCACCGAGAAATCGAAGATCTGTACTACGTTGGGGTGCCGTAGGCGTATGGCGGAACGTGCTTCACGAGCGAAGCGGGCGCGTAGCTCGTCGTCCTCTTCATGCTGTGGCCGTAGCGTCTTGACGACGCGAATCTCGTCCAGCAACCTGTGCCGGACGCGGTAGATGGCACCCATGCCACCTTCCTTGATTTTGGCAACGATCTCGTACTTGCCTTCGATTTCGGCGGGCGGCTGGGCCATGGCAGAACTAGCCTCGTCGAGCTTGCGATCACCTTTGGGGGAGAGGAGCGATGTCGCGCGAGCCGGCGTTTGGTGGCCCTGGCGAAAGATGGCAGGATCGGAACCACGGTGATCATATCCCGCGGCTCCCGATCCATTCGCCTGGAACCTCGATCTTGTCCGTAGAAGAACCCAGAGAAGCCCATCCGGCCTCCGGCCCGGAGCGCACTGCGCGCTCCCGGGGTTCGGCGCGGCTCCTGAGCGGTGGCCGAGAGCGTGCTGCTCCGACGTCTTCGCGCGGTACCTGGTTGGCGGCGGTCTTCGTGGTGCTCGTCTTCGGCTCGATCGCCGCCTACTTCACCCGCGATGTGTGGAGCCGAGCCGGTGACCTGCAGGTGGTCGGGTTGGAGGAGGCCGCCCTCGGTGCAGTCGACACCGTGGGCGTACTGCCGGTGGAGAACGCAGCTCGCGATGCCGACGACTGGGTACGCTGGGGCCTCTCGACCGCAGTGTCCGAGACCCTCCATCGCACTCCGGGGCTGGAGGTCGTGGAACCCGAACGACTGGCCAGGATTCTCGGGGAGCGGGGCCTCGGTTCCGGCGCCGACAGAGCACGCCTTCGGGAGCTGACTGCAGCTCTCGGCGCAGATCTGATCATCGACCTGACGTTCCGCCGCGACCAGCTCGGCGTTCGGCTGGATTCGGAGCTTGCAGCGGCGGATGGCTCGATCCTGGCAACGCGGAGGTACGAAGCGGAGACCGCTGTGGAGGCAGCGGAGTCCTTGATCCAGGACGTCGTCGGTATCATGGTCCCTGGATTCGAAGGTGTGCCGATTCGCAGAGCACTTTCCGGGGATCCGTTTCACGACCGTCTCTACGCCACCGGCGTCCAGGTGCTGTTCACCGGATTCGAGGTACGGCCGGAAGTACTGGACGTACCGGAGGGCACGCGGGTGATCAGGGCAGAACCGGCCGCCGAGATCGTCAGAGATCCGGAGCTGGAGGCCTTGCAGCGCGCCCAAGGTTATTTTGCTCAGGCTGTACGCGACCGGCCCGGTTTCCTGCAGGCTCATTTGCGCTGGATCGATGGGCTACGCCGCCAGCGGAAGCTATCGGAGGCCCGACGGGCCACCCAGGATCTTCTGCAGACGGCGCAGGCTGAAGGAGCGTTCGAGCTGCTCGAACGTCTCTACCGCGAGCTGGGTAGGCTCGAGGCGCTCGACGGGAATCTTGACGCCGCCGAGGTCCAGCTCCGGGAAGCCCATCGCCTATCACTGGCTCGCGGTGACGATGGGTCCCGAACCGCTACGTTGCGGGAGATGGCGCGCCTGGAGCTGGCATCGAACAACCCCTCCAGAGCCGAGGAGCTACTCGTAGAGGTCTTGGGTCTCACGGAGGAGCGAGGCGACAGGCTCGGCCGGATCGATGTGCTCATCCACCTGGGCAGCTTGCTGATGGCCGAAGATGATGTCGACGGTGCGCGATCGCTTCTCGACCGGGCTCTGATCCTGGCGGAGGATCTGCGGGATCCATGGACCGAAAACCGTGCCGCTGCCAGTTTGGGAGAGGTGGCGTCTCGACAGGGCAAGGGTGCCCAGGCTCTGGAGTTCTGGGATCGAGCGCTGCGCTTTTATCGCTCCCGCGGCGAGGATTCGCGGGTGCTGCTGTTGTCGCGACGCCTGGCTGAGACCCATCTCGCCCGGATGGACTGGAAGGCTTCCGAACAGCATTTCCACGACGTCTTGGAACTGGCGCAGACGCAGGACGACCCCCGCTTGATCGCTCGTGCGTCGGTCCATCTAGCCTGGCTGCAGCTCAAGCTCGGCTTCCCGTTTCAGGCGGAGGAGCACCTTCAGCGCGCCTTGGCCCACGACCGTTTCCTCGAGAATCGGGATCGCCTACAGCGGGTGATCGCGTGGTTTGCCTACGAGCAGGGAAATCGCCGACTTGCTCTGGAAACGCAGGAGGAGATCCTCCGACAATGCCAAGGAAAGGGTTGCTGGAATCGTGCGGACCAGGCGTTTCTCGACGTGTTCCGTCTGGCGTACGCCGAAGATCAGCGGTTGCCTCTTCCCGGGGAAGTGGGTGGGCCGGACTTTCCAGGCTGGTGAAGGGACCGTTCGTTACCGTGCCTTGAGGACGACGAACGTCATGTCGTCGTCCAGCGGCCGGCCGCGGGCCCATTCTTCCGAGGTCTGGAGCAGCGCCTGGACGATGCCGCGGGCCGGCTGCTCTGCTGCATCGGCGAAGGCTTGCTGAACGCGTTGGTAACCCAGAGGTTCGTCCTCTGGACCGATACGCTCAGGAAAGCCGTCGCTCATGAAGAGGACGGTGTCGCCGGGCTCCAGCCGTAGCTGCGCCTCCTGGTAGCGTCCGCGTAGCGGAGTCCCGAGAGGCAAGCCTGGTAGTAACAGATCGTCGACCATCCCTTCGTCCGCGCGAAAGAGGTAGACGGGTGGCATACCCGCGGCAGCCACACGGAGATGGCCGCGTCGCCAGCGCGCCAGAAGTAGTGCCATGTTGAGCTGGCGAAGATTCATCGCCTTGAGGGCGGCGCTGGAGCGGTCGAGGGTCTCGACCAGGGCGCCTTCGCCGAGCGCTTTGAACAGGCTCTTGGTGGCGGTGACCAAGGTGCCCGCCTTCATGCCGTGGCCGGTGGCGTCGCCCACCGCGACCGTGAGACTGCCGTCCTCAGCCAAGTCGAAGTCGTAGTAATCACCTCCTACTTCCGTCGCCGTGTCCATATGCGCGGCGACTTCGAGGTCTGCGACTTCTGGGAGGCTGCGGGGCAACATGGCGAGCTGCAATGCTCGGGCTTCCTCCAGCTCCAGTTGCTTGTGACGGACCTCCGCCTCCAGGCGCTCTCGTTCGACGGCTTCGCGTCGAGCGTTGCGCTCGTGCTCCAGTTTCTGTTCTGACAACGCCTCGACTTCGAGTAGCTTGCGCCGGAGCGCGGCACTGGTACGTGCCACCCGGCGCGACAGGTACACCGACATGGTGAGAACGAGAATCACCACCGACACGAACGGCAAGATGGTGCTGCGCAGGTAGCTCGGCGGCAGGATGCCGAGAAGGGTCAGCACGCCGACGCCGAATCCGAGGGCCATGGCAGCGATTCCGCCACCGACGAGCAGAGATCCTTCACGCTTCTCGCGAATGGCGATCGCGATGACGCGAAGAAGCTCGAGGGATGTCAACAGCAGAAGAATGAAAACGCCGGTGGTGAAGCGTGCCGGCCACACCGCGGCCAGAATCGTCAGGACGGCGATGGGAACCAAGGCCACTTTCAATCGGCGCGGCCAGCCGAGAGCGAAGAGATCGGGACGGAATACACCGTAGACGAACCGCAGAGACGCCAAGCACAGCACGATCCCTGCGGTGTTCATCGCCGGCTCCACCCACAGGAGAAAGCTCGGAGTCTGGGTAAGGCTGTAGTTGAAGATGCAGCCCTCGAGCACCGCCACCGAGCCGCAGAGGAGCGCGAACCAGAGGTTCTCCCGCGTCTCTGGCCAGAATACGAAGAGCAGGAGGTGCAGGATCGCGACGGCCAGAAACACGCCGGTGAACAGTCCCTGGTAGCGACGGTTGGCCGCGTCGACCTCGTTGGTGATGCCCAGCGCGAAGTCTGCGGGTGCCAGATTCAGCTGGAAACCGCCGGCATGGCCGTTGCGATGGAACGCGGCGATCCGGGGGTTGGCGTAGCTGACTTCGATGTCCTGGACCCCGGCGCGGCGGAACGAGAAGACGGCCGGGAGATCTTGATTTCTCGGCCGGAAGTTCCCGGTAGAGCCTGGTAAATCGCCTGCGCCGTCGATCCACACGTCGTCGATTCTCAGCTCGAACGCACCACGTTGTTCCACGGCGCAGCCCAAGGGCACGCCCACGAGGTCCGCAGCTACGTCGACACGCAGGCGAAACCGGCCTTCTCCGTCCCAACTTGCGAGGGGCTGTTCCCCCGGCGGCCACCAGACAGAAACGACCTCACCGTTGCTCGTCCAGGCTTCGTCCGGCAGCGCGACCCAGGACGGATTGCTGCCGTCTTCTCCGGAGAAGGTCTCAACTGTGAGTCGAAATGGGTCGGGTACTTCGGCGACCGATGCCGCTGCCGGAAGGCACGAGATCAGTAGAGCTGCGAGCGACTTGGATATCTTCCGACGTTCCTGCTGATGTGAGGTCTGTGGGTTCCTCATGTGGAGCTCGCGTTCCCTGGGACCGCCGTCGCGACCCGGAATCCGTAGTCGCTATACCGGAACGAAGGCGGAATCGAGGAGCGATGGGCGCAGCGGCACGCTTTGACCGTATGCCGCCAGGAGCCCCCGCGGGATGATCGCCGTCGGCCCGCTTGCGTGCAGATCGGATTGGTTGTCGGCGAGTGCTGATAGAAATCGGCCTGGTACCAATCGGCGCACCATTCGTGAACGTTCTCGCACAGGCCGAGGAATCCCCATGGATGGCTGGAAGGATAGGCGTCCACGGGCTCCGGTCCACTCACCCAGCGTTGGGCGTAGTCCGGTATTCGTTCTTCCGGCGGCTCGTCGCCCCAGGGATAGTCCACGTCGCGGCCGCCACGTGCAGCACGTTCCCACTCTGCTTCCGTCGGTAGACGGATCACCAGCCGGCCGCCGAGGCGTTTAGTGAGCCAGTCGCAGTAGGCCATGGCGTCGTCCCACGAAGGACCCACGGCCGGCACGCGTGGGTGGCTGAACTCCGGTTGGTTCCAGAACTCGGGTGCGCTTCGTGTCGTGGCATCGAGGAAGAGCTGATACTCGGCCCGGGTCACTTGGGTTCGGGCCATGCGAAAGGCATCGAGACGGACGTCGTGCGGCGGGTTCTCGTTGGCCCTCGGTCCGCCGCCCATTCGAAACCAGCCTCCGGGTACGTCGATCCAATCAGGCTCGTCGGGACGCAAGGCGGCCCTCTCGGGTCATGAAGGTTTTGGGAGCGGAGCCGAACTCGGCGGGCGTCAGTATCCCACGCTCCGAGGTCTGCCGCTCGACGGGCCAGGGAATGGGTACAATCAACGACATGCAGGATCGATCTGGTGGGAGCGGGCGGCACCGCTCGAGGTTCGCCATGGCATTGCTTTTTTCGTGCTCGCTATTCTGCTTCGGTTGCGTCGAGCACGTTCCTCCACCGCCGTCCGCGATCGAGGTACCCGATCCGACTCGTGGCATCGTGTGGATCTCGGTCGATACTCTGCGTGCCGATCATCTCGGCGTCTACGGCTACGATCGCGATACGAGTCCGCACCTCGATCGATTGGCGCAGCGGGGCGTTGTATTCGATCTCGCCTTTGCCCACTCGCCCTCGACGTTGATATCCCACATGTCGGCCTTCACCTCGCTGCTGCCCCCCGAGCACGGAGTGAAACCTCCTCGATGGACGGTGTTGTCCGACGAGATACCGACCTTGCCGGAATCATTTCGAGCGGCGGGCTTTCGTACCGCCGGATTCACCGAGGGCGGTTATCTCGAAGGCGACCACGGCTTTGCAAGGGGTTTCGAGGACTGGGAAGATCCTGGCTTCCAAGCCTCGACCGATGTCGAAACGACCTTCGAACGTGGTCTCGACTTCCTGCGCTCGATGAGGGATAGCGGAGAGCGTTTCTTTCTCTTTCTCCACACGTACAGCGTGCACGATCCCTACGAACCACCGGAGGCGTTACGCCATCGGTTCTGGGATGGCTCGCCACCCACCGATGCGCCGGCAGATGCTACAACCCTGGAGCGTGTCAACGCGGGCGCCCGGGAGATCAGCCGTCGCGACGCCGCGTATTTCGCATCGCGCTACGACGACGGTATCCGCTACTTCGATGGCGTGCTGGGTCGGTTCATCGAGGGGATGGAAGCCGCCGGACTCTCGAATCAAGTCACCCTGGTGCTGATGTCGGACCACGGTGAGGAGTTTCTCGACCACGGCCGCATGCTCCATACCCAGGTGTATCCCGAGCTGCTGCGGATTCCTCTGATCGTGGTTCACCCCGATCTGATCCACCGCCGTGTGGAACGGCTCGCCTCACTGGTCGACCTGGCGCCCACGCTGCTGGACCTTGCGGGCCTCGACGTCACCTCGAATCTCCCCGCTGCTCGCGGCCGGAGTCTTCTGCCCGACCTCGCGGGGCAGCCGTCGAGGGAAAGTGGCCAGTCCGTCTACTCCGAAGTGGAGTACATCGATTCCCAACGATCTCTGATCGGCACGGCGAACGGAGAAGTGTGGCAACTGGTGGAGCGTCGGCCGATCGGCGATCCCGACGGTTCCTGGATCTCGCGTCGAGTCGATCTCGACGTCGGCAGCCGCCGCGTCGGTCTACGGATGGCCAGCTACCGCCATCCGCGAGCGCTGCGAATCGATTGGATCGGTCGCAAGGGCGCGATGCACCTCGAGCAGCGGACTCTTCTTCCGGAATGGACCGAGATGGAGGTTCGGCTGCCCGAGGGCGTCGAACGCGGCCGACTGAGGCTATCGGTAGACGGTTGCTCAGTACCCAAGGAGTTGGGACTGGGAGAGGATCCGCGTTGCCTGGGCTTCATGCTGGCCGATCCCACGCCGCTTCGCTACGACCTTCTGCGGCTGCGCGTCGGCGAGTACGGCAATCTCCAGGTTTCCGGGGATCTTTCGCGACACCCGGCTTCGTTCGATCTCCTGCTGGATCTCAAGCGACAGCTCGTGTCTAAGACGTGGCACTGGCTGGCGCGTCCGGCGAGCCAAGCGCTAGGCGACGAGGAACGGCGTGCCCTCGAGGCGCTGGGCTACCTGTGAACCTCGGCCACGGGTCCGCTCGTCTGCTGCAGGTCTTCGTGGGATTGGGTGTGGCGTGGCTGGTCGGGTGTAGCGAGGTTCCGGAAGAGGAGGCTCTATCCCGTGGCCGCCCCCGTGGCGCGGTTCTGGTCTCCATCGACACTCTGCGAGCCGATCATCTCGGTATCTACGGCTACTCCCGCGATACCAGTCCACATTTGGACGCGTTGGCACGAGAAAGCGTCGTTTTCGACATCGCCATAGCCCAGGCCCCGTCCACTCTGACGTCCCACCTGGCGATGTTCACGTCGCTCTTTCCGTCGCAGTTCTTTCCCACGGCCCGGGGTCCCGTTCCGCCGACAGGGCATGGCCTGTCCAACGAGATTCCGACGTTTCCTGAGATCTTCCAGGAGGCTGGTTTCCGAACCGCGGGACATACAGAAGGTGGATACGCATCCGGCATGTACGGCTTCCGGCGTGGCTTCGAGGTGTGGACGGATCCGCATTCGACCAGCTCGACCGATATAGAACGTACCGTGGGCCGAGGTTTGGACTTTCTACGCCTCATGGCCGACAGGCCGGATGAGCGCTTTCTGCTCTTTCTCCACACGTACTCGGTCCACGATCCCTACGAGCCTCCTCCTCCTTTCCGCGGCATGTTCACGTCCGGTGAGCCTCCGACTTCCGATCCGGCGTCCGCAGCTACGCTACTCGACGTCAATGCCGACCGTCGCGGCAGTAGTGACGCCGAGGCCAAGTATTTCGCGGCTCGGTACGACGAGGGTATTCGGTATGCCGACGAAGTGCTCGGAAGACTCTGGTCGGAGCTGAAGGATCTGGGTCTCGACGAGGAGATCGTGCTCGTCGTGACAGCGGACCACGGCGAAGAGTTCTTGGAGCACGGTCGGTACCTGCATACTCAGCTCTTTCCCGAGCATTTGCGAGTGCCCTTGTTGGTGCGCATACCCGACGCAACTCCCGGTCGAGTCGCGACCGCCGTGCGCTCGATCGACATCGCTCCGACCCTTCTGGACGTGATGGGCCTACCGCCCCTCCCAGGGGCCTCGGGTCGGAGCTTGAGGCCGTGGCTAGCCTCGGATGGCTCGCACTCCGAGAGCGCGGTCGCAGTTTCCGCCGAGGCACCGAGACCGGTCTGTGCCGAAACTTGGGATTCCGGCTCGCGGATGAAGATGCTCCTGGCCGACACGGGCGAGGACCTCATCTGGTCTCTCCAAGAGCTGCCGTCGATCGATCCCGGAGGAGCCTGGATCTCCCGCTCGGCGGAGTTCGACTTGCCGTTCGGTGCCGCGGGCGGGCGCGGGGCGCTTCGTCTCCTGGCCTTCCACCAACCCAGGACGATTCGTTTGTATGGATCGGATGGTGTACTGTTGAAACGTGAAATTCCCACCCGATGGGTGGAGCTCGATCTGCCGGAGCACGCAGAGGGCAGCAGGTTGCGAATCGAGGTGGACGACTGTGTCTCACCGAGTCGTCTCGGCGAGAGCGGCGATCCTCGCTGTCTTGGAGTGCAGATGGCACGGCCGGTGCTTCAGCGCAATGCTCATTTCGCCGGATTTCCGCGGCAACCGTTGACCAAAACCCGACCAGATGCGCTCATCGGCCGGAGACTCGAGCAAGCGTTCGAAGACTGCTCGCCACCCCTCCTCGCCGAGGCGAAAAGAGTCCAGACCGAAACGGCGGACCGACAGGCGCTCTGTGCACTCGGATACCTCTCAGAGCAGGAGTGTCCCGGCAGCTCGGAACCCTGAACGCACCGGCTCGTCGTGCCGGTCGGGACACTGTGTCGGGATACACCGTGTCGGTCTGGATACACCGTGTCGATCGAGACGATGCCTCTGCAAGAGAGGCCGGGCGCAGACTCGTCAGGAAGGAAAAAGCCCCATCTGTCGCCCAGGAGCGCGGAAGGCGTCCGTTCTCAAGGGCGGCAGGTCCCGGTCGAGTCCATGGCGACGTACTGCCAGTTGAAAAGCCCGGCGCATATGCTGAGCGAATGCTCCGTGGCCGCGCATGCGGGTACCGAAACGGCTGTCGGAGAGCTTGCCCTCGCGGAGCGACAGCAATCGGGAGATGACCTTGCCTTTTCGATCGGGAAAATGGCGCTCCAACCAGCTGAGGAAGATCCCTTCCACGGGCCCGGGCAAGCGCATCACCAGATAGGCGGCGCCGTCGGCGCCCGCCCGAGCCGCCGCCTCCACGATGGATGGGATTTCGTGATCCGTGAGACCCGGCACTACGGGCGCCACCATCACTCCCACCGGGATCCCGGCGTCGGCGAGCTTGGATACCGCGTCGAGCCGTCGGCGTGGATGCGAGGCCCTGGGCTCCATTTTGGCTGACAGGCCACCATCGAGCGTGGTCACCGACACATTGACGCGCACTGCTTCGTATTTTGCCAACTCCGCGAGGAGGTCGATGTCGCGCGTCACCAGAGCGTTTTTCGTGATCAGCCCCACTGGATGGCGCATCTCCGCCAAGACTTCCAGGCAGCGACGTGTCACTCTTAGTTTCTTCTCAACCGGCTGATAGGGATCGGTGATGCCCGAGAGAGCGAGTGTTTGGGGAGCCCAGTTGGGCGATGTGAGCTCTCTTCGCAGGAGCTCCGGGGCGTCTTCCTTCACGAGGATACGGCTCTCGAAGTCGAGCCCTGCGGAGAAACCCAGATACTCATGGCTGGGCCTGGCGTAGCAGTAGGCGCACCCGTGCTCGCAGCCCCGATAGGGGTTCAACGACACGTCGAACGGTACGTCGGGGCTCTGGTTGCGGCTGATCAGCGAGCGTGACGCATCGCGGAGATACTGCGTCGCTACGCGATCAGGGCCCGGAACCTCACTCTCGATCTCCAGACGATCGAAGCGGTTCTGAGGATTGTGCGCCGCAGCCCTTCCTTTCGGAGCCGGGGCTCGACCTGTGGCCGCCGGAGTCATCTTGGGATGATATGCGGTAATAAGGCGTAAATCAAGACTGCCGAAGACCGGAGTGGTGCGTTACGCTGGGGCCATGCATGCCGTCGTCCGCCGCTGGCTCGTTCGCCTCGCTATCGCCGCCGCTGTTTTTCTCGTCGGCGTCGGTGTTGCATTGCTGGACGTCGCCGACGTTGCACTGAACGGTTTCTTTCCCGTGGGCGCGCTCTGCATCGTGGGCGCATTCGGCTACCTTTTCTTCTTCGGTGTCCGCTTCGTGCTTCAGCGCCTTCTATGGCGTGTCGGGCGTCGCTTGCTCGTGTCGTACCTGCTCCTCGGTTTGGTACCCCTGCCGCTGCTTTTCCTGCTCGTCTTCGGCTCGCTTTGGATCGGAGCTGGACACGTGGCGGCACTGCGTGCGGATCGCGAGCTGGACCGGCTGGTTCTGGAGCTTCGCAACCTCGTGCTCGAGGCCGACGCGGAGCTGGCGCAGGGCCGCGGCGAAGAACAGGCGGTGCTCGACGGAATAGCGACCTTGATGCCGGGCATGGAGCTGGTGCATCGCAATCCCCGAGGCGAGGCCTGGACGACGGGTTCCTCGGATCCCGATGTACTGCTGCCTCCCGGGCGGGTGCAGCTGGATCTCGTGGCTGTCGGCGTCGTCGCGGAACGTGCAGATCTGATGGTGGTGGAGCGCAGCACCCGCGGGGTAACGCTGGCTCGCATACCCTTCGAGCCGGTGCTCCAGAAACTCCTGGAATCGAGAACGCGCCTCAGCTTGGCGTTTCCGGGCGCCGATGATCCGTACCAGGAGATCGACGGCGTGACGGTGGAGGACAACAACGTCAGGATCGGCGGCAGCCAGGACGACAATGGAGTCAGCTTGCCGGCGCCGGTCGATCCGGGTGTCGGCGGACCGTTCGCTTGGCCTGTGGTCTTCCTGGTGCGTAGCGTCCAATATCCCTACATAGACTGGCTGGCAGAAGATTGGCACGGCGCTCTGGAGCCCGACGACGACCAGGAGTTCGTCTATCTTCTGCGCACCTCCGTCGCGCGGGAGGCAGTGGAGCTCGCCGGCGAAGAGGGCGTGAGAGTCAATCGGGAGCTCAGCCTCTTGTCCTTGGGACTCCTGACCGCGCTTGCCATCTCCACCTCCGTTCTGTGGTTTGCGGCAGCCCTTTTGGCGGCCTTCTTGGTGTGGCGCATCGCTCGCGCGACTGCACGGCTCGCGATGGCGTTCGGCAAGCTGGAGGATGGTGAGTTCGACCATCGGGCACAGCTCAAAGGGCACGATCAGCTGTCTGAGCTGATTCGCGGATACAACCGCATGGCCGAACATCTCGAGAGTGCGGTGGACGAGCGGGCGGCTCGCGAAGCGGTGGACCGGGAGCTGGCCACAGCGAGGGATCTCCAGAAGAGTCTGCTGCCGGATGCGGACTTTGCCTTCGCCGGTCTGGGTATCGCGTCCTACTTCGAACCTGCCCAGGCCATCGGCGGTGACTTCTATCACTTCGAGGGCGGCGAGTCTCACCTCGACGTGGTGGTCGCCGATGTCTCGGGACATGGGCTGGGAACCGGCATCGTAATGGCCGCGGCCAAGACTCTGCTCTCGGCTCTGGCAGCCGAGCAGCCCGAAACCGTGGAGCTCTTGGAGCGAATGGACCGCCAGCTACGCGACAACACGGAGCCGCGTACTTTCGTCACCCTCGTTCATTGTCGTTTCGACCTCGAGCGAGGCGTGGTGGAGATCACCAACGCGGGTCATGTTCCGCCCTATCGGGTATGTAGCGACGGTCGAGTGCTCGCTCCACCCGCTGGAGCGCGACCCCTCGGTATCGGTTTGCCTGCAGAGTTCCATACTCAGACGGTGGATCTGGAGGAAGGCGATCTCTGGGTCCTGCTGTCCGACGGCATCGTCGAAGCGGTGTCGAAGTCGGGCGAGGTGCTCGGTTTCGAGCGTTGGGAGGCCATGCTCGCCGCGACGGCGGGTCTCGGAGCCGAAGAGGCGAGGAACCTGCTGCTGGAAGGCCTCGGTGCCTTCGTCGGCGATCGAGACCAAGAGGACGACCTGACGCTGTTGGTGGTCCGGTCCGGCGGTACCTACCCGTCGGAGGGTAAGGGCAGCGAACGGACGTCGTAGCTGCTGATGAAATGCCGTGCCACGCCGGTGACCGGATCGTCGAATCGAAGCTCCGTGGCCACCAGATGGAGTGGTGCCTCGAAGTCGTCAGTAGCTTCCGGAAGTAGCTCGGGATAGAAGCGGTCACCGAGGATGCCGAGGCCCGACGAGGCCATGTGAACGCGGAGCTGGTGCTTCTTGCCGGTCTGAGGGCGCAGCCGGAACCGGCCGTGGTCGACGTGGCCTACCGTTCGGACTTCGAGCCTCTCGATTTCGGTCCGACTGTTCGGTTCCGCCGCATTCGGATCCTCTCGCATGCGGAAGAAGGGACTGCCTGGGATGATGCGGCTCTCCACCGTCCATCGTTCGGCGTGTCGATCGGCACCGATTTCGGCGATCGCTTCGTAGATCTTCACCACGCAGCCCTGGGCGAATCGTCGGGCGTAGGCACCTCGGTCCTCTCGCCTCTTGCTGAAGATCACCAGACCGCTGGTGGCGCGGTCGAGCCGGTGGACCGGAGCCAGGTCGGGTTCATCGCGGCGAGTGGTCAGCCGGCCCAGCAGACATTCCCGCACGAAAGAGCCGCTCGGCGTCACAGGCAAGAACGGCGGCTTGTCCGCTACCAGCAGATGCTCGTCTTCGAAGACGATTCGCTCGACAAACGGTACCCGCGGTTCTTCTGCTGTCTCTCGGTAGTACCGCACCTGAAGGTGGGCCTCGTAGGGTGATGCGACATCCAGTGGCGATCCATCCCGCCGTGTCACGAGACCACGCTCCATCCTCGATCGCCAGGTCGCTTCCGCGATCTGTGGAAAGCGCTCCACCAGCCACGCGAGGACCGTCGGAGGAGGATTCTCCTGCGGAGGCAGATGGGTCGTGGACGGTCGACCAGCGCGGCTCGTCATGACGATAGGGTACGCCCGATGACCGATCCACGCACTTCGTCTTCCCCGGGAAGAGCTCCCGACTGGCTGGAGCTCGACCTGCGCCATC
This sequence comes from Thermoanaerobaculia bacterium, assembly GCA_028066595.1. Lineage (GTDB taxonomy): Bacteria > Acidobacteriota > Thermoanaerobaculia > Multivoradales > J023 > JAUIJL01. The sequence continues at coordinate 62,406 of JALCBJ010000002.1, forward strand.
TGTGGCATCCCTACACACAAATGAAGACCGCCCCGCCACCGATACCCATCTTTCGGGGTAAGGGAGTGTGGCTGGAGACGGCCGACGGCCGACGAATACTCGACGGTATCTCGTCGTGGTGGGTGAACTGTCACGGGCACAGTCACCCGCGGCTGAACGAAGCTCTGGCACGCCAGGCTTCCGAGTTGGAACACGTGATCTTCGCAGGCTTCACGCACGAACCCGGTGCGCGCCTGGCGGCCGAGCTGGTGGCGCGAGCACCGGGTGATCTCACGCGGGTCTTCTATTCCGACGATGGGTCCACGGCCGTCGAAGCGGCGATGAAGATGGCCTATCAGGCGTGGCGACATCGAGGCGAACCGCAGCGCACACTCTTCATTGCTCTCGACGACGCCTACCATGGCGACACGTTCGGCGCCATGGCGGCGGGTGGCGTGGCGGCATTCCACGGCGCATTCTCCGACCTGTTCTGCGAAGTACGTCGTGTGGCCACTCCGACGTCGAGTCATCGCGCGGATTGCGGCGAGGATCTGCAGACCTTGCTCGATCGGGAGGGCGAGCGCGTCGCGGCGGTTCTCGTGGAGCCCCTGGTCCAGGGCGCCGCCGGGATGCTCATGCACCCGCCGGACTTCCTCCACGAGGTACGCCGTCTCACCCGCCAGCATGGCGTGCCGTTGATCGCCGACGAGATCTTTACCGGCTTTGGCCGTACCGGACGCTTCTTCGCTTGCGAGTACCCGCCGGACGGTCTCGACTTCGGTGTGGTCGAACCCGACCTGCTGTGCGTATCGAAGGCCCTCACCGGCGGCTATCTACCTCTGGCCGCAACGTTGGCAACAGACGAGCTCTTCGATACATTTCTTTCGGACGACCGATCCAGAACCTTCTTCCACGGTCATTCCTACACCGGCAATGCGTTGGCCTGCGCCGTCGGTCTGGAAAGTCTGAAGCTGTTCGACGAGGAACAGCGCATGACCCGCGTTGGGGAGCTGGCTGCCCTGTTCGGCGAGCGACTCGAGCATCTGGCCGGCCATCCTCGCGTGAAGACGACCCGGGGAATGGGAGCCATCGCCGCGCTGGAAGTGGAGCCGGAAGGAGCCGGCGGATACCTCGACGACTTGGGGCCCAGATTGTATGGCGCTTTCCTGGACCGGGGCGTGCTGTTGCGACCGCTGGGCAACGTCGTCTATTTCCTGCCGCCGTACGTGGTAACGGACGACGAGGCTCATCGCGTCTTTGATGCCATCGAAGAGGTCCTCGGCGAACTCTAGAGTGCACCGATTGACTAGAGCCGTCCTGTTTGTTTCGTGGAGTTTCTTGGTCCTGACAAGGCGCACCGACGAGGAATAGCAGAGCTATTTCGAAGAGAAGCAACGCCGTCCAGGGTCGGGAAGGCCCGAAACGAGCGGAAGGGAATGGTCAAGCGGTGGACTATCTCGCTACGAGTCGTCGTCGGATTCCGGTCTCACGAGGCTCGAGGCCATCACTTCGAGGTCTGCGTCGCGCAGCCGCTGGGACAGCTCATCGAGCAGGTCCCGGACGTCGGATTCCTCGTGCTCCGGCTCCCGTCGCAAAGCGCCGACGGGGCGCAGGACGTCCGCCGTTCGTTGGATCTGCGCAGCATCGAGGTGGAGCTGGGCGAGTAGAACACGACTGCGGATCCGATCGGCGCGGGTCGACACGGGATGTTCTTCGAAGATGCGCAAGGCATCCTCGGCATGCCGCAACGCTTCGGCTTTTTCTCCGAGGTCGCGTAGCACTCGCCCGATGTCGAGATGGCTTTGGGCGATCGCAGGGTGTCCTTCGGGTAGCGCCTCGACTCGAAGCTGTAGCGCTTTGGCGTGGGCCTCGGCCGCAGGGCGATGTCGGTCGAGAGATTCATAGGCCCGGCCCAGGCCGCGCAGGGCCTCGGCCGTGGCGTTATGGCTCTCGGAATAGACCTGCTCGTAGGTTTCGACCGCTTGCTGGAAGCTGTCGAGGGCCGCCGAGCTGTCGCCGCGGCTCAACAGGACCTCACCCAGGTTGTAGAGGCTCTGACCGACGCCGTTGTGGACGGGACCATGGAGTTCTCGGCGTAACGTCAGGTTCTCCTGGTGAATCGCTTCGGCGTCATCCAACTGTCCCGATTCGAAAAGTGCCACACCGAGATTGTTGAGACTCTGGGGATCGCGCTCGACGGCCGCATCGAGCGCGTGTCGGTACCATGCCGCAGCTTCGCTCCAATTGCCACCCGCCGCCTCGATGTTGCCGAGCATGCGGAATGTCGTTGCGGCTTCGGAGCCGCGCTCGTGGTCGGCGAGCTCATCCAATGCTCTTTCTGCAAAAGTCTTCGCCTCGTCGAAGTGCATCTGACGCCAGCGAACCGAGGACAGCAGGTTCCAGGTGGTCACCCGGTCCACGTTGTCACCGACGCCCGCCTCTCGGAGCTCGGCCACGTCCAGCAGAAGGCGTGCCGCCTCTTGGTACAGGCCGAGGTTGCGATATACGACGGCCATCGTCTGGAGCAGGCGGGCGCGAGCATTCGGCTGATCGGCGAGCTGTCGATCGATCCGTTCAGCTCCTTGATCGAGCAGCTGGCGTGCGGTCACCGAGGCCCCGGGTGCCCTTCGCGGATCGGCCACTCGGAAGATGTCCACCAAGTACCGCGAGACTTCCTCCGCCTCTTGGCGAGCCTTCTCTGCCGCGACCCGTGCTTGCTCGGCCTGGTGGGCTGCCTGCCGGGCTGCGTCTCGTTCCGCGGCCAGTCGCGTGGTGTGGAATACCGACATCGATATCAGCAGCGCTGCGGCGATCGACGCCGTGGCGACGCCTGCCGTATGCCGACCGACGAACTTGCGTAGAGAGTAGGGCCAGCTGGCAGGGTGGGCCTGTACCGGCTGGCTCGCGAGATGTCGACGAAGGTCTTCCGCCAGCGCTCCCACGGCCTGGTAGCGATCGTGGGGTGACTTGCGGAGCGCGCGGCGGACGATGGCGTCGAGGTCTCCGGTCAAGAGCCGGGGTGCGACGGGGGAGCCTTCCCGGCGCGCCGTGCGAGACGGAGGCTGAGGCCGCCGAGCACAGACGATGGCCGGCCAGGCCGCTGCTGCGGCATCGCTCAGATCGATCGCCTTGCGCCCGGTCAGCAGAACGTAGAGCACCAGACCGAGTTGGTACACGTCAGAAGCCACCGTGATCGGCTCGTTTCGGAATTGCTCCGGACTGGCGAACTCCGGCGTGAGCAGCCAAGCGGTCAGGTCGGGTGGTGTTGCGGCTGGCTTCTCGCCATCCACCGCGGTCGTGGATTTCGCATCGCGCGAGGGCCGGTCCTGGGCCTCATCGAGCAGCTTGGCAATGCCGAAATCGAGCAGCTTGACCCGACCTTCGGGTGTGACCAGGATGTTGTGTGGCTTCAGATCGCGATGGACCACCAGGGATCGGTGGGCTGATTCCACGGCGTCGCAGATGTCGAGGAAGAGACGAAGTCGCTCAGGCAGCCGGAGGTTGTTGCGATCGCAGTATCGATCAATGGGCTCGCCGTCGACCAGCTCCATGACCAGATAGGGCCGATCGTCGTCGGTCAGCCCGCCGTCGAGGAGACGAGCGATGCCCGGGTGATCGAGCCCCGCCAGGATCTGGCGTTCGCGCTCGAAACGCGCCACGTTGCTACCGCGCTCGAGACCGGAGACGAGCTTCAGAGCACCGGTCTGCTGGAAGTGTCCGTCCGCGCGCTCGGCACGGTACACGACCCCCATACCGCCACGTCCCAGCTCTTCACCGATGCGCCAGGGGCCGATCGTGGGGTTCTCGGGACTCACGCCTCGGACGACTCCACGGTTCTCGTTGTCAGCAGCTCGTCCCGACCCTCGGGACGTACGACGTCACACTTCCTTGATGAGCATCGTACCGGCGTCTCGTGCTGGGGCCAAGCGGCGTACCCCATGCGTCACAGTCCTACAAGATCGAGATCTTCGCTGACAAGGACTGCGCTCCGGAGCCGACGCTACGAGGCGTAGGTAGCCGATCGTCCTGCACCTCGGGGCGGCCTACACTCTCTATGCATGATCGATGTTTGACTCGATCAGCAAGCCACTTCTCGATAGGAGAGCCCAGATGTCACATCACTATCCTCCGCGAAACCATTACAAGGTCACCGCCATGGGTCTCCCGAGCTTCACCCGAGGTCTGCATCGACTCGGGCTCCGGCTGCAATTCGACCCACGGATTCGTGAGACCGTGTTGGTAGCGGTTGCGGCACTCGTCGCCTGCTACTGGGCATCTTCGTCGCTGGACGCTACCGCCGTCCCGAACCCAGATCACACCACGGCGGCAGTCGAATCGTCGGCGTCCGTCTCGCCGGAACGCGTGTACTGGTTGACCCGGTAGCCGAGGCGAAGCAAACTTCGTCGCTTGACGCTACCGCCGTCCCGAACCCAGATCACACCACGGCGGCAGTCGAATCGTCGGCGTCCGTCTCGCCGGAACGCGTGTACTGGTTGACCCGGTAGCCGAGGCGAAGCAAACAAAAAAACGCCGACCAAAATAATCAGGTCGGCGATCGGGAGCGTCAGATAGCTGGGCCAGCCCTCCGGGTTCGCTCATGGGCCGAATGAACCCGGTGATGACGCACCCACGTATGAATTCCTCTCTCTCCTCTTTTCTCACGCGGCCGGCGTGCGGTGGGCGGCTGGAAGGCCCGGCGGCGTGGGGTGTGGGGCGGTTCCTCGAACGAGTGTTATTCAATACGCTCGACCTTACGAGCCACATTACGTGATCGCAGAGGTTCGATTTTTGGGCTGAGCAGCAGCGACCCGACCGGCTCGTCCGCCGTCGTCTCGGGTCAGGCTCGTCTATGCGGCCTGGGCCTGGAAGCGCGCTTCTAGCCGCTCACCGACCCGGCGTGCGGCGTGGCGGGCACCCAGGACGAAACGCATGGCAGGACCGTGGGTGGGTTCGGCGATTCCACCGACGAGATATAGATCGGGCACTGCGCAGGAGAAATCGGCTGCCAGGGCTGGCGGTTTGTCAGCCCCGCCGAGTCGGCTGGCCAGCGGATCCGACAGGAATGGCAATCCCAAGAGGGAGTAACGGTAGCCGGTTGCCGACACGATCTGATCGTAGAGCCTTCCGTCGACTCGGCAGCGAATACCGCTGGCTTCGAGCGTCAGTCCCAGGCCCTCTGCATCTGCCGTGAGTTTCTCCACCGACGGATCCAGCCAGACCCGTTTCAGGGTCGGCGTAATCGTCGTGCGAAACGTGGCCTTTCCCAGTGTGCGCAGAATGGGTGGGGGAAGTCTGTAGATCAGGTGTGAGCCCGCCAACACCAGCTTGAACAGCGGGGTCGGAAGGCGTAGGGGCTCACGAAAGAACAGTGGCGGTCGTTTGACGGCCCAGCTGACCTCGTTGGCGGGACCGTTTTCGGTTTCCGTGGTCAAAGACAAGACCGACTCGGCAGCGGACTGACCCGTACCGACGACCAAGACCCGGCGACTGCGGGTCGCCTGAATACGCTCGGTGTCCCAACTGTGAGCGACGCGGTCTGCGGGCAGCTCTCGAAAAGCCGCAGGCAGATGACGATGGCTACCGAGCCCGGTGGCGATCACGGCGACATCGGCACTGACTCGGAAGCTACGGATCTGTCGCGCCTTTGTCCGCGAATCGAGTCGGCCCAAAGCTTCGAAACCGTAGCCGTCGTTGCCACTGGCCAACTCTTCGACGATCCCTTGTACGACGGGGAACGGAAGCTGATGTTCGACCTCGCTGAGGTATCGGCGAAATAGCGAGACGGGCACGATGTCGTGCTCGCCTGCTGTATGGCCGATTCTCCGAAGGAAGGTGGGGAAGTCAAAGCGAGCGTCCGGCGACCAGACGGAGCTGCCCCTTGGATCGGAGCGCAGATTCATCACGTCCAGTGTGTGCCGATGCCATGTCTCGAACGGACGGCCGATGACTACGACGTCGAGTCCTCGGCAGTGGAGCTCCTGCGCCACGGCGATGCCGTAAGGCCCCGCTCCGACGACCAGGACCTGCGCCCGGCGATCGTCTCTCGGGTATGGTGTCATCGAGCGGGCTCCCCGAGGGGTGCCGCATCTCTCGTCATGTAGGCGGCCAGCGCGAGAAGCGCATCGCCCGCCACCATCACGAGCCGCAGGCCGACCGCGGCGGCCAACACTTCGACGGCTCCGTAGCGACTGCCGAGGATGGCCACCAGCACGGCTTCTACAGCCCCTGCCCCCGCCGGAGTGGCCGGAGTCAGGAATCCGGTCAGCCAGGCCAGCGGATAGGCTGCCGTCGCGGCCAAGAGGCAAGCCACCAGAGCTTGATCTGAGGTCGTTGCGAGAAGCGAACCCAAAATCAGGCCGGCGAGGGCTTTCTCGATCGCGTACAGACCGAAGCTCGGCAAGAGTGCGCGGCTCTCGTGGGGCACGACGCCCGGAAGCCAGCGACTTCCGGCAAGCCGCGAGAGAAGCCAGGGAATGGTGAGAGCCATGCCCACGGCGATCACCGGCACTCCCACGAGAACGGGGCGTGGGAGCTCGAATCCGAGCCCGACGGCACCTACCGAGACGGCCAGCCCGAACGCGACGAACGCCAGAGCTGCAGCGGCGGTGATCATGCCCAGGGCTTCACATGTGGCGGCGGCGCCCAGGGCGGTATGCGGTACCGAGTCGCGCCGTTCCCACACCCCTTCGCCACGCCCGGCGCTGCGCGTGACCGCGTGACGCGCGACCTGAAAGGCATGGCCCGGGAGATACTTGGAAATCTGCAGCCGTGCGAAGATGCGCACGTCCCGCCTGCGGTCGGCGTAGTCTCCCGCCAGCACTTCGAGGAGTCGGGCCCAGGCCGAGGCGGGTACCAAGCCCACCGAGGACCAGAGGGGCACCGCCAGGGCCGCGAGGGCGAGGAAGCCTGGGCTCGGACGAAAGCTCGCGAGCTCCGCTCCATCGGCGCCGAGTCGAAGCACGATCCATCGCAGGGAGAGCAAGACGACACCGAAGCCTAGGATCCGGGCTGCCAGAAGCCACCGGCTGGCCGGAGCGGGCGGCGTAGGCAATGTCTTTACGATGGAGCCGGGCATGGTGAATCGGTGCTTCGAGGTCGGTAGCGGCCGCGGCCGCCGAAGATATCAACCTTGATCGAACTTCGGCGAATCAGATGTCTGGCCGTTCGCACCGGGGTTCGAAGGTGGTGCTGCTTCGGACGCCAGTCGGTCGAACACGACGTGAAAGGTCGTGCCTTTCGGTCCCGTGTCGAAACGCAACCTCCCATCCATGCCCTCGACCATACCCCGAGCGATGGACAGTCCCAGCCCGGAGCCTCCCGGCTTGGCGTTCGAACGGTCGGCCTGGCTGAACTGGTCGAAGAGCCGCTTCTGGAAATCTTCGGGAATACCCGGACCCTGATCGGCCACGGAGATGCGCACTGCGTCACCGCCGAGGGAGCCGCCGCCTGCATCTACGACCAAGGTCACCGAGACCTCGCTGCCTCGAGGCGAGAATTTGATGGCGTTGGACAGCAGGTTGGTCAGAACTTGCAGCAGTCGCCCTTTGTCGCACGAGATCCAGTTGGCGTCGGCATGCTCTTCGACTCTTGCCGACAGCGCAATGCTCGATCGGTCCGCCAGCGAAGCCATACCGGCCAAGGTTTCTTCCACCACAGGCAGCGGCAAGGTCGGCCTCATGGTGAACGACATCTTGCGCGCCTTGAGCTTCTGCAGATCGAGCAGGTCGTTGATCAGCCCGAGTAAACGATGACTGTTGCGATGTGCCACGTCGAGGAGTTGCGCCCGGCGCTCCGGATCCTGCAACCGCTCGTCACCCAGCAGATCCAGGGAGGCGATGATCGACGTCAACGGCGTTCGTAGCTCGTGGCTGACGGTCGACAAGAACTCCTGCTTCATCCGTTCCACGGCGCGCCGTTCCGTGATGTCTTCGCACAGCGTCACCGTACCCAGGGGCCTGCGGCGGCGATCGTAGAGCCGGTCCGACACAAGACGTACCGGAAAGATGTCGCCTTCCTTCTTGATGTTGAGGCGTTCTCGGCTCCAAGGCTCGTCACCGGGCTCGTCTTCGTCCTCTGCCAGCACGACGTCGGTGGGCTCGACGCCGTCGGCATAGACCGTGGCGCTGGCGCCGAGTAGCTCGTCGACTCGATAGCCATGCTGCCGGGCGTCGGCCGGGTTGACGTAGACGATCCGGCCCTCACGATCGGTGATCGTCACGCCGAGACTCATGGTTTCCACAGCCTTGGCCAGAAGGCGTAGAGAGAGGCGGTCGGCGCCCTGCGCTAGGTTGACCAGATCCAGGCGCGCAAATTCACCAGAATCCTGGTGAAGACCAGATGTGTCGTTCTGACTGGGCATGGGGGGCAGTCCTCCAGGAGATCGCTAGAGATCCCAAGGATATCTGTTGGAGCCGTCACGGGCCCGCTGACGAGAATCAGCCATCACGAGGTTACCATCATCGGGCGCCGAACCTGCCGCTGCTGGAAAGGTACGCTGGCGAGCGGCCGTGCGAGTAGCGCCAGCTGCCGCGGTGCCTAGGCCTCGTCGTCCAGCCGTCGAATGCATACCACGGCTGGACGTGGCGGCGTGTTCGGATCTCCGGCCGGGAAATTCGAGCCGACGGGGATTTTGCGGGTTTGTTCGAACGGGCGATTGTTCCGGTCGTGGACCACGTGACGCTGTACCTCGAGCTCGCCATCTCGGCGAGTCGCGTCGTCTTCACCCGGATGTTGGACCGACAGGATCAGCGCCTGACCATCGTCTGAAAAGGTCGGTCCACACAGCTCGGCCTCTATGGGAGCCAGTGCGAAGAGATGGGGCAGGCCGGTAGCGGCGCCGCGGGTCGGGAGCATGAACATCGCATTGTTGCCAAACACGCCCGGAAACGTCTTGCCTCCCGGATTGGTCCCGTCGGTTACAACGCGGGACGTCGGGAAATTTTGAGAGGTCGTCGAGATATCAGTGACGACCCATAGGTTGGCGTCGACGTCGAATACGAGATTGTCGGCGCACGCAAAGCCACCCCCATGATCGGCTACCTCGCCGGAGCTGATGAACTTTCCCCAAGTGAAGGTGGTGGCTGCGGGATCGGAATCCGCCCCGTCGCCTCCATCTTCGATCAGTCGATAGATGGCTCCGTATTGGCGGCTGTTCTCCATCGCCGAGTCGGGGAAAATGCGCCGATCCGGTGAGCCGTCGGAAGAGTCTGTGGCATCGGTGAACGCGATGAACACCGAACGATCGACGGGATGCACCTCGAGATCCTCGGGACGAGCCGTCGGAGTACCGCCGCAAGCGTTGGCCATGAGGAACGCATCCATCGCGAGGATTCCGTTGACCAGGCGATGCCACTCGGCCGCGCTCAGGCGGGAGCCCACTCCCGCGTGAGGTCGCACCAGGTCGGCGAGTGTCGAGTCCTCGAAGCTCTTGCCGGTGAACGATTCGATGATCGAGATCCAATTGTCTACTTCGATGTCCGGCCGGTCTCGGTCCGGATTGCCCACCGAGACCGATCCGCCGACGAACCGCGAGGGCACCTGCATGTGACCGGAGAAACACTGCTCGGGCTCCGGGCGTCGTAGGGGCGTCTCCGCGTCGAGGGGAATCCAGCGACCCGTGAAGTCTGGCTCGAAGCGGGCGACGTAGAGCGTTCCCTTCTCCAGCAGACGCGAGGTGTCCGGATCGGACGGGTTCCTCACCACCTCGTCCGAAACGAACTTCCAGATGTGTCCACCGCGGCGGTCGTCGCCCATGTAGGCGGCCAGACGCTTCCCTGCCTCGACCCGTAGCGTTACGTTCTCGTGGCGAAATCGTCCGAGTCCGGTGTGCTTGCGCAGGTGGCCGGTCGTCGGTTCGATCTCGGTCACCCAGCCGAAATGCCGTCCGTCGAGACGATCTTCCAGCAAGTGGCCGTTACCGGAGATGTTGGGTGGTACCTCGTTGTCGAAGATGTACAAGCCGTTCACTTTATCTCCGCGTGCGCCATACCAGCTCTTTCGCGATTCGATGAGCCGGCCTTCGGGGCTGACGTCCTCGTCGACCTCGTTGTAGTAGTTCTCCTCGCATGTGAGGAAAGTTCCCCAGGGCGTGGTGCCACCCGAGCAGTTGGTCATGGTGCCGTGAGGCTGTCGATCGAAGAGCGGCACCGCCGGGCCGGTGAATCTCGAATGAACCGCCGGTCCGCCAGGAATGTTGTGTCGTCGGAAGGCGCTGATGCGACGGTGATCGTCGGCGTCGGCGACGACCTCGAACCCACCGTCATCCCGTCGCCGGACCCGCAAGACCGAAACGCCTACTTCGTCGAGGATTCGTTCTGCGTTGGCCCGCGCCTTCGCCTTGACAGCATCGGGTACGCGGGCCCACTGTTCCGGATCGTTCACATCTACGGCGTTGCCGGCGAAGGCCTCGAAGCTCCAGCCGTCGATAGAGAAGATCCCTCGTTTGAACATCGGTGGGTCGTTGTGGTCCGCCACGAGACGGAACGTGGGCGGCCGCTGTCCGTAGATCGTCTCGTACACATCGAGCCACGGTCTCGCCGAGACGTATTCGTGGTTGACCAGTAGCCAGAACTGATCTTCTTGATCTGCTACCGGTACGAGGCCGGTGTAGTCACAGTTGTAGCCGAAACGGATCTGCCGCGTCGGCGAGTCGTCCGGGCCGAAGATGTCGCCGAACCGGGCCAAGACTTCGTACTCGAAGCCCTCCGGCAAGACGAGGTCGTCGATCACCTCGTACGAAGCCAGTCGGAGACGATCGTCTCCGGCGTCACCCGGATCTCCGGGCAGGGGTACGGGATAAGCCGGTGGCTTCCAGTTGGGCTTGCCATCGGGTAACACCCAGGCCCGGGAAGAGGGCAGCTCGGCGAGGAGCCTGTTGGAATTCCCGAGGACCAAAGTGGCTGCGCCGGCGCCGACGTAGCGAAGGAACGTCCGCCGGCTGAAGCCGATCTCGGACGCTGGGTTTCGGGGAGCATCGGATGGGGAGTTCGAGTTCTGCATATCTATCGCGGGTCGGTTGGGGTCCGAGCATAGAGGATGGCGAATCGAGGCCGGTAGGGCAGGAATGAAGATCTCATGAATGCCGTGCGCGAAGGTACACTGAGATGACCATGACACCTGGAGGGACAGCGTGAAGCTTACTGCCATCGACTACCCCCGCGCGCTCGGACATCTCGTCGTCGGTTTCCTCGTGACTGGTGCTCTCGGGGTTGCGCCCGTAGCGTCCCAGGAGTGCTCTAACGTGTCCTATCGTCTTTGGACCCGTGGCGCCGACGAGGTTCGGTACCGCCTCGGCGAGACCGTGGAGATCGAGAGTGGCCGCGAGGGTCACATTTACCTGCACGTCGATTCGCGCTCCAAGGATCCATACTCCACGAGCGCCGAGGTCGGCTATCCGGAGAAGTACGGCCTCCGAGGCCGTGCCACGGTAGTCGTTCGCCACGTGAGGATGGAGGCGCAGAGCGGCGAGGACCGCTCGGCGGGCCGCATCCGATTCAACGCGGTCGAGCCCGGCACGACGCAGCTTGGATTCCGGCTCGTGGGCGTCCGTTCCCCCGGTCGCCTCGATTTGGTGGCGAACGGTTGCCGTACCGGTGCGATCCCGATCCGCGTGCTACCCCGTGGCGGGCAAGCCGACCCACCGGCGGACGAAGAGGAACCGGCGGTCTCGGCAGCAGAGGAGCTCGTCGGAGTCCTCTTCACCGCGCTGCTGCGCCGAGCCGATGTAGGGCGCGCGGATCAGGAGTTCGTCCGCTGGGTCCGTCGCGATTCCCGTGAAGGCCTGCTGCGGGTCGCCGATACGATGGTGAGTTCGGACGAGTTTCGCAGCAACGCGTTGCGGCGCACCGACGACACCCATGGACGCAACAATCTCGGCAAGCTGCGTCAGCTGTTGCTGGGCGATATGTACCGAGATCTCTACGGCTACTCCGAACCCGATAGGCAGGGTCGGGAGGACGACCTGCTCGATCTGGAGGACTGTCTGTCGGGGCGACCAGGCAACGAGGCCTGTAGCCGGCTCGGTCGCGAGCTCGTCAATCGCCGACTCTTCTACGACTACCACCGGGATGCGATCGATGCGCTGTCCGGCCGGCGGGGTCGTCGCTAAGCCTTGCTCAGCCAGCGGGAGCGTCGTTGCCCATGGGTTCTCCCCGGGGAACACCGGGTGGAGGGGTGACGTTTAGCTCCGTGGCCATGGGGCCGGCGGCGGAACTGTCGGGCGTCGACTACGTCTACGAAGGCAGTCGCGGTCGGGTGCAGGCACTACACGGCGTCGACCTCACGATACGACGGGGCGAGTTGACGACCCTCTTGGGCGTCAATGGTTCGGGCAAGTCGACGCTACTGGAGATTCTGGCGGCCGTTCGGCGCCCAACCGCCGGCCGAGTGGAAGTGCTGGGAAGGAGAACGGATTCGATCGTCGCTTCCGGGCTGCGCGATCTGCACGGTCGATTGGCCTTGGCAAGGCAGGAAGCCGCCCTCGATCCCGAGATGTATGTCGTGGAGACGCTGGAGTTGCTGGCCACGCTCTACGGCGTTACCGGAGCGCGTCGTCGAGAACGGGTCGCCGAGCTTGTCGATGCCTTCGATCTACAGCAGGTGGCTGCGCGAAGAATCGACGAGCTTTCGGGTGGACAGCGCCGCCGGCTGCATCTGGCTTCGTCGTTGATTGCCGAACCGGAGTTGATTTTGCTCGACGAACCCACTGCGGGACTCGACGCGCCCGGCAGGGAGTCGCTTTGGGCGGAGCTCGCCCGGCGGGCCGGTGTCGGACAGGCCGTGGTGTTGGTGACCCATGAGCTCGACGCCGCCGAGCGGCATTCCGGACGCGTCGTGCTGCTGGACGGAGGGCGGGTCCTTGCCCAGGGTCGACCCGCGGAAGTGGTCGCCGGCCATGGCGGGGGCTGTCTGGCTGATTCGTTTCGTTTGCTCACCGGACATGATCCCGAGGAGCTGGCACCGCTCCAGCCTCGGAGATCTCGGCGAGGCGGAGGCGGCCGATGACGCCGGGCGTTCGGGCGCTGCCAGTCGTGTGGGCGATCTGCCGACGTACCTGGCTCAAGATACTCCGGCGGCCGGTGACGCTCAGCTTCAGCTTGGTGCAGCCCCTTCTGTGGATGGCCTTCTTCGGCTTTCTATTCCAGCGCTACGAGATCACCCAGGCTTCAAAGGTCCGATATCTCGACTTCCTGGTGCCGGGCGTGTGTGCCATGACGGTCCTCTTCGGTGCTTCGCAGTCGGGCATCGGATGGATCCGAGACCTTCATTCGGGCTTCCTACAGCGCATGCTGCAGAGTCCTGCCAGGCCGTCGGCGTTGTTGGCCGGAAAAGTCGCGGCCGACGTGATGCGGCTGCTGGTCCAGGCTCTCGCTGTGCTGCTTCTGGCGTGGATCCTCGGTGCGCGGGTCAGAGTCGTCGGTGCCGAAGTACTGTTTGGCGTTCTGTGTCTCGCTTGTTTTGCTGCTGCTTTCTCCAGCCTTTCTTGCGTCATCGCCCTTCGTTCTCGAGCTCAGGAGGCCATGGCTGTCTACGTCCATCTGGTGAACATGCCGATGCTCTTCACCAGCTCGGCGTTGGTGCCCACCAAGCAGATGCCCGACTGGCTGGCGCGCATCGCGGAATGGAATCCACTCACTCTGACGGTCGATGCTCTGAGGGCGGGTCTACTACCGCAGTTTCGTGCTGATCGAGTTGCTCCCGTCGTCCTGGCGATCCTCGCTGCCCTTCTCTTCAGTCTTGCAGCCCGTGAGATGGCTCGCCTGGACAGGACCGGGTAGCCAGCGATCAGGATCCCGGCCTCCCGATGCTGGGTACTCTGTCGGCGATCCCACGATGTGCTGCGCGAAGAACTCCGCTCCGGGCCTATCTTTGTCTGGGCTTGCGTTGGCGCAGCGCCCGCATCGATCCGTCACCCTGGATCGCGACGCTACAGGTCGTCGAGATACCTTGAGGCGCCGCTAGCGAAAGAACATCCGGAGGCGCTTCTCGCTCATCTCGGCGATGTCGAACAGTACGAGATAGTCGATCGTCTTGAATTCGCGGTCGATGGCCGGTGGTCCGCAGATCTTGGCGCCATGGCGTAGATAGGTGCGAAAGAGTCGCGGGATGTCGACCTCGAAGTCAGGATCCGCGGGAAGCTCTGGTGGATAGCAGGCGAACCCAGGCTGAGGCTCGACGCGCAGCCCATCGACCAATAGGCCGGCACTCTCCAGGTACGCCATCACTGCCCGACCTTCCACTGGATCCTGAGACGTGAGTGAGCAGCAGCCGAAGAAGTACCGCAGCTGGTTGTGCGCGACGTAGAGCGCGAGGCCCTTCCAGAGGAGAAACAGTACGTGTTTGTTGCGGTGCTCTTGTGCGACACAAGCGCGGCCTAGCTCGACCGACTCGCCTCGAACGGAGTCGGGCAGGCCCCTGAGATCGAACTCGGCTTGACTGTAGAAGCCGAGGTTCGCATTGGCCATCGCGCTGGTCTGCATGCGGTAGGTGCCGACGATCTTGCCGTCACGCAGGCTCCTCACCAATAGGTGATGGCAGACGTCATCGAACGGATCGCGGTCGCGGCCGGTCTGCCACGACTCGTCGAGACCTTCGCTCAGCTCGACATTGAAGACCTCGAATCGCAGACGAAGAATCTCGTCCAGGGTGCTGCGATCCCGCGCAAAGCTCACTTCATAGTTGCCTTCCTGCAGCACTCTGTCCGGAATCGACTCCGGTGCGATGGGGTACGTGAGGGCAGACTCTCCCATCGAGGGCTGAACCGTCTCTTTGGGGGGCTGCACTCGGCTCATGCTGGCGTGCTCTTCTCGACCGAGGATGGGAGCCCGTGCGACATCCGGGCTTGTCGTCTGGTGATTTTGTTGCATTCTCCCATCATCGATTCCACCCCGATATCTACGATGAAGCATAGATCAAGATTCGCGGCGTGGCGGGGCCGGACTGCTAAGGTTTCGCGGTGTCTGCCTCGGTATCAGAACCCTCGGAAAGGCTGCGCTGGGTCCCGTGGCTCGTCGCCGGCGTGGCGCTGTGGCCGATAAGCGAGTTCCTGCTCGATGCTTGGCGTGCCGTGACGTTCCCGTACCCTCTCGACTACGGAGAAGGTCCGCTGTTGGATCAGGCGCGCCGGCTCGCTGCGCTGGACAATATCTATCGGCCTCTCGAATCGGGACCACCCTGGACGGTGAGTAACTACCCGCCGGTCTATCCGCTACTGCTGGCCGTGGGTACGGCGCTCGTCGGGCCGATCTATGCCTGGGGTCGCGTCGTGTCGATTCTGTCGGCCCTGGCGGTGGCCTGGTGGATCGGCCGGATCTTGCATCGGCGAACGGGCGATGCTTTGGTGGCGGCCGTCTCTGCCGTCACGTTTCTATTCACACCGTACGTTGCCTTCTGGGCGACGTTGCAGCGCGTCGATCTACTTGCATTGGCACTCTCCTGGGCAGCCATCGCCTGGCTGTTGGGGGACGCACGCCGCTCCGTGGCGCCGGCCGCGATGCTCCTGGCCGCGTCGATCCTGACCCGTCAGACCTTTGCGTTGGCAGCTCCCTGTGCACTCTTCGTTTGGTTGCTGTTACAGGACCTTCCCGGGCGGGCGCTGCGACTGGCGCTGCTCACGGGCGGACTGGTCGGCTTCGCGGCGGTGGTGCTACAGATTCTGAGCGGCGGCTTCGTCGATCATGTGCTGACCGCCAATTGGAACGTGTGGCGACCGGGCACGCTCGTGGAATTTGCCGTCGACGTATGCCGCAGACTGCCGGTTCCGATTCTCGGCGCGACACTCGCGATCGCACTTCTCTTGCGGCGGTGGCGTCGCCGCGAGCCGTCCTGGGACTTCGGCGCGTTCGTGTCCGTCTACCTGTTGTTTGCGTTGTTGTCGGCGGTCACCATCGGAAAAGCGGGCGCCAACGTCAACTACCTGCTCGAGCTCAGCGTGGCCCTGAGCCTGGGCATGGGTATCCTGCTCGCTGAGCTTCGCCGAGAGCCGAGGCTGCGTCTTCTCGCCTTGGGTTTTGTGGCGGTGCAGTGGTTCACCTGGGTACAACCCACGCGGCACGAAATGTTCACCGAGATATACCTCCAAGCCGAGAACGAGGCGGCAGCGGTCCTGGAGCGGATCGAGAGGACGGATGGCGACATCGTGGCCGGGCAGTGGCTGGGGCTTCTGCCGCTGGCGGACCGCGATGTCACCTTGCAGCCGCACGAGCGCCAGCACCTGGTGACCCATGGACATTGGGATCAGAAGCCGGCCGTGGACTGGTTGCGGCGGGGGGAAGCGGAGATGATTCTGCTTTACCGGCCGCCGGAGATCGCCGAGCTGTGGCAGGGAATGTGGACGCAGGAGCTGCGGAAAGCCATCGAGGAGTGCTACGCCGTAGAGGAGTTCATCGGCTCGACGCAGGTTTTGCGCCCGCGTACCTGCGATTCGATTCCCGTTTCCGAATCACGGATGCGCTGAGTCGAGACGGCGGCCAAGACCGGGCGTCGGCTTTTGGGCTGCCCGGAGGTTCAGCGCGCCACATCGCGAAGATCGATGCGTGCTAGGGCGCGAGGACCTCATAGCTCGCGGCGAAACATCGGCGGGCGATGTATGACGACCTTCGTGGTGTCGTCCAACAAGGCTTCGGGTGCTTGATTCCATTCCGCGAGACGACTGGTTACGGCGCCCACGTCGACTCGATGCTCCTCGATGAATTGCAGCATCGGAGGGATGTCCGCCATGGGATTCGCAAGCCCGGTTTTGAGGGTGAGATTCTTCGCGTAGAGCTGAAAGAATGGCACTGGGACTGACTTGTTGAAGTAGATGCTCATGGACGTGCAGACTCCACCGGGCCGCAGGCAGCGAATGGACTCCGCGATTGCGGACCGGCGGCTACTGCCGTTGACGACCAGGTCGTATCGCCGGCTCGTCGCGGCCACGGGAGCCTCGACGATCGTCGCTCCCAAGTTGCTTGCGATAGCGCACCGTTCCGAGTTTCGATCCGAGTAGTCGACGCGTGAGGCCTGCATCGCCACAGCGAACGCGACGCAGTACAGACTGATGCTGCGAGCCGAACCACCGAGTACGAGAACGTCTTTTCCGGGGCTTCCGAGGAGCTCGGGCGCGACCCGTGACCACGCGTCCGGAAGGTTGTCCGACGCACTGGCCAAGTCCAGCGGATCGAGGGAGGCGGGAACCGGGATGAGCATCCGCTGGGCTTGCGGTACGAGGACCACATCGCTGAGCATCCCACCTCGCGCGGTATCTCTGCCTATCCCACCGAACATGTCGAACGAGCCGTGGGTCTCGCATTGCGAAGTAAGGCTGCGGGTACACATGGGACACGTTCCGCAAGAGATCTGAAAGGGCACGACGACTCGATCACCCCGCGAGAAGCCATGAACGTCGGCGCCGACCTCCAGCACCTCGGCAACACATTCGTGGCCCATTGGAAACGGGCCCCTCAGATAGTCCGTCCCAACGGTGTCCGCGACCGACGGATCCACTTGGTGGAGCAGACGGCCGAGCCGCAGCGTGCGCGCCACATTGTGGCGCAGGAAGACGGCATCGAGATCGCATCTGGCAACGACGAAAGGTCGCACCAGCGCCGAGGTGGAGTCCTTGAGTGAAGGCTCGGGAACTTCATCCCAGCGCAGGGCTCCGGGCTTCAGATAGGTTAGCTGCCGCATCTACATCCAGCCTAGCCGAAACGCCAGCGTTCGTCTCAGCGACGTCTGCGCAGCAGATCGCGCCCGCCGACCCTGGCTCTCGGCCACAGCCGGGGCATCGCTTCGAGCTAGCGGGAAGGAGTCAGTCTCACCAGGGAGTCGAGGTCGGCGTGTAGCGTCCACACGTCACCTGCGACGAAGACCTCACCGGTGACTTCGATGGGTTCTGCGACGGCGTGCAGAATCCGTTGGTTCACTTCCTCACCCTCGGCGCCGAGTAGCAAGAGCTGTCGAACCACTTCGTCGCCCTGATGCACCGCGAGGAGTGGCGGGATACCGCCGCGAATGCATAGCGAAGCGCAGGCTCGATGCGTCTTGCCGTAACCGGGCTTCATGACGCCGAGCCAACACTTCGAATCCACGATCTCGCCGCGCAGAGTGTGTCGACCGAGGGAGACCGGCGACACGCCCTCACCGGCGCTCGCCACGGGCTGAACGCTGCCCTCGACGATCTCGACCATCGTCCGCAGGTCGCCACCAGCTTCGGAGCCGCGGTAGATCAAGGTGCCCTGGAGACGTATCTTCTCGCCTTCGAAGGCGGCCACTTGCTCATCTGCACCGTGTTTACCGAAGGCGACCAGAAGCCAGTGATCGACCTCGCCGGACGGTGTGGCCACCTCCAGGACGGGATGGGGTATCAGGCGGATCACTCCCTCGACCTCGCTCGGCTGACCAAACTCGAACGTGGCCTCGTCGAACACCGATTGTGACGCGGCGAGCACGAAGGCCAGTAGGGATGCGACGAACACGAGAGCGACGGCGGTGAAGCGAGCATGGCGTCCGAAGATCGGGGAAGCCCGTTCCTCCCAGCCGATGTAGAACTCGTCTCCGTTCATGACGGGGTCTCCTGTTCAGCGGGAATACGAGCGGGCTCCGTCCTCGTGCCGGGTGGCAGTGGCGTGGGGTCGACCAGGATCTCTCCTTCCCGCACCGCGACACGAAAGGTCGGCACCTTCTCCGTGAAAGGTGGTGGTGACGAGCCGTCCTCCGGTCGGTATTGGTAGCCGTGCCAGGGGCATACGATGCAGCCGTCGACGATCTTGCCCTCGCCCAAGGGCCCGTTCTGGTGTTGGCAGACGTTGGATAGGGCGGAGATCTTGCCGTCGTAGCGGAAGATCGCTACGCGTTCCCCCGCGAGACATACAGTGACGGCGCGATCCTCGGCGATGTCATCGACGTGTCCGACTTCGACCCAACCGTCCTCGCCCTTCGTTTCGCTTCCTGCGTCGCCGGCGCTTTCTTTCCATCCCGCCGCGAGGTGCAGTCCCGCGACCCATACCAATCCGAGGCCGAGAAGAGCCGAATAGGCTGTCGCGCGCTCCTGCTGGAGTGCTCCCAATGCCACGTGGGCGATCAACAGCGCGTAGGCGAAGTAGACGCCCATATGCAGGCGCTTCCACGTGGGTGCCGTCAGGTTGGCGAGCCAGAAGTCGTGGCTCGTGGCCGCCATGACGAAAAGCACCAGTAGCGCCACGAATCCGAGCGGCTGGAAGGGAAACTGAGCCAGTCCCGATTCTGCGACGCCATAGCTTCCGTTGGACACCAGGACGCTGGCCAGCGGATCCAGGACGCCCAACGCGTGGAACTGGATCAGCGACAGCAGTCCGTGTGCGAGTGCTGCCAAGAACATCGTCACGCCGAGATGCCGACGGTTGTAGAGCAGCGGCAGGAAGCGATGGTCCAGACGGCATAGAGGACCGATCGACAGGATGACGTGGAGCAAGAGGAAGGACAGTGTGCCGAAGCCACGGATCAGCGCGGTCTCGGCCGTGGTGCCAGGACGCAACGCTATCGAGGCACCCAGGAAGACCGCGAGGTAGAGCACGCAGCCCACCGCCAGCGTCAAGTCGTACATTCTCTTCTGGCGGTTCCATTGCACCGCTCGGTAGGAAATGCTCAAGGGTTCGGCCCTCGATCCGACATATCGGCCGCCTGTTCGGCGAGCTCCGGCGGCAGACCGTCAGCCACCGGCTCGACGCGTGCTGTCAGCGCCGCCCACAGCAGTGCCGGCAGGAGCAAGGCGAGCAGAGTCCAGAGCCATCGGTGAGTGGTACGCAGTGACCGGATCACGGCTTGGCCTCCTTGGCATTGCGGTGTGCGTTCTTCTCTTGCGGAGGGTTGACGACTCCGCGGAGCCAACGCGTAGCCAGTAGCGGCCAGAGGGCGATGGTGCCGGGCAAGATCAACAGACGGAATCCCCAGGTGCCGTCGCGAGCGACGGGGTCGACGCGTCCGGCGCCACGCCATGCGAAAGGGACGGCGAAGAGCACGCCGGCCAGCAAGTAGAGCTCGAGGGCTCGGGCGAGCCATGTCGCGATGGTGAGTGACATGAAGTGGTCTCCGCGGTCTCCAGTGGATGCCGAAGCAAGCTGTTCCGACATCGCGGTCGTAGCATCTGCCGACGTGGGTTTGGACCCAGGGTACGCTAGATGTCCTTCTTCGCGCCAGGGTACGGTAGACGGCCGTGATCGGTCGTATCCGTCCAGCGTCGGATCCATCCACCTCGGAGAGCCCACCATGAACGACCCGAAGAATCCTCGTCCCCACAAGGTGAAGATCGCTGACTGGAACCAACTGGAAGACCGCAGTCCGGCGTATGCGTTGGCAGCCGGGGTCGATCTGGTGGCGGTCCGTTGGGATGATGATGTATCCGTTCTGTACGGCCGCTGTCTTCACCGCGGTGCGTTGCTCGCCGACGGCCATGTCGAGGGTGAGGACCTGATCTGCGGCGTGCACCATTGGGACTACCGCTACAAGACCGGCGTGTCCGCCTACAACAACGAGGAAGCGCTGCATCGCTTCTCTGCGTGGATCGAAGACGACGCCGTATGGGTCGACGAGGAGGAGATCGCCGCCTGGGAGAAAGAGAATCCCCAGCCCTATGCGCGAGACGAGTATCTCGGCAACTACGCGGACGTGCACGGCGTTCCGGAAGAGCCGCACAACCAGCTGATTCAGGAATTGGCGAAGAACGGCCTGCGGAAGGTCGGTCACCACGGGCCCGTGCAAGCCATGGGCGTACCGCGTCAGGAGCTTCCATCGTGGGACGACCTCCAATTCGTCACCGCGCAGTTGGCGCGCGTCCCGCTGCTCGACGACGAGGACGTGGGTACCGAGCTCGTGATCGGGCCCGAGGCGAAGAGGCCACTGGTGCTAAAGATCCCCATCTTTGTCTCGGACATGAGCTTCGGTGCTCTGTCGGAGGAGGCCAAGGTGGCGTTGGCTCGCGGTGCCGAGCTGGCCGGCACCGGCATCTGCTCGGGCGAAGGAGGCATGCTGCCGGACGAGCAGACCGCCAACTCGCGTTATTTCTACGAGCTGGCCTCGGCACGCTTCGGCTTCTCCATGGACAAGCTGAAGCGGGTGCAGGCGTTCCATTTCAAAGGCGGGCAAGGCGCAAAGACGGGCACGGGTGGCCATCTCCCGGGTAACAAAGTCAAGGGCAAGATCGCCGACGTACGAGGTCTCGAACCGGGTCAGTCGGCGGTATCGCCCTCACGTTTTCCCGACTGGAGTCATACCTCGGACTTCCGCGACTTCTCGGAGCAGGTGCGCGATGAGACCGGCGGAATCCCGATCGGCTTCAAGCTGTCCGCCCAGCACATCGAAGACGACATCGACGCAGCTCTGGACATCGGTTGTGATTACGTGATTCTCGATGGTCGGGGCGGCGGCACGGGGGCGGCGCCCCTGATCTTTCGCGACCACATCTCCGTGCCTACGTTGCCGGCCCTGGCTCGTGCTCGCCGTCACCTCGACCGTCGCGGCAAGTCCGGCTCCATGACGCTGATCATCACCGGCGGACTGCGCACCCCAGCAGACTTCGCCAAGGCACTGGCTCTAGGAGCCGATGGGATCGCCGTGTCGAATTCTGCGATCCAGGCCATCGGCTGCCTCGGCATGCGCGCCTGCCATACGAACAACTGTCCGGTGGGGATTGCTACCCAGAAGGAGAACCTCCGAGAGCGTCTCGACGTCGCGGTATCCGCCAAACGCCTGGCGAACTTCTTCGAGGCCTCCGTCGAGCTGATGAAGCTCCTGGCACGTGCCTGTGGGCACAGGCATCTGAATCAGTTCCGCCTTTCCGACCTCACCACTTGGAAGCGTGACGTGGCCCATCTGACGGGAGTCGAATACGGGGGCGTGGTCTCGCTTTGACGTCACCGTTTCGGCATTCTGTGGCGGGAAGGATACCCGCCTTGCTGATCGTCGCCGTTCTTCTCCTCCCCGTCCTCTGGTGGACGAAGGTGGCGTTTCTGGACGAAGGGACGGAGATGTTGCCACCCTCCTCGTGCGGCAGCTGGGTCGTGCACCCGGAGTGGGGTATCGTCTTCGAGCCAAAGGAGCACTATCCACCGGTTCTTTACCGGTTGGACTTGCCCGCCGAAACGATTCGCGAGCCGCCAGCGGTGGAGATCACCGCTCTGGGATCGATTCGAGTACGCGTAGGTGAGCGCGCCTGTGGAGAGTTCGGCGAGGCCCGCGGTAACTGGCGGCGTCCCGTGCACATCGACCTGGCCGACTGTGTCGGTTCCGATGACACGGGAGGAGAGTCTCGCCCGTTGGTGGTCGGGGTTAGAAACGACGACGGCCCGGCGCCGGTGCGGGTTTGCTGGCCGGAGTCCGGAGGCTCGCTTCCGGCCACGGGAGAGGATGGCTGGAGCAGCCTAACGCCCGGTCGCGGCTGGCTGCCCGCGGGGGTCGCTGGCCGTGAGACGTCCGAGCTGCGCGACAAGACTTTCACCTGGCCAGCGGGCCCATGGGGCTACCGAGTTCTTTTGGCGGGCTCCGCCCTGCTTGTGCTGGTGGGTCTGTGGCGCGGCCGCGCGGCCCGCAGCGGAGTGCAAGATCGGGAAAACCGGCCGGACGGGGAAGTCCTCGTCTGGCTGGTACTTGCTCTCGTCGTCTCCGTCTACTGCTGGAACGCGCTGCAGTATCCCTGGTGGGCGAGTCGCATTGACCAGGGCGCTCACGCCGAACGTCTCCGAGAAGCCGCCGAGGGCGACTGGCTGCCGGAGGCCGATCGGAGCTTTCAGTCGTACCAGCCACCGCTCTACTATGCTCTCGCTGGCGGTCTCGTTGCACTGCGCCACCCTGGCGTGGACCTGACACAGAGTCGCGACGGCAGGGACCTTCGACCAGCCCAGGTGCTCGACGCCTTCGCCGGTACCGTTCATCTCCTGTTGGCGTTTCTCTTGCTGCGCCGCCATGGCCCGTCGAGCCCGCGAGCCAGGGCACTGAGTCTGGGCTTGGTCGGTCTGGCTCCGGTCGCGGTGACGACCTACCCCATGCTCGGCAACGAGACGCTCGCTGCCAGCCTGTGCGGTGCAGCGTTGCTGTCGGGCGTCCTGTGGCTACACCAGGAACGGATGGTGTGGCCGCTCCTGGCCGGGTTTTTCTCTGCGTCGGCCCTGTTGTCCAAGTACACCGGTGTGATGCCCACGGCGGCCCTTGCTGTGATGTTGGTCGGCCTGCTTCTGATGGGTCGGGGCCGCGGTCCCAATCCGGCGATGCGGATCAGGACGGTCCTTCGCAACGCCGCCGTCTGGCTCGGTGTGATCGCGCTGGTGGCCGGCCCCTTTTACGTCGGGAGGTGGCTGCGCTGGGGAGATCCGTTCATCGGCAACTGGGATCGTAGCCTCGGATTCGGGTTCGAAGGCGAGCCCGGATATCGCACCTTGGGATTCTTCACTCGCTTCGGCGAGGTGTTTTTTTACTCGCCGGAACGGGCGATGTGGTCGAGCTTCTGGGACGGTCTCTACGCCTCAACCTGGGGAGAGATCAACGACAGCTTCCTGCCGGCAGGTGACCCCGCTGTCAACGCACTACTGCTTCTCTTGATGGCGTTTGCCGTCGTACCGACTCTGGCCGGACTGGCCGGTTTCGCGATCTCGGTGCGCCGTGCCTGGAGCCGAGGACCCGGCCTCGACCTGGTATTCGTCGCGGTATCCACGTTTACCCTCGGCTCGGTGGCGGTCTACACGACGCAGGTTCCCTTCGTCGCCACGGTCAAAGCATTGTTCATGCTGTCTCTCCTGCTCCCCGTCACATTCTTCGTAGCTCGGGGTTATGCGTGGATCGAGCGCGGCCTGGGACGGGCGTGTTGGTTGCTCGACGTGGCCGCGGCTTTACAGTTGCTGCTCGTCTTGCGTCTCTTCGTTTGGGTGGGCTGACCCAGATCTCAATCAACTAGGTCGGTAGATCCGATGCGAGCGGCGTGAGGGTCTCCTATACTTCACCAGTTCATTTACCCTTAGAACGGTGTCGCTTGGCCCGGCGGCCCGCAACGATCGGAGGTTTCGATGTATCGTGACACTGGTTTCTTTTCGCGGTCTGCTTTGTCTGGACGCTTTGCAATGGCGGTCTGGATCTTGGCGGTCCTTCTTCTCGGTGCGGTATTCGTATCGTCTTCGGCAGCGAACGACGTCGAGCTCGGCAAGGAGGTCTCGGTACGCGAGCGCCTCGTCGACGGTGACGAGCAGGTTCTCGATCGCGGTGCGTTGATTCAGCAGGGCGCAACTCTTTTCAACGCCATGTGGACATCTCAGGAGGGCGGCGGCCGTCCCCTGACCACCGGCACCGGTGGCGACTTGGCCGATCCGTCGAGCCCGCTGGTGTTCCCGCGCAACGCCAACCGGATCTCGGCCCCCGACGCCAACTCCTGTGGCGGCTGTCACAATCTGCCGCGCTCTGGTGGTGGTGGCGATATCGTCACCAATGTCTTCGTTCTCGGTCAGCGGTTCGACCACGTTACGTTCGACCATGCAGACGCGATCACCGGTCGTGGCGCGCTCGACGAGGACGGCAAGTTTCCGACGCTCGACGAGATCGCCAATAGTCGCGCCACTCTGGGTATGTTCGGTTCCGGATATGTCGAGATGCTGGCGCGCCAGATGTCTACCGAGCTGCGGGCCATCGCCGGCGGGATGGCACCAGGAACCAGTGCGGAGCTAGTGACCAAGGGTGTGTCGTTCGGCACGCTCGTACGAAACGCAGACGGTACCTGGGACACTGCGGGAATCAGTGGACTGCCGCCCGCTTCTGCGGCTTCTGCAGGGCAGGAAGCGCCGAATCTGATCATCCGTCCGTTCCATCAGGTAGGTGCGGTGATCTCGGTGCGTGAGTTCACCAACAACGCGTTCAACCATCACCACGGCATCCAGTCGTCGGAGCGTTTCGGCGACGGCACCGATCCCGACGGCGACGGATTCACTGATGAGTTGAGCCGTCCAGAGGTCACAGCCGCAACGATTTACCAGACCACCCTCGCGGTCCCGGGTCGGCGCATCCCACGCTTCCGCCCCGTGGAAGAAGCGGTACTGAACGGCGAGGACAAGTTCGTGCAGATCGGCTGTGGCGGGTGCCATGTCCCGCAGCTGCCGCTGGACAACTGGGGGTGGGTCTACATCGAGCCGAATCCGTTCAATCCGCCCGGCAACGCTGGCCCCGGCGACATTCCCGAGATGAAGATCAATTTGAACAGCCAGTACCTGCCTCAACCCAGGCTGCGTCAGCAGGGAGACGTCACCTGGGTGCCGGCATACACCGACCTCAAGTTGCACGACATCACGACCGGACCGGATGATCCGAACTGTGAGGAGCTCGACCAGCATCGTGCTGGCACTCCCGAGTTCTTCGACGGCAACTGCAAGTTCCTGACGAAGAAGCTCTGGGGTGTAGCCAACGAGCCACCGTATTTCCATCACGGCAAGTACATGACGATGCGTGAGGCCATCGAAGCGCATGCGGGTGAGGCTCAATCCTCTGCGGATGCATGGGCGGCCCTCGATGACTACGACCGCGATTCGATCATCGAGTTCCTGAAGACCCTTCAGCTTCTGCCAGAGGGAACAAAGGACCTCGTCATCGACGAGAAGGGTCGGTCGCGTGAGTGGCCACCTGCCTGGGCCAACTGACACTGTTGTCAGATCGATGTTTCGGGCCCGCTTCGGCGGGCCCATTTTGTTGCTACCGACTGCAGGCCGCACGAGCAGTTTGGCGGCTTCGCCCGTCGGCTGTAGATCCGCAGGTAGCCTGCGCACGGAGTTCTGGATAGGCTGCGGTTTCCGTCGCCGAACGAGAGGAAAGGATGACCATGTTCGGACTGAGCAAGAGCGTGGAGATGCCGACACCCGAGGATGCCCTTCCGGGCCGCGCCGAACGAATGCCGGTGCCCGACCGTCACTACGTTCTCGATACCCCTCTGGAGCCACCCTACCCGGAAGGTACGGAGATCGCGGACTTCGGCCTCGGATGCTTCTGGGGAGCCGAGCGCAAGTTCTGGCAGACCGAAGGCGTCTTCACCACTGCAGTCGGCTACCAGGCTGGGTTGACGCCGAATCCCACGTACCGGGAGGTGTGCTCCGGACGTACCGGACACAATGAAGTGGTACGTGTGGTCTTCGAACCGGGGAAGGTCTCCTACGACGAGCTCCTGCGTGTCTTCTGGGAGTCCCACGATCCAACGCAGGGGATGCGGCAGGGCAACGACGTGGGTACACAGTACCGTTCGGGTATCTATGTCCATTCGGAAGCGCAGCAGCTCTTGGCGGAGAGTTCGCTGGATGCCTACCAGATGCGATTGCGGAATGCCGGCTACGGCGACATCACCACCGAGATCATCGAGGCCCCGGAGTTCTTCTTCGCCGAGGAGTACCACCAACAGTACCTCGCCAAGAATCCCGGCGGCTATTGTGGGCTCGGTGGAACCGGCGTGACCTGTCAGGTCGGCACAGGCGTGGAGGGCTGATGGGCGACCTTCCGGGTCGCGAGCAGTTTTCGTTCTGGGTCCCCGTGTCGGTTCGGTGGGGCGACATGGATTCCTACGGCCACGTGAACAACGCCAAGTACTTCACGTACTGTGAGACGGCGCGTATGGCCTACTTCGAAGCCATCGGAATCGACGGGGCCACCAGCCAGCCCGATCTGGGCCCGGCCATAGTCCGCGCGGAATGCAATTTCCGGCATCAGGTGCGCCATCCCGCCGAGCTCGACATCGGGGTCCGCACCTCCAAGATCGGCGGCCGCACCTTCACTCTCGAATACGGTCTGTTTCACCGAGGTACCGACGACTTGGCCGCCGACGGTGCGTCCGTCTGCGTCTGGGTCGACTACGTGGCGGAGAAGGCTCTCCCCATTCCCGAGGCGTTGATCGGGCGAATTCGTCAGTTGGAGGATGCGAGCTGAGACTTGGGGGCGTCGACGGCTACGGGTTCGTCGACGGCGATCAGAGATCGAAGATCTCGCCCTCCTCGGCCACCCGCAGGCCCGCTGCCTCTAGCTCTTGTCGTTGCGGCGTTCCCGCCACCAGCGCGGGGTTCGTGTGGTTGAGGTGGATCAGCCGCACCTTCGCTCTTTCCTCGGCCGGCAGCGGCGCCAGCCGCTCCATGGTGTCGCGGATCCGGGGGTGGGGGAAGCCCGACATGTCCCGCCCAGGGACTTCACCATCGGCGAAGAAGGTAGCGTCGAGGAACGCGATGTCGACGCTGCGGAGCTGGTCCTCCAGTCGCACGCCGAGGGCGTCCCAGTCGTCCCAGCTGTCGATGTCGGGCAGGAACAGCGCGCTGCGTTCCGGGCCATCGACGCGAAAGCCCACGACCTCAGAGAACTCCTGCCGATGAGGTACTGGAAACGCCGAAACGCTCACGCGACCCAGCTCGACGGCCCGCTGCGTTGACAGCTCGCGGAGGTCGATGTTCTGGTAACCGACCAGCTGGCTCCACGGTCCGTTGGTGCGCAGGTATCGGGCCATGCGCGGCATGGCGTAGACCGGGACGTTCCGTGCGCCCATGGACTCGTGTCCGAGAAAGATCAACCCGGTGTAGTGGCCCATATGGGCATGAGTCAGGAAGATGCCGTCGAGGCCGGGGGTTCCCGGTACCGGCGCCAAGGCGTCGAGCCGTGCCAGTTGCTCTCGGAAGTCAGGCGTCGCCTCGAAGAGGAAACGGCGGCCTTCAGTTTCGTCCACTAGAGCCAGGCTGGTCGCGAGGCGCCGGAACTCTGGAGGCCGCCAGTCAGGAGCGCTCTTGGTACCAGCCTGGGGCACGCCTCCGTCCTGCGCGATTCCGAGAACCACCAGGTAGATACGTTGCGTCCGCTCTTGAGAGGCCGCTCCGAGCGCAAGGAGCGAGATCGTGCACCAAGCCGTGAGCCCGAGCAAGGGTCGAAGTGCAATAGGTTTGAGAATCATCTAGCCGTCCTCGTCTGCTCCAACCTATCAGCGCGAGCCAACCCATCCGCGCCAGAGTGAAGAGCTCCTGGGGCTCGCCGACCCGAATGCAGGAGCCGATTCAGACCGTTATGAGGCCGGTTCTTGCCGACGAAGAACCGGGCGTCGCGAGTGGTTACTGCGACGGGATCACCGCGCTCCAAGCGCTTGTGTTGCCACTCTCGAACCCGTCGGCGAACAGCGCCGCTCGCCGCTCGAACGCACCGACGTCTAGAGTGGCGCCGACGGGGCGTGGCTGGAGGTCATGGTCGTGGGCTAGAGGCAGCGCTGCGCCGGCGTCGATGGCGACACTGTCGGAGGCCAGATGCAGATCGTCGTCGACCGTGCCGCGTATGCCGTCGGCACCGTCGAGATCGACGAACAGGCCGCCGATGTCACCTGCGGCTAGCCGTCGACTTTGTCCGTCGTTGCCGGACGCCGTCTGCCAGTCCTCGAGCAAGTAGGAATTGCCTGCCACGTCAAACTCGCTGGCAGCCCCCGGCACCAGGAAGAGGTTGTGATCCGAATCGATCTCGGTCATCGGACCTTCATAGCGCAGGATCTTTCCCAGATGCAGCTCGAGACTCGGAGTGGCGTAGATCAGATTGTTGCGCAGGTAGATTCCGAGGTTGTGCTGGGTGGCGCGAAAGAGCGTGAAGTAGGGGTAGGTCGAAGAGAAGGTGTTGTTGTAGATCCGCGTTCGTACCGAGTGGGGATGGGGGCGATTGGTGTCGCCGAGCATCAGCAGCGCACTGTCCGAGTTGAGGAAGACGTTGTTGCGCACAGTAACGTCGTCGGCGGTGATCACCGTCACAGCCGCACGATCGTCGGGATCCGAGTTCGACAGCACGTTGCCGTCGAGGATCGCGCGATCGATGTACTGCTCGACGGAGGTGTTCTCTGGCCCCACCCCGACCGCCCAGGCGAAGCTGGTGGGACTGCGCACGAGGTGGTTGTTGGCTATCAGAACGTACAGCGACGCCAGGTCGTGCGTGCCGCTGGTACCGGCGATCTTGAGGATCGATCCCGCTTTCGAGTGGATGTGGTTGTCTGCGATCAGCACCTTCGAGCCGTGGGTGCGAATGCAGTGTTCCTCGTCGTTGTCGCGGATGGTGGAGCCGAGGACGGCGAAACGGCTCAGGCGCTCGCCGCTGGCGGGGTCGTGGCCGCCCATGAAATGACCGTAGGCTGCACCACCGTCGATCTCGCTTTCGATGAAAAAGAAGCTCTGACTCGGGTAGGCGAATTGGTTCGGCAGGTCGTTGCCCTTGACGCGCAGAAAGAGCTGGTGGTCCGCCTGTGAGCTGGTGACCAGCGCCTCGCCGTTCAGGCGCTCGCGTGGACCGGTGATCTCCAGATCCAGCAGGCGCCAGTCGCGCCGGATGCGGACCGATGCCTCCGAACGGTCGAGGTGCGGCCGTGGCAGATGATCGGGTCCGAATGCACCGATCGTCACCGGCCCGTCCACCGCACCGTGGAGCGGCCGATCGAGCTGCCAGGTCTCACCGCGCCGCAGCAGCAGTCGAGACCCACTCGTCAGCTCACCCCAAGCGTCGTGGAGTGAGGTGCGCTGCAAGCCGCCGGCCGGGCAGCCCGTGAAGTCACCGACATCGGACACGCATAGAGTGGTGCCCGCGAACGGGGTCACCGACACGGTGACCTGGCCGGTCGCCACCAGCGACCCGTTGCGCTCGACCTCCACCCGTACGGTGTAGTCCCGAGCCGGAGAGGCGTCGTCTAGCTCGTAGACGTGGGCGGCGAGGAAGCCGTTGAATCCGCTCCCGTCGCCGAAGTCCCATCGAATCTCGGAGCTCTCCACGTCCGACCACGGCAGAGCGTCGGCGACGTCAAAGAAGACCGCTAGTGGCGCTACGCCGGCTGTGCGGCTCGCTTCGATCGCGATGGTTGTCTGGGCGCGGAGCGGTAGAGCGGATGCGAACAAACAGAGAGCGAGGGAAACCAGCCTAGACCAGGATATGGAGACCTCATTTCGATGAGAAGAAGATCTGTATGCGAGGCCGGCGCATTATATAGAACGTCGGTCGCTGACCTTGATGTCCTGAGCCCTGAAGAGACGCAGCAGCGCGCGGTTTTCGGGAACTCCCGACAGGAAGGATGCCTCGAGGGCCCTGTCACCTAGGGCCGCCGTGCGTCGGCCCAGGCGCTCGGCGGCGCGCTGCACCGCCTCAGGGAAGCCGTCGTCGTCCTCCGCCTGGAGCGCTTCCAGCCAGGCGAGCCACACCAAGGACTCGAATTCTTCGATTCCACCGTGGGTCTCGAGCACCTCGAAGGCGGCAGCGGCGGCGAGTCGTGCTTCGGGTACATACTGTTGGGCCAACAGCGAACGAGAGAGTGCCGCTTCCGCCCCAGCGCGGGCAGGTGGTGAGTCGATCAGAAGTCCCACGGCCTCTCGGGCAACCGACTCCGAGGATTGTCTCGGTCCCTGTCCGTCGATGAGCAAGTAGGCCTGGGAGAGGTAGACGGAAGTCCAGCCGACGAAGCGCAGGTTGCCCTGCTCCCTGGCCTCATCGATGACCTGGCGGAGGATTCCGACGGCGCTGCGTCCGTCGCCACGCTGAATGAGAGCCAGACCTTGATTCTGCCGTGCTCGCGTCACCACGGACTCGAGACCCATCCGTCGTGCCTCGCGCAGACCCTGGCTCAGAAACGCTTCAGCCCGCGTCTGATCGCCTACTTCCAGGTAGCCGAATCCCAGACTGACCCGGACGTTGGCGGCCTGCCGTACGTCACCCAGCTTCTCGCAAGCCTCGAGAGCCCGGCAATAGCCACGGAGATCGCCTGCCAGGTCCCCGACGTGACGAGCCCGGGCGCCCCGAAGACGATGAAGGTTGGCCCAAGCACCCGGTTCGAGGCACTCCCCACCGTCGTTCCCGTCTGGGGCCCCGGCCCGTGCGGCGATGGATTCGGCCAGGGACGCCAGACGCTCTGCCTCTTCGTACTCGCCGGCGTGAAAGACCTGGCGGGAGGCCAGTGCAAGGGCCGAGATGCGAGCCGATCCAGCCGACCAGGTACCGTCCGGAGCACGATCCGAAACCAAGGCAGCGGTGGAGGCCACGCGCGACTGCCACAGACGAGCCACTTCATGATGGCCGCGTCGAGCGGCGGCGGTCATGGCCTCTGCGCTGGCTCGGAACCACTCGGCGGACCCGGCTTCCAGCAGCTCGCCGGCGATCTCGGCTCGGCGCTGGGTCTCGCTCCAATCGCCGCGCCAGCGTTGAGCCACGGCACATAGGAGGTGCAGGTTGCCCGCCTTCCGGCCTCGGACATGCTCTACGGCCTCGTCCGCAAGACGAACGGCGGTGTCGAAGTCATGGGCTTCGAAGGCAGCATCCGCTGCGCGAGGTAGCCACGAGACGATCTTTGAGGTTTCGTCGGCTCGACGGAAGTGCTCCAACAAAACCGCGGGGGACGACTGCCGAATCTCCAGCCACTCACCCGCCAGGCGATGGCCGAGGATGCGGTCGTCGGGTGTCAGAGACGCGTAGGCCGCTTCGCGCACCAGATCGTGGCGAAACGAATACTCCATGGTGCCGGCTCCGCCGCTGTGGGTGCGACGTTCCACCAGCTCGAGCTCTTCCAGCCGACGAAATCTGGCGGAGCTGATGTCCCCTCCTACCAGCTTCTCCACGCCGCCGTGCCAGAAGGTCAAGCCGAAGACGGAGGCTGCTCGAAGCAGCTTGCGTTGCTCCGGCTCGAGCTCTTCCAATCGTACTTGGACCGTCGCCCGGAGGGTGGCTGGTGCCCCATCGCGCCGGCCCTCGGCATGGCTCCGGATCAGCTCTTCGAGGAAGAAAGGATTGCCGTCAGCGGCAACCACGAGCCTCTCAACCTCGTCTGCTGGAGCTCGGTCACCCAGCATCTGCCGAGTCAGACTCGTGGCGGCTCGCCGGGGCAGGCGCTGGAGCTCGATACGAGTGGGTCGGCATTCGTGCCACAAGTTGGGGAAACGGTCGGCGATATCGGGGCGTGCGAATGCCGCTACGAAGAACGGGCGATCGGCCAAGACCCGCATCGCAGCATCGAACACGCGAATCGTCGGGAGGTCACCCCACTGTACGTCCTCGAGCACGACGACGAGAGGTCGTGCGCGGGTCTCGAGGCTCAGCCAGTCGATCCATGCTGTGCGGATACGGTCGGCCATGAGCTCGCGGTCGTGGCGTGCGCGTACCACCTCCTCGTGGCTTTCTTGACCTCGTACTCCGATTACCTCCGCCAGGAACGGCGCCACGCGGTCTGCGTCGGCCGCCGGCAGGTGGCGCCCCAGACGGGCCCGCAGCTTTCGCGATCTGACCTCGTCGTCCTCTCCGTCTGGAGCGCCCACCTCTTTTGCGATCACCGCTGCCAGGAGCGACCAAGCCGCACCGGAACGCATCACATCGGCTTGTCCGCACCAGACCTCTCTACCGGCCTGGCGCCAGCGATCGATCTGCTCCGCTGCGAGACGCGACTTGCCAGCGCCGGGTATGCCCGTCACTACGGCCACCTGAGCCCCTTCCCCTGCTGTCGCAGAGTCGAGCAGGGCGTCGAGCATTCGGAGCTCCCGTTCGCGACCGACGAAAGGAGTCTTTCTTCCCAGGAGACTCCGGGCCGGTCCGCCACCCCGCCTCTCGCGGGTCAGGAAGAGTCCGTGGTCCCCTCCTTCGATCTCGAAGCGGCCGTCGAGCAAACCGGTGGTCAGATCGTCGATCGCTACGGGGAGCGGGTCGCCGGGTCGATCCCGCATCTGGTGCCGAAACCTCCGGAGCCCTTCTCCAGCCCGATCGATCACTTCACCCACAGGGAACGATCCCTCGAAACGACCGCGGCCGGTCGCGACGGAGATCCGAGTGCCGGGCAGCGCCCGTGCCAGCTCCAGGGCACTCCGCACGGCCAGCCGGACGCGGTCGGTTGCGACCCCGGCACCGTCCACCACCAGTACGAGGTCGCCGGTGGCGAGGACCTGCATCTGTCCGCCATGCTGGCCGAGTCGCCAGTTGGTTTCCTCCAACTCGTCCTGCAGCGAAGTCTCTCCGGACTCGCCTGGAGAAGGCTTCGCCCGATCCGCCGCGGTCAACACCACCGAGACCAACCGTTGTTCGTCGCCGGTGAGCGTCGAAGTATCGGCCGCAGGCTGACGTCCGCCCTGTTCGGTCGTCTCGACGTCGGACAGGTCCGAAACGCTGTCGCGACGATGTAGCGCTTCGAGGGCTCGGGCTGCGGATTTGGGCCGCCGGGCCGGATCCTTGGCCAGCAGGGTGGACACGAAGATAGACAACCAGGCCGGTATCCCGGGACGAAGACTGGAGACGTCCGGTGGCGTTTCCAACAGGACCTTGGCGAGAACCGCCATTGGATTCTCACCGCGAAACGCGCGTCGACCGCTCAGGCACTCGAAGAGCAAGCAGCCGAAGGAGAAGAGGTCGCTGCGACCGTCGAGCGCCTCACCACGCGCTTGCTCGGGAGCTAGATAGGCAGGTGTCCCGACGAGGCTGCCATCCACCGTGACGGTGGCGCAGTCTGCATTGCCTTGCTGGATGCGGGCCAGCCCGAAGTCCAGGAGCTTCGGTCGGCCAGGATCTCCACCGACCAGGAAGACATTGCCAGGCTTGACGTCGCGATGCACGACTCCCGCGCGATGGGCTTCGTCGAGAGCGGCGAGTAACCTGGATGCCAACGCCCGTGTTGCTGGCACCGACAGTCGACCTTCGGCGAGGCGCTCCGCCAAGTCGTGCCCATCGAGCCATTCCAAGACAAGAAAAGGACGCCCTTCGTCCGTGGTGCCGTGGTCGAAGCAGTGGACAATGGCCTCGTGGCGAAGTCGTGTGAGCGCTTCGATTTCCCTGTGGAAACGAAGACGTTGGATCCCTTGGTGTGTCGAACAGCCTCGAAGGCCATCCGAGCTGTCTCCTTCGACAGGCACCGGACGGCGTAGCGTCTTGATCGCGACCTTACGTCCGATCTCGTCCGTAGCTTCGAAGACCGAGCCCATGCCGCCTTCGCCGACCGCTCGGCCGATTCGGTATCGGCCGGCGATCCGCTGGCCGGGTCTCATCGATCCGTAGGGCTCACAGCAAGCTGCTGGCGAGGTTCGCCAGCACGGAGCGCTCGCCCTTTTCCAGATTCACGTGAGCGTAGAGTGCCTGACCCTTGAGCCGGTCGATGAGAAACGACAGACCATTCGATTGCGCGTCGAGGTAGGGCGTGTCGATCTGGAAAACGTCACCGGTCAACACGATCTTGGTGCCTTCGCCGGCACGGGTGATGATCGTCTTGATCTCGTGAGGCGTCAGATTCTGAGCTTCGTCGACGATGAACATGACGCGAGAAAAACTGCGGCCCCGGATATACGCCAGCGGGATCACCTGTAGCTTCTCCCGCTCCACCATTTCTTCGAGGTGCCGGTATTCCTTGTCGGAAGGATCGAACTGGCTCTTGATGAAGGCCAGGTTGTCCCACAGTGGAAGCATGTACGGATGGATCTTGGATTGCGCGTCACCCGGTAGGTAGCCGATGTCACGATTCGACAAGGGCACGATGGGACGAGCGAGGTAGATACGTCGGAAGTCCCGCCGCCTGGCCAGGGCGCCCGCGAGGGCGATCAACGTCTTCCCGGTACCCGCAGCGCCGGTCAGCGTGACCAACGGGATGTTCGGATCGAGAATGGACTGCAGAGCGAAGGTCTGCTCAGCGTTACGCGGCGAGATTCCGTAGGCGGATTCCTTCACGAGACGCTGGAGTACCCGGTCGCGCGGGTCGTACCAGGCGAGGCCGGATCGTCCGTCGCCGGTGAGGATGAAAAAGTGGTTTGCCTTGGGCTCTTCGTCGAAGACTTCTTCCCAGGCCAGGAACCCCTCGCGGTGCAGGCGGTCGACAACCTCCGAGTCGTCGACCTCCACGAGAGACTTGCCGCGGTAGAGATTCTCCAGATCCTGGATCTGAATGTGCTTGTAGTCTTCCGCCGGCAGCTCGAGGGCGCGCGCCTTGAGACGCAGATTGATGTCCTTGCTCACCAGGATCACCGACCGCCGCTCCTCTTCGTTGCGCAGGCGCAAGGCAGCCGCCAGGATGCGATGGTCGTTCTCCGACGCCGGGAGACCCTGGAGATCCGCGGCCGCGCCGTGCCCGTTAGATGACATGACGACTTTTACCCTTCCGGAGCCGTCACCGTTGAGCGGAATCCATTCGCGGAGAATCTTGTCGCCGGAATAGCCGTCGAGACGCCGGATGAACTCTCGCGCGTTGCGTTGTAAGACTCCCCCGCCCTTCTTGAAACGGTCGAGCTCCTCCAGCACCGTCAGCGGAATCGCGATGTCGTGCTCTTCGAAACTGTCGAGCACCTGGTGGTCGAACAGAATCACCGAGGTATCGAGTACGAAGATCTTGCGCCTGTCTTGGGCCGGACTCGGAGGGGTCATCGGGTCTCCATCGAGGTGAAGGCGGCACCCGCGAGCTATCGCTCCTCGGGTCTGGTCGCATCATTTCAACATAAGCACGCGCCGCGGTCACGAGTGCAGGGAAACGCCGTCCGTATAGGGCTTCAGGGAGATGTTTGACAGCGGTTCAGTCTAATTTCGCCTAAAGATGGGCGAAGACGTTCACAATGGTGAGAAATCGTCTATAATCCTAGAGTCCAGTGGAACCGTCACTGTCCCGAGCCTTTCGCCGGGCGCGGTCTACCTGGCCATCTACCGTATCCCTTTCGATGTACCCCTCCCTCCTCCACGTGCTGCAGCTACTAGACTCGGGGTTCGAGCGTAGATTTCGCGCCGTCCGCGGTGCTTTTGGTTGCAGACGAGATCGGGACCCATCCCAGACGTTCGCCGTTGCGAGGCGGCGTCACGACCACGGAGCTCAGGTGCCATGTCTCTGGAACCCAGTCAAGACGATCTATTGCAGGCCGCCGCCTCGAAGACCTACCACCGGATCGAAGTCGACCGGGAGAAGGCCCCGGACAAGCTGAAGCCGATGTTGGCCCACATTCACGGCCATCTCTTCGATCCCAAGCTGAATGTGAACCGGTTGAAGAAGGCTTGTGGCATCCGGGACAACTCGGTTGCGATCCACTTCCATTCGGCTGTCGGTCAGCCACCCCATGCTTATATCTCGCAATGTCGCTTGGAGACGGCGGCACGCCTCTTGCGCGACACCGATCTGCCGGTATGGAAGATCAGCGAGATGTTGGGCTTCTCCAGCATTCAGGTGTTCAGCCGCGCCTTCCACCGGTGGTGTGGACAACGGCCGACCACCTACCGCAAGGAAAATCGTCCAACCAGCTCCGTCGAATCGGACAATGGCAAGGGGAAAAGGGACGCTTTTGCCGATCCGGAGACCTGGAGACGAGCTGTCGCCGGCCAGCTGCGCAGCGACGAGGCCGCCCATCTCGTGTATCGATTGCTGGAGCTCTATCCGCCGTCCCGTAGATAGCCAGTATCTAAGAGAGTCCTTCAACGGTCCCTGGCAGGTCTTCTATGCCGTGCGCCGGACCGTTCATGGTTTCGACATACGGCCGTGGTGTGATCGGCCGACCGATGTCGACCCCGTTACAGATCCCGACCCCGTTACAGATCCCGACCCCGTTACAGATCCGTTGGTCCGGAGCAGGCACCCTGGAATGCGATTTCGGGGTGCTTCTGCCTCCTGGCGTCGTCGACCAGCTGCTGAGAACACCGGCGCGACGTCCCGAACCCGGCGACCGAGGGGTCGGACCGTCGTCCGCTGCCACCCGTGACGGATACGGGGCCGGCCGCTATGGCTCAGTCGACCGGTAGCTCCAACTGGAAGAGCAGCGTCCGCTGATCCGCGGAATAGTTGTCGTCGGCCAGGATATAGGCATAGGTCTGGCCTTCGGGTCCCAATCCGATGTCCAAGGCCTCGAAGTTGTCGACCGACAGCGGGGGCTGCAAGCGCGCCAGCTCTGTGCCGGTGACGACTTTGGCCGCATCGTCGTCGGCTGCTGCTGCGGCCTGTTTCAGCTCGTTCGCCGCCAGCCGAATCAATCGCACGCGAACCCCCTGCTCGGCGGCCCAGAAGCGTTGCAGCAGGATCACGTCGCCGTTCGGTAAGGTGGAAGCGGCGGTCGCCTTGAATTCGTGGTCGGTGTCGACGGCGAGCACGCGCCAGCTCTCCCTGGCGGGATCGCTGAGCCAGGCGCGAAGGTGACCCTTCTCGTCGAGGAGATCCTCCGCCACGATCAGCAGGCTTCCATCCGGCAGGTGGGTCACGGCCTCCATGCCGCCATTCGTCGGCGCCTGCTGGATGCCGCCAGGAACGGGTCCGGGCGTCGGACGGGAGTCAGCCGCCCGCCGGTAGACATGACTGCGGTGAGCCCCTTCGAAGGTCACCAGGAGCCTGCCTTCCACACCGGCTAGCTCCTCCGCATCGCGCCGCATGCGTCCCGCGACGGGTCGACCATCCAGATCGGCCAGCGGAGCCATCTCGCTGTTCTCGAGACCTACCAGCCGGCCGCTCTCGTCGTGCCGCAGGGTAGCTCGCCACCAATGTCCCTGATCCGACACCGCCAGAAGCTGATCGCCGGACACCAAGAGCCCGGAGAAGCCACCAAAGCTCGGGTCGTTGCTCCGTAGGGAGAATCCAGCTCGAAACCGAGCTCGGCCTACACGGCGGTGAGCCGGGCGGGCTTCGTCCAGGCGTACTTCTGAAGTCGTGACCTCGGTCTGGCGCCAATCCGGATCTGATGACGTCGGCTGCGGGGGCTGCCTTTCGGGGGGCGTCTTTGCACCGCAACAAACTGCAGCCAGGGCGAGCATCACGAGGGTGACCGGTCGGCTGAAGATCCGGCTTCGCTGGGGGAAATGACCGAGCATCGGAACGCGAAACGGTAGCATAGACAACATGCCACAACGCAGTCGATGGGGCAGGATTCACCCACTTGCACTCACCGTCGCAGTGCTCCTCGGTTCGGCCTGTGGACCTCCGTCGCCGAACGAGTCCGAGAGCGAGCAGATCAGTGGGCGAGTCGAGGAAGAGAACCCCCCGGAAGGCAGGCTGCGCGTCGGCGTCTTCAATATCTGGGAGCTCTCCGAGGAGAAAATCGACCGGGTCGTCGAACAGGACCCGCAGCTCCGAGCGGCTGCCGAGGTCATTCAGCGGCTTCGCCCGGATGTCCTGCTGCTCAACGAGATCGACGTGGTGGAGGGGAGAAACCTCGCGAAGGAGTTTGCCCAGAGCTACCTCGCGGCGGCCCAGCACGTGGACGTACAGCCGATCGCTTATGAGCACGTGGTCTATGAGACGGTCAATACAGGTATACCGTCGGGCTTCGATCTGAATCGCGATGGCAATGCTACCGGGCCCGAGGATGCTTGGGGTTTCGGGCGCTACCCGGGCCAATACGGGATGGCGGTACTTTCGAGGTACCCCGTGGATCGGAACGATGTCCGTTCCTGGCGATTGTTGCCGTGGCGGTCGTTGCCGGGACACCTCATGCCGGATGGCCGTGATGGTCGCCCTGCATGGTATTCGGCCGATCAGGCCAGGGCGTTACGCTTGTCTTCCAAGAGCCACCTCGACGTACCGGTGTTGCTACCCAACGGTAGGGTGTTGCATTTGCTGGCCAGTCATCCCACCCCACCGGTATTCGACGGTGACGAGGACCGGAACGGTCGGCGCAACTATGACGAGATCCGCCTGTGGACCGAGATTCTGGCGCCGAACGACGACCGAGCTGCGGGATCCACGTGGTTGGTAGACGACCAGGGGCGTCCGGGCGGATTGGCCTCCGATGCGTCGTTCGTGATCGCGGGCGATCTCAACGCCGATCCTTATGCCGACACGCCCTACGGCGGGCCCGCGATCGCGCAACTCCTGAACCATCCGAGGATTCGAGATCCCCGACCCACGGGTGACGCCGAGCCGCCGGGCGCAAGGCTCTCAGGAGGCGAGTATCCGGGCCCACCCCACAGCCGCACATCCGCCTGGGGTCGTCTCGACTACGTGCTACCGAGCGCCGATCTCGATGTCCTGGCGAGTGGCGTCTTCTTGCCGGCCGAAGGCAATCCCCTGCGTCGTCTGGTAGAGGGGGAGGAACGAGCGAGCGACCACTTCGCGGTATGGGTGGACCTGGTCATGCCCTCGAACTGATGAGCGGATCGCCTAGGGAGCTAGAGCTTGAGCTTGGGAAGCAGGGAGTTGATCGCTTTGGAGCTCTGCATGATGTAGAAGTGCACCGAGGGTGCTCCCCGATCGAGCAACTCCTGACTCTGGGCCCGGGCCCATTCGACCCCGATGTCGAGGACGTCTTCCTTTCTCGCCTGGCTTACCTCGTCGGCCAGGGCAGTGGGGATCTCGCAGTGGAAGGTGCGGGGAATGGTGCGCAGGTGGGACTTCTTGGTCAGGATCTTGATCCCGGGGATGATCGGTACCTCGATGCCTTCGGCCCTGCACAACTCGACGAAACGGTGGAAGTGCTGGTTCTCGAAGAACATCTGTGTGACCACGTAGTCGGCACCCGAGTCGACTTTCTGCTTCACGGTGCGGATGTCGGCGCCCAGGTTCGGGGCTTCGAAATGCTTCTCCGGATAGCCGGCGCCGCCGATGCAGAAGTTGGCAGGATCGGCATCGAGCAGGTCCTCCAAATAGTTGCCGCGGTTCATGTCGGCGATCTGGGCTATGAGATCGGAGGCGTAGCGGTTTCGCGTGCGACCGTGGTCGAGCGGCTTTTGGTACCCGGAGTCGTCGCCGCGGATCGCCAGGACATTGTCGATGCCCAGGTAGCGCAACTCGATCAGGAAGTCTTCAGTTTCCTGACGGGTGAATCCCTGACACAACACGTGAGGCACGGCGTCGATCCCGTATTTGTTCTGGATCAGTGCACAGACGCCCAGTGTGCCAGGTCGCTTGCGCTTGATCTTGCGCTGGATGCCATCCGGAGTTTCTTCGTAGACGACCTCGGCAGCGTGGGAAGTGATGTCGATGAATGGGGGCTCGTGTCGCGACAGATCCTCGATCAAATCGAGCAGTCCGTGCAGGTCGCCGCCGCGAAGTGGCGGGATGATCTCGAAGCTGATGAGCGGGCCGTCGGCCTGCTCCAAATGGTCTG
Organism: Thermoanaerobaculia bacterium; assembly: GCA_028066595.1. Lineage (GTDB taxonomy): Bacteria > Acidobacteriota > Thermoanaerobaculia > Multivoradales > J023 > JAUIJL01. The sequence goes on from JALCBJ010000002.1 coordinate 102,353, forward strand.
TGACTTTCATAGGTGATGAAAGCCTAACACCGCTCGGATAGCATTCGATCGATGCCCCCAACCCCTGCGAAACAGCCTCCGAGCTCGAGTTTCAGGCCGCCCTTGCCGCCGGCCCGGCTACCCGAGCGAATCGCTGCATTGGCCTTGGCTTGCTCAGCGCTCCTGCTCGCCGTCTTGGCGGTGGGCCAGCTGCTGGCGTGGCAGTCGGCACGCGCGGACCTCCTGCGTCATCTCGACGAAGCCGGCCTTTCGGAGGCCCAGCCGGAGGTCGTGGATGACGTACGCTTCGAGCGCTCGACGGAGGCGGCGAGGGTAGCGGTGGCGCGCGCTTTGGTTCATCGTGTGCTTTCGCTCGATGCCTCGATGTTGGAAACCGAGGAGGCGCGCCGTCGGATCGACAGCCTGCCGCAGATCGAGGAGCTGGCTCGTCGATCACTACGCGAGCAACCCGGCGACTGGCAGGCACAGATGATCCTCGGAACGTCGATTTGGCTGCAGCGCTTCTATGATCGAGATCCCCGTCTGGTCACCGAGTACCGCGATTGGGAGGCGCCCCTCCTCGCGTCGGTTTCCGGAGCCGAGGATCAACTGGAGCCTCGTCGCGTGTTAGTCGCGGCCTACCTCGAGATCTGGCGACACCTTTCGCAGGAGAAGAAGGACGAAGCACGCTTGCTGCTGACTGATCTCTTCGCCGACGACCTGCGTTCCTATCGCATGCTGTTGCCCTCGTGGCTGAGGGTGGAGCGCGATCCCGCGCTCGCCTTGGCTGCGGTTCCCAGGAGACCCGAGGCTTGGAACATCCTCCGCCGGTTGTACGCCGATCGAAAATCCTGGACCTCGTTCATCCTGGCCGATGAACGCTATCGGTGGGCCTTGGAGCAGAGCTTGAAAGATCGCCTGGCGGAGGCGCAGCGGCGCTTACGTTTCGGCGACTTCTTTCGCAGCCGCGAAATGTTCCTTCGCATCCTCCTGGAGGCGCCGACCGAACACCGATACGCTGACCTGGTCGCCGATTCGCTGGAGGCCTACCCCCCAGGTCTCCATGGCCTGGGGAGCGTCTCAGGCCTTCGCGGCTGGATCGAGTGGAGTCTGGAGCTTTCCGACGTCGGGTTGCGTGGACTGCCACCTCACGCCCTGGCCAAGTTGGTGGATACGCTGGGCTCGGAGCTAGAACCCGAAGTGGCCGCCCACGCAGCCATGGAAGCGGGTGACGCCTACCAGGCGGAGCGCTTCAGCAAGTTGGTGGATACCTTCCGCATGGCGAGCGCTGCGCCCTTTTTCATCGCGCGAGCTCGCGCCGAGTTGGCCGCCGGCAGGAACGAGGCCGCTGCCGAGACTCTCGAGCTGGTACAGGCCGACGCCCGCCGAGGATTGGCTTGGGCGACCGTGCGTCGTGAGGTTGCCCGAGCCACGGGCGACGTATTGGCTGAAGCGGCCGCGGAAGAGCAGCTCACCGAGTTGGAGGGTCCGGTCTATGGTGCTTCGGCTTGGCGCTGGAGGAGGGGCAGGCCCACACTGGATCTGGTCACGAAGCAGGCTGGAACCGGCTTGCTGTTGAACGTCGCCGATGCTCCTGCCGACGGTGCGGTCGTCGACGTCCACTTCGACGGCCGGTCGGTCTCGGTACGCGCCGTTCGTAAAGGTGACGCCATCGAGCTGCGGCCGCTACCGGTCCCGGTAGGCGGCCATCTCTTGGAGGTGCGGTTTCTCGCAGGAGGTCAGGTAGTGCCGGGTGAAGTAGAGCTTCTCTTCGGATCCTGAGTCCGACTAGACGCGATCTCGAAGTGCTTTCCGTCCTTCCGGCGCATCGCTCCCGCTCGGCTAGGTGTGCCGGTCGCCACAGGCTCGGGTAGCCGGACAGTCCCGGCCGATTCGGCCACGATGTCGGGTACAGCGCGGAATCAGGCGTCGGCCCGCATCTGCATCCGGCAGATCGAAGCCAGCCGCAGAAGCTCGAAAGACTGGTCGAAGTCGAGATCGAGCTCGCTCAGGGATTGCAGGAGCCAGCGGAGTGCGAGCTCTGGACGTTCGAGGGCGAGGAGACACTTCGCCATCAGCTCGCAGGTGTGTAGATGCAGGCCCAGGTACCGGATCGTGTGTTCCAAGAGCGCCACGGCGGAGCGCAGGGACCCGAGCTCGTACATTCCCACGGCGAGATGGTAGAGGTCGACGACCTCGTCGTTTCCTCGGAGCTTCACGAGAATCTGCTCGGGCAAGGTATCGAGGAGGCTTCGGGGATCGCTGCTGTGGCTCGCGAGCTGACAGACCAACGATCGTGCGGTGGGATCGTCCACCTCTTGAATCCGCCCCCGGTCTCTTTCGTCGTTGAGAGCCAGGCTGCGCGCCGAGCGCGGTTCAGCGATGTCGTGCGACGCGATCTCCGGGATCTCGGGCCAGAACGAACTCGGCGTTTGGTGGTGGTCCATTGATTCTGTGCTCCGCATGGTGTCCTCCTCGAATTTGGATCGACGCCCGACCGGATTTCCTGGGCCGTGGCCGGGCTAGGAACATCATGGGGTCTGAGTGGATACCGAGGCATCGGTGTGCGACCCGACGTCAAGTAGGACGAAGGGTGGCTGGTTCGTAGGTGAACGCGACGTCCGCCGTGTCGAAGTCCACGCGAACCAGAACGGCCCCAGGGGCTCTACTCCCGGATCGGCCTCTCGTCGGTTCGGGAGGAATCTCGGCCGGACGTGTTCGGCCGCTCGGCGAGCAGTGAGGCCGATTCGCGATCCTCCAGATGGAACGTGAGACCGGAGCGCTGCTTGGGCCGGCGCCCGGTCGGGATACCGAGAGCCGCGCCACAGAGAATCGCGAGAGCGAACGCATTGGCCGGTAGCGTCAACCCGAAGTCCGCCATCGAGTGGAAGGCGGCGTAGACGACAGCCCCTAGAGCACCCAGCGCAAAGGCCCGATCCTCGGAGCGGCGCCCTCTGCGTGTGGTCGACCACAGTCTCCGGAGGAGGATCGATGCGCCGGCCAGGAAGAACAGGACGGCCGGAAGGCCCACGGTCGCCAAGAGCTCGAGCCAGTCGCTGTGCGCATGGAGCCAGGTCAGATCGCTGCCCGACGATTGAGTGATGGGAAAAGCGAACCGAAAACTGCCGAGACCCGAACCGGTCAATGGAAACGCGAGCCAGAGCTCGAGGGTGTCACGCCATGTACCGACACGGGCGTTCCACCCGAGCTCGTAGGCCGACGTCTCCATCCAGCGACCCAGGAAGTTGCGGTAGCCAAACAGGACGAAAGTGATACCCGCCAGCGCGACACCGGTGATACCCCATGTTGCGCCGCGCCATCGTCGGTATTTGTCTGCCAGCACGCCGCCTTGCACCGTCAACGCCGCCAGAGCCGCCAGCAGGCCCGATCGGGAGCCCGATAGCCCGAGCCCGATAAAGGCCAGGAAGAAGAGCAGAAGTGCCACGGCCAGCCGTACACTCGCCACCTCCATCGACACCTTACGCGCTACGAGTCGTCGGACGGCCCACCACAGCCAGGCGAAGGCCAGGGCGACTGCCAAACCCATGAAGAAGGCGAAATGGTCGGGGTTGACGAAGGTGCCGCGCAGGCGACCGGGATCGCCAGGTACTTCGACACCGAGGATCTCCGCCTTCTGGCGGCTCCAGGCACTCGCGCCGTAGAGCACTTGAAAGACGCCCGAAAGGGCTAGTGCGACCCCGAGTAGGCGACGAGCACCCCGCTGTGCACCGGCGGACGCTGCGGCCAGCAGAGCGGCTGTGACCGCCAACCAATGAACCGCTGCCACCCGGCTGGCCGACGGCGCGAGGGAAATCGGCAGCCACCAAGAGTCGGTCGGATCGGCAGATGACCCGGCCAGTAGCGACCTGGACTCGCTCCAGATCTCCGCCGATCTGGGCGACAGGAGATGGGTCAGAGGGTTCGGGGTGGATTGCAGCAGCCCGATGACGGCGACGAACGCGAGTGCCAGAGCCGGTGCCAACGCCGGGCGTAGGGGTGCGAGCCTGGGATAACGGAGTAGCACGACAGCCAGGGCGAGGAAGGCCATCGTGTCGAGTATCGCGCGCTCGGGCGGCAAGACACCACCGAACCGCACCGGACCCAGCAGTACGAGCGCCGCGAGGAGCGAAGTCACCACGACGTGAGTGACACTCTCGTGTCGTATCATCCCGGCACGAAGACCGAGCCGCTTCAGAATGGACTTGAGCACCTGACGCCTCGAACAAGAACGGCTGTAATGCCGTGGGGAGACAACGCGCAATGACCGGGAGAGGACCCGCCCGACAGGCTGTCACGACCGACGAGACCTCGAAGCTCGGGTTCGCCACAGGGGCGATCCTGGTGAGCTTTTTGTCACTGTGTCTCCTGGCGACCGGGGCCGCGGCGCAGTATACCGTTCTGGGAGGCGGGGCCACGTCGGTACCCGACGAAGAAGCGCTGCGGAGTAACGTCGAAGCAGCGCGATGGTCGGCGGGGCCGTTTCGCTTGCAGCCGTGGATTGGCCTGCGCGACGTCTCATATGTCCGCCAGCAGCAGAGCGTCTCAGGGAGCGAGGCGGAGGACCAGCTCACCGTCACCGTCGGTGCCGGTCTGCGTGCCTATTCGCAGTTGGGCCCCAAAGTGATCTGGGCCGCACACCTGCTGCCCGAATATGTCTGGTGGCAGGATGACTCCGCGAAGGACGGGCTGAACGGCCGCTACGGCATGGGATTCTTCGGCTATGCCAACCGCCTGCAGTTCCAGGTCTTTCATCGGCTGGAGGAACAGCAAGATTTCTTCTCCGATGAAATCCAAGAGCTGACGACCACCACCACGGCCACCTCCCAGGTGGGTGCAGAGTTGAAAGTCGTACGCGGCATCCACGTCTACGGCTCGTGGGAACGTCTGGAGTTCGAAGGAGACGGCGACGACAGCGCTTTGTTCACACTACTCGATCGCACCGAGGATAGCTGGAGTGCGGGCATTCGCCTGCGCAGCCATCGCGGCTGGTCGTTGGGTGTGGGGGTCCGGCATACCGAGGGCGAGTTCGATCCGGCCGCTCGCGACCTTTCGTTCGAGGCGGATTCCGTGACCCTCGACTTGGGAGCGACGTTGGGACGTTTCGACGTTACTCTCAGATTGGAGGACGCGGACATCGAGCCTCGGCCTGGATCGACGCTCGAACCGCGCCAGCAGACGTTCGGCAACTTCGACGTCGCCTGGAAAGCAGGGCAAAGGGTGTCGTTCGAAGGCTATGCCTTGCGGCAACGCACGTTCTCGATTGCCGAGACCCGATCATTGATCGTTCGTGACGAGCAAGGTCTGCGAACGGAGTTCTCGTGGAATGCATGGAATCTCCGTTTGCTCGTCGGCCAGGGCGGCCTCGAGTCCGAAGTCGTGGGTTCGGCCGTGGATCAATCCGACGACTACGACGTCTATGGCGCCACGCTCGGCTTCAGAATTCGTCGCCTGGGTGCAATCCAGCTGAATGTGATCGAACGCCAGTACGACGTCGGGTTGTTGGGAGGCGATCGAGACGTCACCAGCTTCGGCGTATCCGTGCAGCTGGGTGAGCTTGCGCAACGTCTATCCCTCGGTGAGTCCTCCAGTCTTTGGTAATTCCGATCATTTCTCGCTGAGGCAAACTAAGCTGGGATAACCTAGTCGGATGCGGAGTTCGCTCCATGGGCATCCCGAAAAGCGTTGGCGGTTGCTGATCCTTGGTTATTTGACCGGTTTTGTGGCAATGGCCTGGGCATCGCCACTGGCGGCCCAGGGGCAAGTGATCGGACCGAAGGATCAGCTGCAGATTCGAGTCGAGGAGATACCGTCGCTGCCGTCGGACTACGAAGTGGGTGCCGACGGAACGATCACGCTCGGCGTCGCCGGCCGCATCGACGTTCAAGGGCTCACCGAGGAGGAGCTTGCGAATCGAATCCAGGCACGGCTCCTGGAGCAGGGGCTGCGTCGGGCGAGCGTCGACATTCGGGTCATCGCTTACCGATCGCGACCTGTGACGGTGCTCGGCGCCGTCGAACGGCCGGGAAATCAAACGATTCCCGGTCGCTCCACCCTCCTGGACGTACTACTGGCCGCAGGCGGCCTGGCTGACAGCCATGGCATGAATGTGCGCGTGCGGCGACGCGCCGACAACGGACTGACCGATCAAGTCGAAGTCGCGGTCGTCGCACTCTTCGAGCAGGGCGATCAGGACGTCAACCTGCCGATCTATCCCGGCGACGTGATCCATGTGCCGGAAGCACGCACCATCCAAGTGTTGCTCATGGGAGAGGTGGCGCAAGTCGGCGAGTTGACGTTCTCGGGTAGCGAGCGTGCGACCGTCTTGACCGCTGTCGCCAAGGCGGGTGGACTTACCGAAACGGCAGCGGACAAGATCACGATCCAACGCCTCACCGAATCGGGCGAGCGACGCGAGATCGTCGTCGACTTCCAGCGCATCCTGAACGGACGCGCCCCCGACCTGCCACTGGAGGACGGAGACCTGTTGGTGGTCAAGGAGTCGTTCTTTTGATCCCGGAACGCCCAGGGAGCGGTCCGCGGCAGCCGGCACCGATCGATCCGTTTCTTGCCTACGGCAGCGACGCGGCTCCCATAGGTCTGGGAGCCGAAGGGGAGCCACTAGACATCGCCAAGTACGTCAAGGGTCTGCGTCGCCGCTGGCCCTTGCTCTTGGTGTGCGTGCTCATAGGCGTCGCGTTCTCGTTGGTGCGCTATTCGCTGACGCCGAAGATGTATGAGTCTGGCGCCACCATTCAGATCGAGCGCAAACGTCTGTCGCTCCTCACCCTCGGCCAGGCAGGTTGGCTCGAGGATTGGTGGAACATGGAGTACTACCCGACGCAGTATCGCTTGCTGCGCTCCCGCGGCATGGCGGAGCGGGTCGTGCTCAATCTGCGCTTACACGAGGATCCCAACTTCAACGATCGGGCCGCCTCGTTGCTGGGAGGTGACATCGAGCCGGTCGATGTCAGCTCGAGCGCCGAGTTGGCGCGCCTCGCGGGCAGGGTGCAGGCGGGGCTTTCGGTCAAACCGATCGAAGACACGCAGCTGGTGCAGCTGACCTACCGCAGCCAGGATCCGGAGATCGCCTCGCGCATCGCCAACGGCTACGCAGAGGTGTTCATCGAGTGGGGCATCGAGACCCGGACCACGACCGTTGGCCAGGCATCGAGCTTTCTGGCCGCGCAGATCGGTACCTTACGCAAGGAGATCGAGGAGCGACAGAAGCAGCTCAACGCGTTCAGTGCGGCCAGTGACCAGGCTTTGGATCAGGACGGTCAAGCACTGCTCCAGCGGCGCCAGTCGCTGGAAACCCAGTTCAATTCGGCGCTGGCGGAACGCATCAACAAAGAGGCGGCCTATCGCGAGCTGGTGGCGTCGTCGGCCCAAAGCGTCGCCAACTCGGCGTCCAGCGACGGGGTGGCAGATCTTCGCTCCGAGCTCTTTCGACTCGAAAGCGAGTATCGGTCGAAACTGGAAACGTACACGCCGGACTGGCCCGAGATGGTGCAGCTGGACCAGCAGATCGTGGAGAAGCGGGCTCAGTTGCAGCAGGCGGAGCAGGAGGCCTATCGCGAGGAGGTGGGACGGGCCTATACCGAGTTGCAACAGGCGCAACGACGTACCGCGGGGATCGACGCCGAGCTCGAGCGATTGCGGGCCGACGCTCAGGTCTACAATTCCGACACGCTGGAATACGAGAATCTGAAGACACTGATCGAAAGCCGGCGCCAGCTTCTCACCGACCTGGTGAAGCGACAGTCGGAAACAGAAGTCGCGTCGCGTATTCAGGGCTCTCAGGAGTCGAACATCCGGGTCGTCGAGCGGGCTGTGGTGCCGTCGTCACCCTATGCTCCCGTCCTACGCAGTGACTTGACGAGGTCGGTGGCCCTGGCTCTTATGGTCGGCCTGGGAGCGATCTTCTTGCTCGAGTACTTCGACCGAACCGTCAAGAGCCCGGAGGAGCTGGAGTCCTTGACGGGCTTGCCGACTCTGGCTGTGATTCCCGACATCGAAGAGAGCAGCGGCGGGTTGCTGGGGCGCTACGCCAAGCGCTATGGCTATCGATACAGCTACGGCGCCTACGGCTACGGTTATGGCTATGGCTACGGCTATTCCTACGGCTACGGCAGATCCACCAAGGCGAAGAAGGGTAAGGCAATGCAGATCCGAGGTGCCCAGGGCAAGGGTGCCAAGGCAGCGGACGAGGAGCGGCGGATCGAGCTCATGCCACATTTCAACCCCCGGGTTGCTGTGAGTGAAGCCTATCGATCGCTGCGTACGGCCCTGATGTTGTCCACTGCCGACGACCTGCAGGTGATCGCCATGACCTCGGCGGTACCCGGGGAAGGCAAGACTGCCAGCACCACCAACCTGGCGACTGTGATCGCTCAGCTCGGCCGTCGGGTTCTTGTCGTCGACGCCGACCTGCGCCGTCCGCGCATGCACAAGGTCTTTCGTACGTCGAATCGGCATGGCTTGGTGAACTACCTCACCGCGCATGCCGACTTGGAGGGCCTGGTCTTCGAGACACCGGTTCCTAACCTATTTCTTTGTCCGTCGGGCCCGATCCCGCCCAATCCGTCGGAGCTACTGTCGTCGGAACGCATGCGCTCGTTTCTCGCCAAAGTCCGAGACCGCTTCGACTACGTCGTGATCGACACTCCGCCGACCCTGCCGGTAGCCGATGCGATCATTCTCGGCACCATGGTCGATGCGGTTTTGGTCTGCGCGCGTGCCGGTATCTTGGTGCGCGAAGACGCCAAGTTGTGTCGAGAGCGACTGAGCTACGCTGGAATCCGTCTGGTGGGGACGATTCTGAATCGCTATCGGGCGAATCAGGGGCGTCGGTACGACAAGCGTTATCGCTACTATGGCACCTATGAGGAGCCACGAGCCGCGGGACGCAGCACGTCGACTGCCGCTTGAGGGAGCCAGCAGCTTCGTGATCGATCGATATCGTGATTGATCTACACAGTCACATCCTGCCCGGCGTCGACGACGGTGCCGAAGACCTCGACGAAGCGTTGGAGATCTGCCGGCTTGCGTACGAAGATGGCGTTCGTGCCATGGTGGCGACGCCCCATTTGCGACAGGAGAGCTTTTGGAACGACGATCGCAACCTCCTCGTGGATCGCTTCAAGGCGTTGCGCGCCGCGGTTCGGCGTACCTTCGAAGGCGAATTCGAGATCCACTTGGGTGGTGAGATCGCGGTGCACGGCGCCAGCCTGGAAGAAATCAACCAGCTTCCAGGTGGCAACCTCTTGACCCTGGCGGGAACGAGCTACCTCCTCCTCGAGCTCGACTGGCACGGCGTGGGTCCGGATCCCCACGAGATGATTCACGAAGTGGTGGTGGCGGGTTTTCGGCCGATCATCGCTCATCCCGAACGTGTTGCCTGGTTCGTGCGGGATCGAGAGCTGGTGGAGTCGCTGGTCGACCAGGGTGCGATGATGCAATTGACGGCGATGAGCGTCACCGGCGAGCTAGGCCGCCGCACGCAAGAAACTTCGGAGTGGATGCTCGATGCGGGTTTGGTCCACTTTCTCGCCTCCGACGCGCACGATCCTTCGTTGCGGCACCCCGGCTTGAAGAATGCGCGCCAGGTGGTGGCAGAGCGATGGGGCGAGCCGTTGGCCCAAGCCCTGGTGGAAGATCATCCGCAGGCTGTGTTGGAGGATCGCCCGATCGATGCCCGCGCCGTACCCATCGAAAGAGAAGCAAAAGCGGGACTATGGTCGGGTTTCGCCCGCCGACTGCTGTCGGGCGAAGAAGACTGAACCCAGACGATCCCGCAGGGATAGACTATTTGGGATGAGATTCTCCATCGGCAACTATCCGTTTCGTTTTCTGCTGCCCATCCTGTTGACGTTTCTCTTGTCGACGCCGGTCGCCGGAGTAGAAGACGTCGATACTTTCTACCTGAGGCTCTATCAAGACGGGGCCGAATTGGCTGCGGCCGGTCAGTACCATGCGGCGGCCAGCAAGCTGCGGCTGGCCTGCTTCGGCATGCTCGATCATCCCTCGTTCCTGGGCCCGTGCTTGGGACGGTTGTTGGTGACGCAAAACGCCGCGGAAGTCCCGGCCGACGAGATCGAAGCCACGGTGGATCGCCTGTTGGAGGTGGAGAAACGATTTCAAGGTTGGTCAGAGCCCGCGGATCGCTACGCTCCCTCCGACGACCTGCGGCGGCGAGTCGAGGCGCTCTTCGTCCGTTTCGGCACGGCCGACAGTCTGGCGCGAATCCCGGGATTGGGCGACGTGGCGTTGGCGAAACAAGCCGAACGGATCGCGGCGATGCCAATCGAGGAGAGACGTCGAGAGTTGAATCTCTTGGTGCAGCGGCAGGCACGCGTACCGATCTGGCACGTGATGAGCGCCGAGCTTTCCCTCGAGGAAGGTGACCCGAGGGCCGCAGCGAGTGCCGCGGGGGACATCCTGCGCAAGTTCGAGGGAAATACCGATGCGCACTGTGTGCTCGGCCGAGCGCTGGCGGCGCAGGATCAGTGCCAGGGCGCGGTCGTCGAGCATCTGCAGGTGTGCCCGGAGGATCACCCGCGACGAGGGGAGATCGATCTGGCATTGACCACGTGCCTGGTGGAGGCGGAGCGCTGGATCGAAGCCGATGGGGCGCTGCGTCGATTGCCACCCGCCCTACAGGATCAACGATCCGTTCGTCGACTCAGACGGCAGATCGAGAAAGGGCTGAGCTCGGCCCCGGCCAGCTCCTCGGCGACTGACCGTCCGTCCGCAACGGACGGTGCGGAAGCTCCCCAGCCGACGGGTGGCTCCGCAGGAACCGACGAGACAGGCCCCAGCGTCGCGGCCTCACCGGTCTATGCGCCGCCTCCTGGAATCGAAGAGGAAGATCTGCAGGCCGAAGAGCCCGTAGTTCTGGCGACAGGACCCTCCGCAGTTCCGCGGGCAGATCTCCCGGCGGAGTTCGAAGGTCTGTCGCAGGACGAGCGAGAGACCCTCCGAAGGGTGAGGGACGCACTGGCCGCGGAGCAACGCCATCTCTATCCTGCACTCTGGACACCGATGAAGAAGCTGGCCAGGCGTCATGACGACCTCGATGTCGCTCAACGTCTGGCGGGAAGCCTCGCGTTTCGTCTCGGGCGTTGGCGCGACGCGGTCCGCTTTCTACGGCGCGATGAGTCTCTAGTGTCCAGTCGTCCTCAGCTGCAGCTCGAATTGGCGGTGGCGCTTCACTATCAAGGCGAACGAGACGAGGCGCGTAACGAGTTCCGGCGCTGCCGACCGCTCCTGGCGTCCACGGCCTGGGTGGAGTACTGGGCGGCCGAATTGGGCAACGAGTCGGAGCACGAAGGATAGGGGCTGGGAGAGTTTGTCGGGCGACGTGAAAGGTGGTGTAGAGCAGCGGCGCGATGCCGCCTCGAGGGTGTGGCATTGCGACACTGCGCTCGAACGCGTAAACTTGAGATTGCGCACGCGGAAGATCTGTGCGCCGGCTCGGACATCTAGGAGACGTTATGTCAACCGCCCACTCTGCTTCTTTCTTCGCCCGATCCTTCCGGATCTTGTTTCTTTTGCTGTTGATCGGTGGGGCATTTCACCCCGCGTTGGCGCAGCGCGGCGTCACCGTCGAAGCCGATCCGGTCGATTGTCTACCGATCGGTGACAACGGAATCGGTTGGGCCACCGCCCAGGGTCACAGCCCCGATCACTCCGTCCGACTCAATTTCCGGCGTATGAACGACGTGGTCGAGGACACCTACTGGGTAGAAATGAACCCCGCTGGATCTGGTCGCTATTGGGGTATTTTCCCCAAGGCCGCCGACGAGGTCCTGCAGCGGCACGACATCGAGCAGGCCCGGTCCGAGGCTCAGCAGCAGTACAGCTGGGCCGATTGGTGGCGTCAGAAGGACACGCTCGATAGCCGCGATCCGAATCAAGACCTCGACGCAGAGATGATCCGCGAACGCGCCAGCCAAGGAAAGCTAGTGCAACGTCACTGGCTGGCAGAGATGGACGACGCCAGCTTCCAGGACTGGCTGGAGCGACTCGAGAACGAGCCCGCGGAGTTCTACACTTCGGTCGCTGATCCGGCAGGCCGCGAGATCGCCCGCTCGCAAACGATGGTGGCGGAGGTCAAGAGCGACTGCCGCCCTGACCTCAATGCCGAGCAACGTGGCGAAGCCGAGAACCTGGTCATTGGAGAGTCGGCCTATTGGCAGCAGGGGGAGCTGCCGTTTCACTGGTTGTGTGAAGGGATCGTCACACGAGTCGATCCATCGAACGTGCTACGCGGCGACGAAGTCTGTCGCGCCTGCGTGGTCGCTTGGTGGGATCGCGCCGGCGTTCTGGCGCCCATAGGCGCCGCTCTTGCTGGCGTCGCGATCGTTGGCATCATCGAGAAAGACGACGAGCCACTCGCCCCGACGCCGCCGCCGCCCGCTTCGCCCGACAACCCTTGAGCCGAGCCACACATCCGTGATCGCGGAGGCTCCACGGCTTCCTCGTGACGCCAGGATTCACGTAGCCGGCCATCGTGGTCTTGTGGGTTCGGCCATCGTACGTAAGCTGCGGGCAGAGGGCTTCGAGAATCTCCTCCTGGCAAACCGCGAACAGCTCGATCTGCGCGATCAGGCGGCGGTGAATTACTGGTACCAGGCGAACCAGCCCGAGTACGTTTTCCTTGTCGCAGGAACCGTCGGCGGGATCCTGGCCAACTCCACCCGGCCAGCTGAGTTCATCTACGACAACTTGATGATTCACGCCACGGTGGTCGAGGCGGCACACCGCTTCGGCTCGAAGAAGCTCCTCTACCTTGGCAGCTCCTGTATCTATCCCCGCGAAGCGGACCAGCCGATCACCGAAGAGGCTTTGCTCACCGGTGGCCTCGAGCCCACCAACGAACCCTATGCGGTGGCAAAGATCGCCGGAATCAAGCTGTGTCAGGCGTACCGCCGGCAGTACGGCTGCAACTTCGTCTCGGCCATGCCGACCAATCTCTACGGTCCCGGCGACAACTTCGATCTGCAGTCGAGCCATGTGGTGCCGGCTCTGATGCGCAAGTGCCACGACGCCAGGGAGGATGGCCGGCGGGAGGTGCCGATCTGGGGCACCGGCTCTCCGCGACGTGAATTCCTCCACGTCGATGACCTCGCCGACGCATGTCTGTTCCTGATGGAGCACTACGAAGACGAGCAGCACGTCAATGTCGGCTGCGGCCAGGATCTCTCGATCCGAGAGTTGGCCGAGATCATCCGCGACATCGTTCATCCCGACGCGGAGCTGGTCTTCGACACGTCCAAACCCGACGGCGCTCCCCGCAAGCTGCTCGACGTATCGAAGCTGGCCGAGCTCGGCTGGTCGGCTTCGATAGGGTTGGAGGAAGGGATCCGTTCGACGTATTCCTGGTTTGTCGACAACGGGCAGTCGGGCCGATCGACCGAGTCGCGACCCGTGACCGCAGGCGCATGAGTTGATCGAGGTACTGGTTGTTGTGAGCTGGCCCTCGATGCCGTGGCGACCTTCCGGTGGATCGGCACGAGAGGCGAGCTTCCCTCAAAAGCTATGTAGTTTCGCCGACACCCGGTTGGCAAGCCGGTAGAAGGAAGCTTGAACGGGGTTGCACCTGCCCGCAGCGATCTTGCGGCCGCGAGCTTGACGGCGTAGCACGTACTGGTTGATATCGAATTCGCGTAGCGACGACAGAAAATCTTGCGCCGCGGACCTGCTGTCTATCGCCTTCTTTTCGTCGATTCCGGCCTCTCTCAAAACTTGCTCCGCAGTGGCTCGATACGCTCGTGCGTCGAGCGACACCTGCGCGTCGTCACGAATCGAACCTCCGTGGCGTAGGCCCATGAGGGCGACTTTCGCGTCGATATCGTAGGCGGCCTGTGACTGAACTCTGGTGAGATACATGTTGAGCTTGTCGTCGCCGCGGGCGCGAAACGCACGGACGACCATCTTGCGAAAAATGTCGCGATAGTACTGGCCGAAGTCGTGAAGGCCGAAGATGAGTTTCGGCGTGGCCCAAGGCTTTCCTGCACGCTGCATATGCCTTTTAACTTCGGTTTCCGGTCGTAGCGATCCGTGGACTCGAGGCAGATAGCCGAGAGCTTCGGCGAGTAGCGCCGTCCGGTAGGTGTGCGGGCCGCCGGCGCGCTTGCGGCGCAGGAACTTGTCGTAGATATATCCCGTGAATCCGAAGTGATCGGACGGCAGATCCGACGCTACGTCGACGAGAAATGGAATCAAGGCCGGCGCGATCAGTACGTCTGCGTCCACGCAGACCGTCCATTGGCTTTTGCTCTCCAGTGCGTGCTCGAATCCGCGCTCGAGTGCCTTCTCGAAGGGCCGTTCTCTCAGAATCGCCAGATTTTCGTCGGGCACCTGGTCGGCGAGTAGCTGACGACAGACCGACTCGGTTCGTTCGCCAGCGCAGCGGAGGACGACGAATACATCTTCCCTCGGCCTCGGTGACGAGCGTTGCCTTTCTAGGGTCATTCGGAGCTGGTCGTGAGAGCAATCCATCGCGCCTTGGCGCCGCGGGCAATCCGCCGTAGGCGCTTCCATCGCGGGGGCTTTCGCTCCGAGTGGCCGAGCCAACTCCCGAGATGAGTGACGGGCTCCCAATGCGGGAGCTCTGTTACCCAGGCGGGCTTCCTTTTGGATCCGATCATCAGAATGTAGAGGCCGGCGTTCACATGGTCGTTGGCGGCCTCGTAGACGACCTGAAAACCGAACTTGGCGAACATCGAACGGAGACCTTGTGGAGTGAATCGCCAATAGTCTCCGTAGTCGTCCGTGTAGTGAAGCTCTTGCGCGAAGGGCACGACCACGATGACCCCGTCGCGAGACATCGCCGCAAGGTTGCCGAAGGCCGTATCCAGTGCGAATACATGCTCCAGCACCGTGTGGCAGAAGGCGACATCGAACCTCTGGTGGAGTTTGTCCGGGAGCGTGTCGGTCGTCAGGTCCAGGCAGAAGTCCGTTTTGTGCTCGGCATCGGCTACGCCGCGTTTGCCCTCGTAGTTGCTCAGATAGTAGGCGCTTGCATTGCAGAAATAGTCGCGGTATTCCGATCCTTCCTTGTCGCGATCGTCCCAACCCGATACGTTGATCACTTCGCCTCGGAAAACCGGCGCAATGGTTCGCAAGATCTGGTTCGACCAGACTCGCGGAAGGCGAAACGACCTGTCGATGGGCTTCAAGGTGTTCACGATGCATTGCTCCGGGACCGAAGAACTTTTTCGATCGGCTTCAGCAGCGTATAGGCGAAGTATGCGCGGAGCCGCCGATCGCGCCGGCGTAGGGCGCGTCGGATCCGCCACAGTCCGCGGACCCGTGCGAGTCGGCGCGGTCGCCTACCGTAGGCGATATCCCACGCCAGGCCGCCTCGCGGCAGCATCTTGTTGATCCAGTGCACGTACTCGACCTTCACGACCTCTCGCAATACCGCCGGATCCAATCTTTCCGATCTCGGGATCTGGCGCATGAGACGAAAGACGATCCCCATCTTGTCGCGATCGAACGAGAGCTCATGGTCCCCCAGATCCAACCCCGCGTCGCGGAAGTATTCGGACTGCCAGCGTCGATCGCGCCGCCGGGGGTCAGGGAGGCTCAGCATAGCCTGCGCGACTTCGGCTTCGAGGAACGGTGACCACGGTTCGAATCCGTAGTACTTGGGGATTCGCAGAAGCAGGCAGAGGAATGTCAGTTTGCAACGCATGGCCTCGACGATGCGGATCTCGTCCCGCTGAAGCCGTTCGCGGTTCTCCTCGAAGAAACGCTCGGCCGACGAGTCGCGGGACGGGAACTGGCTCATGCTGGCTTCGGCTGTCCATCGGGTGTAGCCGAGATGAAGAAGATCCGAGGGGCTTTGAATCGGCGGTATCTTCACGCTGCCGGCCCAGGCGTCGCCGATGATGCCGCTGAGCAGGGGTCCGCCGCTGGGGCTCATCTCGCGCACACGGGCGAAGAACTCCGTGAAAATGTGGTAAGCGTTGGTCGACGGGCCGAAGAGGTCGTACCACACGTCGAAGAAGCGATGATCTGCCGTCAACGGTACGTGGCACCAGCGGACGCCGATTCGCGTTGCCAGTCGCTCGGCGACCTGAACTTCTTCCGACTGACTCTGCCGCCTGCTGCGGCCGAAGGTATAGGCCCGGACTCTGCTTCGGTCGCGAAGCAGTGCGCACAGGAGCCGGGAATCGTATCCTGCGGTCATCGGCACGATGATCTCGCCGTCGACCCTGTCTTCCCAGGCCCTGACGCGGCGGCGGATGTCCTCGACCAGAGACTCCTCCGCAGGAGGGATCATGTCCCAGGAGTCTGTGATGTCCGGGCCAGATTTGATCTCTAGCCTCCCGTCGGGCGAGATCCGGGCGCTGGACGAGTGGCGTAGCAGCTTGACGTGTCGTATCGGTGTCTGTTGGAAGACCGAGAAACCGAAGCGAAGGTAGTTGTTGAATCCTTCTGGGTGAATCTCCAGGTTGGCAGGATCTATGACGTCGAGAACGTCGTGACTGATGGCTCCGGTTTGTGTGTTGTAGAACACCGGGCTGGAAGCTAGCCAGTCGGTTCGAAAGACGGCGTTGTCCCGTTGATCAGGAGCTTCCTGCACTCTGTGGCAACTCCGTATCCAACGACTCTGAAATCGACCAAGAGTAGTTGCTGAGAAGAAAGACGCCGTGTGCCGCTGCTCTCGGCAGGCGACCGGTTCCGAGTGGGTCGCCCGGAAGTACTTCGAGTTGGCCGGCATCCCGGGCAATGGCTGCGGCGACGCCTTGGACCGACGTCCACAAGTGGACTCGATAGGTGCCGGGGATCAAAGGCAGCTGCTCCAGCTCCAGCTTTACGATCCCGCGGCGAGGCGCCGTCTGGAAATCAGCTCCAACCAGGTGGGTGGAAGCCGTGAGCAGCGGCGTGCCCAGGAGGTCTTTGATGGTCATTGCGATCGAAAGCTGCTCCAGCCCCTCGGAAGACTCGGGAGCCTCGTATTCGACGTGGAATGCACAGCGATGGCCGCAGCGGACCTCGGTTCCCAGGCCTAGTTGAGCATCCTCCACCGCCCACCGGCGCAGGCTCAATCGACCCGATCCGTCGTCGCCATGATCCTCGGCCCCGAGAGTCACCCAGGTTGTCCCTGTACTCGAGCTGGCTCCGAGATACCGGAACACTGCCTCTTCCGACGTCCCGTCCATCTGGACCTGACCCCGATCGAGCAAGATGACACGGTCGCAGAGGGCGGTCACCATCGCCATCTGATGGGAGACGAAGAGGATGGTCCGTCCGGAGTGCCGAGCTTCGTCCATTTTGCCGAGACACTTGCGCTGGAACTGGGCGTCACCGACCGACAGTACCTCGTCGATCAGGAGAATCTCCGGTTCGAGATGGGCCGACACCGAGAACGCCAGTCGAACCCTCATGCCCGACGAATAGCGTTTGACCGGCGTGTCGATGAACTTCCGAATGCCGGAGAAGTCGACGATCGCGTCGAATTTGCGATCTACCTCCCTCTTCCGCATGCCCAGGATCACGCCATTGAGATACACGTTCTCACGCCCCGTCAACTCGGGATGGAACCCGGTTCCGACTTCGAGCAGGCTCGACACTCGACCGTCGAGCTCGACGCGGCCACGGGTCGGATGGGTGATCTGCGACAGGATCTTCAGCAGGGTCGTCTTGCCGGCGCCGTTATGGCCGATGACGCCTACAACTTCACCCGGATGGATGTCGAGGGAAATATCCTTTAGCGCCCAGATCGTACTGTCGCCAGAGTCGCCGTCGCCGAAGCGTGTCAGGCTGCGTAGGCGTTTCAGGTTGCGTAGTGGGCGCATAACAAGGTCGGAGGCCGCGCCCAGCAGGGTCTCCGGACGATCATCGAACACGCCGATTCGATAGCGTTTCGACAAACCGCGTATTCGAATCGATCCTTTGCGCATTCGATCAGGTTTCCTCAGACCACGTCGGCGAAGTAGAGCTCGGTACGCCGAAAGTACACCAGGCCGGTGAGCAGGATCACCAGCGCCGAGACGGAACCAACGGCGATCAGGTCAAGCGGCATGGGAATGGTCCCGAGGAGCGCCGAACGAAATCCCTCGATGACTCCGACCATCGGATTAACGGCGTAGAACAGTCGATAGGACTCGGGAACCGCGCTGGTCGGATACACCACCGGTGCGGCATACATGAGCATCTGGATGACGAAGCTCATGGCGTATTTCACGTCGCGATACTGCGCGGCGAGGGGAGTCAGCCAAAGGCCGAGGCCCGCTGCGCAGGTCATCATCAGCAGAACGAGGAAGGGGAGGGCCGCAGCCCAGACTGTGGGAGCGATGCCGTACCAAGCCATCAGGCCGAACAGAATCGCCAGGGCCACCGCGAAATCGATCAGTCTGGCCAAGACCGGTGCCAATGGAATGACCAGCCGGGGGAAGTAGACCTTCGACACCATCGCGGACGATGCGATGAGGCTCGCCGTGGCGCCCGTGAGCGCGGCCGAGAAATAGGTCCAGGGCACCAAGGCGGAATAGCTGAAGATGGAGTACGGGACTCCGTCGGAGTCGATCTTTGCCAGATTGCCGAACACGACGGTAAAGACGAGCATGGTGAAGACGGGCTGAAAGACAGCCCAGCCGATTCCGAGCACCGACTGCGCGTACCTGGTCTTCACGTCCTTCCACACCAAGTGGTAGAAGAGGTCGCGAAAGCGCCACAGCTCGCGCGTGTCTAGCAGCTTGAGCCTCGATCCAGCGTCGATCACCAGAGGGTGCTCCGAGCTGGTCTCCGGGCTGGCCTCCCGCGGTTGCGGTTCCCGAGTCACCGATCCACCACCCGGTGATACATCTCGATCACCCGATCGCGCACCATCTCGTAGTCGAGCCGTTCCCTGGCCAGTCTACGGTTGATCTCGGCCGCCTCGTCGACCAGAGCATCGTCCTGCAGACCTCGGCGAATCGCCGAGGCAACGGCGTCTGCATCATCGGGCGGTACGAGAAGGCCGTTGGTATCATCCTCGATCCATTCGGCGGTGGCACCTCCCGGATCGGTCTGGATGGGCAACGCGCCCATGATCATGGATTCGAGCATGGCGTTCGGAATACCGTCGGACAAGCTGACGGCGATGGAAAGTCTGGCGCGGCCGAAGTACGACCAAACCTTGCGATAGTGAACCCGTGGCAGGATCTCGATCTCGATCCCGGTGTCACGGGAAAACTGCTCGGCGGCCTCCACCGTCTCGGGGCGGCACTGATGGAAAAGGATTCGGTGGTCCTGCAGCAAGTCCGCGCACCGGCGCAGCGCTTCGATGGTCAGTAGCGCCCGGCCCAAAACGGTCTCGAGCCCCTTGACGGCGACGGCCTTGCGCGCCGACGGCGGACCTGGCGGACATTCGGCCACCATTTCGTCGACCGGGTAGCCACCGCCACCCTGGAAGAGTCCCAGCACCTCACCGCGCAGGCCGTATTCCCCCGCCAGGCTTACGTCGCGTTCGCAGTTGGCGAGGAAGTAGTCGCATCCGGCGAGCACCTTACGGATCGCGTCGACTTCTTGCGGTGTCCGCCGGAAGTAGAAGATGTCGCTGCCGCGGCAAGAGAAGATCCAGGGTACCTCTAGCCCGCCGTCGAGTTGCTCGGCCGCTCGCACGACCGGAGTCGCGTAGTCGCGGAGTCCCAGGGAGTGCACGCAATCGGGACTCAGTTGCTCGATCAGCCGCGCCAGCCGCTCCTCCGGCGGCGGCAGGATCCGACTCCAGAGCATGGGAAGACGCCGCTGGAGGAAGTGTCGACCCCGAGTGAAAGGCCAGCGGCTGCACACGCGAGTTCCGCGGGGTACGTCCTTCTTCTTCCATCCCGTGTGGAGAGTGATCCCCTCGAGCTCTAGGTGGATCAGTGCATTCGTGGGGTCGAAGAGGTGGATGTCCCAGCCGGTATCTCGCAGCTGGTGGATCCAGCGCGAGGAATGGACACAGTAGGGATCACCGACGAAGAGAATACGCATGGGGCAGTACAGGGTCGGGATGGGCGACCCTAGCTCGATCGCAAGAGGTCACATGTGAGAGACCAGCATACCTGCCACGAGGCCGGCGGCCGAACCGGCCGCCATGGCGTGACGATAGGTCCACCTCGGTCGCCGAACGAGCGCTACCAGCAGCAAGCCACCGAGAGCGATCGCAACCGAAGTCGTGGTTCGGGCCAGGATCGGCCCTTGGCCTGCGATCAGGTGGCCTAGCCAGAAGCCCGCGAGTCCGAAAGCCGTACCCAGGGCCCCGTAGAAGCCCGTGAGAACGAGTGCGTTGCGGAGGTTCCACCAAAGGACCGTCCCCAGAGGTAAATAGGCTGCCGGCTTCCTGCGATAGAGCGAGCGTAGCCAGGGCGGTACCAAGGTCCAGCCTTGCCGCAACCATCGGTGCAGGCGGAACCGAGTGCCGCCGAGGTCACCGGTCTGGCCGAACCCCTCCGACCACGACACTATTTCGACGTCCCCCTGGGTCAGAAGGAAATCGAGGACGCCACAAAACCCGTCGAGATCGAATGCGCCTCGCTCGTCGTCCACCTCCACGAAGTCGTAAGGGTGGAAGATCGCCACCATAGAGGTCCCCGGTCGGCCGTGCCTTCGGACTTGATCGAGCGCCGCCTGGAGGTCCTTCAGCTCGCAGGTGGCCGGTAGGAGCTTCAACGGCGAATCGTGCAGGACGGGTCCGAATCGGGGTCCGGCGAGCAACGTGCTGAAGTCCAGCTTCTCGAGAGCTCGAAGAGTCGCTTTGTCGTACGAGTTCCATGGCGGCGCGAAAAACCGAACGACCGAGCCAAGGCGTGCTTCGAGGAAGTTCTTGCCTTCCGACAAGAGCTGCTGCTGGCGTTCGACGGCGAGGCCGGCAAACTCCGACGGCCGATGAGTCTTCGACGGCGGGTGGAGCCGTCGATGGCTGTGGCCATGCAGTACGGGCTCCGCAGTGCCGTCCTCGACGGCCTGGCGCAGGAGCGCCGTTTTTTCTTCCGCCAGAGGCTCGCCGGCCGGCGCGGACGGGTCCAAATGGTCGTCACAGGCGAAGGGCACGATCGCCACGGCGCAGTTGAGATTCCGCTGCCGAAGAGCGTCGAGAAAACCCGCTTCCACCTCCGTCGGGCTGTGGTTCGAGAAGTCGTCGTACCGCAGGGCGATTGGTATCCTCTGCGGTGAGTCGTTCCGGTCCCTCGCAGTGCTCCTGGTTCCCATGGCCGCGGAAAGTATAGAGGCTCCCCTTGGCCCGACACGGCAAGAACCCCATGCTCCTCACCCGCCGGCTCGCGCAGCCGGCGCCGGTTACCGTGATCACGGTGGTCTTTCTACCCGAGCTCGAGGGATTCTGGCGCGATGGCCTCGAGGTGCTCCGACGGTGCCTCGGCAGCCTGCGTTCGACGACGCCGCAGCCTTTCGAGCTGGTGGTGATGGACAATGGCAGTTGCGCCGGGGTTCGGACCTACCTGGGCGAGCTCTTCGAGAACCGGGACATCGACCAGCTTCTGCTGTCGCGACGCAATCTGGGAAAGGTCGGGGCCTGGAACTTGCTGTTCGCCGCTGCCCAGGGGGAGATCGTCAGCTATGTCGATAGTGACATCTACTTTCTGCCGGGTTGGTTCGAAGCCACGCAGCAGGTGCTCGACGCCTACCCAGAGGCGGGCGTGGTCACGGCACAGGCAATGTCGCGTGATCTTCGTCACTACTGTGGGTCGACGCTCCGAGGTGCAGCCGCCGATCCTTCCGTCGAATGCGACGAGGGGCCCGGCCTGGTGCCACGGGAATACGTCGAGGCGCACCTTACGGGACTGGGGGAGTCCCGGGAAAGCTACGAGCAGCGGATCCCGACCCGCCACGACGTGCGGCTGTGTCGCGGCGATCGCCAAGCCTTTGCCGGCTCGGCTCACTTTCAGTTCTCCGGCCGTCGTGAAGCGTTGGTAGAGCTGTTTCCCCTGGCATCTTCCCGAGCCATGGGGGACGTGAACGTGCTCGACGAGGCCATCGACGACGCAGGGCTCTGGCGTCTTTCGACCACAGGCTATTACGTACACCACATGGGCAACCGCGTGCCCGACCTGGAGGTCGAGCTACCTTGGGTGCAGCAGGAGCTCTCCACTACGGCCAGGGGGCCTGGGAGGGCGGACGCAGACCGTTCGAGGAAGTCCCTGAGCCGCCAGTTTTGGGATCGCCTGGGCCTCTCAGAGAGGTATCGCGTTCGACAGCTCCTCAAAAGGTTGAACCGGTGGAGCCACGAGCTGCTCTATCCGGACTGAGAGCTCGTTTCAGCCAGGCTTGCGGGCTGCAATCAGCAGGTTGGTCGCCCGCTCCGGAGGCCTCTCGCGCATGAGTGGCAACCACGGTTTCCAGATGAAGGGAGCGCGATTCATGGTCTTGCGCAGCTTCTTGAACCGGCTGGCCCAGGGTGACGATTGCCCGCGGACCGCAATCACTTCGAAGCCGCAAGATCGGATCAGATCCGAGAGCCCATCTACGGTGTAGTGACGAAGGTGCTGTGGCGGCATCGGCAAGAGCTCGCTCGGAGTCGTGAGGACGAGCACGCCGCCGGGACGCAACACTCGGCAAGCTTCGGTCAGGTGAAGAGCCTCGTGCTCTGAATCGATGTGCTCGATCACCTCGATGGACGTTGCCAGATCGAAGCTGTCGTCCGCGAACGGAAGCTCGCCACCTCCGAAGTCGAGGAACTCGATGTGCGGCGAAATCAGACGCGCAAATCCGATCGCACGCTCCGAGATGTCGATGCCGCAGGATTCGACATCTCTTGCCACCGAGTCGCGTCGTAGAAAGCGATGTACGTCGCTGGTCCAACGGCCATCGCCGCAACCCAGGTCGAGATAGCGACGGATCGGCTCCCGGGCGGCTTCTTGGATCATCGCGAAAACGATCCGTTGCTTCTCGAGCCGCGTGTACTTCGGCAGCCGCTTCTCCGGAAACCAGTGGTAGGGCAGGAAGTACTTGTCCTCTTGGGCCTGGGTCGCCGCCTGTACTCGATCGGAACGCCGATCTTCAGGATCGGAGACGTTCGATGCGGCGGTCGCCGATCGAGGAGAGTGCTCGCTGACGTCTTCGAGGGCTTTCATCAAGTGGGCTCCGAAGCGGTCCCAGGAAAGATGCTGATCATAGCGTTCTCGGGCACCCCGGCGGAGCGCGTGGTAACGGTCGGTATCTTCCGTCAACTTGTGGATGGCCTCGGCAAACTCGGAGCCTCGGCTACCCGCAGGCAAGACGACACCGGTTTGCCCGTCGACGACCAGTGATGTCATGCCGCAGACGTCGTGAGTGACGGTGGGTACGCCGAAGGCTGCAGCCTCGGCGACGACCATGGGGGACGGGTCGAAGCGTGCCGGATGGATCAGAAGGTGTGCTCGGCGGTAGAGCTCGGCATAGTTCTCGAGCTCGTCGGGATTGCTCTTGTCGTAGAGGCCCAGGTAGGTCACACCGTCCTCGATCTCCGAACCCGCGGCATCGGCCTGGAGACCACAGATTTGCAGACGGCAGTCGAGCCCCTGCGACCGGAGTCGGCGTACGGTTTCGAGGGTGGTGTCGAGCCCCTTGCGATGTGCATCGAGACCCACGAAAAGGAGATTCAGCGGCAGCAGACTCTCCCGCCGGATCTCGGCTCCTCTGGACATCTCTCCCAAGATAGTCGGTGGCAGCCCGCCGGTGTTCGGAAACACGCGGATGAGGTCGTCGCGGATCCCGTACTCCCTTCGCAGACAGTTGCGGCTCCAGTCGCTGTGGGTCAACAACAACCGGCTACGACGGCAAGCGCGGGCCTGGAAACGGGCCGCTGCGCTGGCCATCAGACGGCTGTAGCCATGCTCCGGATACTCGCGGGCTAGCGCCTGGTAGGTCGTGTCGACCCGGTAGATCGCGGGAGCCTTGCCGCGATATCGCCACAGTGCGGCTGGAAACATCGTGAGGACGACGTCCGGACGCCAGGCTTCGACCTCCCGATTGAGGATCGAGCTGGCCCTGGCGGCCTGACTCAACAGGAACCGAAGGTAACGTCGGCCGGTCGCTCGGCGGTAGATTCTGCGTAGGGCTCGCTCAGCGAGCCAGGGGCGCGGTGTCGGCGGCCCCAAACATCGCAACTCGACATCGCTGGCTCTCTCGAGCGCGCGGTACATCACGTGCCCTGGGCCGCGGACGGCATGGGGTTGTGTCGCGTCGAAGAAGAGAGACTCGTAGAGGACTCTCATCGTGGAGATTCCGGTCCCGACCTCTCCAGGAGACGCGTTCGGGCCGCGTCGATCAGCCGTTCGATGGCGCGTCGCCAGTTCGCCGTGTCTTGGTAGAAACGCCGCGCTCCCCGCGACAGCCGATCGTACGTGTCGGGGTCCTTGTAGAAGGACTCGATCGCGTCGGCGAAGTCGTTGGGCGCACTGTCGAGCGGCAGGAGAAGACCGGTCTCACCGTGGTGGATCGCGCTGTTGACGCCGGTTCCGGAGTCGAAGGACAACGACGGCATGCCGAAGCCTGCCGCTTCGACGAAGACAATGCCGAAGCCCTCCGCGCGAGTCGGAACGAGTAGCAGGTCACACGTCGCGTAGAGCTCGATCAGCCGTTCCGACTGATCGAGCTTGTCGATCACGCCGTGGATGCGGATCCACTCCTCGGCGGGCGTTCGAGGCGGTTGAGAGCCGACGACGTCGAGCTCTGCCGCGACGCCGCGTCGTCGTAGCTCGCGCACCGCCTCCAGTGCCACATCGCCACCCTTGAGCCCCCAGTCGCGGTTGCCCACGAAGAGGACCCGCAGCGCTCCGCGTTCCAGGATCCTGCGAAAGGAACGACCCGCTGCGATGTCGGCCGACGGCGGGTCGAAGAGGTTGTCGCCAAACTCGATTCGCATCGCCCGGTCCGAACCGCCTGCCAATCCGTAGTCGAGCGCCAGGTCGACGCCCCAGTCGGAGGGAAAGCACCAGAGGTCGGCTCTCGCCAGACCCTTACGGTTGACCCACCGGCAGGACAGCACGTTGGGTCCGAAGTGGCCTGTCAGCCAGGGGTGCTTCATCTCTTCCAGACGGCGCGGGAAGACCATGCTGGTGTAGAGCACCACGGGACACCTGCAGCGGGTATAGGCAGCGATGGAGAGGTCGTTGGTCAAGAGCAGATCGGGTGACGAATCTCCCAGGGCCGACTCGATCTTGCGGCCGATCCGCCGAGCTACGAGCACGTCCTGGAACGTCCGGTACCGTCGACCCGACTGACGTGCCAGGCGTTTCAGTACACGGGTCGCCAATGGCAGTCGGTCGCCGTAGTCGATGGGTCCGATGTAGTCGACACGATGGCCCTGGCGTTCCAGCTCCCGACCGATGAAGAAGCACGTGCCGGAGCCGCGCCTGGGGTCGCGCGGATCGTAGAGGGCCGCGAACGCAATGTGTAGGGGTTCCGATGGCACGGGATCAGATCTGCCAGTGGTCGAAATCCCGATCGAATAGCCTCCGCAGCTTCTGGACGTCGGGGTGCAGGATTTCTTGGATCCTGTCGATGGTCTCCGATCGCAGCTCGGGGCGCTTCACCTTGGCGCGGGCGATTCGCTTTCTGTAAAGCGCACCGACCGAGCTCGGAACCGGAACCCTGGACAGGAGCGAGGTCGCACGCAGGGCATCGAGCTTCTCGCCCAACCAGGTTCTGCGGCGCTTGTCGCGGGTTCGGTTTTCCGCCACCGCGAATCCCTCGTGGCGGAATCCGGCATCGATACCGAGGAAGGTGAATATCGACGCCATGGTCTCGTCGGGTAGCTTCTTGAGCTGCTCCAGCTCGACCACCTGGATCTGCTCACGCGGAAAGAGCTTCAGATAACGCTCGATTTGGACGGCGTATCTGCTGGCAGCGAAGTAGACGCTGTCCTCAGGGTCAGCGTGTAATAGATGGCTGTTGATGTCGTCGGTCTCGTAGCGATGGCGGTAGTTGTGGAGGTAGTGCGAAACGATGCGTGCCACCGGATCTCGCACCAGGTAGAGGATCTTCGCTTGGGGAAGAAACTCGGCGATACGCTCCGGAACCTCTGCGAACCTGGGATAGTAGGAGTATTGTGGCGTCGCTTCGCCCGTGATCTTGATCGCGGGCGAAGGTTCGGACGGCCACTGTCGGCGGTACCAGTCCCAACCCTTGTCCCAGTTGCCGCGCGGGGGATCCATGAAGAACCCCAGCTCCTTGCGCGCGGACATCGCGACCTCGGGATGGAGATCCAAATAATGATGCAAGGAGCTCGTGCCCGCTTTCACCGCTCCGATGATGAGCAAGTTGGGAACCGTGGCGGTCAAACGAGCCTCTCGATATGCTGAAGACGCTGGCGGTCGGCGCCAGACGAAGAGACCCCATCGTGGACCATGAACGCATTCTAGCCCTGATCCCCGCACGCGGTGGTTCGAAGGGAATCCCGCGGAAGAACCTAGCGCCATTCGGTGGACGGCCCCTCCTGGCCTGGACCATCGAGCAGGCGCGGTCGACGCCCGAGATCGCCCGCGTCGTGGTTTCTACGGATGACGACGAGATCGCCACCGTTGCCCGTACATGGGGAGCGGAGGTGATTCGGCGACCCGAATCTCTGGCGGGCGACGAAGCGTCCTCCGAATCGGCTCTCGCGCACGCACTGGATGCGCTCGCCGCCGATGGCTACGAGCCGGACCTGGTGGTCTTCCTCCAAGCCACGTCACCTCTACGTCGTCCGGGTGAGATCTCCCGAGCCCTGGCGAGCCTGGAGGCAGCGGGTGCCGACTCGTTGTTTTCCGCCTCGACGGTCCACGGATTCGTCTGGCGACAGAACAGCCAGGATCTGCAGGCTCTGACGTACGACTCCGCGTCCCGTCCGCGACGCCAGGACATCGGTGAGGATCTCCTGGAGAACGGTTCGATCTACGTTTTCGAGCCCTGGGTCCTGCGCGAACACGGCAACCGGCTCGGAGGCAAGATCGCCATCCATAGGATGGATCCTCTCGATTCCTTCCAGGTCGATGATCCCGGCGATCTCGAGACGATGGAGCGCTTGCTGGCAGTCCGGCCGGTGCTGCGGCCGATGCCCGATCTGGCGGTCATTCGGCTTCTGGTTCTCGATTTCGACGGCGTGCTCAGCGACGATCGAGTCGTTGTACGCGAGGACGGTTTGGAGTCGGTCGTGTGCCACCGTGGCGACGGCATGGGTTTGGAGTTGCTGCGCAAGAACACCGACATCGGTGTCGTCGTGTTGTCGAAGGAGACGAATCCCGTGGTGGCGGCTCGTTGCCGCAAGCTGCGCATTCCCTGCCATCAGGGCTATGAGCGAAAGCTCCCACAGCTCGAAGCTGTCGCGCGGGAACATGGCCTGAGGTCGCATCAGGTGGCCTACGTGGGCAACGACGTCAACGACCTCGAGCCCATGGCGTGGTGTGGCGTCTCCGTGGCGGTCGCCGATGCTCGGCCCGAAGTCCGACGTGCCGCCGACTTGGTGACGCAGCGGCCCGGCGGCCGTGGGGCGGTTCGTGAGATCTGCGACCTGTTCCTAGATACGGTGGACTGAACCGGGATCGGTCATGGTTCCTTGGAGTCGGTACTCGACCCCGTCTCGGGCCTCGACCCCACCCCAGCATCTGTCCCAAGCTCCATGTCGGCGGCCGTTGCCAGCATGTCGAGGAGCGGGCCGAACGTGAGGTCGGCCACCAGCCGATGCCCATCGGGAGCGAGGTGTGTGTCCACTCTGCCGAACAGTCTGCGTTGGCCGTTTTCCCAGGCCGCCTCGAAGGCCGGGAAGGTGTCGAGGTAGCGCAGGTTGCGCCGGTCCAGCTCTCGCCGCATCTCGCGAAACGGCTGTTCTACGTCCAAGCGATCGGGATCGATCCCCAGGCCAGCGGCTTCCGATCGAAGGTCATCGGGATCGACCCAGGACTTCCGCGGCAGCATGACGAAGAGCGTCGGCACGCCCTGTGCTCCCGCCAGCTCTTGGATGTCGGCGCAGAGCTCGGCGGTCATTCGCCACCGTGGCGAGCCAGCCAGATCAGGGTTCAGCACATGGCTACGGAACCGAGCCTCCGCGTCGGACATGCGTTGGTTGGCGTGGCGGATGGCGATGAGGCGTCGCTTGATGAATGGTAGGCGGATGCGCAGCAGAATGAAGAGGTGCGAGTTCCGCTCCAATACGTCGTTCAGTGGGTAAAGGAGGGAATCGATGAGCTCGTGTGGCTGCGAGCTCCTCGGCCAGCGGAAGTCGTGGACGGTTTGCGGCGTCCGGGGCGGAATCCGATCCTGCCGCATGTGGACGACATCGTTGCCCAGGAACAGGAAGACGACGATCGCGTCGTAGGCGTCCCGGGTCAGTTCCTGGCGCGCCTGGAGAAGGTAGTGGTTCGGATCGTAGCCGGCGACGCCGGCCGCCACCACGCGTGTGCTGGCGCCCAGCTCCGACTCCAGGGCTTCTTGCAGCAGGCCAGCGAAAGAATCTTCGAATTCCACCTGCAGAGCTTCGAGGAACGAGTCCCCCAACGCCAGGACCCGTACTTCTGGCTTCGATGGAGGCCCCGCCGAGCCGATCCTCCGGCCGAAGTCGTCGGTGAAGAGGCGCACGGTGCGCTCGCCGGTGTTGATACGGGTGTCGAGGTGCGGTGCCCGCTGCCATCCCAGGACATCGTCGGCTACCCACACATCGGCACGGAGGATCGTCAGCTGCTGGGGCGCGAGCCAGCGGACGAGGACCTCACCCAGCAGTAGTGCGAAGACCGCGCCTGCCATCAACAGGGCCACCCGCTGGGCCCACGCTCGCAGCAGTACCCCGAACCCGCGCTTTGGGTTGGTCTGCTCTACGTCCGCGCAGGTAGACATCTCAAGGACACTAGCAGCACTAGCGCTGATGGCCATTGGCTTCGACTATGATCGAAGACCAGCAAGCATTTTCTCCCCACTCTGTCTCCTGAGGAGCCATGAGCGTAGACGACATCCAACCTGTCCGCATTGCCGACCGTCCTGTGGGACCCGGCCATCCCACTTACGTCATCGCCGAGATCGGCGTCAATCACAACGGCGAAATGGAGCTCGCCAAGAAGCTGATCGACGCCGCTGCGGTGGCGGGCTGCGACGCAGTGAAGTTTCAGAAACGGACTCCGGAGATCTGTGTGCCGGAGCATCAGCGCGAACGCATCCGCGAGACTCCATGGGGCACCATGACCTACATGGAATACAAAGAGCGGATCGAGTTCGGCCGTCCAGAGTTCGAGGAGATCGATCGCTACTGCCGAGACAAGGGTATCCACTGGTTTGCTTCGCCGTGGGACGTACCTTCGGTGGACTTTCTCGAAGAGTTCGAGCCCGTGTGTCACAAGGTCGCCTCGGCGTCGCTCACCGACGAAGCGCTGCTGACACGCATCGCGGACACGGGCCGCCCGGTCATCCTGTCGACCGGTATGTCGACCATGGACGAAATCCGGAATGCAGTTTCGATCCTGGGAACCGCCCAGCTGATCGTGACGCACTGCACCAGCGCCTACCCTTGTCCCCCGGACGAATTGAATCTGCGCATGGTAGAGACCTTGGCCTCTGAATTCGGTTGCCCCATCGGCTATTCCGGGCACGAAGTAGGGCTTCAGACCACGGTCGCGACAGTCGTACTCGGCGCTTGTCTGGTCGAGCGCCACATCACCCTCGACCGTGCGATGTGGGGCAGCGACCAATCGGCATCGGTCGAGCCGTGGGGATTCATGCGCCTGGTGCGCGATATCCGCGTCGTCGAGCGGGCCCTTGGCGACGGCGAGAAGCGCATATACGACAGCGAGCTACCGATCAGGGAGCGGCTGCGTCGTTGAGTCAGTTCCCGCGGTAGCTCGGAACACCCGATAGTCACCGAATTCGGCCAGGGGTGTTGCCGTCACGCCACGCACGGATCCTTCGACTACGAGGTGGCTAGTGTCCTCTTCAGCGGCGAGCTCGAGGAGGCAATCCAAGGCCCAGCCCTCCGGCATGTGGCAGGCTCTTACGCGCGCCGCGCCTTCGGCCAGATCCTGATACGTCGACGGATCGACCCAAGCGAGCGCGCTCATCGATTCGCCCACCGCGGTGCGAAGCGCAATGGTACGAAAGTTTCCTTCCCCGCCGGCGACCAGGATGCGTTCGGCTTTCGAGGTATGGGCCGCGATCCATCGGCGCGCCGTGGTCCAGTCTTCATGCACCCGGTCATCGAAGCTGGAACCCCATTCAGGATCATCGCGACCATCGTAGTAGCGATGCCAGGAGAGAGCGCTCGAGCCAGCGGCTGCCAGGAGCGCGACGACGATGATCGCGCTCCTGGCTCGAGGCTGAACATGCCCGGCCACAGCCCAGGTCGCAACGACGACCATGGCGAGGGCAGGGACCATCGGGGGCTGGAGCGTCTCGAAGCCAGGCCAGGTGTCCTGCATCAGCCAACCGACCACGACCGTTGCTGCAAGGCCGCCGGTTGTGATCATCCAGAGCCGACGCCAGCGCGGCCACCAGAGTGCGGCCAGCGCGAGGAACGCGAATGGGATCTGCCACAGCGTCGGAACGAGAGACAGAGCGAGATAGAGAGTCAGCGGCAGGGCAGCTGCTGCGCGCTCCCGGATCAAGCGCGGCGTTCCCGCAGCGAGCAACAGGAAACAGAGCAGATGAGTCCATGCGAAAGCACGGAGAGGTTGGGCCTGAAGCAGCCGTACCGCGGGCAAGCTGGTTGCGATTAGCGACAGTGCGCACGCAGCGATCGAGCCGCAGACGATGGCCGCCGCGAGGAGGTCGTGGTTACGCGACGGTGCGACCTGTCGACCGTGGATCCATGTGCCGAGGGCCAGGGCCAGTAGCGCGAATCCTTCCAACCAGTCCAGAAGACCGTGCGCTCCCAGCGAGACGTGCTTCATTCCTCCCTTGGCGGCGAGGAAGATGGTGGCTTCGTGTTCGGTAAACGGCGGGACTCCCGTGGAGTAGGCGACCAGTGAGAGAAAGAAGATCGAGCCGCCTACGAAGTCGACGCGATCGATGCGCCGATGCAGGATGACTTGAGCCGGTCCGATAGCGAGGAGAAGGTTCACCGCCATCAAGGGATGCACGAAGACCATGAGACTCGCCAAGAGCCAGAATGCGATGCGCCGGTTGCAAAACAGGGCCCAGAGGCTCCACATACCGAGCAGGAGGGCCAAGGTACCGTGCGTCACGACATTGAGAAACAAGCTCTGACCACCGACCGGGACGGACACGGTAAAACAGGCCCAAAGTCCCAGAAACAGGGCTGACCAGATCTCCGAGTCCAGCGCACGAGCGAGCGCCATGACCGAGAGAACGAGCAGTACCCGTGAGATCCAATAGAGCCCGAGGAAGAGGCTCTCGACGCCGTCTGGATCAAGGTCGCTTCGATGCACCCACCAGGCCATGGAGCGATAGAAAAGGCTACGGAACCGCTCCAGCGACTCGACGACCGGGTCGCTGGGGAACAGCTCGGCATCGGCCGCCTGGAGAACAGGAAGAAGGTAGCGACCGCTGTTGGCATGATCAAAGCGCAGCGGCACGCTAGCGGCCGAGAGTAGGCCCAGGAACACACCAGTGGCCAGCAGAAGGAATCGGGCACGACGCTTCATGATCGGGCACCTGATCATAGCTGGAGCCGCTATGGCGTCCATCGCACCATGTTCTCTCTCCCTTCCGTTGGTTCGGACTTCGCGCCTCGAAATGGCTCTGTGGTTCCTCGTCGGAGCTTCGTCAGACCCACCAGGTCCTCGAACGATCAGAGATTCTCATCGAAGGTGCACTGGTTTCTCACGCATTCGATGTACGCTGCTCCCATGGAGCTACCGCGAAATGTCGACCCGACGCCGGTCTTCATTCTGGGCAGCATCCGTTCCGGTACGACGCTCCTACAAAGCCTTCTCGACGGTCATCCTCAGCTACTCGTGGACGCCGGCGAATCGCGCTTCATCCCGCGGACCTTTCCGTATGTGCGTTTCCTGCCTCGCCACCGGCGTGCCATCGCGGCCGAGAGACGCCTGCTGTACCTGTTCGCAGACGGCTCTCGATACGGGGAGAAGTATCTGCAGCATGTCGCGCCGGCGGAGGTCCGCCAGAGCTTTCATCGATTCTTCGATGCGTCGAGGGGTCGTCCTGCGGACCTCCTGACCTCCTACCTCTTAGCCTACGGAGTTGCTTCCGGCCAACTGACCGAGCGAACGCAGTACTGGGTCGAGAAGACGCCCTACCACGAGCTGCACGCCCCGCGTTTGCTCCGATGGTTCCCCAGCTGCCGCGCGATCTACCTTGCACGCGATCCGCGTGACGTCTTCTCATCCATCCAGAAGCGGGCTCTGCGAAAGGGATCCCGGGCTTCGGCTCGGAGCTTCTCCTTTGCTTGGAGGAAGTCAGTGGCCGGTGCGCGTTGGCTTCATGCGCGCATCGGAGGTTCGCGGACGCTCTTTCTGCGGTATGAAGACTTGTCGCGAGATCCAGGTCGAGCGTTGCGTGAGATCCGTGAGTTTCTCGACATCGACGACCATCCCAAGCTACACCAGCCAACCAAGGGAGGCGGTCGGGTGCCCTGGGGCGGGAACCCCGCGTCCGGCCAGCGGAGCGATCGCGTTCGGCCACCGGTGACCTACGATTGGCTGGAGTGGCTGAGTGAGCAGGAGCTCCAGGTCGTCGAGACGGAGTTGGGCGAGGCAGCTCGCTTCGTGGGATACGACTGGCCGGACGCGCAAGGCCGTCGGTCGGTGATCGATCCGGCCACGTGGCTGCGCGAGATCCGGTTTTTCCTGAAGCACCGGCTGTAAGCCACCAGCATCGATATCTGGGCATCCATGGATCTATGCGTGATAATCGCATTTTATGAGCTCAGCAGCAGGTGCAGTGGCCGACTCTGGATCGGCCTCCGACAGCCGACCCCATATCGTGATCGTCGCCGGCCGGGGCGAGGTGCTGCGCAACTTTCTTTTTTCAGACACGCTTTCGTACCTGGCGAAGTCGGCGCGGGTGACGGTGCTCTCCGTCGTCGATGGCGATGCCTTCGTCCGCCACTTCAGTGCCCGTCCTGAGCGGGTGGTGCGTCTGCGGGAATATCCACAACCAACCTTGGTCGCCTACCTTCGGGTGCTGATCGAGAACGCTCACGACCGCTGGCAGTGGAGCGCGGTCGCGCGAAACAACTGGGAACGACGCGACCTGCGGGCCAAGGAGCGCCGTAGAGTGTGGCGTCGCCGGTTCGTCAAGGTCGTGTCGTGGTTTCTCAGTTTCCGGCCGATTCTTCGTGGTTTGACCGCCGTGAAGGAGGAGCTCGCCTATCGGCTTCGGCCGACGCGCGATTTCGATGAGCTGTTCGAGGAACTGCAGCCCGATTTGGTGTTCAATGGCTCGCAGATCCACGGCATCGCGGCGGAGCTACCCATGCGAGTGGCCCGCCGGATGGGAATCCCTACGGCAGTGTTCGTCTTCTCTTGGGACAACCTGACCTCACAGACCCGGATCTTCGTCACATACGACCTATATTTCGTTTGGACCGAGAGCATCCGGCAGGAGTTTCTACGTCTCTATCCTCACGTCGAACAGGACCGGGTGATCGCCACAGGGACCCCGCAATTCGACTATCACTTCCGTCCCGAGAACCGGCTGGAGCGCGAGGAACTGTGCCAGCGTCTCGGGATCGATCCGGCGAGACCGTACGTGCTCTATACCGCGGGGATCGATCATCATTTCTTCGAAGAACATCTCCATGTGCGGCGGGTCGCCGAGCTTCTCGCTGGCCTCGACCTGCCTCTACGCCCGCAGTTGGTTGTACGCACCTATACCAAGGGCACCAGCGACGAGATGAAGGCGCTGGCTGCAGAGGGCCTTCCCGACGTGATCTTCCCGCCGGTCACCTGGGACGCGGAGTGGCAGACCCCCAAATACGAGGATCTCGAGATCTATACGAGCTTGCTGAAGCATGCCGCCCTGGGGATCAACGCAGCCTCCACCGTGTCGCTGGAGCTGATGGTCTTCGACAAGCCGATCATCAACATTCGCTACGACCCTCCGGGCTCCGACCTGCCCTGGTGCCTGGGCTTCGAGCGTCACATCCTCTTCGACCACTATTGGCCCGTGGCCCAGAGCGGCGCGACCATGGTCGCCGAGTCGGACGACGATATGCGCCGCATGCTGAAGCGCGGACTCGAGCGACCCGACGCCGACGCCGAGGCTCGCCGGACCTTCGTGGCTTCTTTCTTCGGCGATCTGCTCGATGGCAGAGCCGGGGAGCGAATTGGACGACTCCTGCTCGATCGGGCACAGCGGGAGTCGCAGTAGTGGCAACGCCGGCGCAGGGTGTTCTGGCATCCCTTTGGTGGGGACCGCTGCGTCGGCCGTTCGAAGGCATGGCCCGTCGTCTGCTGGCACGCCGTCGGCGAGTTCTTACAGGTCCGGGTCGCGGACTGCTCTTCGACGGAGGGCTCGCGCAGATCCTGGGTATCTACGAGCTACCCG
>JALCBJ010000002.1:136835-155451 GCA_028066595.1 Thermoanaerobaculia bacterium
GGACTGCTCTTCGACGGAGGGCTCGCGCAGATCCTGGGTATCTACGAGCTACCCGTGCAGGATGCGTTGGCGCGCTTCGTCCGACCCGGCTGCGTGGTCTACGACGTCGGCGGTCATCGGGGGTTCTTCGCCTTGCTTCTCGCGAGACTGGTGGGACCGCAGGGCAGGGTCTTCGTGTTCGAGCCCTTGGAGGAGAACCGGCTCGATGCCGAGGACGCGACGCGCCGCAATGGCTTTTCGGCCACGGTGGAGATCCTGCCGGCAGCGGTCGGTGGCGAGGAAGGTGAAGCGGAGCTGTTCGTCGGTGAGGCGACCACCGTCGCGACGCTCGTTACCAAGGCGGGTGGAACGGCGCGGCGGGTACCCCAGACCACGCTCGACGCCTTTGCACGTCGCCATACCCAGCCGTCGGTTCTGAAGATCGACGTCGAAGGGTACGAGGCCGAGGTGCTGATCGGGGCTACCGAGGTGCTCGCGACAGCTCGTCCGCTGCTGGTGGTGGAAGTGCACGACCCAGAGGTCGATTCGAGATGCCGAGAGATCCTCGCCGGCCATCGGTACCGATGCTCTCGCTTGGCCACTCGCTCGTCCCGCGTCTCGACCTATCCTCACCATCTTCTGGCCGCACCCGAGGACACTGCAGCATGAGCAAGTCGGACTTCGAGCGTCGCAACCGCGCGCCGATCTTTCTCAACTGTCTCTCGCGGGGCGGTAGCAACATCCTCTGGAATCTCTTCCTTTCGCACCCGGGAGCCTGCTCGCCGATCCGCGAGACGCTGGAGATCTTCCGTATTGACCGTCGCAGGCCGACCCTCACCGGACTCAAGTTCGCGTTGCTCTCGGCCCAGCCGACGTTCTTCGATCAATGGCGACTCACTCCGCGACCCGAGTTGAACGTACGCGCCGCCCGATACATGGATCGCGTGCTCTATCGCGAGAAGATGCGGACGGTAAGCGATGCCGAGATGTGCTTCAAGAATCCCACCGAGCGCTATCGGGAAGACGAGGTCGCTCGGGCCCGGTTAGTGGCAAAGAACAACAACGGACTTCTTTTTCTGACCGAAACGCTGCGACAGATCTATCCCGAGGCCACATTCTTCGGGTTGGTACGAGAACCCCTGGCTCTGTACGAGAGCCATCGACGGCGGCGGCTTCATGGGTCGCCGCAAGCATTTGCCGACTTCTACGTCACCCTCGTCGGCAAGATGGTGGAGGACGCCGAACGAGCGACGGATTGTCATCTGGTTCGTTTCGAAGACGTCCTCAGCGAACCGGTGTCCGTGTTCCATCGTGTTTGCGAGGCAGCCGGCCTCGAGACGAGCGGCATCGAGCAGCTACGTTTCAAGAGCAAAGAGCACTTCCTGCCGGATGGCTCGCGTGGTGCCGATTGGGCCGTGGGGCGTCACCACTGGTTCGAGCTCGATGCAGTAGGTCGTTTCTTCGAGCCGAAGATCAACGACCTCCAGGCGGATCGACTCGACCCGTCGGAAGCGGCGGTCATCCTCGAACGTACCGAGGAGTTGCGTCGGAAACTGGGCTACGGCGCACAAGCAGACGATGCCGACGGCAAGTGAGCCCAGCTCCGCTTCGAAGCCGCGGCTGCTCGTGCTTTCTAGCGTGCTGCCGTTTCCTGCCAATGCCGGCCAGAAACAGCGGGTGCGCTTGAAACTGGCATCGTTTCGGCGGCAGTTTCATGTCACATTCTTGACACCGGTAGCCGCGCGACGCTGCGACGAGGTCCGTGACCGACTCGAAAGCTTGTGTGACGAAGCTCTGCTCATCGAGTCGAGATGGCGCAGAGGTGTTCGCGGACTGTTGCACCCCGCCATCAGCCGCCTATGGGGTGCGGCAAAAGGACTGAAGGCGTCCAACTATGTCGCCGAACACGTCGACCTGACACCCCGCAGGGTGCTCGCGGCACTGGGCGATCGACGTTTCGATCTCGCGGTCGTGGAATACTGGCATGCTACCGGGGCCGTTCGTGCGCTCTGTCGGCAGGGCATTCCTTGCGTGCTCGACATGCATAACTTGTTGTGGCAATCGAGGCAGCGCCAACTTTCGGCAAACCGACTGCTCCCGCAGTGGTGGCGCCGGTTTCAGGTAGCAAGATATCGGCGGCAGGAAGAGGCGGCTTGGGAGGACTACCAGGGCCTGATCACGATCAATTCGAGGGAAGACGAGTACGTGCAACAAAGACTGCCGTCGATGCAGCGCTTCTACGCGCCCATGGGGACGGATCTGGATGCCTGGAGCTTTGAACCGAGACCGGCCGCTCCGCCGCGAATCGCTTACTACGGTGGGCTCGGAAGCGTTCACAACCGGAACGACGCGAGGACTTGCTACCGCGAGATCCTGCCGCGGATCCGCGCCGTCCATCCCGACGCCGAGCTGTGGATCGTCGGCAGTCGGCCGCCAGACGACCTCGTGCGCTCGGCGACGTCGGATCCACATCTCGTGGTTACGGGATTCGTCGAGGAAGTCCAGGATGTCCTGCGCACGATGTCCTTGGTTCTGTGTCCATGGGTCGGCACCTACGGCTTTCGCAGCCGCCTCGTCGAGGTATTGGCTCTGGGAGTGCCGGTGGTCGCGTCACCCGACGCGGTCGACGGCATGGACCTTCGACACGGCAGCGGGATCTTCTTGGCGCCGGATTTCGAGACGATGGCGATGCACGCGAACGAATTGCTCGGCAACGAGGAGCTGCGAGCCGAGCAAGGACGGCTCGGGCGCGAAGATGTGGAACAGAGCTACTCCTTTGATGCGACGTACGGACGGCTCACCCGTGAACTCTTCGATTGGTCGGCGGCCCGCGGTGAGGGCGGTGACGCCTTTGGGTCGAGGTAGGGTCTCCTGATGGAGATCGCGATGCCAGCACGCGCTGCCGAGCTTCGTCCAAAGCCGGCAACTCCCGGGCTGGCCGCCAGGGTATCCGGGCCTACCTATCAGAGTTGGATCCTCTTCCTCCTCCTCCACATCCCGCTGGGCCTGGTTCTCAAAGCCAGTCCAATTCTGGCGACCGTGCATGCTCTTGCGACGCTGGTAGCGGCCATGGTGGCGCTGACGACCCAGCGGACGCCGGAGAAGCTGATCTTCATCTTGGGCTATATCGTTGCATCGGAAGCTCTCTGGCGAACCGCCAAAGCGTTCGTCTTCTGGGAAACGGGCAAGTATGCGTTGGCAGGGCTGTCGATTCTGGCGCTCGCCAGATTCAGAACGGCGAGGCGCAACCAAGTCGTTCCGACGATCTATTTTGCTGCGCTGCTGCCCTCGATCCTGGTCATGCCCGCGTTCGATCGTGGCGCGGTTTCGTTCAACCTCAGCGGACCCTTTGCTCTCGCCATGGCTACCATTTTCCTCAGCTCGGTGCCCATGCCGTCGAGGAATCTCATCCGGATCATCTTGACCATGTTGGGGCCGACCTTGTCCTTGGGGTTCGTCGCGACCTTCTCGACCTTGACCACGGAAGGAATCGACTTCTACAACTCGAAAGTCGCGTCCGGTGGTCTGGGTCAGAATCAGGCCTCCTCGATTCTCGCGTTGGGAGCCATGTTGGCTTTTCTGTTCCTCTATCTGGAGCGTAGAGCTCGTGGAATTCGATGGTTCGTAGGCGCGATCGGCATTTGGTGTGCTGCTCAGGCGGCGCTGACCTTTTCCCGTGGCGGCTTGGTCACCGTCGTGGGGGCGATCATGGCCATGAGTTTCTTCCTGATTCAGGACCGCAGCTCGCGGGGAATGTTGATCTTGCGTATCGCTCTGATCGTCGGCCTCGCTGCCGTGGTGGTGGTGCCGACGATCAATTCCTTTACCGGCGGTGCTCTTCTGGATCGATTCACGACCACCAGCCTGACAGGCCGCGACAAGATCATCGAAGCCGATCTGATCGTATTCCGGCAGAATCCGTTCCTCGGAGTCGGGCCAGGGCAGTCCACGGAATACCACGCGCTGACCTTTCGGTATTCGGCCGCGCATACCGAGTACTCTCGTCTGCTCGCCGAACATGGGAGTTTCGGTTTGTTGGCGCTCCTGCTCCTTGTGCAGATGAGCGCCCACCGGTTCCTTCGCCGTGTGCCGCTGCCAGCCAAGGCAATGGCGGCTGCCTTCACGGTGTGGTCGCTCCTCTATATGGCCCACGCGGCCATGCGGATGTCGCTGGTCTGTTTTCTCTTCGCGCTAGGGGGCGCTGCGTTGTTCGTGGAGTATCCGTGGGCGGTTCGAGCTCGACGACCGGCGGCCGGGGTCGTTCCTGCGCCCGTCGCGGGCCCTCTCCGACCTGCACCTTCGATCCGCTGAGGACGGGCATGGGAAGTTTCGGCTGGATGGACAGGCTACGTCATCTCGCGAGGCGTCATCCCTTCCTCTATCGGCTCCGCTACGCGCTGATCCTCAGACTGGATGACTACCCATTCCTCGACCCACCCGTGACGGGCCGAGCCCCGGACGAGAGCGCTCCGGCGGACTTCCTAGACATCGTAGAGCGCCTTGGCCCGTTCGACGGTAGCTTCGAGGACGCCAAGCGCCTCGCTTTCGATCTCTCCCGCGATCATCCACGCGGTCCCGGCCTCGGAATCAGCTCCGTCGGCGCCCTACGGGCGGTGTACCGAGCGAAGCACCACGGTGGTGCCGGAGTCTGTAGTGACTATACGCAGATCTTTCTTGGACTCTGCCGTGCGGCTGGTATTCCCTGTCGGGAATGGGGTCTGACCTCCACGCTCGCTCGTCGAGGTATCGGGCACGCACTGACCGAGGTCTTCGTCGAGGACCTCGGTAGCTGGGTGCTTCTGGATCCATACCTCTCAGTGTTTGCGACGACGGAGGGCGGGGAGACTCCGTTGTCAATGATCGAGGCCATCGACCTGACCACTGCGGGGCGCCGGGACAGCATCGAGATGCGCGCGATCGACGACTTGGCTGTCCCGCCGGACCGCCGGGACGGCTACGTCGCGCGCTATTTCGAACCGGGGCACTTGTTCTTCGTGCTGTCGAACAACGACGTCTTTCGCCAAGATCGCTATCTTCAGCGGTTCGGTTTTCTGCCGCTTCCCGCCCGACATCTGATCATGTTGGTAGCCGGTGTGTACCAGCGCTTTCACATCTACGCCAACGAGCAGAACCGGCGTTTCTTGACAGCTGAAGTGGCTCGCTCGAGACGCTTTCTGGTCGGCCTTGCATCAACAGGTCTACTGCTGGTGACCGGTATTGCGGTCTTGGTCGGTTGGGTGGTCAGCGGCTCTGGCTTGAGGAACTAGGACGACCGACGTGAAGCGCCTCGTTGTCTATTCCTCCAAACGCTGCTGGCAGGACCCGAGCTCTCCGTCGGGATGGGTCTGCGATGGCGGCTTCCCCCTGCAGATGGAGGCGCTTTCGCAGCTGTTCGACGAGACCGTTCTCGTGCTGCCGGAGGCGAGATCGCCACGACCGACCGGTGCGTATCCGCTCGATGGTCGCGACCTCACGGTCCGGGCGTTCCGTGAGCCCCCGGGCCGAGGCTTCGGGCGAAAGCTGCTCTGGCTCGTCTCCGGGTGGCCCAGAGTGCTGTGGTTGTGGCGACAGTCGGGCCCGGACGATGCGTTGCACATCCCAGTACCGGGAGACGTGGGCTTGGTGGCGCTCCTCCTGGCTCTGGTCCGACGACAGAGAGTTTTCGTGCGCTACTGCGCCACCTGGGGGCATCCCCATACGCAAGCCGAGCGGTTCGTCCAATGGCTCCTCGTTCGAGCTGCCGGCGGGCGGCGAGTGGTTTTGGCGACCGGCGGAGGGGATCAGCCGCCGTCGCGAGGGAACGACGATATCCACTGGATTTTCTCCACGACATTGTCTCGAACCGACCTGGCGACGGCCGAATGTGACGAGGCCTCGGCGGCCGACGGGCCCAAGAGACTGATCAGTGTCGGACGGCTGACCCGGGGCAAGAATGTCGCGACCTCGATCCGTGCGCTCGCCGACGTACGGCAGACGCATCCCGACGTGGTCCTCGATGTGGTCGGACATGGCCCGGAAGGCCAACGCTTGCAGCAACTGGCAGCCGACCTTGGCCTCGAGGAGGGGGTGATCTTCCACGGCAACCTCGACCACGAGGGTGTCCTGAGTCGCTTACGCCAGGCCCACGTGCTGGTCTTTCCCACCCGCGTGGCCGAGGGGTTTCCCAAGGCCGTCGTGGAAGCCATGGCGTGCGGTGTACCGGTGGTGGCGCCGCAGGTATCGGTTTTGCCCCACCTGCTCCGAGACGGCGGAGGCAGACTGATCGACGACGTGTCCCCGGCCGCGCTGGCTGCTGCGGTTCGAGAGCTGCTGGATCATCCGCGAGACCACACTGCCGTAGCGCGGCGTATCGCTGAGGGTTTGACGCTCGAGGCTTGGCGCGACGAGATCGCCGGCCACCTGGAGTCGGCTTGGGATGGGGTGCTACGCCGGGCCGAAGCATGACGAGCGTGGTCCACATGATCAACCACCTGGGATATGGCGGTAGCGAGCGCCAGCTCTTCCTCGTTCTGTCGAGCTTCGATCCTGGCTTCTCTCACCGCGTCGTGGTTTTCAACCCCAGCCCGGGTCGGGTCTACGATGAAGCGCTCGAGGCTGCTGGCGTCGAGGTCTGCCGGCTGCCTGCACAGTGCCGTGGCGTTCGGCGCCGGCTGATCTATCTCGCCCGACGGCTGCGGTCTTGGCGGCCCGACGTGGTCCACTCTTGGACGGTGCACGACAATCCGTACGCCGGACTGGCGGGCTTGTGGGCCGGCGTTCCGGTGCGCTGGGGTTCTCTACGCGGTTCGTTGCACTCGGAGGGACTCAGGCGCCAAGGCCGTCTGGCCCGAGGCACGATGCTGCGCTCGGTGCAGCGCATCGTGGTCAACAGCCGCGAGCTCGAGGAACAGCTCGTGACTGCCGGAGTGCCGCGGAGCAAGACTCTGCTGTTGCCGAACTGCGTGCGTCCCCAGGCCGCCTGTGAGCCGGCTGATCTGACGGATCTCGGAATTTCTGCGGCGGAGAAAGTGGTAGGGATCGTCGGCAATCTGCGGGCTGTGAAGAACCACGGGCTGTTCGTTCGGGCGATGACCAGGGTTTTGTCTGATCGGACGGATTGTCGTGCCCTGATTGTCGGTGCACCGTCGAGCAGTGAACCGGAGACTGCGGCTGGCATCGTGGCTGAGATCGAGCGAAGAGGTCTGTCCGGGCGGGTGATTCTCGCGGGCTTTCGTGATGACGTTCCGAGCATCCTGGAGCGGCTTTCGGTTCTCTGCCTGACCTCCCGTAGCGAGGGTCAGCCCAACGTGGTCCTCGAGGCGCTCGCGGCAGGTGTTCCGGTGGTGGCCTGTCGCGTCGGTGGTGTGCCCGAGCTCGTGGACGACGGCGTAGAGGGTTTCCTCGTGGCGCCAGAAGACGAAGCGGCTCTGGCGTCAGCCGTCGGCCGTCTTCTGGACGACGAGGAGCTGACAGCGCGCATGAGAGATGCAGGCCGGCGCCGCGTGTCTCGGGACCTGGGCTGCGGGAAGGCCGCGGGGCTGCTGGGGCAGGCATACGTCGATGCGCTGACGGCCGCGGGAGCCCGCCGTTGATAAGGGAAACGTCCCAGACACCTCTGGTCGAGATCGAGGCGCGCCAGCTCTCGCCGGAGCTACCGGCAGAGCTCCGTGCACTTCAGATCTTCGTCCGGGAGCCACAGGGCCGGACCATCCGACTCTATGCGGTCGGCGACGTCGGGTTCTGCGGCGAACTGGCGCATCCAGGAACGGAGGCCTGGGCGGAGGTCGGTCCGCTGTTGCGTTCGGGGGACCTGACCTTCGCGAACCTGGAAACACCCATGGTGCCTTCCAAAGATCCGCCTGCCTCGCCGTTCGTGGCTCCGGGAGAGGCGGCGCCACGCCTCCGTCGCGGCGGCTTCCAGGTACTGAGTTTGGCCAACAATCACATTGCCGACGCCGGTTCCGCGGGTGTGCTGTCAACCCTGGAGGCCGTCCGATCGCTGGACATCGCGGCGGTCGGCGCAGGCGCGGACGGCGAAGATCCGGGCCGACTGGTGGTGACCGAGCGAAGCGGGCTGCGTGTGGGATGGTTGGCCTGCGCCCGGACGCACCAGACCCAAGAGCCGGGTGCGAGCTTCTGGGAGCTGGAGGGTGACGCTCT
Source organism: Thermoanaerobaculia bacterium (assembly GCA_028066595.1). GTDB lineage: Bacteria > Acidobacteriota > Thermoanaerobaculia > Multivoradales > J023 > JAUIJL01. The sequence continues at coordinate 144,954 of JALCBJ010000002.1, forward strand.
GCTGGCTGCGGCTCGAAGGCATCGAGACGAGGTCGATGTCCTGGTGGTGTCGATCCATTGGGGCTACATGTACGTCGACTACCCGGATCCATCACACAGAACCCTGGCGCTCGAGCTTCTCGCGGCGGGCGTAGACCTGGTGCTGGGGCACCATGCCCACGTTCTCCAGGGTGTCGAGACCGGCCCGGGTGGAGGAGTCGTCTGCCACAACTTGGGCAACTTCCTGTTGGACTGGCGAGCCGGGGAGGCGTCGACGGGTCCGCAGGAAGAGCAGCGGCGCGGTGCCGTGATGGTCATCGACCTCGATCGCGCCGGTGTGCAACGCCTAGCGGCGCTACCGATCCGCGTCGACGACGATTGGATCGTCCGCTGGGCGACCGGTGAGAACGGCCGCGCTACAATCGATCGGCTGAGGCGTATCAGCCATGACCTGGGGGGCGACTTCGAGGCCGAGTTTTTCCGCCAGCGAGCCGAGCGCAACACTGGGTTGACCCTAGGCATGATCGGGCGCCGGCTGCGCCGAGGAGACCTCCGCCCGGTCCTCGCATTGCTACCACGTCTTCGGCCCCGCCATGGGGTGATGCTCTTCCGCTGGGTGGTCAAGAAGATCGTGCCATGAGACATCTCCTCTTCGTCGGACCACATCTTTCTCGCCGCCATCCCGGATGGGTGACCACTCAGAGCGAGATTCTCGCGGATCTCTTTCGGGACGACGGCTGGCCGGTGCGCGAGACATCGTCGACCCGGTTGCCGATGTTGCGCGTCGCCGACATGCTGCGCCGCCTCGCGACCTGGCGTCGCTGGACCGACGTGGCCATCGTCTCGGTGTTCAGTGGACGGGCGTTTCGTGTCGCCGAAGTGGTGTCGTGGTGGGCCTCGCGCCTCGGCGTACCCCAGATCCATGTCTTGCGGGGAGGCGGTCTTCCACAGCTGATCGAGGCCGCACCCGAGCGGGTGTGTGGGGTGTTGCGTCGAGCTACGGTCGTATCACCATCGGCCTGGCTCGCGGAGGCCGTCGCCGGCCTCGGGATCGAAGCTCGGGTCATCCCCAATGTGCTCGACCTGTCGCGTTACGACTACCTGGAGCGCAGCACGTTCGCGGATCCAGCAGCGCCGAGGCTCCTGTGGATGCGTACGTTCCACCACGTCTACCATCCCCAGCTCGCGCTACGCACGCTGGCTCGGCTGCACGCCGACGGTCTCGATGCGTCTTTGACCATGGCGGGGCAGGACAAGGGGCTCCTACGACCGTGTAGGGAACTGGCTTCCCAGCTCGGCGTGGCGGAGCGGGTCCGTTTCGTGGGTTTTCTGGACCCGGCGGGCAAACGAAGTGCGTTCGCTCGTCACGACGTCTTCCTCAACACCAATCGTGTCGACAATACGCCGGTGACGGTGTTGGAGGCCATGGCGTCGGGGATGCCGGTGGTTGCGACGTCCGTCGGAGGAGTGCCCCATGTATTGGAGCACGGCTCTTCGGGTCGTCTGGTCGCGGATGGCGATGCTCAGACCACCGCAGTGAAACTGGCCGGCGAAGTGAATACGCTGGTACAAGGAGGGGGCAGGACGACCGTCCTGGACCTGTCACGCCGCGGTCGGCGGGTAGCCGAGGGGTGTGCCTGGCCTGCCGTGCGTGCGTCGTGGCAGGAGCTCCTCGCCGATCTAGGGTAGGGCTCGCTGCGGCTCGACTTGGGCTGCTAGGGGCTCACGGCGACGAGCTGCTGGCGGATCTCGCCGGTAGCCCGCTCGTCTCGGAATGCCTGGCGGATACGCTCGACGTCTTCGATGCTGATGTGGCCAGAGTTCATGATGCGACGCCAGCGGTAGCGGGTGAGACGGAGCGCACCGCCCTCGCTCAGCTCCTCGAAGACTTCGGTCGAGAGGCGCCTGAGCTCGGCTTGACGACCCTCTCGGGCCAGCAGGTCGGCCAGGTCGAGCGCGACGGCGAGGAGCTCGTCTGCGTCGGAAGGACCGTGAAGCAGTCTGCGGGCCTGCCGCAGACTACGCTCGGCCCGTCGGAGGGCGCCCATGCGGTGGAAGAGACGCCCGTCGAGACGCAGAATTCTGGCGGCCAAGCGTGCGTCTGGAGTCGACGGTCGCAGCCGCCGGGTGTCCACTCTGTCTCGCAGTGAGGTGACACGACGAGCCACACAGTGGAGACGGTCGAGTGCGGACGTGCCTTCCGCGATTTGACTCAACAGGTCGAGACTGATGCCGATCTCCCGGTCGTGGTCGGGGGTCAAGGCGACCAACGCCAGACCGAGGTCGGCGATCGCATCGTCCGTCCGCTGCCGGTCGAGGAGAACTCGTGCGCGCTCGATCAGAGCCAGCCCCAACTGCAGGGGCCAGTCGGTCTGGCGGGATGGTACTGGATCGGAGGCAGGCGTCGGCAACGGATCGGGAGCCTGCAACAGCTCGACGGCACGGTTGGCGGTTTGGAGCGCTTCCTCGAGCTGGCCGCGTTCTCGCAGCAGTGAAGCGAATCGTCGAAGTAGGCCGCCGGAGACACGGAAATCTACCGGCGCGCGGACCGCCAGCTCCAACGCCGTGCGGTAGATCCCTTCTGCTTGGGCCGTGGCGTCGCCAGCCTGGAGCGTCGAAGCCAGCAGAGTCATCGACCGGATCAGGAGCTGACGCTGTCGGTCCGACGGCGGAACGAGTTGGGCCAGCTGTACGCCGATCTGCACCACCTGACGACCCTGGTCGGGATCTCGCGCGGCGAAGTCAGACGCCACGCCGAGAAACGTCATGAGGCACTCCTCGGTCCGATACTGTTCCTGTGCAAGAACCTCGGGTGCCTGGTTTGGGAGATGCAGGCCGGCAATCCGATCGATCGCGCATTCGTTCGACATATGGAGCTCCGCTGACGAACCGTGGGGGAGAGCCTCGGGAGATCCCCGGCGAACGATCGGCCGGGGGCAGAGCCGATTCCTCATTCCTTTGGTGAGAATTCTAGGAAGAATGTTTCGGTCAAGATCGATCGAGATCGTTCCTTTTGGAGCCGGCAAGAACCGTTGCGGCAGACAATTAGCTTGGTGAGTACCGCAGCCCAGCCAGTTGTTGCGATACAGCTCGTGAGAATCGAACCTTCGCCGCTCCACCGAGGAATCACTCGTCAGTCGATAAGAGAAAGTGACCAGAGCTCATTTTGTTGATCCGATGTGCCAGAACACTGCCCAATCCGAGCCCGATCGTCAGCTCGACCTCTGACGTCGAATCGCACGTGATTTGAACGAAAAACCTACCGAGTGGTCGGTAGCTCGGCGCCCCCTCCAGCGGCTCATCTGCTGAGATAGGGTACGGCGCGATGAGCATCGACCTCGACGATCACGAAGAGCCAGATCTCGGCAAGGTCTACGACCGCAAACTGATGAGGCGGCTCTTGGGGTACATGCGCCCCTATCGCCGTCATGCCTTGACGGCCGTCTCCTTGATCGTCGTTTCCTCGCTCTTGCAGCTGGTAGGTCCGCTCCTCACGGCCATTGCCCTGGATGTCTTCGTGCAGCCCGCGATTGACCCGGCCGGCGAGCCGTCGGCTCGGGCGGCGGTCAGCGAATGGGTAGCGGCCGCGCTGGAGCGACACGAGATCCCCACCGCCACCGGAGTCGGTTTGCTGGCGGGGACGTTCCTCGTCAGCCTGCTCCTCACGCTGGGTGTGCTTTGGGCCCAGGGCTACGTGATGCAGATGATGGGCCAGCTGATCATGTACGACATGCGCCGCGACGTTTTCGACCGGCTTCAGCAGCTGCCGGTCAGTTTCTTCGATCGTCAGCCCATCGGACGTTTGGTGACGCGGGCGACGAGCGACATCGGCGCGTTGAACGAAATGTTCACATCGGGTTTGGTGGCGATCTTCGGTGACATCGTGCTGCTGTTCGGCATCGTCACCGTGCTTTTCCTGCTCGACTGGCGCCTGGCCCTGGTCAGCTTCGCCATCCTGCCACTGTTGTTTCTGCTGACCCTTTGGTTCAAGACCCATGCGCGACGCAACTACCGTGAGGTGCGCAAGCAGGTGGCACGGATCAACGCCTTCTTGCAGGAGCACATCGGTGGCATGTCGATCGTCCAGCTCTTCGGTCAGGAACGGCGTTCGGGATCACAGTTCGACGGCGTGGCGGAGCGGCATCGAGTGGCCAACGTCAACGCGATCTACTACTACGCTGTCTACTACCCGGGGGTAGAGCTGATCACTGCCTTGGGTCTGGGCTTGATCGTGTGGTACGGCGGCGGAGAGATCCTTCGCGGCGCCTTGTCGGTGGGGGCGTTGGTGGCATTTCTCCAATATGCACAGCGCTTCTATCAGCCGTTGGCCGATTTGTCGGAGAAGTACAACATTCTGCAGGCTGCCATGGCCAGCTCGGAGCGCATCTTCGACCTACTCGACACGGAACCCGACATCATCAGTCCGGAGGGAGGCTACCGACCCGAGCGGATTCGAGGCGATGTGGAGCTGGAAGACGTCTGCTTCGCATACAAGGAGAACGAACCGGTCCTCGAGGATTTGTCCCTGCGCATCGAGGCCGGGGAGACCGTGGCAGTGGTCGGCCATACGGGAGCGGGTAAGTCGACCTTGGCCAATCTTCTGTTGCGCTTCTACGATGTCGGCCGCGGTTCTGTGAAGGTCGATGGAGTCGACGTACGTGAGTGGGACCTCCAACGTCTCCGGAGGGGGATCGGACTCGTGCTCCAAGACGTCTTCCTCTTCGCCGGAGATGTGGCGCACAACATTCGGTTGGGTGAGGACGCCATCGATGACGAGACTCTGCGCAGCGCGGCCGAGGAGGTAAGAGCTCTGGCATTCATCGAGCGCTTGCCCGACGGCTTCTCGTCACGGGTTCGCGAGCGCGGAGCGGGGCTTTCCGTCGGCCAGAAGCAACTGATCGCCTTCGCGCGGGCGCTCGCCTTCGATCCGGAGATCCTGATTCTGGACGAGGCCACTGCGTCCATCGACAGCGAGACCGAAGCATGGATCCAGCAGGCCCTCGATCGTTTGCTGGAGAATCGCACTAGCCTCGTGATTGCTCACCGCCTGTCGACCATTCAGAAGGCAGACCGCATCCTCGTGCTGCATCGCGGAGAGCTGCGCGAGCAGGGTACCCATGCCGAGCTCCTGGCGTTGGGTGGGATCTACGCCAAGCTCCACCGTCTGCAATTTCAAGACGAAGGCGAACTCACCGCCGCCACGGCGTAGCTGCGACCTCCACCGTCATCTGATGACTTCGGTCGGTGGATCCTTCCGCCACCACCTCTTGCGCCTCGGCTTGACGCCCTTGCGGAAGAGCTCGGGCTCGGCGCGGGAGTGCCCGCGGCCGACCCGGAGCCCGGTCCGCGGGTCGACCCAGCGAACCTCGATACCAGGCGGGCGCCGGGGCTCGAGGGGTGGCCGTAGCCGTACTGCGTGCTCCATGTAGTCGCGCCAAAGTGGTGCCGCGGCGACAGAGCCGGTCAGGCCGTGAGGTTGGTCGTCGTCGCGACCCACCCAGACCACAGTGACCAACCCGTGAGCGAGGCCTGCCAGCCAGGCGTCGCGACGATCGGAGGTCGTGCCGGTCTTGGCAGCCACTTCCACGTCATCGATCCGAGCCGTGCTGGCGGTCCCCAGGTCTGCGACGTCGGTGAGCAGGTGGCGGACGAGAAACGCGGCCTCCTCCGAGGCCACACGGACATCGTCGACCCCTTCCCATCCGAGTCGGCGTCCTCCCGGGCGCTCCATCCGCCGCCACGGGCGCGGCTCCAGCGATCTTCCCGCTTGGAGAGACGTGTACGCGCGCGCCAGCTGCAGCGGAGAGGTCTCGACCGCACCGAGCGCGAACGACGGCGGTACGGGTTCGGGAAGTTGGAGACCCGCTCGTCGGAGCGCCGAAGCGGTGTCCGTCCTGCCGCAATGTTCCACTACGCGAACGAACGGGACGTTCAAGGAATGACGGAGCGCCAAGCGGATCGAGACGGCACCGCGGAAACGGTCGTCGGAGTTGGAGGGCTCCCAAGGGCCCGAGGGCAGCTCGAGGCGTAGGGGCTCGTCCGCAACTCGGGTGGCGGGGTGGAGCGGTTCGCCGCCGCAGTCGTCGAAAGCCTCCAGCAGCAAAAGCGGCTTGATAGCCGACCCGGGTTGACGTCGTGCCTTGCGGACGCGGTCGAATCCCTCGGCTTTTCGTGGATCGCCACCGACATGGGCGAGGACTGCGCCGTTCCTCGCGTCGAGGGTGACGAGAGCCGCCTGGAGCGGTGCGTTCCGTAGTGATCGGTGTTGGCGACGCAGCCTGTGGAGGTGGTCTGCCACGGCTTTCTCGGCCTGCTCCTGGAGCAGAGGGTCGAGAGTCGATTCGACGACCACGCCACGCCCCTTTTCCAGACGTACTGGTGCCTCGTTCGATGCTTCCTCCCGCAGCCAGGCCATGAACAGACGTGCCGGCGGCTTACGCGGCTCGCGCCGGGTCAGTCGTACCGGTTGGCGCCGTGCTCGGGCAATCTCGTCCGCACTCGCCCAGCCGAGCTCTCCGAGCCGGCCGAGAACCCAGTCGCGGCGTGTCTTGACAGCATCGGGACGGCGTTCGGGATCGAGGCGGTTGGGTGCTTGGATCATCGCGGCCAGTGTCGCCGACTGGACGAGGTCGAGCTCTGTCGCGTCGCGTCCGAAGTACGCGCGCGCAGCCGTGCCGTAGCCATGGACGGCCAGGCCGTCTACGTGGCCGAGGTAGACCGTCGCAAGATAGGTCTCGAGGATCTCGCGCTTGGAGTACTCGGCTTCTACGGCCAGTGTTCGTACCGCTTCCGAGACCTTGCGACCCAGCGTGCGCTTTGGCGTCAGCTCGCGATTCTTGACCAGCTGTTGAGTGATGGTGCTACCGCCTTGTACCGTCTTGCCGGCGCGGAGATTGGCCAGGAGAGCTCGGGCCAGCGATTTTCCGTCGAGGCCAGGATGATCGAAGAACCGTGAGTCCTCTGCCGCGAGGAGCGGGCGCCACACGTGCTCGGGAAGCGAATCGAAGCGCAAAGGGTGTCGCACGGCGCGGTCGCCGTCGAGCGACTCCGCGAGCAGCTCCGGTTCGAGGCGTGGAGCTCGGTCCAGGCGCTCGCCGTCGGCAGAACGAAAACCCGAGACACGCCCGTCCCGATGCCGGTCGAGCTCGAGAGCGAAGAGAACCTCCGGCAGCTGGACGCCCTCTACCCGGTGACTGCGGCGAAAGATCCAAAACACGTCGTGACCCCAGAAGTACTGGCCAGCATGCTCCGGGCGCTCGTGCACTCGCTGGTAGCCGATTCGGTCCAATCGCTCCGCCAGACGGTATCCCTCGACGGAACCACCGATTCCGGGTGTGAAGGGTTCAGACCACACACGGGTTTCGCTGCGACCGAGCTCGTCGAGCAGCGGATTGGACCAGACCGGTGTGGCCACGACCATGGTGGTCAGCCAAATCACCGCGAACAGGGTTCCCGCGCGATCGGACTTCATCGCGCCCGATGCTAGGTCGCTCAACGTAGCTCGACGCCCATCATCGGGCCCGGATCGAATCCCCGTACCCTTTTCACCTTGTGGCCTACCGGCATGCGTTCTCCGCGTTCCACCTGGTTCAGTACGGCCAAGTGATCCAGCTCGACGTCGGACGGGTAGCGCCGCTGAAATTCTTCGATGTCCATGGCCCGGTCGAGGGTCACCAGGTCGATGCGCCGGGGCTGTACCGAGAGTGCCTCCCGGTCTTTCAGCTTCGACCAGCTTTCCATGATGGCGGTCAGCGCGCCGGAGCGCTGTCTCCACGCCCTCTGAGTCGACACCGCCAGCAGCCGATACACCCTGCCGCCATAGGAGGAGAAGGCGGCAGCGCCGTAGAGCGGATCGGTATTCGGACCCTGGTCGATCTGGAAGTAGCGGCCCGCCTGCAGCCGAAGGCCGGCGCGCAAAGTCCATGGGCTACCCAGCTCCAGACCTTGTTGGCGATAGAACTTGGCAGCCGCCTCGTCGGCGGAGCTGCCGTCGGCGAGGGTCAATTGGAAGATCGCATCGTTGTCCGGGTGAACCACGACCAGCGCCTGACTCTGGTTGTGCCCCGTCCATCCAGCCGGTAGTAGGAGGCGGAACTCGAGGTCCGGATGGACGTACTCTCTGCCACGGAAGTAGCCTTGTCGTGGGTCGTAGCCGTAGACCATACCGTCCAGGAATCGGACGAATTCTTCGCGATGCCAAGGTCGGTCGACGACCTCCGGGGGCAGCGAGTCCATCCGCTGCCGCGCGGTCAGCAGCCGCTCTTCCGGGTTGGGGTGGGTCGCCAGGTAGGAAGGAAGCCGCTGCCCACCACCCGCCAGACGAGACGTAGCAGCCAGGGTTTGGAACACGTTGACGAATCCACCCGGGGGATACTCGTTCCGGTTGGTGTAGCGAAACCCCAAGGCATCGGCCTGCCGCTCGTCGTCGCGGCTGTACTTCAGAAACAGAAGCTGGAGACCGGTCTGCGCCAGGTCTCCCAAGATGCCGCGCATCTCCGGCGCGGCCACCATTCCGACACCCAGACCCAATTGGGTCAGCTGTGCTTTCGACAGACGGTTCACGCCGTGGCGCGCTGTGACGTGTCCGATCTCGTGCCCCAGGACGGCGGCCAGCTCTGCCTCGGACCCCATATGAGCGAGGATGCCGCGGGTCACGTAGATGAAGCCGCCGGGCAGTGCGAAAGCGTTGACCACCGGATCGTCGAGCACCCGAAATGTCCAGGGCAGGTCGGGCCGCTCCGATCCGGCTGCCAGGCGTTGGCCGATCCCATCGACATAGGCGCTCAGCTCTTCGTCCGATGTCAGACCGTACTGCGCGACGATCTGCGGATCGGCACTGCGACCCATCTGGATCTCCTGTGCCTCGCTGTACAGGCTGAGCTGCTTCTTGCCGGTCGCGGGATTCGTGGCGCAACCTACCGATGCGATGGCGACGGCTGCCAAGGCCAAAGGACAGAGCCGTCGTACGTAGGACGCGTGAGGTAGTAGACCCATGGTGCAGATCTTATCTGCCGTTCCACGCCTGTCGTTCACAGCGTTGGCGAAGATGCCGGCTGACATCGAGGTTCGGGAACGTGATTCAGGACTCCCGATCCGGCCGAGAGTTGGGAACGAACGCGCCGTGCCTTCGCGCATGTCGTCGATGGCCGGCGGAGCTTGCCGCTGACGTGGACGTGCTACCGGAGGTGGCGGTGGAGTGGTGCGGGGCGTAGGATCGCACCAACGCTACTGACGATGCCCGATCAACCCAGCAGTTCCCGATCCTCCTCCATGACGCGGACCGATCCAAGAGCCACCGTTGCGGGCGAGAGCGAAGGGCTGGCTTCCGAGGTCTATGACGAGCTGCGTAGGCTGGCGCGCTCCTATCTAGCTCACGAACGGCGTGACCACACTCTCCAGCCGACCGCTTTGGTACACGAGGCCTTTCTCCGCCTGTCGGCGCAGTCGGACATTCGGTGGCAGGGGAGAACGCATTTCCTCGCCATCAGCGCCCGCATGATGCGGAGACTGTTGATCGATCATGCACGCCACAGGGGCCGCGTTCGACGCGGTCGGGACTGGCAGCGGGTGACGCTCACCGGGGCTGAGGGTTGCCTGCCGAATCGCGACCTGAGTCCCGCCGATCTCCTCGATCTCGAGGACGCGCTGTTACGGCTGAGTCAGCTCGATGAGCGTGAAGCCCGGGTGGTCGAGCTCAAATTCTTCGCGGGGATGACGACGCCTGAGATTGCGGAGGCGCTGGGAGTGTCTCCGCGGACCGTGGAGGGAGACTGGAGCCACGCCAAAGCGTGGCTCGCAGCCGAGCTAAGGGATATGCGCTAGAAACAGTGTTCGAATCCGAGGATCGCCAACGGGTAGTTACAGGTCTCAGGTAGCGGGGTCGAGATCGGCACTTCGAAGATCGGACCGGGCCCGTCGGGATCGAGGGTCAGGGTGCCGCCAGAAGCGAGGTACTCCGCCATCTGGATCTGTGCTGCGAGGCCGACGTCGCCGAGGTCCGGGAAGAGTGTGAAGAAAAGAAACGGATGGGCATCGAGCTGCTCTTGGGCGGCCGGCCGATCGGGATCGGCGAGCACCAGCTCGTGGCGATAGAGAGTGGCGCGATCGGCGAGGTCGCCGGCTCGCAGGACGGCCGACGTACTCGGATTCGGTACCTGTAGATCACCCCTTGCCACCTGAAACAAGATGTTCTTGTCATCGACACCGGCGAGTGGCTCCTGCCTCAGGTGTCGGGCGTAGGCCACGGGATTGCCCGATTGAGACAGCCACTCCGCCCGTTCGAAGACCTCTTGGATCGCCATCGAGCCCGCAGCCGGCTGCGTCAAGGGTGGCCTGTCCCGTAGCGGCAAGCTAGCTTCGAACCGAAGGTCGCAGCTCGACAGGACACAGCTCGTCGGATCTCCGACGTTGGTCAATGGCGGCTGCCACGATGCCAACAAAGCCTCGATCTGCGACCGGTGGGCGACCGAGAGTCGTAGGTCGATCGCAGCGCCGCCACCGGTGTTGAACACGGCGCTGC
>JALCBJ010000002.1:155551-158255 GCA_028066595.1 Thermoanaerobaculia bacterium
CTCCAACGCTGTCGTCGTGGTCTGGGTGGTGAAGACGCTCACGCCGGCGAGATCGGTGAAGCTGATTCCAGCCGCCCGGGCCGCGACTACGGCACTACTTAGCTCGTACAGATATGGCCAGCCGTCCGGCGTCGAGTACAGCCGCTTGAGAAAACGTAGGAAACCCCGTCGGCTCAGCTTGCGTCCAAACCCGTCGCGCACGGAGCGGGTCACGATCAATGCGTAGTGAGTGTTTTGCTGCAGAAACTCGTCCGACTCTGCATGCAGAGTCTGGCTCGTGGCGTCCCAGACGAGCTGGTTTAGGGCGATCTTCTCGACATGCTGGGGGCTGGTGGACACGGAATGCCCGCGCGGATCTGAGAGACGAAGTAGGAAGACCGTCTCTTCGGTGGCCGTATGGGGGTCGATCGATCCGGTGAAGGGGATCGAGAGCCGCGGCTGGAGGTTGAATCCGTCGAGCGTGTTGAGTGCGGCGACGAGGGTGCAATCTGAGGGATGAGCGGCGCAGTCGGGCAGAGGCAGTCGCACTTCGCGGCCCGTCGTATGTTCGGGGGCGGGCACGGTGAAGAGGTTGCTTGGCATCGGGGTAGCCGCAGGAGCGTGGCGATCGAACTTCACCGAAATACCCGCCGCTTCCAACGGGCGGGCGGCGAGGATCATGCCTAGGCAGACGATGGCGTGGAAGAAATGGAATCGACTCGTACCGAAACTGACCATTTGGGTTCTCCGAGAACGCGTGTTGCCGGGACTCTGGTCCACGATGGGGTCCCGTTGGGGCTAACGCGATCTTTGTGGAGGAACCCCGCAGTCGGTCCTTATAGAGGCCTGGGATCATGGGTCGTGAGGCGCAGGATGGCGACGAATCCAGCTGCCAGAAAAACGCCTAGGGCGGTTGCAGTGGAACCCAGGTACCAAGAGTTGGGGTCGGCGGTCAGCGGGAACTGGCGGAAGATCTCGACGACCGTCTGGGCGACGACGTAGGTTGCGAGGCCGTAGTGGGTCACGACACGAATCCCGATGGTCGTCGTCGCCAGACTGTAGAAGAGAACGGTCGCTGCCGGCGAAGGCGACGAGAGCAGGGGCTGGAGGGAGAACAGAGCAACCGCGGCCAGGAAGGCTGCAGGCGGAAACTTCAGTACCAACCGGCAGGCTGCCAGGACTGCGAGTAGAAGTAGGGCCGAGAACACGCCTTCGAACGGCGCGTTGAGGAGCGCCCCGAAGCCGTGCCGCAGTTCGGGTAGCGCGAGGGGTAGAGAGTGAGGCAGCGGAAGCTCGGCGCCCGCAGTCAGGCCGACCGCCAGAATCTCCAGCTCCCGTAGCACCGCGAAGGCGGCTCCCAGAGCCAATCCGAGAAGAAGGTGGGACGCGACGATCGGATCCGTCTGGCGGCCGTGGAGCACACGACTCCACGACACCAACGCGCGCGGCCAGTATTGCTGGACGATCGGCTCGATCGCCATATAGAGCAGCCACACACCGAGAGCCTTGAGCAGGCTGCCGGCCAGACCCAAGAGAACGAAGATGGCCTCGTCCGCGGGCGAAACCCGATGATCCGCCTGGCTCAGGAACGAGGCGAAGGTGACGATGAGGATAATCACGGCGAGCTTGAAAGCTCCCCAAGGATCGCCACGACCAGCACGCAGGTTGCGCGCAGCGGGTACCGCCAACACGACGAGGAGAGCCGCTGCCGCGAAGTAGACGATCTGATAGGCAGCGTCCTGGCGAGCGTAGATCCCTGAATCTCCGTCCTGTTCGGTCGCCGTCTGCAGCACCAAGAATAGGGTCGGTGTGCGGCCCAGGCTCGCGGCTTCGACGAGCGTCGAGCGTCCTTCGAGCTGTCCGCGCCAGGTGCTTCTACGGTCGGACGCAACGGGCAACGGAAGCTGCAAGTCAACTTCCCGCATACGTCGTGGGTCGAGGTCCGCTGCCTCGAAGAACCGCGCCCAGTCGGGTTCGCCTTGGGAACCTTCCGGCGTGTTTGGTAAGGGCGTGTACTGAAAGTGGAACAGGCGGCCCTGAGGGTCGAGGGCGACCGTGGTCGATCCCCACTCGTTGCGGTCGGGTTGGAAGAAGCTCACCCTGCCGCCGTTTGCCACCAGGTCGATAGCGTTCAGATTGGCAAGATCCATTGCCTCGCGGTACCAGAACATCACGTCATCCCCCGAGCGAACGAGGCCTCGGGGGTATGGAACGCCAGGTAGCCGGTGCACGTCGATCTCGGTGTATCCCCAGAGGGCACGCCCGTCGTCCCGCTCGGGTACCACTGCGTTCAACAGAGTTCGCACAGTCTCTACACGTTGCTCCGGTGGCGAACCGAGACCCGCGACCTCCATGGACTCGACGTGAGGCCGCAGAGCCATCAGCGCGGCCGCCAAGGCCAAGGCGCCTACGAAAACCCAGGAGCCGGTGCGGGGGTTGAGAAGGCCACGTGCTCGCGAAGCCTGGATCATGTTTGGTGATGGGTGCTCGCCGAGAACCAGTATTGCGTCGAGGGGGTCCGCCGACTCGAGGGCTCGGACGATGAGTGCGGCCGACGTGGGTCGATCGGAGGGTTGTTCGCGAAGACACGTGTCGATGACCCGATGCAAGATCGGGTCGGTCTTGGCCACTGCTTGGAATGCGACTAGGTCCGTGTCTACCGACCCGTCGTCGTCATGGGTAGGCGCTGGCTCGCCAGTGGTCGCTTCGAGGAGGACTTTCCCGA
>JALCBJ010000002.1:158355-208039 GCA_028066595.1 Thermoanaerobaculia bacterium
CTCCTCTCGAGGCAGCGGACCCTCCCGAGCGATGCGGTGTCCGAGGTTCTCGCCTTCGACGAACTCGAGGCTCAGAAAGGGCTCTTTCTCGAAGACTCCTGCGTCGAACACCCTGCACACGTTGGGGTGAATGACCTCGCGAGCTGCTCGGGCCTCTCGTAGCAAGCCATCCAACTCGCCGGTAGCGGCCAGCGCCCCGCGGGTGGGGAACTTGAGCGCGACGCGCTGGTCGAGAAGCTCGTCGAAGGCGAGGTAGACATCAGCCATGCCGCCGGAGCCGATGCGCCGTTCGATGCGATAGCGGTCGCCGACCCTGGCGTTCGCCTCGAAGCGAACCTCAGGCTTCGGCGGCGATGCGAGATACGAAGAACGTGAAAGGTCCGCCGTGTCCGAGTGCGCGTTGGCGAGCAGCCTTTCGACCTCCGCCCGGAGTGCCGGGTCGTCGGCGCAGGCTTCCTCGATCAAGCGCCGGCGCCGCTCCGGTGAAGCGTCCACAGCCCGCAGAAACACTCGCTTGGCCCGCTGGTGAAGCAACCTCGCTGCAGCCTGCTCCATCACATGACTCTAGCCTGAACCGCTCGAGACGCTCCCGTTCTCTTGATGTCGCGTGGGTCCTTCCGCCGGGTGCTGTGCGCTCCTATCTTCGCGCCCGCATCGCCTCGGCAACGACAGGCAACGCTTCGGCATCCGGTAGGTAGGAAGGTTCGACCCGCCGCTGGGTGTGCTGCTCGTAGGCGTAGCCCAGAGCCAGGATCTCGGCATCTCGATCCTGTGCACCGAGAAAGGACAAGCCGATCGGCAGCCCTTCGACGGTTCCCATGGGTACAGTCAGGTGGGGATATCCGGCGATGGCGGCCATCCAGCCGGCTCCGGCCCAAGCAGGCCAGACGTCGCCGTTGATCGGATCCACGGGCGGTGCCAGCGGCCCAGATGGGGAGACCAGAGCTACGACTTCGTGCTCTGCCAACAAGTGATCGATGCCGTCGGCTCGGGTGGCCTTTTGCACGAAGTCGCGAGCCTCGAGATATTCAGCGGAATCCAGTCCTTCGAGCTCGACCGAAGCCTCGAAGATGTCGTGGCCGAAGAGTGCGAGCTCGACATCGGCCTGGGACTCGTTGAAGGCGATGACAGCGGCCAGATTCCTCGCGGTGACGGTATCCGCCGTCTCTGCGAGGTACTCGTTGAGGGTGGCCTTGAATTCGTATCGGAGCACTGAGCGTGCGTGGTTCCAAAACTCCGCGGGCGTCTCGTGCTCTTCGATCTCCACCAGCTCGGCACCGGCAGCAGCGAGATCCTCGAGGGCGCGGTCAAAGGCGGCGATGATGTCGGGATGGGATCCCTCGGCAAAGCGTGCGACCCCGAGTCGAGCTCCTTCGAGTGCGTCGGCATCGAGCGCCGCCCGATAGTCACTCTTCGACTCGCCGGTCGCCATGGCGGTCAGCATCAAGGCCGCTCCTTCGACGGTTTTCGTCATCGGCCCTGCGGTGTCCTGGGACGACGAGATCGGCACGATATGACGCTGGGAAACCAGGCCGACGGTAGGCTTGAAGCCGACGACGCCGTTCACAGTCGACGGACAGATGATCGAGCCGTTGGTCTCCGTACCGACGGCGCCCGCCGCCAGTGAGGCGGCCACCGCAGCGCCCGACCCGGAGCTCGAACCGCAGGGTGATCGATCCAGCAGGTGAGGATTGCGCACCTGGCCACCGAGGGCCGACCAGCCGCTGATGGAGTCCTGCGATCGGAAGTTGGCCCATTGACTGAGGTTGGTCTTGCCGAGGATGACGGCGCCTTGGGCTCGAAGGCCAGCTACCAGTGGAGCATCGCGATCGGTGACGTTGTCGGCTAGCGCCAGCGCACCTGCAGTTGTCGGCACTGAGCCCGCCGACTCGATATTGTCCTTCAGCAGGATCGGAATACCGTCCAGGGCTCCGAGCGTCGAGCCTTCGGCACGCCGCTGGTCGGATGCGCGGGCTTGCTCGATCGCCGAAGGATCGACCGCCAGCACGCTCTGCAACGTCGGCCCCGATCGGTCGATCCGTTCGATGCGATCCAGATAGCTCTGGACCAGAGCCTCTGAGGTCGTGCGACCGTCGGTCAGTGCCGCCACGAGGTCCGGCAGTGTCAACGCCAAGAGCCCATCTGGCTCCAGCGTCTCGGCAGGAGCAGAATCTACGGCTTGCGGTGCTTGAGGTTGGTCGGCGCATCCGGCGCAGACGACGAGACCGAGGAGGACGCAGGACAGGAATGCTGGGGTTCTCATACACCCAGTCTACCTAAGGGCGCCGCGGAGAGGTCTTGACTGCGGCGGATCGGGTGCGTTGGCTATATGGGGCACTGTGGATCACAGCAACTGCATCTGACGCCCGCCGATACGGCTGGCTCAGAAGAGAGGTGTCGGGATGTCTCCCCAGACCACGTGGGTAGGAGGCCGCTCGACGCCTAGGACTTCTCCGGTCTCGAGGTTCACGTGGGCCAGGATCAACGTATCCCTGCCGTAGGCTTTTCGCACGATGTCGGCTCCTTCGGCATCCGCTGCATAGGTGCGCGGATGGGTGAACAGGACTTTGTAGAGACCGCGGGGAAAGCCCACTGGCGTCTCGTGGCCGGATTGACCGGGCTGGTAGGTCTCGGCAGGTAGGTCCGCAAGGAACCAGCTCTCGGGCAACACATAGACCAGCAATGCCCGATCCGGCCGCTGGGCCAGTACCTTCTCGACTGCCATGTCTTGGCGGGCCAGCCGGTACGCTGCCTCTAGCTCGTCACCAGGCAGGAGCGCGGGCGAGAGGACGGCTGCGCGGCGCTCGTAGTGAGCGCTGACGTGGAGCAGGGAGAAGTCTCGAACCACGAATGCCAGCAGGGTGGTGGCACCGAGAGCGAGAGCCCAGCGAAGCAGAGCACCTGCGGTCGAGAGCTTCCCGGAGCGTGTTCGCCCGAGAGCTCTCGGCAGGAATCGGCCGGTGGAGGCCATGTAGCTTCGGTAGGAATCACCGAAGCGCTCGACGCATGCGGCCTCTTCTCTCCGTGCCAGCCAGGAGTAGAGACACAGCATCGTGACGTAGGAGAGCACGACGAGGAATCGTGGCCAGACCAGGCTGGTACCGAGACCGACCACCGCGAGCGCTAGGTACTGGGGATGCCGGATCCAACGGTAGAGACCACCCACGACGTGCCCTCGGCGGCGGAGCTTGGCCCAGTAGATCTGAACGAAACCGATAGCGAACGCGAGCAAGCCGGTATACAGCAACGCGAATCCGATGGGCTTGGCGGCCTGCAGCACCGGGTTCGACGTGAACGAGAAATGTGGCAGATAGAAGGTGGTCAGCCACGCGGTCTCTGCTGTACCGTGCAGCACGTCGAGAGCCGGTCCGTAAACGGCATAGAAATGTAGACCGGCCGGGCTGATCATGAACAGGATCTCGAAGACGATGATCGCGTAGAACAGCCAGGCGGTCCGGAAGAGGCTCGACCGCTTGGGGGTACCGGTTGATTCGCTCATGTGCTGCTCCGAAGAGGTCGTTGGCCTTGGCCTGATCACTGTCACGACCCTACGGAAACCGAGCTGAACCTCCGGTGAAGCCCCTGTTCACGACGGATTCATGATGGGTGTGCTGAAATCGAGAGATGGATTCGACAGCATCGAGCAGTCGCCACGTGCCGGTATTTCGGTGAGCGGGTCTCTGCAGGTTCTCTGATGTGAGGATCCTCGTCGTCGAAGATCAGGCGATATTGGCGCGGCAGGTCGCCGAAACCCTGCGCAGATCGGGCTACGCTGTCGACATCGCCGGCGGCGGCGTGGATGCCTTACACATGGGCAGCTCCGCTCCCTACGATGCGATCGTTCTCGATCTGGGATTGCCGGAAATCGATGGTCTATCGGTCTTGAAGCGATGGCGCGAGGACGGCATCACCACACCGGTCCTCATCCTCACAGCCCGTGGCAACTGGCACGAGCGGGTGGAAGGTATCGACGCGGGTGCAGATGATTACCTGGTCAAGCCCTTTCACTTCGAGGAGCTACTGGCGCGTTTGAGAGCCGTGATCCGTCGTGGGGCCGGGATCGCATCGTCATACTTCCGCTTTGCAGATATCGCGATCGATGCACGGGCAGCCCGGGTCACCCGGAACGGTGAGTCCGTGCCCCTGACCGCCCATGAATACCGAATCCTGGCCTACCTGGCTCACCATGCGGGACGAGCCGTGTCGCGCAGCGAGCTTGCCGAGCATCTCTACGCCGAGGATCGGGATCGCGATTCGAACACGATCGACGTGTTCGTCGCTCGACTGAGACGCAAGCTCGGACACGGCCTGATCAGCACGGTGCGCGGTTTGGGCTATCGCCTGGAGCCGGCTGGATCGTGATAGGAGATGCGACTCGGGCCGACATCAGTGCGAGGAACGAGGCGGCTGCGGAATCTGGCCTGCCATCCCTCCGAGCGAGGCTGCTCACCGGCTCGGCGCTGTGGGGACTAGGGCTGCTCCTGGTCGCGGGTGCTGTATTTGTCGTGGTAGCGCTTCGTCACTTCGACGATGAGCGGATTCGTGACCTCGAGGCTCATCTGTCGGAGTTGGAATCCGTGCTCGACGCCACGGGGGTTGCGCCTCGTTTGTCGCGCTCTCTGAGTCATCCCCGCTTCCGCCTGGGGGACTCGGGCCTGTATTGGCAGGTCGAAACTTGCCACGGCGACGTAGTCACGTCTCCGTCGCTCGGTAGTACTCGGTTACGAGTCCGCGGCGCGGCGCGACAGGGCAAAGTCGAGCTCGAGCCGTTTCGTGAGTTGAAGCTCCTCGCCGTTACCGCGGTGGTCTCGGATCGGAAGTGCGCCGACGGACATCGTCTGATCGTCGCCGGTGAGCTGCGAAAGATCGATGGCCATCAACTGGTCCATCTGCCAACCGCCTTTCTACTCGGGCTCATAGGACTATCGTGCCTCGTCCTCGGGACCCGCCCCGTCGCCCGTGGTCTGCGCTCTATCGATAGTTTGCGTACAGATCTGGCCGAGATCCGAAAGGGAAAGGAATCCCGCCTGAGGGGCGTCTACCCAAAGGAGGTGCAACCATTGGTGGTCGATCTCAATCGACTGCTCGACGATCAAGAGCAGATGACCGCCAAGGCCGCGGCGCGATCTTCCGATCTTGCCCATGCCCTGCGTACACCTCTCGCGATTCTCGGCAACGAGGCCAAGCGTCTCGAAACCGGTGCTCACCCCGAGATCGGCCGGCTTCTGGAGCAGCAGCTCGATCTCATGCATCGGCAAGTGGAAGCCCAGCTTGCCAGCGTCCGCACCGTGGCCGCAGGGCCTCTAAGAGGCCAGAGCACAGCAATCGAGCCGGTGTTCCGGCGCATGGCGTCAGCGATGCGGACGCTTCACGCCTCTCGTGGTCTAGATCTAGAGTTCTCCGTCGCCACCAAGCGGACCTTCGCCGGAAGGGCCGACGATCTCGAAGAGATGCTGGGCAATCTGATCGACAACGCCTGCAAGTGGGCTCGGCGACGAGTTCGGATCGTCGCTCGCGACTCCGACGGCGACCTCATGATCTGCGTAGAGGACGATGGACCAGGTGTGGCTCTCGAGGATCGTCAGCGGGCCTTCGATCGGGGCCAGCGTCTGGGTGCCGAAGTTCCGGGACACGGCCTCGGCCTCGCGATCGTTCGTGAAATCGCGGAACTCTATGGAGGAGATGTCGAGTTGGGGGACTCGGCTCTCGGAGGGCTCACCGTGCTCCTACGTCTGCCGGCTCGCTAGCCCGAAGCGAGCTCGACTCGTTCCAGGCCGAGGCGCTCGAGCAGGCGCGCGAAGCGTGGATGGTCCCTCAGCGGATCGAATGCGGGATCCACAGCGAGAGCCGCCAACAGTGGGCTGTCCCGTTGCTCGACAGCGGTTTCGAGGGCTTCGACCGCCTCGTCTGCCCAACCCAGCGCGACAAGACCCAAGGCCAGGTCGGCGGTCGACAGCTGACCTGGATGCGACTGGAGGAGGGCTTCGACCGTTTCGACGTACCAACGCCAGAACGTCTCGAGGGCCTCCGACGGATCGTGGGTTTCCGTCCGCCCGGCAGGGTCGGTTCCCAAGGTTTCCATCAATGCTCGTGCGCTGCTCACCGCTTCGGTCCGGCGGCCCCATGCGAGGTCGTTCAGCACCCGACCGCGCAGAGCGGGCAGATAGCTGGGTTGGAGTTCGAGTGCCAGGCGAAGGTGCTCCGAGGCGCGCTCGAATCGGCGCGCGCGGTAGTAGACGGTCGCCACGTCACCCCGCACCACCACCGACGCCGGATCGAGCTCGAGCGCATGCTCGATCGATGAGATAGCTCTATCGTGGAGGCCGAGGGCCGAGAAATAGAAGGCCAGGCCGTGATGGGATGCGGCCTCGCCGGGAGCCAGCTCTACGGCGCGACCGAGAGAGTGCTCGGCCGCTCGCCAGTCGAAGTCGCGATACATGGAGAGCCGACCGAGCAACCTATGGGCAGACGCCTGCCCCTCGTCGAGCTCGAGAGCCAGCTCCGCCAGGGATCGCGCTAGCTCCATGGTTTCGGTGCCCGTGTCTTCGAAGCTCCGAGCCCAGGCCAGCTCGGCGTACGCCGGAGCCAGCAGCGGATCGAGGTCTACCGCTCGCTGAAGCTCGGCAGCTGCCTCGGCCGCTGTGGGCTCGCCTCCCAATCGGAAACGATCGAGAAGATAGGTGCCCCGCAGGAACGCCCGACGGGCCTCTTCGGAAGTGGCCGCGAGCGGCGAGGGAACGGAGTCGTTTTCGAGATGTAACGATCGGACGCCGAGGGAGACGAGGGTACCTACGATCAACAAGGCCAGCGGCATCGCAAGGAGCCAACGTTTTCCATGCCTCGCAGCCTGCCCCAACGGCTGGGCCGAGCTCGGAACGGCGTTCGCAGTGGAGGCTGCCGGGGCGCCAGGCTCGACCCGCTCGACCGTCGCCAGAAAGCGGTATCCCCGTCGTGGAAGTGTCTCGAGGAACCTCGCCGAGACAGCATCGTCTCCCAACGCGGCTCGGATCTGCCGGATACAGCGGTTGAGACTCGCATCGAAGTCGACGTGAGTTCCTTCTCCCCAGATGTGATCCCGTAGCTCTTCGCGGCTTACCAGACGACCTGGCCTGCGCAGCAAGAGATCGAGGGTCCTCGCCGGTTGTGGTGGTAGCGGCAGCTTCCTTCCGCGTCGGAAGAGCTCCAGACTCTCCCGATCGAACTCGAAAACACCGAATCGAAATCGGCGCCCTCGTATGGCCCGCTGGTCGCCAGGTTTCACCGTCTGGTCATCGTAGCCGATCGGTGGTGGCCACTCTCCGCGGCACTCCGGTTCGTCGGTTCTTCGTTCGCTGCAAGCTTCTTGTTTTCAACAGTTACGGGATCATAGAAAAATCACTTGGCGAGCATGGCCGGGCAAGGAGGTTCGACGTACACCAAAGCGACACATTGACCCGATCACACACGAAGGAGTCCCGATGTTCGCCACGCGTTTTTCCTCAGCCCTGACGACGATGCTCTTGTTCCTGCTCGGCGGCGCGGTCAGCGGTGCCGATCTCGAAGTCACGGTCCACTATCGAGGGCCCGGAGAAGTGTCGCAGCTCCATGGCCTGCTGGTCGTCGCTGCCGACCGTGCCGACCTCGCGGACCCTACGGCTCGTTTTTTCGGTATCCAGTACCTGACCGCCAATGGCCAGACAGCTCGCTTTACCGGCATCGAAGCCAAGGAGGCCTTCGTTCTCGCGGCTTGGGACGAGCGAGGCGGCTATGGCGGCACCGGACCGGTTCCAGGCCCGGTGGGCTTTCACGGAACGGGAGGCATGCCGGCACCGGTATCGCTCGACGGTGACGCCCGCGTCACGGTCGAATTCGATGACAGCCTGCGACCGCCGGGTTCCGAGTGGCGGCCGCCTGTTCCCGCGGAACAGCTGGCGGCGGTCGAGGGCGGCCTGGTCGAGATCCGCATCTACAAGCTGAAGTCCGGTCAGCGCGAGCACTTCATCCGAGCGTTCGAAAACCATCTCGGGGTGCAGGTCGAGAACGGTCTGCGGGTGGTAGGACAGTTCCGCGCCCTGGACGACCCGGACACCTTCGTCTGGATCCGCGCGTTCCGCGACCAGGAAGAAAGGCTCCGCCTGACCCGTCAGCACTACTTCAGCGATGGCTTCCTGGACGGCATGCGGCACCAAGTCGGGGATCTACTCGAGTCGTCTCAGGTGCTGCTGGTCGAGCCGACCGCCCTATCCTTCCTGCGCTGATCTCACCGACACGGTCTCGCCGCCGCCCGGTGCGAATTGGAGGACGGCGGCGTGCCATCGGACGCTCGCACTGACTTCGGCCGTCAACCGAAGTATTCGAAACGTACGACTTCCTGGAGCATCACACGGACCGGGCGCCCGTCCACGAGCGTCGGTTCGTAGCGCCAGGACCGAGCTGCTTTGACGGCCGATTCAGAGAGGCCCATTTCCAGATGCTGGATCACCTCGACTTCGCCCACGCTGCCGTCTTCGTCGAGGATCAATCGCAGCACGACCACGCCGAAGAATCGAGCCCGCTCCGCCATTCGGGTGTACTCGGGCTGTTCGAACGCCACGCGTTGGGGTCGCTGCACCATGTGCAGCTCGCGAACACCGACGAGGGGAGTGTCGGCTTGCACATAGCCGATGGCGGTCGGATTCTCGCTCACGTAGGCAAGAACCTCGGCGTCGGACTCCCTCTGGACGGGTGCATGGACGCGACCGGCAAGGATGCCGCGGGTGAAGTACCGCGTCACGCTGGCGGCCGAACGCTCGTGGACGTAGCGGCAGAAGGTCTCCCGCAGCTGCGAGCTGGGGGGGCGGTCCACGAAGATCACCGTATCGCCGCCGGGCCAACGTTCCGTTTTTCCGAGAAGTAGGTCCGACAGATCTTCCTGCGTCAGGGCCGGCACTTCGTTCGCGGGGTGGACGACGAGGCGAATCGGTGGATCTTGAGACCGAGCCTCTTCCGGGAAACCGACGAGACCAGCAGCCACCACAAGCCAAACGACGTTGGCCAAATGCCGTCGAACGAGCCAGGATGGGGGGCGGTGCAGGCCAAGAATGATTCTCGCCATGATCGCCTCAGTGTCATCAGTCATCCCGACGAGGGTCGTCGAGACCGGGGGTGGAGAAAATGAAAGACATGCGACCTTGCCGGGAAGCCGGAGGCGCACAACGGCACCCTACCAGGTGGCCCTGGGAAGCTGGTAGTGAAACTCTCCCTGGGTTGGTAGCCCGGCTGGAACGCTCTGCGAGGGACGACCTCAGGCCGTCGATCGGGCGAGAGAAGGACTAGGGATTGCTAGCCATCGTCGCGCGTGGGGTCGGGCGGCTCCGCGGCCTGACCGGTGTCCTCGGCCGGCGAGTCCGGAGTTGAGCTCGGGGACAACGGGGCGAGTTGGAGCTTCTCTCGAACTCGGGGCTCTGCCATGAAGTCTTCCCAGAAGGCTTCGCCGTAGAGCTGGGCGCTCTCTTTCGTCAGGTGCTGGCGATCCGAGGTGATCAGCCCGGGAACCGAAGGTAGGACGTACGGCACGTCGAGCTCTTCGGCGAGGTATGGCAGGTGCCCAGAGAGATACCGGCGGAAAGGAACCATCGTCAGCACCAACAGCCCGCCGCGCTGCGAAACCTCTCGATGCAGTTCAGCAGCCAAGGGTAGAACGTGCTCGTAGTCGGCGAGCTCCTCGCCGGGCGAGACGGGTGCCGAGGATTTAGCCTCTCTCAGGGGTAGCCAGAAGCCTGTGCGCTCCGACCGGTAGATGATCCACCTCGGTATCGGTACCCTGCCGACCGTGTCGAGCTTGGGCAGATACCTGTGCAGCCGGGACCGAAACTCCCAGGAGCCCTGGGCGTCGAAGTAGCCGCGCCAGGCTTCCCAGCCCGAGAGCTGCATGGTCCAATCAGCAATCTTCGACTTACCTTCCGAGTAGAACTCGGGATCTCCGCTGGCGATGAAGATCTTCGGACGCAGGTCGTGACGCCGGATCAGCTCGACGGCGAATCGGACCTTCTCCGAGTGGCCGCAGCCGAGACCGAATATTCGGACTCCCAGGGCCTCCGCTTTCGGCACGAGCACGTCTCCGCGCAGCCCGAGCTGCATCCGGGAATTGCCGAAGATGAGGATGTCAGCATCGAGTGCATTGTCGATCGAGGGTCCGATCCGGTGATAGAGCACCCGCTGGCTGAGCTCGCCGTCTTCTGAGTTCAGGTAAAAGAACTCTCCATCGGGGCGCTCGAATTTCGGCACCAGCCCCCTCTCGGGCCCCGAACCTCGTTGCAGTGGCAGTGAGGGCATGACAGCCACAGTGACGAGAAACGAGGCCACGCCGCAAGTCGCCAAGAGTGCGATGCGGGGGGTGGAGGAAATGCGGCTGCGACGTCTCAAAACTGGAAGTAGATGAACTGCTGACCGGTGACGTTGAAGCTGAGCACCGCGGCCAGCATGGCGCCAGCTGCCGCGGCCTTTTCCAAGGCCGTCGACTCGCCGACATGAGGCGCGAGCCAGGCTCGAAGGTGAAAGACTGCTACGAAGGCGATCAGGAACCAGCCGAGTGACATGTCGGCGAACTCGAAAGCCTGATAGAGCCCTGTTCGCCCGAGATCGCTGAGGTCGGCCAAAGCCCTGGTAATCATCCGGTTGCCTGACTCGAAACCCTCGGCCCGGAACCAGCCCATACTGAGGATCCAGGTCAGCTGCACGACGACGGCCCACGGTGCTGCGAGCCACAAAGACCGCTCGGCCCGATTCGTTCCGATCATACGCTCGAGCGCCACGGCGATGCCGTGCAGCGCGCCCCAGGCGACGAAGGTCCACGCCGCACCGTGCCAGAGCCCGCTGATCAACATGACGAGGAACAGGTTGCAGTAGGCCCTCAGCTTGCCACGCCGATTCCCACCGAATGGGATGTAGAGGTAGTCCTTCATCCACGAGGACAACGTGATGTGCCAACGTCGCCAGAATTCGGTGAACGATCGAGCGAGGTACGGAGCGTCGAAATTGACCGGCAGACGGAAGCCCAGAAAATAGGCGAGGCCTCGGGCGATACTGGAGTAGCCCGCGAAGTCGCAAAACAGTTGGCCGGCGAAGAACACCAGCAGAGCCAAGGAAAGTCCGGGCACTGCCTCCTCTCCCGCCGCTCGATCCCAGTGCTTGTCGACGACCCATCCCAGGTGGTCCGCCAAGATGACCTTGAGAAACAGGCCGCGGATCACCAGGTAGGCACCTTGGGACCAGACCCGGGCTCGGATACTCCGGTGGCGATCGAACTGGTAGAGAAAATCCGTCGCTCGGACGATCGGTCCGGCCACCAGCTGCGGGAAGAACGCGACGTAGGTCGCCACGCGCAGGAAACTCTTCTCGGCCTTCAGCTTGCCGCGGTACACGTCGATTGTGTAGCTCATCGACTGGAAGGTGTAGAAAGAGATGCCGATCGGCAAGACGATGTGGGGGATCGAGAACGCGTCGTCGCTCCCACCGAGGAGGTGTCGGGTCGTCTCGGCCAGGAAGCCGGCGTACTTGAAGAATCCCAGGAGGCCGACATTGACCCCGATCGATGCCAGAAGTAGGAGGCGCCGGGCGCGCGGCCGCTCGGGTGGTAGGGCCTCGATACCTCGAGCGGCGCAGTAATCCACCAAGGTGCTGACGAAAATGAGCACCAGGTAGGAGGGGACGTGCCAGGCGTAGAACGTCCAGCTCAGCGCCAACAGCGCCAGGAGAAAGAATCCGCTCCTTCGTTTGGTCGTCAGCCGCAGCAATAGCGCCACGGCGAACAACGCCGCGAAGGAAAACGAGACGAAGTTCATGGCCTAACTCTAAGCGCCCGACGCTGGATCGCACACCATATTCGTAGCTCCTACGCTCCGACTGGAGGCTACCCGACGCAGACCCTATCTCTCCGCGGACGCCTAGCTGTGCGTCGGCAGCCGGAGGCAAAAGACCGCGCCGCCACCGTTGCCGTTGCGCGCCGAGAGGTCCCCGCCGGCACCCTCGACGATGGCGCGTGCGATGGCCAGCCCGAGTCCCGTATGCCCCGTGCCGCCCTTCCCTTCGGGTCGGTAGCTGAAGAAGCGGTCGAAGATGGTCTCGAGGTTCTCCTCGGGAATGCCCGGTCCTTGATCGGCAACTTCCAGGACCGCATCGTCGGAGTCCGTGGTCAGGTCGATTCGGATGGTGGCGCCTTCGGGGGAGAATCCCGTGGCGTTGTCGAGCAGGTTTTCCAATACCTGGACGATGCGGTCAGGTGACGCTTCGATCTGGACTGGCTCCTCCGGTACGTGCAGCGCGTACGAGAGGCCGGGTGAACGCAACTCGTACGACTCTCGCAGTCGCTCCAAAGTTCGGCGCAGGTCGAAGATCTCCGTCGGCTCGGCGTCGAGGCGGGCATCGATCTGTGTGATCTGACGCACGGCGGAGAGTAGTCGGCCGAGGCGGGTGACGTCGCGCTGGATCATCTGGACGAACCGTTGCCGCGCGGCGGGATCGTCCTCGTCCTCCAGGAGGTCGGTCGCCGTACGGATCGAGGCCAGTGGGTTCTTGAACTCGTGCGACACGTCTGAGGCGAAGCTCTCCGTGAAGCGGAGGTGCTCGTGGAGACGACGGGTCAGCTCCGCCAAGGCACGGGACAGGTCTCCGATCTCGTCGAGCCGCTGGTAGGCCTTGAAGCGCCCCTTGAGTCGGCCGCGCCGGTCGAGGATCGCCAGGGCCTCCCGCTGCAGCTTCGAGACAGGGCGCACGATGGTGGTCGACACCAGGAGCGTGAGAACCACCGCGGCGAGCACCGAGAGGAGAATCACTTGAAAAGTCGACAAGCGCAGCTCGTAGAGCGAGCCCAGGATCTGGAAAGTCGACTTCGAGACCAGAACTGCGCCCACCACGTCACCGTCGGAAAGGACGGGCAGGGCACTGAACAGCGTCAATGAACGCTGGCCGGCCGTACGGCGGGTGGCGGAGCCATAGCCTCCTCGCAGCGCCTGCTCGATCTCAGGACCGACGAGCTTTTTCTGGGTCGAGTAGAAGCCGGCGTGGGGGAGTGGGGGCTCCGGCGGCAGAACGAAGCGAGAGTAGCTCTGGTAGAGGAAGTTGCCGAAGCGGTAGATGAGATTGCGTCGGATTTCGGGGTCCTCGGCCGGTGGCGTGGCCGAGGAGTCGATCCGTGGCCCGAGCCGGCCCGAGTCGGCGAGCAACAAGAAGTCCGAGTCGACGACCCGCAGGCGGGCGTCGAACTCCCGGTTCATGCGTTCGAGAATGGACTGTGCGCGCTCGCCGTCGAGTGGACCATGGCCGCCGAGTGCTGCCGCCAGCACGCGACCTTGCTGCACCATGGCGCGCTCCTGATAGTCCAGAAGCTCGTCTTCGTAGGTTTCGAGGGACAGGATTCCGAAGGCGGGCAAGAAGACGAGGAGGACATTGAACGCCAGCAGACGGATGGAGATGCGTGAAAAGAAGCGGATCAGACGATCACGACGTCTGGCCTCTCGTCCCGTGGTCTCGCGTCCGGCATCGCGCCGGGATGCCTGGCGTTCGTCTGGCAGTGCGGCGATTTCGGTCAAGATGGTTGGCGCTGGGCGTCAGTCCGAGGCGCCCGGCTGCCGATATCGGTAGCCGAGGCCGTAGACCGTTTCGATCTCATCGAACGACGGATCGGTTCTGGTCAACTTGCGGCGCAGGCGTTTGATATGGCTGTCGATGGTTCGGTCACTGACGTAGGAATCGTGCGGGTAGCCTTCCTGCACCAGTTGCTCTCGGCTCTTGACATGCCCGGGATGACGAGCGAGCGCGTTGAGGATCAGGAATTCCGTCACTGTCAGCTGCACCGGCGCGCCTTGCCAGTGGGCCGTGTAGCGCTGTAGGTCGAGCCGTAGACCCCCGACGTCTATCAGCTTCTCCTCGGCCGCGGTCCGCGGAGAGTCAGCCAGGTGCAGCCGCCGAAAGAGGACCTTGACCCGAGCGACGAGCTCACGCATCGAAAACGGCTTGCACAGGTAGTCGTCGGCACCCAACTCGAGGCCGAGGACCCGGTCGAACTCCTCGTCGCGCGAGGTGAGGAAGATGATCGGCAGAGTCTCTGACTTTGCCCTCAGCTTTCGGCACAGGTCGAGACCGTCCATGCGTGGCATCATGATGTCGAGCACCGCCACGTCGGGGAGCTTCTCCTCGAGGGTCTGCCAGGCTTCCGCGCCGTCACTGTAGGTGTCGACTCGGTAACCTTCCTTGCGCAAGGCGTATCCGACGGTTTCGCGAATGTTCTCTTCGTCGTCCACCAGGGCGATGGTGCCCTTGCCCAGTTCCGATGGGGTCTCTTTGGCCATGAGGCCGATCCTACCTGTTGGTCCTTGCGGCTCTCCACCAGCCGGCTCGTGGCAATCTAAGTGGTCAGTAGTAGGATTACTACGAACTTTCTCGTACTTCGTGCGTTCTAAGAGCTGATACACCAACGTCCGCCGACGGGAGCCAGTATGTACGACCTCTTGAACGACCTTCGAATCGCCCTCCGGGGGCTGGGACAACGTCCGGGATTCAGCCTCGTCGCGGTCTTGACCTTGAGTCTCGGAATCGGCGCCACCTCCGCTATCTACACGGTGATTCAAGGTGTCTTGCTCGATCCCCTCGGCTATCCCGAGCCGGAGCGGTTGATGGTCGTTCAGGAGAAGAACCCTGAAGCGGGTTTCCCACGGTTTTCACTCTCGCCGCTGAACTACCGCGACTATCGGGACATGAACAGCTCGTTCGACCATCTGGCCGCTGCCACGGGTGCCAGCCTGGCCTGGAGCCCGGACGGTGGCGGACCCGCCCAGGAATGGCGCGCCCGAGCGGTCACCCATGAGTTTCTCGAAGTGTTCGGCGTCACCCCGGTGGTGGGCCGCGACTTCGGCCCGGAAGACGACCAGCCCGGGGCACCCAGGACGGTGATGCTGAGCTACGAGCTGTGGCAGAAGTTGGGTGGAGATCCTTCCATCGTAGACAGCGATCTGCTGCTCGATGGTGAGACGACCCGGGTCGTCGGTGTATTTCCCGAGAGCTTGAGGGCAGGACGGGAAGCCCTGATTCCCCTGGCCATGGACTGGGAGGAAGGCGGGCGCGGTGGACACTGGTTGATCGGTTTCGGTCGACTGGCCGAGGACGTGACCGTGGATGGAGCGCGGGCCGACCTGGAGCGGGTGGCGGCTACCCTGGAGGCCGAGTATCCGGATAGCAATACGGGATGGGGATCCATCGTCGATCCACTCCACGAGCGCATGGTGGAGAACGTGCAGTCTGCCCTTTGGGTGCTTCTCGGTGCCGTCGGTGTGGTGCTTCTGATCGCCTGTGCCAATGTCGCGAATCTGACGCTCACCCGTCTGGCACGCCAGGAGCGCGACGTGGCCGTCCGCTGTGCGCTCGGAGCGGGCCGCTGGCGTCTGCTACGCCAGATGGTTCTCGAGAGCCTGGTGATCGCACTGCTGGCGGGTGGGCTGGGGCTGATCCTGGCCCGTTACGGGATTCCCGTCTTGATCGCCCTCGATGCGGGCAACCTGCCTCGTGCGGAATCGATTTCGATCGACGGACAGGTCCTGGGCGTGAGCCTCGTCGTCACGTTGTTGACTGCATTGTTGTTCGGACTCATGCCGGCTCTATCGGCCGCACGTCCCGATCTGACCATCGCCATGAAGGACGGCGGGCGCGGCCACGTGGGCGGGCGGCGAGGCCAGAATCTGCGCACTACGCTGGTGCTCGGAGAGGTCGCCCTGGCGTTGATGCTTTCGATCGCCGCAGGGCTGCTGGTGAAGAGTTACGGCAACCTCCTCTCCGTCGATACCGGCTTCGATCCGGAACCCCTGTGGACCGCGTCGGTGAGTTTGCCCGACGGCTCCTACGGGGAAGATCCGCAGAGGGTCTCGTTCTACGAGCGCCTGCTCGACGAGGCCAGAGCCTTGCCCGGCGTGGAAGCGGCAGCCACGGTGATGCCGATGCCGCTCTCGGGTAGCGACTACATCTTGACGTTCAATATCGAGGGACGACCAACGCCAGAGGCGAATCAGGCACCAAACGCCAATATCCGTTTCGTCTCCGACGGCTACTTCGACACGCTGGGAATTCCGCTACACCGAGGTAGAGCTCTGAGCCGGAGCGACCGGGCCGAAGCCGAGCTGGCGCTGGTCATCAACGAGTCGGCCGCCGCGACGTTCTGGCCCGACGAGGACCCGCTGAACGCCCGCATTACCTTCGGCAGCCCCGACGACGAGGAGGCCGAGTGGTACAAGATCGTGGGAATCGCCGGCAACGTGCGCCACTCCTCTCTCGACGGCGAGCCCGAGCCCGCGATCTACCGATCGGTGTATCAGGCCACTCCTGGCTTCGCGACCGTCGTCCTTCGCACCGACGGTGAGCCCTCGGCGTTGGCGGGACCGCTACGTGGTGTCGTCAGCCGTATCGATGCAAATCTGCCTCTGGCGGACGAACAGTCCGGTGGTGGCTACCTGACCGACGCTGTCGCAGAGCCGCGTTTCAACGCCACGCTCCTGGGTGTCTTCGCCGGTCTGGCGCTCCTGCTGGCCGCGGTGGGGGTCTTCGGGGTCATCAGCTACACCGTGGCCCAACAGGTACGTGAGATCGGTGTACGTATGGCTCTCGGAGCCGCGGTCGGGCATATCGTTCGTTGGGTCGTCGTAAGAGGGTTCCGGCCCGTCGCTTGGGGCATCGCTGTGGGGCTCGCCGGTGCTGTCGTGGCCACTCGACTCCTGAGCAGCCTCGTGTACGGGATCCCTACGGTCGATGTCGTGACCTATTTGACGGTCGCTGCCGGTCTGGCAGCGGTGGCCTTGGTGGCCTGCCTGTTGCCAGCGCTGCGGGCGAGTCGGGTGGAGCCGGTAGCGGTCCTGCGCGACGAGTGAGCTCGACGACCGATACAGGGTTTCCCCCGTAGTCTGGGATGAACGGCCGGACCGGCAGCGTGGGTCGCGGATCGACAACGAAGGCCCGCGACGCTACTCTGTCGACTCGGCTTCGACACCACAGAATCCCAGACATTCGAGATATAGCCCATGAATCAGACCGCCACCATCGAGGCGCCCGACTCGAGTAACACGACATCGGGCCTCACCACCACCAATGCGCCGTTCATCGAGACAGCCCAGGAGCGCGGCGAGCTCTTCATCGCCCAGCCGTACGACCTCTACAGCGAAGACAACCAGGAAGCTTGGCGCCGTCTCTACGCCCGCTTGCTGCCGCGCTGGCGCAGCTATGCTCACCCGCGTTTCCTCGAGGGCGTCGAGAATCTCGCGCTGTCCGCCGAGGCCGTGCCCCGTCTCGAAGACATCAACCGGTTCCTGGCGCCGCTCTCCGGATTCGAAGCGAAGGCGGTTTCGGGCTACGTGCCGGCGTACCTCTTCTTCGATTGTCTGCGGCGCAGAGAATTCCCGACCACCATCACCATTCGCGACAAGAACAGCCTCGACTACCTACCGGAACCCGACATCTTCCACGACGTGGCAGGCCACGTTCCGATGCACACCGATCGTCAGTTCTCGGACGTTTTGGTGCGCTTCGGCGAGGTGGCACGGCAGGCCGCATTCCGCGCCAAGGCCATGCCGGTTCGTGAAGAACGGATTCGGGTGGTCGAGTCGAACATCAAGGCCCTGGCACGCTTCTTTTGGTTCACCGTCGAATTCGGCCTGATGCGCAAATCACCTGGGAGTGAGGAGCTCCGCGTCTACGGCTCGGGCCTGCTCTCCTCGTTCGGTGAGATCGAGCACGCCATCGAATCGTCGCGAGTCCAGCGTTTCCCGTTCCAGCTCGAGTGGGTGATCAACCAGTACTTCGAAATCGATCACTACCAGCCACTGCTCTTCGTCGTCGATTCGTTCGCCGATCTCTTCGCGCAGGTCGAACGCCTGGAACGCTGGCTCGTCGACGGCAAGCTCGACAGCGTCAGCCCCGGGGAACCGGCGATCAACGAAGAAGATCTGCGGAGCTTTCTGAACGCGTCGATCACGGAGTCGTAGCAGGCGATCAGCAGCCGGGGGCCTGAGAGTCGTCCTCACTGAGGCGATCTAGGATGCGTCGGCCGAGCGCGACGTGGGTGGTGTCTCCGCCGTCGGCCAGTACGGTACCGATGTGGATGGCCCACCCCGCGGCGCGAGCTCGCTGTTCCTCATCTGCACCGTATCGATCGAGGAGCTCTTCGCGGCCGCGAGGGCCGAAGAGCATCCAGGCACAGGCGAGGTCGGTCGCAGGATCCCCGCCAGTCATGTCACCCCAGTCGATCAGACCGGCGACGATGCCGTCGCGGAGCACCACGTTTCGCGGGTGTAGGTCGCCATGGATCCACACCGTCGCACCGGCCGGCTGGGCGGCGAGCGCGCGACTCCAGAGATCGAGCACCGTTCGCGGCGGAGTGAGACGCCGTAGCCGATCCTCCACGGCTTCCCTCTTGCCCGTGAGCGGACCACCTCGGAATGGGTTCCGTGGCGCGTCGGCGGGTGAGGGACGATGTAGGCGTCTCAGGGTCCGTGCGAGGAGATCGACCTGTGTCTCCGGGAGGGCGCTTCCGTCGGCGGCGCTGCCGCGGATCCATGTGACGACGCTCCAGGGCCACGGGAACAGCTCCGACGGCGTGCCGAATGCGACCGGCACTGGAACCGGTACGGGCAATCGTGCTGCGATCGTCGGAAGCCACTGCTGCTCGTTCAGGAGGTTCTGTACCGCCACCTCGCGCCGCGGGATTCGCAATGCATGCTCGGTTCCGAGGCGGAAGACGTAGTTGTCCCAGCCCTGGTCGACGAGGGACAGCGGAGCCGTCGCCAGATCGGGGAACTGGTCCTAGAGGAGACGCCGGGCGAGATCGACGTTCATGGGAACGTCTGCGGGAGGAATACAACCGTTCATCGTGGGCCGCGTATCCCAACACAACGCTCGCGGGCTCACAAGTGCCGGCGGTCAAGCCGCGGCTGCTCGTCTAGGGTACGAACCGATATCCGACGCCGCGCACCGAGACGATGTGTCGAGGATTCGACGGGTCGTCTTCCAGCGTTTGGCGCAGCTTGTGGATGAAGTTGTCCACGGTCCGCGTCTCGAGCGACGCCGGCAGGTTCCAAACCTCTTCGAGAAAGGTGTCGCGGCTGACGACCTCGCCCGGGCGCTCCGAGAAGAGCTTGAGGATGCCGACTTCCTTGGCGGATAGCTCCACCTGCTCGCCCTGCCGGTCGCCGCTGGTCCGCTCAGCACGAAACGTCGAGAAGTCGATGCGCCAGGCACCGTAATCGAAAGTGTCGGGCGCCCGGCCGTTCTCGTAGGTGCCACCGTTGCTCAAGCCGTTGCCGTAGGTCCGCCCCCACACCTGACGGCGCAGCGAGCCCCGGACCTTGGCGAGCAGCATTTCCAGGTCGAAGGGCTTGGTGACGTAGTCGTCGGCGCCTGCGTCGATGCCCGCGATCGCGTCTTCCACACGGTCCTTTGCGCTGACCATGATGATCGGCTCGAGTCGTTGCTCACGACGCACCGCCTTGCACACGTCGAGACCGTTGATCCCCGGGAGCATCACATCGAGAAGGATGAGGTCGAAGGTGGACTCTTCTAAGGCTTCGAGACATTCCTCGCCGCTTTCCACGACGTCCACGTCGTAGCCCGCGTTACGTAGGTTGAACGCGAGGCCCTGGGCCAAGTGCTCTTCGTCCTCCACCACCAAGATATGGCTCATCGAGTAGTCTTTCTCGACA
The DNA here is from genome assembly GCA_028066595.1 of Thermoanaerobaculia bacterium. Taxonomy (GTDB): domain Bacteria; phylum Acidobacteriota; class Thermoanaerobaculia; order Multivoradales; family J023; genus JAUIJL01. The sequence continues at coordinate 178,047 of JALCBJ010000002.1, forward strand.
GGATCAGGCTGCGGCGTCGGTTGGCGACGCAGCGCCTTGGGTTTCGAGTTGGAGCTCGCCCGGGCTCACTTCGGGATGGGCGGGCAAGGTAAGAGTGATGGTCGTTCCCTGTCCAGGCCCGGCACTGTCGGCAGCTACGTCGCCGCCGTGAGCGTGCAGGATCGAGCGCACGACATAGAGGCCGATGCCGGTGCCCTTCTGTCGACCTCCCACGGGGTTCTCGGAGCGGTAGAACCGCTCGAAGACGCTCGGCAGATCCACCGGGTCGATGCCGGCGCCCTTGTCGCACACTTGGACCTCGATTTCGGGGTCGTCAGCTTCGTCGACCCGGCGCGCTCGTAGCGTGACGTGGGCCGCGTCCTTGCCGCGGTAGCGCACCGCGTTGTCGAGGAGGTTGTCGAGCACCTGACGGAACATCACGGGATCGATGCGAGACGGCAGATAGTCGTCGTTCAGCTCCAGCTCCAGCTCCGCTGCTGGATAGAGTGCTTCGGCGTCGTCGAGATAGGCCTCCAGATACTCGTTGAGCTCGACGGTCTGAGGCACCACCTGCATCTCGGCGGTCTTGTGGTCCATCTCGGCTGCGCGCAAGATATTCGAGATCAGTCGATGGAGACGCTCGACGTCGAACAGGATCTTGTCGACGAAGTCGAGCCGGTCGGCATCGGAGAGGTCCTTCTTGCGCAGAGTCTGAGCGAAGAGCTTGATGGACGACAGAGGCGAGTTGAGCTCATGCGAAACCGAGGCAATGAAGTTCGACTGCCGTTGGCTCCATCGGATCTGGCCGATGAGCATGGCCGAGAGGATGCTCGACAACACGATGATCGTGATGAACAGCGCGCTGCCCAGCCAAACCCAAGTCCAGTGAAACGTCGTTTCCTGGGCCAGAGCCCGTAGCTTCTGGTAGTCCTGCACCAGCAGGACGTTCCACAACACGGTCAACGTCACGATCAAACACAGAACGACGACGAAGAGCGTCACCGGGGCGCGAATCGAGAATCTGGGTCTTCGGTCGGCCACGGCGCGATCCTATCGTTGCCGCGCCCGGGGGCTGCATCTCGAAGCGGAGAGTGGTCGCGAAGGTGGGTGTGGTCACGCCGGAGGAGTCAGGTGTCGTCGTGCTGGGGCTGTGGCGTGTGGGAGGACTGGAAGGACCGGGACATGAACGATGCAGCGTGCTCCAACGAGCGCCGCGCTTCGGGCAAGAACCTGCCCAGGACCTGCCAACCGTGGAACAGACCGGAAGACTCCACGAGCTCACAGCTTCCGCCGGCTGTCGTCACCGCACTTTCGATCGCGCGTGCGTCCGCGAGCAGAACCTCGCTCTCGTCGACTTGGATATGCAACGGCGGCAGCGCGTGAAAACGACCGAAGGCAGGCGACACCGACGGCTCGCGCCAGGCGTCGGGGTTGGCATAGCACGCAGCGAAGGCCGGAAGGTTCTCCGGTCGGAACATCGCGCAGCGGCCGTCGTTCTCCCGCACCAGGGGCGCAGTTCCTCCCAGGTCTGCCCAGGGAGAAAGCAGCACCGCAGCGGCCGGAAGTGGATCGCCGGCGTCTCGCAACTGCTGGAGTAGGGAAAGCACCAATGCCCCTCCCGCGGAGTCGCCGACCAGAGCCGTCGTGCGAGGCTCTACTCCGGCGGATATCAGCCACCGGTAAGTGGACGCGACATCGTCCAGAGCGGCCGGATACCGATGCTCCGGCGCGAGTCGGTAATCCGGCGCGTACACCGTGGCGGGTGTGCACCGCGCGAGGACCGCGGAGAGTGCCCGATGCGTTCGCGGCGAACAGGAGACGAATCCGCCTCCGTGAAGGTAGAGGATCGTGTTGCTCGTGGACGACCGTGGAACGAGCTTTTCGACGCGAACACCGTCGGCCTCGATCTCCGCCACCGACAGACCGATGGAACTCAGCCATTGCATCGGCCGGGGCGCACCGAGGAGACGCCGGGCGCGTCGTGCCAGGCGCTGCCCTTCGCCCCAGTCTCGCCTGCGGACGAAAAGCCGAATCACACTGCCGAGCAGCTTGGCTCGGAGGCTGACCCTCACGATGCCTCGCAGATCATCAGCTCTCCGCGTCCTCCGGCGAGCGGCCTCGGCACGCGGATCGAGAAGGGGCGATCGAGCACCGGGCGATCCTAGCTCATCGCCCCTTGGTGAACGCGAGGCCTGATCATCACGTTCAAGACTTGATAACCACATCTTGACAGTCAAGATAACAGGACTTACTCTCTCGCTGTCAGAGGTGGCGCGTTCGAAACCAACCTGCGAGAGTCTTCATGTCCAGCGATCCCAATACCGACGTCATTCACGGCACCCTGGATCTTCTGATCCTCAAGACACTCAGTCTGGAGCCATTGCATGGTTTCGGCATCGCGCGCCGGGTCGAGCAGATCTCGGGTCGCGTGTTCAAAGTCAACCCTGGGTCCCTGCTGACGGCCCTCAAGCGTCTCGAGCGCTCCGGATGCCTGGAGTCCGAGTGGCGGCAGACCGAGAACTCTCGGCGGGCAAAGTACTATGCGTTGACACCGGCAGGACATCGGCAGCTCGAGGTCGAGAGCGCGGAGTGGAATCGGCGTTCCAGCGCAGTTCAACGTCTGCTTGCAGCGGAGAGCTGAACGTGTCCTGGTGGCGTCACCTCACTGCTGGGATCGAGGCGCTGGCTCGGCGTACCGAAACCGAACGGGACGAACGCGACGAGATTCAGCATTTCCTCGAGGAGGCCGCGGCGGAATACGAGGCCCGAGGCTGGACACGACGGGAGGCTCTTCGCAAAGTCCGCCTAGAGTTCGGTGGCGAAATGCAAGCCCAAGCGCGTCTGCGAGACCACGGTTGGGAGAACCTGGTCGAAGCGTTGTGGACGGATCTGCGGTATGCGGCGCGGCGGCTACGTGGTGAGCCGGTTGTGGCCGGGGTGACGGTCCTCACTCTTGCCGTCGGTCTGGGCGCCGCGACGGCGATCTTCAGCGCGGTCGAGACGATTCTGATGCAGCCCTTGCCGTACCCAGACGCCGAACACGTGGTCAGCGTCTGGGACGTCGGCGAGGACGGTGCGCCACTGGAACTGACGTTCGGGACCTTTCGCGAGCTGATCGAGCGAAGTCACAGCTTCGAGGCGCTGGCCGTGTTCAAGCCCTGGCAGCCGAACCTCTCCGGTACCGAGGTTCCCTTGCGGCTCATCGGGCAAAGCGTCAGCTCCGGCTATTTCGAGACGCTCGGCGTCCGGCCGGAGATCGGGCGTGACTTTCGTCCGCAGGACGACCGCATGGGCGGTCCGCGCGAGGTCGTCCTCGGCCATTCGGTTTGGCGAGATCATTTCGGATCCGATCCCGAGATCGTAGAGAAGACGATCCAGCTCGATGAACGGGACTTTGTCGTCATCGGCGTCATGCCTGCGAGCTTCGAAAACTTGCTATCGCCGGAGGCCGGGATCTGGTCTTCGTTGCAGTACGACATGTCGCAGGGGAGGGCTTGGGGCCACCATCTGCGGGCAGTGGGACGTCTCCGACCTGGGCTCCAGCTCTCGGCTGCCACGCGCGAGGTGGAGGAGATCGCAGCGACACCGTGGTCGGACTTTCCTCGTCCTCAATGGGCCTCACTCGACCGAGGCCTGCGCGTGGTCCGGTTGCACGACGAAATAACGGCTCTTGTAAGACCTGCGCTCCTCGCCATACTCGGTGCGGCGGGACTGTTGCTGCTCATCGTGTGCGTCAACGTGACTCTCTTGCTGCTGGCTCGCGGAGTCCGACGGCGTGGCGAGCTCGCCTTGCGCCGAGCCCTGGGCGCTGGCCGCAAGCGGCTGATCCGCCAGCTGCTGACCGAGAGCTTGCTGCTGGCGGCCATCGGCGCCGTCCTGGGTTTGGTGTTTGCGGAGCTCGGAATCCACGGACTGGTCTCCTTGGGTCCGTCGGACCTGCCGCGGATCCACGCCGTCTCGATGAACAGTACGGTATTCGCCGCCGGCCTCGGGCTGGCGGTCCTGGTCGGCTTTGCGTTCGGCCTGGTACCGGCCCTCCGCGCGACGGAGACCACGTCTCATCGGGATTTGGCGTACGCCTCGTCGCGCCTCACGGGCCGGCGCGGTCTGCCCCAAGCGCTTATCGTGGTGGAGGTGGCGCTCGCGGTGGTGCTTCTCGTCGGTTCTGGTTTGCTGCTGCGAAGCCTGGAAGGTCTACTCGGAGTGGACATGGGTTTCGAGCCGGATCGAGCCCAGACGATGCAGGTGCTGGTTTCGGGCGACCGATTCGACAACCGAGTGACGGAAGCGTTCTTCGCGCGATCTTTGGAAGCGGTTCGATCCGTACCCGGCGCTGCATCGGCGGCCTTCACCAGCCAGCTACCGCTCAGCGGTGACTACGACGTGTACGGAGTCCGTTTTGGCTCCGAGGACGGCGTCGAGTCTGGCGAGGGTGGCATGTTTCGTTACACGGTGAGCACCGGGTACTTCGAATCCATGGGGATTCCGTTGCTACGGGGCCGCACGTTCGACCGGCGCGACGAGGTAGGAGATCATCGGGTGGCTATCGTCAGCGAGTCCGCCGCGAGAACGCGGTTGGGCGGCCTCGATCCGATCGGCCAGCCGCTGCGCGTCGGGCCCGCCGATCTTCCTCCGTACACCATCGTCGGAGTCGTCGCCGACGTACGACAGGCTTCACTGGCTCTCGGAGATGCCGCGGCCGTATATGTCCTTAGCGGGCAATGGCACTTCGCCGACGATGTGCGCTCGCTCGTGGTGCGCTCCGCCGGCGACGAAGGCCCACAACCCGCCGACCTACGCGCCGCGATCTGGTCGATCGACAGCAACCGTCCGATCGTGCGTGCCGCGAGCCTGCGGGAGCTGGTGAACCGTTCTGTGGGTGAGCGACGGTTCACTTGGAGTCTCGTCCAGGGCTTTTCGGTGGCATCCCTTTTCCTCGCTGCGGCGGGCCTTTATGGTGTTCTCGCCGCAAGCGTCGACCAACGCTCGCGAGAATGGGGCATTCGTTCTGCCATGGGTGCCTCGCGACGCGCCAACGTGGCGCTGGTTCTGCGGCAAGGCCTGGCTCTGACCGCCCTGGGAACGACATGCGGCGTGGTGGTGGCCGTGGTGATCACACGAGGGCTCGTCGGAATGCTCTACGGTGTGTCGAACCTCGATCCGGCGACCTACGTCGGTGTCGTAGCGTTGCTGATTGCCGTCGCCACCCTCGCGTGCGGCATACCCGCACTGCGCGCTGGTCGCGTCGATCCTGTGACCGCGCTACGAGCCGAGTAGCTGTAAGAGCCGATCGGATCCCCAGGGTGGCGACGTCGTCCACGTGTGCGCGAACTCGATGGGTGAGTATCATCGACGCCACGACGACCGAACGGTCGCGGTACGCCCCGATTGTGGGTGCTACACCTTTGCCAGTGCGGATGCCGATGAAACCCGAGATCTCTCACCTCGCCGCGCTCGGCAGCTCGGTGCATTCGGAATGACTGGCTGGGTAAGAAAACCTCGGGACTCCCGTGACTTGGGTGTGCTCGTCGCCACCGTCGCGCTCTTCGTCCTGCCGACCTTGGCGGATCTGGCGTTCTCCGGTACCGCAGCACCCTTCCGGTACAGCGCCCCGGATGCGTTCTACTACCACACGATCGCGCGCAACTTCGCACAGACGGGGGTCTTCAGCTATGACGGAATCCACGATACGAATGGCTTTCATCCCGCGTGGCAGTTGATTCTGGGAGGCCTCTACTGGCTTGCTGAGCTCGGCGGAGTTTCCGAGCTCGGCTATCTCTACACGTCGTTGGGCCTCGGCACTCTCGTGGTGGCGATGTCGATCGCGCTCATCGGGGGAGGCCTCGTGCGGAGTGGACGTTGGCTGCCGCCGTCCTTTCTCTTGCTGCCGTTGGGCGCGTACGCATTCTTGCTGGCTCCCTACTGGATCCTGGCGGTCGACGTTCACCGGCTCGAGCATTGGTCGCAGGGTCCGTTTCCTCTTTTCGGCACCTTGTGGAGCTATGTGAACGGCATGGAGAGTGGCATCGTGCTTTTCTCTTGGGCCGCCCTGGCGCACGCGTTCATCTCGCCGACGACCAAGCCGATACTCCGAGCATCGAAACTCGGCCTGTTGGCGGCAGTGCTGTGCCTCGCCAGACTCGACCACGGCCTGCTGGGCCTGCCGTTGGTGGCGCACTTCGCCATCAGAGCGATGCGACGACGTACACGGTCATCGGGCCGAGAACTGTTCGCCTTCATCTCATGCTTCGCGCTGCCGATCTTCGCGTTCTTGATGCTCAGTCAGGTCGGCGCGGGAGCGGCACTACCTGTCAGTGGCTCGGCCAAGACTACGTTCCCGATTCCCAACACCGGTAACTTCACGAACCTCTTCGAGGTCGCGAAGGAGCCTTTGGCCGACGCCCGGTCGGTTAGCGCTCTATATCGAAGCACTCAGCTGCTGGTGCCGGCCGGTGCGGCTGTCATCGTCTTGCTGCTCGCGCGACGACGGCGCTCGGCCGATCACCCTCCAGACCCATGGACCACGTTTCTCGAGCTCACCGCCGCGGGCGTCTTGTTGCTCGCCAGCTACGACTTCCTGTTCGTGAAGACCTTCGCGATGGGACATTGGTATGTCCCGATCTCCACGCTTTTCGTGTCGTTGTGCGTGGTCGCGCCACCCGGGATCGCGGTCCCTGTTAGGAGTCGGCGTCCTTGGATCTGGCCGGCACTGGCAGCTCTCTGCCTCCTCGCCTTCGGATTCCTTCACAGACGACCGGATCATCATTGGCTCTATGCGCAGATGTATCTCGTCGAAGGTCCGGAAGCACGTGCCTTCTACGGCTCGTCCCCTCCCAAGCTTCTCGAAGTCGACGACGGCATTCTCGCGTTCTCCACTGGTTTCCCCTCGATGTCCGGAACAGGTCTGGCGCTGGATGTGGAGGCGGCCCATGCGCGCCAGGTCGGGCGGCTCTTGCCGCTGGCACTGGACCGCGACTTTGATCGCTCCTCCAGTTTGGTCTACGGATTGCCGCTCGGCGTGAGCGCTCGAGGCCGCGTCGCGCCAGGGGAGGAAGGAGCGCGAGCTCACATCAACCGGTTCCTGGACACACGGCGCGGCTACGCGTTCGAGACCGAATACATCTCGTCGTCAGGCTATTTCTGGATCGTGCGAAATCTCGGACCACGGACGTCCCAGGGACAGTGATTCGGATCGCAGCAACCGGAGCGCGCATTAGAAGTCGAACCGATAGGAGACCTTGGCGAAGAACTGGGTGGCGTCGCGTTCGGCCGAGCCGAGCACCGGGCTCCTGCCGCCAGTACCGAAGGAACCCGGAACCGGGAACGCGCGGTAGTTGCTGTTGGTCCCCAGGTAGAGAGCGGTCCACGGATCGAGGCGATAAGTCGCCAAGAAATCCACATTGAAGGTCTCGCGTTCGTCGAGTGAGGTGAGAACCGGGTCTCGGCGTAGCTGATCGTGGCTGAGGATCAAGCGTAGCGAGAAGGCGCGGTTTACCTGCAAGTCGAGACGAAGCCTCAGGATCTGGTTGGTGAAGATCTCGCGGCCGAGCTCGCGATCGGACAGGCGGGTGTACAGCCAGAGGAGGTCGCCGCGGAGATTGCGGGTTGCTTGCAGCTGGAGGTTGAGGTTGCCGCCGAGATCTTCCGCTGCTGCCGGGAGCGAACCACCGGCCGGCGCTAGATTGGCGGTGCGTCGCCACCAGAGATTCGACTGGGCCTGCCACCGGCGGCTATGGGAGGTGCCGAGCTCGAGAACGACGTCGGAAGTGGAGAAGCGTCGGCGGGACGGGAGCCCGTCGTGGTCCTGAGGTCTGAGAGTGAGACTCCCTGTACCGAGGTTGAGCTCGAGGAACCGAGAGCCGCTCCAATGCCACTCCAGGCTACCTTCGTACTGCTCGTCGACCAGGGTTCCGTCTTGGTCCCAACTCTGCTGGACGAAGATCTCGGGTCCCCAGAAGATGAGCGCTGAATCCTCGGGCCAGGTCCAGAACGAGAAGAAATGCGTCGACTGTCGAAGATCGGTGCGGGGTACGAAGCCGGCCGCGACTTCGAAATCGTCGGCGATGTCGAGATAGCGGCCGAAGTAGCTCGCTCGCCGGCCTTGGCGGTTGACCTGCGCGAGCAGGGCGTGGCCCGTACGTTCGGTGCCGTCACGCGTTCGGTCGCGACTCTGAGCCAGCTGTCCGGTCGCTACCCAATGGTCGTCGAGCTTCCAGCGCACGTCTGCCGACAGCGCCTCGTTGGACGCACCGGCGATCTCGCGCGAGACGTAGAACAGGCCGCTGGTCGACTGGCGTCCGAGTCCGCGTTCGAGACGCAGCGCGCCGAAGGTGGCGCTGCGTCCATGCTCCGGATCTCCTTCCTCGGCGCGCAGTCCCGGCGCCTCGTCGTCGATGAGCAGAGCGCCGATAGCGGTACGGCCTGCCTTGCCGGTAAATCGCAGCCCGGTGCTGGGATCCGCGATACGGCGCGTGAACAGGAGCGAGATCGGGGACCGGAAGTAGTCGGCGTTTTCCAGGAAGAAGGGGCGCCGTTCTGGAAAGAAGACCTCGAAGCGTTGGTTGACCGTGATCTGAGGGCGATCGGATTCGACCTGGCTGAAGTCGGGCTCGACGGTGGCGTCGACGACGAAACGGTCGGCGAGGACCAGCTTGGCGTCGAGCCCCGCCGTGCTCTCGTCCTGCGCGACTAGCTCCCCGGTCGTTTCGTCGCGTAGCTCGAAGTTGCGATGGGTGGCGAAGGGAATGACACGTCTGGAGTGACCGGGCTCGATTCCCTCGAGACCGCGCAGCAGTGCCGCCTGGTTGAGCCATCCGTCGATCCGGTTCGATACGGCCGGCCAGTAGGATTCTTCGGCATCTCCTCGGGCCACCTCTCGGCCGACGATGAGCCCCCAAGGCCGCTCGCTGCCGTCGATCGGAGGAAAACGCAGACTACGCCAGGGAATCGCCATCCAGCAGCGAAAGCCGTTTTCGGTCAGCCGGCCCCCGGACTTCCACACGGCATCGAAGGAGACGTCCCAGCCGTTCGCCTCGGAGTAGGTTGCATCCCACTGCACTCCAAGCGGGTTGAGGCGAAAGACGTAGGCGCGCTGCTGATCTCCGAACGTATCGAGGTAAACCCGGACCGCGTCGTCGGCGGAGATCGCCTCGCGGCGAGTCATCGCGGCACGGATCTGGGAGGGCGAAGGGTCCTTAGCCTCGAACCTCAGATAGAGGTGGCGGTCGTCGTAGGCGATGTGGACGGTGGTGGGGAAGGCTGTCGGCTCGCCGTCGTCCGGCGTCCGCTGCACCAGCCCTTCGATGCGTGCCATCCTCGGATCGATGGCGTCGGACTCGAGGTACTCAGCTACGTCATCCACGCCCGTGACGCGGGGCACTACCAGCTCTGACGCAGCGGCAGCGATGGACACCACCGGAGTGCCGAGGAGGATCAGTGTGTATATTTTTATACATCTGAAGACATGGGTGTGCATGGACTCTCCTTCGGTCCGTCGTGATGCAGAGTCGGAAGTGACTCAGGTTCCGATTTCGTCGAGGGCCCAGGTCGCCGCCGCGCGAACCCCTTCGTCCGGGTCACGGAGCCGTTGGATCAAGGGCATCACCGCCTCGGTGTGACGGTGATGGCCGAGACCTTCGCTGGCTCGACGGCGGACGGCAGCGGAAGGGTCGCCGAGGGCGTCGATCAGGGCGAGCCGCGCGAGGCGACTTTCGGAAGCGCCGAGCTGATGCGCCGCCGCCACACGCACTTCCGGCTCGGGGTCGTCGAGAGCGCTCGACAGCACCACGACCGCGGAAGGGAAACGTGAGGGCGTCAGGGCCTGGGCGGTGGCTCGTCTCACGGAATCGACCGGATCCCGCAGAGTCCGTTCGAGGATTGCGAACGCGTGGTCATTCGCCACTTCACCCAGAGCCCAGATCGCGGCATGTCGAATGGACAGTGGGGTGGTAGGCGAGCCGGCGAGTTGCTCGAGAGCGGGCACGGATGCCGCGGACTCGAGCTCACCGATCGCCCTCACCACCATCTCTTGCACCAACAGGTCTGAATCGTCGATCGCTTCGAGAAGTGGCTCCAGAGCTTCCTGATCCTTGATCTCGCCGAGAGCCCAAGCGGAGAGCATCCGGACTTCGGGATCGGGATCGGCGAGCGATGCAACGAGTGCTGGCGTGGCGCCTGGGGACTCGCGCTCGCCGAGCTCCCAGGCAGCCTGCAGCCGAGCGTGTTTGGACTCGTCGTCGAGGACGGCGAGGAGAAGCGGTAGGTCGGGAGATTCGGATTCCGCAGGCGGGGGCGAAGGTGTGGGGCGACCGAGGGCTACGGTCAGCCCCGCCACAGCGATCAGACCCACAATCCAGGCGGCCGGGGGAGAATAGCTGGCCGTCCGGTTCGTCAGCGCCCGAATGCGCCGGCTCAAACCTCGTCGGCGACTCAGTGGCAAGGCCAAGGCCGCGAGGGCGAAGCCGCGATCCCTCCGTACGTTGCGTACCATCTCGAGAAGATCGCTTGCGTAGGAGAGGGGATCGGTACCGGCGGCGACGACCTGGGCATCGGCCGCCAGCTCGGCCTCCTCCCGTTGAAGATGAAGGGCGATCCATACCAGCGGATTGGGCCAGTACAGAGCGCGGCAGAGCTCACCGAGCCAGTTCGAAGTGAGATCCCCGCGGCGAAGGTGTGCCAGCTCGTGTAGGAGCACGGCGCGCCGGCGACGCGGACTCCAGCTCCGGGCACTCTCGGGAACGAAGAGGCAGGGCGCGGACCATCCGGTCAACATGGGGATCACCACCTTCGGGGAGATCAGGAGTCTTGGGGCCTTCTCCAGTCCGAGTGCATCGACACAGGTCGAGAGCTCTCGGCGCCAGGGGCCGTCGAGTAATACTTCGGCCGATCGTCGAAGTCGTTGCAGGGACGCGACCTGGAACGTGAACCAGATAAGGAATCCGCCGGTTCCGGCGAGCCAGCCACCGACGAGCCAAACAGACGGTGAGCTCCGGAGCACGGAACGAGCGCCCGGCGCGAGCTCGGGCGGAGCCTCGGCCGCCAGCGGCATCGACCGCATCCCATCCAGTTTCGAGCCTGCATGAGATGCCACGTCTGGCGCCGCGGGCACCGTGGGGAGGAGCGGAGCCGCCAGCGGTCCGGGAATCTCCAGTGCGGGACCGTAGCGATGGAGCAAGGGGAGGAACGCCAGAAGACAGAAGCAGAGGGTCCAGAGCTTGTGACGCTGATCGGCTTTGCCGGTCGCGAGCAGCGACGCTGCGCCGAGTGTCAGGGCGACCACGAGGGCGCTCTTCGCCCACAGTGCGAGCATCATGTGCGCTGGCTCCTATTTCTCCGCGCTTCGGCGATCTGTGCTTCGAGCGCTTCGAGCGCGTCGTCATCGAGGTCGGTGTCAGCGACGTCGAAGAGGGCTGCCACGGCCTTGGGTGCCGAGCCCTGGAAGAAGGTCGACACGACGTGCCGGAGCACGTTGTGCTTCGCTTGATCGAGGGGCATGGTCGGCCGATAGACGAATCGCCCGTCCTCTTCCCGATGGGTGACATGCCCCTTCTCTTCCAGGACCCGCAAGGTCACGCGGACGGCGTCGTAGCTGGTCTGCGAGCCGAGCTCCCTGCGGATCGTCTTTACCGTCGCTTCGCCGCGCCGAAACAGGACGTCGACGATCTGGCTCTCTCGCTTGCTGAGGTGGAGGTGTATCGCGTCTTTCATGATTGATGTAGGAAAATATACATCGATACAGCCTGGCTTCTAAGAGGTTTCACTTCGGATTGAACGGGAGTGCCGCGCTCTTCCGACAGGAGTGTCCTGCGGCTCCTGCGCTTGACGAGCTGTTCAAACTGAATATACTCACTATATGAACATGCTCAGTGGCTTCGCCATCTCCCAAGCAGACGGTCGCCCGATGTACCGACAGGTCATGGAGCAGATCAAGCAGCGGATCGCGATTGGCGACTGGCAGCCTGAGCAGAAGATCCCATCGATCCGAGAGTTCGCGGTAGCGCTGCGAGTCAGCGTCATCACCATCAAGCGCGCCTACATGGAGCTCGAGCGCGATGGCGTGATCGTGACGATGCAAGGCAAGGGCTGCTTCGTCGCCGCCGACCCGAACCTCGGCACTCGCTTGCACGGGCAGGAGCTCGACGAGCATCTCGTCGAAGCTGCGCGTTTGGCCGTGCTCGCGGGTCTCGAGCTCGAGGATCTTCTCGACTTGCTACGCGAAGCCTACGAGCGCATCCCGAGGAGCCCGACATGACCAAATCACTACGACCCATTCTTCTTCTTGTCGCCACGACGTTGGCATCGGCCGCATCCCTGTACTCCGAAGGTGCGACGGTCGAGCCTACGGCCGACGACATCCTGACGGCCTACGTCGAAGCTGCCGGGGGCTTCGCGAGCTTGGACGCTGTCCGTAGCCTGCGGCGATCCGGAGCCTTGACCCTCGAAGGGGCTCTCACCGGCGTGGTTCGGGGGCGGATCGAGATCGTGATCGATCCGCGAAAGCGGATTCGGACCGCCACGGATCTCGGTGCGTTTTCCACCACCACTGCCTGGGACGGGACCTCTGCTTGGGAGTCTGGTCCGGCCGGTTTTCGTTGGCTACAGGGTGAGGAGCTGGAGGGTCTCCGAGGTCAGAGTGACCTGTTGATGGCGATCGAGCTGACGCGCTCACCCGACCACCGGGCGATTCGTCTCGAGGACCGAGAGATCGACGGGACGTCCCACTACGCGTTGCGCGTGGAACGCCGAGCGCTGGAAGGCGAAGACGGATCGGAGCTGATGACCTTGTACCTCGACCAGGACACCGGATTGCTGACCCAGGCGGTCGTGCCGGTGACGATCCCGGGCGTCGGTGACCTGGTCGCGGTGATGGACTATCGTCAGCACGAAGCCATCGTGCTACCGGATGCCATCGGCCTGGCGATCGAGGGTGTCTACTCCCTGGAGATGGCCTTCGATGAAACGGTCCTCGACGGACCGATCGACGACCAGGACTTCACTCCACCGAAGGACGCTTCGCGATGAACCGGCGGGCGTGTGTTCGGTGGGTACTGTTGGGCATCGTGGGGTGTACCGTCGCCGCCGGCGCCGAGAGCTGGGATGCGCGCCATGCCACACGGACCTTCGAGAGCCCTGCAGTCGGGCGGGTCATGGCGTTCGACGTCGTCCTGCCAGTGGGCTATGAAGATTCGGATCGGCGGTATCCGGTCCTCTATCTACTGCACGGCATCCGATCCCATCACGGCAGCTGGCGATCGGTTCTCGAGACCTTGGGATCTACCAGCTGGGCCGGCGACCTGATCGTCGTGATGCCGGACGCGGGAAACTCCTGGTACGTCAACTGGAATAGCGCAGGCGAATACGGCGCCTGGGAAGACTACGTCGTGGACGACCTCATCGGACACGTGGACTCTACGTTCCGGACCGTGCCGGAACGCGCGGGTCGAGCCCTCGGTGGATTTTCGATGGGCGGCTTTGGTGCCCTTTCCATCGGCCTCCGAAATCCCGAACGCTTTCTGACGGTCGCCAGCATCAGCGGCTACCTCGACTACGCGCGTGCCGCACGCCGCGAGCTCGAAGACGGCGAACCGATACCCCGAAGGCGCCGGCAGCGGCCGTCGCAGCTGGCGGAGGGGCTGAAGCGCTTCGAGTCGGCCGCCGATCCAGTGATCGCCAGCGTCGGATTCCGTAGCCAAGCCGAACGAACTCCGAACGGACGACCCTTCGCCGAAACCGCCCAGGCGGCGGCTCACGATCCCTTCGCGCTGATTCCAGAGTCGACCGCGGCAGAACGACCTCATATCCATCTCGCCTGCGGCACCGAGGATCCGCTGTACGGCTTCACGCGCGAGCTGGCCCAGCTCCTCCTCGCAGAGCGTGTTCCGTTCGGCTACTGGCAGAGCGCCGGCAGACATGACGACAGCTGGAAGGCCGAGGCGCTTCGCCTCGTGATACCCCGGCAGCTGGACGAGATGCAGCGAGCGCTGGCCAGCCGTTTTTCCGAGGAGAACCCGACATGACCGATCTCGCTTTCTCGCTTCGTGGGGTGACGAAGCACTACCCACACTTCGACCTCCGCGACCTCGAGCTCGATCTGATCCGTGGACAGGTCCTGGGGTTCATCGGACCGAATGGTGCCGGGAAATCGACGACCCTGCGCATCATGATGGGTTTGGTGCACCACGATGAAGGCCGGGTCGAGGTGCTCGGCCACCCCATTCCGGCGGAGCAGATTCAGGCCAAGAAACGCGTGGGTTTCGCCGGGGAAGATCTGCGCCTCTACTCCCACGCCACCCTCGCCTGGCACATGGCCTTCGTACGGCGGATTTTCCCATCCTGGGACGACGCCTACGCTCGAGAGCTCGTGAAGCGTTTCGACCTTCGGGCCGACCAAAAGGTCAAAGGTCTCTCGCACGGTCAACGGGTCAAGGCGGCGCTGCTTCTCGTGCTCGCTCGGCGTCCCGAGCTGCTCCTGCTCGACGAGCCCACGACCGGTCTCGACCCGGTGGCTCGGCGCGAGGTGCTGGGCGAGCTGACGGCGGTGTTGGCGGACGAAGAACGGACCATCCTGTTCTCCTCGCACAACACCCGGGACGTAGAGCAGCTTTCCGACCGCATCGCGTTTCTCGATCGAGGGCGGCTCATCGAATTCGACGACAAGGAGTCCTTCCTCGATCGCTGGCGGCGGATCCGGCTGCAGCGTTCGTCGGGTGACGAGCCATTGGACGTTCCGGGTTTGTTGGACGTCGAGGGTGGCGGCCGTCTCGTCACCGCCATCACCGATCGCTGGGGCGGCTCGTTACGCCGAGACCTGACGCGGGCCGGCACGACCGTTCAGACGGTCGAGCCCCTGACTCTCGAAGAGATATTCGTCGCCCGCCTGGCGACTCACCGCGAGGAGGCCGTCGCATGAACCACGAGATGATCATTCACCTGGTGCGCAAGGACTGGACTTTCCAGCGCTGGACCCTTGCCTTCTACCTGGCTCTCGGCGCTCTCGGCCTGGCGATCATTCAGCTGGCGGCCGGGGAGAGTGCGTTTTTCGTCGGCAGTATCCTGCTGATCGCCGCCGTGATGGGGGTCGGCATTCATCTGATCATGGCAACCGTCGTGCTCGAGCGAAAGGAGAAAAACCTCGCCTTCGTCATGAGCCTGCCGGTTTCGGTCATGGGCTATACCAGTGCCAAGATCCTGGCCAACCTCTCGGCGTTCCTTCTTCCTTGGCTCGCTCTTCTCGGCTCGGCGCTGTGGCTGATCCGGTCGAGTCAAGGGATGCCCGATGGTCTGGAGCCCTTTACGGTCATCGTCCTGGGCGAGCTGGCCGCAGCCTACGTGATCATGCTCGCCGTGGCGATCGTCTCCGAGTCGGAGAGCTGGACGGTTCTAGCGGTCGTGGTTCTAAACCTCGGCTTCAGTCTCTTCCTCTACTGGGTCTCCCATCTGCCAGAAATCGGCGACCACATCGAAGGGCCGGTCGCCGAGTGGAACCGCACCGCTGTGGGTCTGCTACTCGCCGAGGCCGCCGTGATCGTTCTGGTCCTGGTAGCCACGTTCGCGCTGCAGGCGCGAAAGAAAGACTTCCTCTGAGATTCCGCCGGAATCGACGCTGCCGCGCAGGGACAGGATCTTGGCGTGCAGATGCTCGTCAGATATCGCGGCGGAGGGCGTAGACGTAGGCTTCTACGTCTTGCCCCTCGCAGAGGGTGACGGTGACCAACACGCGTTCGTAGCCCTCTCCCTCGAACGCATCGAGTCTGGGCCACCACGATGAAGTTACAGCGGACCCAATCGTTCCTTGGCCAGTTGGAGGGCGCGCTGGAAGGCGACATCGGCGGGGACGCGGATATCAGGCGCCACTCCGACTCCTTGCCAGTTGCTTTCGGTGATCGGGTTGATCGAACGCTCGGTAACCATCAGCAATACGTAGTGTGGAGAAACACGGCGGTATTCAAAGGGATGAGCACCACCACCGCTGGGCTCCCCCACGACGGTGACACGTCCAAGGGCCTGAAGATCGTAAGCAAAAGCCTCTGCGGCTGAGAATGTGCGCTCGGAGATCAGCACGTAGACGGGTTTCTCCGATCCGTAGCGCGGTCCAGAGACACGAGCCGGAGTGTGGAAGCGGGTGATCTCGTTCGTTTCGCGCGAGTAGATCCCGCTGACCGGTTTCGGGCCTCCGTCGAAGAAATACGCCATCAAGAGATGCCCCATTTCTCCGTGACCTCCAGCGTTTTGCCGCAGGTCGACGATCAACGCGTCGGTGTGGGCGAGAAACTGCATCGCCGCGGTCGCGGTGTCGTATCCCATTTCCACAGGTGCGAACACCCGAAGATCGAGAACCCCGACGTTGGGTTCGACTCGCTCGACCTTCTCGAAGCCGAAATTGAGATGGTTGCCGTAGTACCGTTGTTGCTCCTCCGCGTCATATTGGTCGTTGGCCACCTGAGCGTCATCGGCGAGCCGTTCGTGCGAATACTCGACAGCCAGGTGTTTGTCTTTGGAGATCCGCTGCAGGTCTGCCGTGAGCCGTTGCGCCAAGGATTCGCCGTCGAGCGGATCTGCGTATTCGCCCGCTGCCAACGATCCTCTTAGTTGGGTCGCCATGGTGGCTCCGAGTTCAGGAAAGACGTAGCCAGACTCGAGCTGGTTAGCGATGGCTCGGACCACTGTGGCCGTAGTCTCTTCGTTGCCATCGAGGTCACCGAGCGGGGAGCCAATCTCCTTGCCGTTGGTCGATTGAGATTGGCCGGGGAGCCCTGTGGCGGACGACGAAGCCGCACAAGCCACTACAAGCGCGAAGAGAATCCGTAGCTTCGTCATCGGGTGGACTCCTCTCGTGTTTCGAAAGACAGTTCAGCAATGCGCGTACCAAAAGAGCGTTGCTCCAGTGCCGCGATGGCCTCCTCGATCACAACGGACAACGGAGTCGTGAGCTCCTCATCGAGCTCTGCCGCTGCGGCGTTGGTGGCTGTCCATTGAGTCTTCAGCGTCGGCACGATACGCCGGGCGCTTGCCGTCAGTGCGACGCGTCGCTCTCGGCGGTCATCGCCAGCGCTGACGTGTAGAAGACCCTCTCGCCTCATCTGAGCTACCGTTTGACTGACCGCTGAGTGGGTCATCCCACTGTGGGATGTGATCTTGCGGATCGAGCACGGCCCGAGCACATCGACCGCCCGAATCACCGGGGTAAATCGGGGTCGATAGGTGGCCAAGCCGCGTCGGCGATAGGCCGCCTCGACCTCACTATCGAGCATTTCGAGAAGGTGCCGCAAGCGCATACCGAGTGTGAATCGCATGAGTTCAATATAACAGCACTGTTACATTATGTCGAGAACCGCTTCCATGGACCATGGTCCGGATGGGCGCAGTGGCTGTCCGCTGGCGTACGCCCCGATCCCAAAGATGGACGAATTGGCTCGGGAATCTCAGCCAGATCGCCGATCGTTGACGGTTCTTCGAGGTGTCGGGTGGTACGTGTTTTGCTCAAAAGGTCATCATCTCGACCTGACGGAGACAGGCCATGGATTCGTATCTACAAGACTTCCGCTACACGATCCGCTCGCTGCGAAACCACCCCGGATTCAGCACAGCAGCGGTGCTCACCCTGGTGCTCGGGATCGGCGCTTGTACGACGATCTTCAGCGTGGTGAATACGCTGCTTCTGACGCCGCTGCCGGGAGTGCGCGACATCGACGAGCTGGTGGCAGTCCACACGGCCGAAGGCAATCGTGGTTTCGGTGTCTCGAGCTACGCGGACTTTCTCGACCTGCGCGACGAATCCGATCTCTTCGCGTCTCTGGCTGCGTTCAAGGTTCGGCCGATGGATCTGGGGCTGCGCGACTCGTCGGAGCGGATCACGGGTTTGATGGTCACCTCCGATTACTTCGGGACCCTGGGCGTGGATCTGGTTCTGGGGCGGACATTCCTGCCGGCGGAGGACCAGGCGGTGGGCGCTGCGCCCGTCGCCGTGCTGTCCCACGGCCTTTGGAGCCGTAGATTCGGTGGACGCAACGAGGTGCTCGACCAGACCATCCGGCTCAACGGCCGGGAGTTTCGCGTCGTCGGTGTCGCACCCGAGGGCTTCCGCGGCACCATGCTCGACGCTCTGCCAGAGGTCTTCGTGCCCATGGCGATGCAGCCCTTCTTCATGCCCAGCGCCGGGAATCTTCTGGAGAATCGATCCTGGTGTGGCGTGTGGATCGCGGGTAGACCGACGGAAGGCGTCGGTCTGGACCGGGTGCAGGCTGGTGCCGATCTGGTAGCGCGGCGGCTGGCCGAGGAATACCCTCAGTCCAACGAGAACCGCAACTATTCGGTGGCGCGGCTCGGCGAGTCGAGTCTGCCGCCCGAGGCTCGCTCGGCAACGATTCAGATGAGCTCGCTCCTGATGGTTTGTGTGATGCTCTTCCTGCTCATCGCCTGCGTCAACGTGGCCAATCTGATGTTGGCCAGAGCGACCCGCCGGGTGCGCGAAGTAGCGATGCGCATGGCTCTCGGTGCGAATCGAGCGCGTGTCGTACGCCAGCTGCTGATCGAGAGCGCGTTCCTTTCTCTCTTGGGTGGTGCAGGCGGCATTCTGCTCGCCGTTTGGGGTCGAGAGATGTTCCGAGCGATGCCCTTACCAGGACTCGAGTTCGCGATCGATTGGCGAGTGCTTTGCTTCACCTTGGTGATGTCTCTGGGCGCTGGATTGGTGTTCGGACTGGCACCGGCCCTGCGCAGCGCCGGAGTCGACTTGATCGCCGCCATCAACCTCGATCACACGGGCGGTGCCGGCGGGCGGGCTCGGCTTGGTGGAGCGCTCGTGGTCTTGCAGGTGGCCGTTTCGGTGGTGCTGTTGGTGGCTGCGGGATTGTTCGTCCGCACGCTGCACAACTTGAACACCACCGAGATCGGCATGGAGGTCGACAACGTCCTCGTGGCCAAGCTCGATCCCGCGTTACAGCGCTACGAAGGTGACGGCATCGTCGGGTTCTACGAGCGCGTGCTGTCCGAGGTCTCGGCAGTGCCGGGAGTGAGTATGGCCAGCGTCACCAGTGCCCGGCCGGGCGGCAGCGAAGGAGATTCCCTGGGTATGTTCCTGCATGGCCGGCAGCGGAGCGACGCTCGGCCAGACGCTGTCTTCAACGTCGCCATGGTGGGTGCCGACTACTTCGACGCACTGAGAATTCCGCGCCTGGAAGGGCGTACGTTCTCCGACGAGGATGCTCCTGGTGAGCCGCCTTCGATCGTCGTCAACGAATCCGGGGCACGCCTGCTGCGATCCCTGACCGGCGAGGGGTCGGCCGTCGGAATCCTGCTCAGCGTCAACGGTCGATCGGGCCCGTGGAGCGAGGTGATCGGCGTCGTCGGCGACAGCAAGACCGGGTCGCTGCGCAGCGAAACGCCGCCCTTCGCCTACGGCTCCCACGCGCAACTGGCACCTCTCGGATTCGACTGGCCGATGAACCTGGTGGTGCGCACCGAAGTCGCACCACTCGGGCTGCTGCCGGCGGTGCGGGAGAAGATCCGCTCGGTGGATCCCTATCTTCCCATCATCGCCACATCGACACTCGAGAGCTACATGTTCGGCGAGGCGCTCACCCTCGAAAGGCTGTCTACGCTCGCCCTCGGCCTGACCGCGCTCTTGGCACTCTTGATGGCCGCCATCGGTTTGTTCGGAGTCGTGTCCTATTCGGTCAGCCGGCGTTGGCGTGAGATCGGCATCCGGCGGGCCCTCGGCGCGAGCACCCGAGATCTACTGTCGATGGTGATTCGACAGGGTATGAGGCTGGTGGCGGTCGGCGTCGTGGTGGGCGCCGCCGGAGCGCTGGCAGCCGGGCAGGCCCTCTCGTCGTTTCTCTACGAGCTGTCGCCCGCGGACCCGTTGACGATCCTGTTCGTCGTCGTCCAGTTGACGGCCGTGGCGCTGTTGGCTTGTTGGCTGCCCGCGCGTAAAGCTGCGCGGATCGATCCGATGGAGACCTTGCGCATCGAATAGCGGAGCCCGTTCGAATTCGATCGCTGCCCGTCGAATTCGGAGCCCGTTCGAATTCGATCGATGCCCTTCGAATTCACTCAGTCCTGTTCGCTACGTAGCGCCGGCAGAATGTACTTTTCGATCAACTCCGTGGTCTGCTGGTGCATGTTTCGGCGGTTGTAGTTCGTGCTGAGGATCACTACGACGGTATCCAGATCGGGAAACAACACAACCTTGTTCCCGCCGTTGCCGGACATGTAGGCGGCGCCGCGAAACTGATCGCCATAACGGAATCCCCGCAGCCACCAGAGGTAGCCGTACGCGTCAGCCGGGGTCGCCTGGCGCAGTGGACGGAGCGTCTGGCGCAGCCAGCCGCTGCTGATGAGTCGTTTGCCGCCGTACTCGCCACCATTCAGTACCAATCGGCCGATCGCGGCGAAATCCCTCGCACGGAGAGACAGCTGACCGCCGGTTTGCACCTCGCCGTTCGGCGCGCGGGTCCACTTCGGATCCTCGATACCCAGCGGGTCGAAAAGGCGTTGTTGGACGAATAGGTCGAACGGCGTTCCCACGGCCTGTTCGACGATCCGTCCCAACAAGAAGACACCGGCCGTGCAGTAGGAATACCGTCCACGGCCGGTCTGGTCGCGTTCGTAGTCGGAATCGAGCGGGATGTCGAGGGCAAACCGCGTCCAGTCCTTCGTGTCGTACATCCGCTCCTCGTTGCCCGGGCTGTCCTGCCAATCGTCGCAGTCGAGCGCCGAGGACATGGTCAGGAGGTCTTCGATCGTGGTCGACCTCTTGACGGTGCCGTCGTCGACGATCGGCTTGCGATCGTCGAAGTAGTCGAAAACCGGTGCACTCACCCCGTCGATCACCCCATCGTCGATCGCAATACCCACGGCCAGCGCCGTGATCGACTTTCCGGCAGAGCGGGCGTCGATGCGCGAGTCGGCGCTGGAGCGTCGGAAATAGCGCTCGAAGACAATGTCCCCGGAGCGCTCGACGAGCACCGCCTCGATACGGCGATACTCCCTGTCTTCGATCGCGTCGCTCATAGACGCGAAACGTTCTCCGATCTCCTCGGCCGCCAACAGACCGTTCGAGGCGAAGCCGATGCAGGTCACGAGCACGAGTAGCGAGCGAGACATCGGCGCAGACTACCAACGATGCTAGAACTTGACGAAGAGGTACTGCCGTTACGCAGACCTTCGAAGCGGGAGAATCACAACCGAATGCGTATCCAATGAACTCTTGGAACGGCGACGACAGTGATCGTCACCTCTCCTTCGGGATCTCCTAGCCGGCACACTGCCGATCCACTCTCGCGAAGGGTCGTGCCCAGCCTCAAATGTCCCGCACCGCGTGTGGGCATGTACTCGTAGTCCCCGTCCTCTATGGGCTTGCTGTCTCGCAACAGAAAGCCGACGAGCAGGCCATCCAGATAGAAGCTGAGATTCTTCACGGTGATCGTGATGCAGGACGCTTCGCCGTTCTAGATCTCGATACAAGCGTCGTCCTGGCGTGGTTAGCAAAAGCGGCTGTCGTCTCTTCCATGTCGTTTGTGGCCGTCCATCACTGGTACGAGGCGCCCCGTGTGTGACCCCGCTTCGGACTGGAAGGAAAGATCTTCACCTGTTTATCTTTTCTGTGCCGATGCCGGCACTTCCAGAGGACGCCCACACGGGGTGGGCGCTTTGACCGGGGCCATCACCTCGCGGTGTGACGATCAAAACGTCGAGCTCGAGATAGGCGCTGGCCTCGTCCCAGGCCGAGACCATACCGTTGGTGATCTCGAGGCCCACTCCGGAGAAAAGCGCTTCGCCCGAACTTCGGTCGTTCCAGCTCAGTCTGTATGTTGGGGCTTCGTGAAGGACTGTCAGTGACAGGTCAGGTGGTTCCAGGGCCTTGCCGTCGACGTCGAAGTAGGTGATGGGGCGGGTGCCGGCGAGATGGGGAGCTCCTCCTAGTACCTCGGGTCCGAGGTGTCGGGCCCGTCCGGTCGCTACCAATCCTTCGATGCCTGCATTGTTCCAGAGAGCTTCCAAGTCGCCGCTCTGTGCGAGCGTGTACCTGACGATGCCAGGCCGCGTTTGCCTCCGGCTCCGGCCGAGGACGAGGCGTCCGTCGACGATGAGACCGGTACAGGTCCGGTCACCGATTTCTTTGGAGTGGAACGATCCGGTGAATACGTTTCCGTCCCGAAACAACTCGAGCGAGCCGTTGTACTCGATGTTCCCAGGAGTGGTTCCGGAGACCATCCACTTTCCGGCGGGGCCACCGGTCGACCAACCCGAGTTGCTTGCTTCTGCTTCGTTCACTGAACTTCGGCTCCGTAGACATAGATCGCCGGTCCGTGGTCGACCGTGACCCACCGATCTGCCGCTATTGATGCGAGTCCTCGCGGTTCGAGTCTATCGATCTGCAGGATCGCGGGGCGCCGTACCGCCCGAGGTCGCGATACCAAGGCGGCTTACGCGAGCGCGGACCCTGGTCCGGGCCCGCGGGGTGGGCCAGACCGAGGGACCACTGTCGTCACTGGACGGATTGGGGCTGACGGCACCGTCGCGTGTCAGGCTTGTCCTTGCGACGCTACGGGAGTTCTGCTACCCTGAACAGGCGCTTGCAGCGTGGCTCATCCGATGGTGTACAGCGGCTAGTACCGAGTTCGGAGGGTCATCGCGGGGGAGATTTCGGGTCTGGAGATCACCGGACCACAACGCAAGACGCAGTACTCCGTGGCGGTGTGCAACATCGTCTGGAGTCGCACGCGGCGCACCCGAAAGTGGGCACCGTCAAGAGCGGCTCGGCCTGGCGGTGGAGGCGGCCGGGGTCGGGCATAGCAAGAAACGATCAGCTGCGAGCCTCAGTCGAGGCTGGAATTTCATCGAGCCCCCCAATACTGACGTCTCTAGAAGATCGTCCAGTAGATGGAGAAGAGTATGGAGCGGGAGCGTATCGAGTCGGTCCGACGACTTTCTATTCTGGACAGCCCTCCCGACGGTGCGTACGACAACGCCGCCGAACTCGTGGCGACCGCATGTCAGGTGCCGATCGCGGTGGTCAGCATCGTCGACGAGGATCGGATCTGGTTCAAGGCGCGCTATGGCCTCGAGGCATCGGAGGTGCCACGCGAGCCTGGACTCTGCGCGTCTGCGTGCCTCGGCGAAGATCTCTACGAAGTCGTCGATGCGCGGCTCGATCCGCGGGCGCTCGACAACTCCCTCGTGCGCGGCGAGTTGGGGCTCCAGTTCTACGCTGCGGCGCCCTTGAAAACGTCGGAAGGCTATGGCCTCGGAGCCGTGGCCGTAGCCGACTATGAGCCAAGAGAGCTTTCCGATGCGCAGCGGAGCATGCTGCGGCTGGTGGCAACGTCGATCACGGCGGATTTGCGCCACCGCATTTCCACGCTCCAGTCACTGCGCGAGATGGGAGTGATCGAAGAGATCGAGCGACGTGCTGCACAGTTCGAGGAGGAAGTGTGCGTGTGTGCTTGGACACAGCGGGTACTGCATGAGGATCAGTGGATCGGATTCTCGGATTTCTTGCTCGAACGCTTCGGCGTCAACGTGACCCACACCATCTCACCCGAGGGTGAATCGATCTTCCTCGAAGATTCGTAGACTCGCGCCGTCGCCTCAGAGATATCGATCGGCATACGGCGTTCGACGGGGCTATTCACCCACGGTCCGCCCTCGAAACGAGCCACGGTTGCTGCTACGGTGTATCTTTGACTTCTGATCGAGGTGGCTTCCCGCGAGAGTGATTCGGCCGATCGCCTCGCGGGTGCTCGGGTCGGCGCCTTAGATCGCATGGTCTTTTGAGCCGCCGAAGGGCGACGACTCAACTGCGAATCGTGGGCCCATGGGAGGATTCGATGACAGCGGATCTAGATCCAGAGGAAGGTGCGGAGTCGAATATCTTGCCGACCGTCGGAACGAGCGATTCGGAAGCTCATCGTCTATTGATATCGAAGCTGTACGATGAGCTGAAGTCCCTCGCCCATCGCCAGCTCCAACAGAACCGTCCGGGTCTTTTCGACACCACCGAGCTGGTTCACGAGACGTTCCTCAAGTTGGCCGATCACGAGGCCCCAAACGACCGTGGGCACTTTTTCTCCTTGGCGGCCAAGGTGATGCGTCAGGTGCTCGTAGACCTGGGTCGGCGAGCTGCTGCAGCGAAACGAGGCGCTGGCTTGGCTGACCTTCCGCTCGAAGACAAGGTACTGGCCGAGAGCAACGAGCCGGAACGATGGCTGGCGGTGGACGAGGCTCTCGGTCAGCTCCGAGAGGTGCATCCGCGGCTGGTCGACGTGGTCGAGTGTCGTTTCTTCGCCGGTCTCACGGAGGACGAGACGGCTCTAGCACTGGGTGTGACTGCCAGAACTGTTCAGCGGGACTGGCACCGAGCGCGGCTGTGGCTCCGCGAGCTATTGGCACTCGGGTGACACAGGTGGGCAAGGAACGATGGCGAGAGGCCGATGCACTGCTGGAGCGTGCTCTCGAGCTACCTCCCGACGAGCGTTCGGATGCGGTCGAGTCTTGGTGTGGCGAGGATCACGAGCTCTGCAATCTCGTACTCTCCCTACTGAGCCGAGAGGGAAGCACAGACCCTCTGAGGCCTGGGACCTTGCTAGAGGGCGCGCACTTCCGACTCGAGAAGGAAGATCTCGTTCGACCTACCGCAATGGAGTCTGACCTCGCGGGTACGCGAGTCGGCCCATATACCCTGGGTACCGAGCTCGGGAGGGGAGGCATGGCCGTGGTTTACGCGGCCGAGCGTACCGACGGCGCCTACGAGCAGAAGGTGGCGATCAAGCTGCTTCATTCCGGCGACCGGGCAGCGATCTCGGAGCGCTTTCGACGCGAGCGGCGCATATTGGCCAGTCTCGATCACCCGAACATCACACGGCTACTGGATGGCGGTGCGCTATCCGACGGCCGACCCTTTTTTGTGATGGAAAGGGTCGACGGTCAGCCGATCGATCAGTACTGCGAGACTCTTCCGTTGGCCCAGAAACTCGATCTCTGGTGCCGAGTGGCCGACGCTGTCGCCTATGCCCATCGCCGACTGTTGGTACATCGTGATCTCAAACCTTCGAACATCTTGGTGTCGCCGAACAGTGGAGTGAAGCTTCTGGACTTCGGTATCGCCAAGCTGTTGGATTCCGATCATTCCCAGATGTTGACTGCGAGCGGGCTTCGTCCGATGACCCCTCGGTATGCCAGTCCCGAGCAGGTGGTCGAAGGGGAGATCACGACCGCTACAGACATCTATCAGCTGGGAGTCTTGCTCTACGAGTTGCTGAGTGGCCGGTCTCCCTATGGGTCCGACAGCTCTCGGGTTGCGCTGGAGGATGCCATTCGGTTTCATGAGCCGAAGAGCCCCAGTTCAGTGAGCTCTCGACGCGAGCTGCGGGGAGACCTCGACGCCATCGTCCTCAAAGCTATACGCAAAGACCCGGCGGAGCGCTACGGATCGGTGGAGGCGATGGCGGCGGACGTCCGGGCATTCGGGATGGGTCAGGCGGTCTCGGCTCGTCCGCTGGGAGCGATCCATCGACTGGGACGTTTCGTTCGCCGTCATCGCATCGCGATGTCGGCTGCGATGGGCCTGGTTCTCCTGCTCGCGGCGCTTGTGACCTTTCATACCCTCCGATTGGCCGAGGAGAGGGATCGGGCCCGGGAGGAAGCCAGAAAGGCGGAACAAGTATCCGTGTTTCTCACGGGCCTGTTTCGCGGTGGGAATCCCGAGCTGACAGGTTCCGAAGAGCTCACCGCCCGTGACCTGCTCGACCACGGTGCAGAGCGTCTCGACGAGCTGGCGGATCAACCGGCGATCCAAGCCGAAGTTCAGTCGGTGATCGGCAGGTCGTATTTGGCGTTGGGCCAACACGAGGACGCACGGAAACTCCAGGAAGCTGCCTTGGCGACCGTGCGAGAGCTCGGGGGCGACTACCTGGACGACGTTTCGGAGATTCTCAACCGGTTGGGGATCCTCCACCATGAGCTCGGTCGCCTCGACGAGGCGGACCGTGCTCTGCAAGAGTCTCTGGAGATCCGTCGAGCCTTGCCGGAACCCAACGCGGTGGACATTGCCGGCTCTCTCAACAACCTGGGTATGGTCAGTCGTTCCAAGGGTGAGCTGGAGGCAGCACGGGACTACTATGAGGAAGCGATCGAGATCAAGGAAAGAGTGCTGGGACCCGACGATCGGTCGGTGGCCAACTCGCTGACGAACCTCGCAGGCGTGTACTCCAGGCTCAAGGACTACGAACGATCGGTGGCGTTGAACCGTCGCGCGGTTGCGATCTTCGAGCGACTGGAACATCCGGCGCTCGGCAGTGCGCTGACCAATCTGGCCGATACGCTCAGAAAACAAGGAGAGCTCGAAGAAGCGGCCTCTCACCTCGAACGGGCGCTCGAGATCAAGGAAGCAGTCTACGGGACGGATCATCCCAGGATCGCAGGGACTCTCAACATCCTGGCGAATGTACGGTCGAGACGGGGTGACCGATCGGGTGCGGAAGAGCTCTACGAGAGAGCGATGGCGATTTACCGCGAGGGCTACGGGCCGGACCATCCAAGAGTCGCGACACCGTTGACCAATCTGGCGCGGTTGGCGCTGGACGAAGAGGACTTCGAAACGTCGATAACACGTTTTCGAGCCGCCCTCGAGATTCGAGAGAAGCGTCTTGGGCCGCAAGACCCGAAGGTTGCTCAGACGCGGATACGGCTGGCCAGAGCGCTGCTCGGTCAAGGTGATTTGGGAGCGGTGGAAACCGAGGTCGAAATGGCGCTGCAGGTCTTGGGAGCGGAGTCGCGACATGCCGGCTGGGTCAGCGAGGGCCTCTTCCTGCTGGGGCAAGCTCTGACTCGATCGGATCGAAGCTCAGAGGCCGTGGAGGCTCTTCGCCGCAGTCTGAGTTTTAGGATTCAGGATCTGGGTCGGGACCATGAAGAAACGGGCCGCGTCCAGCTGGCACTCGGGAACTGCCTCCTGCGACTTGGACACCGCGAGGAAGCGTCGCAGGTCCTGGGCGAGGTGGCCGAGCGTTTCCCCGACTCAGAGTTGGGTCGAGAGGCCTCCCAGGCCGAGTCTCTTTTCCGCTAGTTCGGATCGGCTTGTCGGCCGATGTCGGGATTTCTTCTCGATCTCCGTTCTTCTGAAATAGCGGCGGGAAGTGGATTCCGTCGCCCAGAATCGGGAGAACTGGGATGCGTTGTTCGAAGCTGGGCACAATCTGTGTGGGTCTGCTACTGGGAGCCATCCCGGTTGCCGGCTCCATGATCGACATGGACGGAGGCGGAAGTGGCCCTCTGCCTTTGCTACTGACAGTGGGTACCGACGCAGCGTGTTCCCACAGTACGCTCCAGGCAGCGCTCAATACTGCGTCCTCCGCCGGGCCGGAGAACGATATCGTGCGGATTGCTACCCATCATGCAGATGCCTCGATCAGCGCGGAGATCTTCGCCCATTCGGTGACCATCGAAGGCGGCTATGCCAGCTGCTCCTCCTTCGTCCCGGCCGGAAGGACAGTGCTCGACGGCACGGGAGGCACGGCCGGGAGTGTCTTGACGATCTGGGGAGGCAATGCCGAGGACCGACATATCGTCATCCTGCGGAACCTCGTGATCTCGGGTGGTGAGGACGATGGGTTCGGCGGCGGCATCGATATTTCGGGAGGCATGGGTGTCCGGCTAGAGAACAGCATTGTCGAGGATAATGAATCGACCCGGGGAGGTGGGATCTCGACGCGAGGCGGATCGGCCGCCGTGACGCTGGAGGATTTTTCGCAGGTTCTCAACAACCGGGCTCATGATGTGGGCGGAGGTGTATTCTGCGCCGACGGCTACGCCAGCGCGTTCGACAGCGCCATTGCCTTCAACGAGGCGGCACGAGGAGGCGGAGTTGCAGTCGACCAAGGGTGCTCGTTTCGTCTCGATTCCGGAGGACCCCTGCGAGGAGTGTTCTTGAACACCGCCAGTATTCAGGGTGGTGGTATCTACGTGCGGGGTGGGGGAGAGTTGGAGCTCAACGGTACGTCCGCCGCACCTGCCTCCGTGGTTTCCAACACGGCAGCGTCCACCGGAGGTGGGATCTGGCTGACTGACGGCACTGCCAGAACCAGGAATGCCCGCATCGACAGCAATATCGCTGGCCTGGGCGGTGGAGTAGGGGTCGGAGTTGGGGGAAGCTTTCGGATGGAACGGCGACCCGACGGGATATGTCATGCCGCCGACCGATGTTCGACCCTCTCGGGAAATGTAGCGGATCGGGGCGGTGCTTTGTACGTCAACTCGAGCACGGGCAGCGCCGAGGTGTATCAGACCTATGTCGAGGGCAATATGGCCAATCTCGAAGGGAGTGCAGCGTATTTGACCGTCTCCGCAGATCTCTCTATGGAAGGCGTCGTTCTGGCCGAGAATCAGGGCGGGGAGTCGGTGATCAAGCTTCGCGGCGGTACCGAGGGACGCCTCGCGTTCGTGACGATGACCCGCAACCAAGCCTCAGAGGCTGTGATCGTGACGCGGGACGATACCTTCGGGGACGCCGACGGACTGGAGATCTACTCGTCGATTCTCTGGGAGACCTCGACGGGACCGCTGCTCGAACCAGGCGGTACTCCACTATCGCTCGATTGCCTCATCGTGGATGACAGCAGTGGTCTCCCAGGAGACTACATCTCGGTCGTGCCGCCGGTATTCCTGGATGCATTGGCGGGTGACTACCACTTACACCCGTCCTCTCCCGCGGTGGACTACTGTGACACCGCCGCGTACTCGCCGAAGTCCACAGACCTCGACCTCCAAGAGCGTGGTTGGGATCATCCAGAAATTCCCGACCAGTTTCTGATCAGTTGGTACGACATCGGAGCCGATGAGCTCAATCTAGCGGCTCCGATCTTCGTGGACGGCTTCGAGACCGGAAACACCTCGATGTGGTCTGCCACTGTGCCCTGACGAACGACACGCTTCCCGCTCGCCTAGCTGCCACCCGCATCTAGTGCTCTCCCGCGGATACCGCTTCTGGAGATCTCGATGGTTCAAGAGTCAATCGTGAAACTGGCTACGTTGCTGAGCCTTGGTCTGGTCGTCGGCGGCTGTTCCTTCGAGCTCGTGCAGTCGACAACACTTGTGGGCCCCGGTGGGGTCGCCACATTCACCTTCGAGATCTTCAACGACGAGTCCCAGTTCATCGATATCACTGCCTATTCGATCGCGCATGTTCCTTCGGCGTGGTCTCTCGTCAATGCCACCTTTCAATCTACAGGAATCCCCGAGTCCGGGACCGGGACGGTGATCTCGGACCCAGGCTTTGTCTGCTCGTTCGACGCCGTACATCCTCCGCCAGGGGCCGGGCGGAAGGCCGTATTCATACTTTGGGGAACGAGCGATATCGCCAATCCCCAGACTTCCGTCTTAGAACTCTCGTTCGCCGTAGGCCCTGCTGAAGGAACCTACGATGTCGACTTGTTCCAAGTCATGGAGGGCAGCGGCGATACCTTGTGTAGCGTCGGTTATGGAGCCACGACGCATGTTGCCACGGGAGCGATTTTCGGTGACCGTTTCGAGGACGGTAACCTGATCGTGTGGAGCAGTTCGATGTCCGCGTCTCTGGTCGGTGACGTCCGCGCCCACCCAGTGACTACACCAGGTAGTGATGGTTCACCACATTAAGACCTTGCCTCGAAGTGGGACATGCCTTGATTACTTCGCAGAGAAGGATTCGAGCCGCTGTATGTACCAATCAGGGAATCCGTGGGAGCGAGCCGGTTCCACGATGCGCGCTACATATTCGGGCGATGCAGGAGAAGGTTCGATGTCGTGTGCGATGTAGCAGAGGGCCGGTTCCGTTCGCCCCGATGGATGGTGGGCCAGTACCGCGTAGGGCAGGTAGACAACTTCCCCCAACAGATCGCTGTTGTCTGCATAGAGACGTTGTAGCTCTTCGTGCGACACCGTGATGGTGACTCCGTAGACCGATCGGCGGTCTGAAGGGATGAGTGTCACTGATCACCCTAATGGCGCCACCGATCGCCGCCCTAAAGGCGCCACCC
>JALCBJ010000149.1 GCA_028066595.1 Thermoanaerobaculia bacterium
AAAACCACCGGCCATACTCAAGCTACGATTGGTCCGAAGAAATCAGGCACCTCTATGGACTTCGCGGGCCGTGTTGATCAAGTCTTGACTCGCTTTGCAGATGCTGCCGCGGCTTTTGCTGACAAGTAACGATCTGTACCCCGCATCTGAGAGGCTATCAACGGCAACCACATCGCCCTAGGTGGCCCAGTGAGAGCGTCCGTGTGTGATCCCGAATCATCGGGTCACGGTCGAGCCTCCTCTCGCGGTTGTCGCGAATCTACCTCTGGTTTCTTGTCGTCGGATCTCGAGCCTCTTCTGTCGCTCGGTTCGGTGTTACGGTTTCGTCGGAGTCGGATTCGTTCGCGGACGGGTGTTCATCGGTGTCCTCGATGGCTGTGGAGATCGGATCGTCCACCGGGCGCACACCTACCAGCATGGCTTCGCCCTCGGGGGTCAGCGCTACGTCGGCCCACCGCGACTGTGCGAATCTTTCGGCGTCGCCCTCGCGGAAGAAGAAGGTGTCCATCCCCAGGTCCACGACATGCCGGCGCGTCGGTGGTCTTTTCCAGCGCAGCAGCATCTCGTCGGCGGCGAGCTGGTCTCCCTCGATCCAGATGCGCTCGAACCGTGCCCGGCCCTCGGTGTCGATGTGGAGAACGGCTCGTCCCGACGCTTCCGGACTCCCTTCGGTCGCTTCATCGATTTGGGTTTCGACCTGGAATGCGAGGCGCATGTAGTCGCCCATCATCCAGGAGCGCGGATCCACGGGACGCAGCTCCAGGAGCACGACGCGGCTGGCGTCGCGCTGTCGTTCCTTCTGCCACACACCCAGGGCCGGGATCGCCACCGCCAAGACGAGTGCACCGACAAGGGCCACAGCGCGTCGAGACGCTGCCGAGGCACCGGTAATACCGGAGAGACCCTCCTCATTACGGCGCGATGCACTTTCTTCAGCATCCTTCGAGTCGGCGGGGTCGACCCGCGACATCCACCATGCCAGCCCGAGCACCAGCCCGCCGGTGGCTGCTAGCCAGGCTGCGCGGATCGCTAGCGGAACGGACAGGTCGTAGTAGGCACGCACCAGAACCACCGCCAAGGTGACCAGGGACAGGATCTCCATCCTCCGGTCGGAGCGTAGATGGCCCACCAGCAGGAAGACCAGCGCTATCAGGAGCGATGGGTGATTGTGGCCGACGATGGCGATCAAGGCCACCGCCGTCAGCACCCCGCCACGCACCGCGGGCCTCGGCGCGCCCAGCTCCCGCTTCATGGCGGCCAGCGTCCAGACTCCGAGCGCGGCGATCGCTGCAGACGTGATCAACGGATGATGGAAAGGCAGGTGGTCGGTCCAGCCCATCGAGACGCCTGCCAGTGCATGGATCGACAGGTAGGCGAGTTGGGCCAGCGCCACGCCGAAGGCCACCGGCAGCCAGAGCCTTGCCATTGGACGGTGCATGCCTGACTTCGGATCGGGTGCGGCACCCAGAAGAAAAGAAGCCACGACCAGAACGGCGAAGATCAGAGCCGGGACGTCGAGAGCGATCGAGATCTCGTGGAACCACCAGACCGCGAAACAGACCGCGCCGATCGCCGCCCCGGCCATCCTGATCGCCTGGCGCGGAACCCAGGCGATCAGCACGATCTGGACGACGCAGAACCAGAGTGGTGTCCAGCTATCGAGAAGGGCGCTCACTTGGAGAGTATGAAAGAGGAGCAGCTGGGAGCCGCCAGCCAGCAGCCACACGCCCTGCTCGGCGAGAATGGAGGAGCGGAATGTTCGCGCTATCACCCCCGCGCCGACGAACATAGCCGTCATCAGCGCGACATCGGTCAAGGTGTTGGTCAGATCGGTGGCCAGGAAAAAGACGCCCGCCAGCAACGCTCCGATGAAACTGGCGAAACCCGCCGCCAGGTGGAGGAACCAGGGCGGTGTTTCCAAGCTGTCGCCCGCCCGCTGCCACCGGTTGGCGACCTCGTCGCCGTCGGTCGACGCCTGCCAGCCCAAAGAAAGCAGAAGCTCGCGACGCGTCATGACTGCGCCTCCTGACCGGCCTCGTTCCCCTCGACAGGAAGGCTCGCGTGCCATCGTCGAAACCACCACGTGAATGCGCCGCTGAGAGCGCAGATACCGACGCCTAGCGCCAGAAATCCGGGCGCCTCGAAGTCCCAGATCTCGAAGAGGTAATGCCCCCAAGCTGAAGACAGCAGGCAACCCAAAGCCAAGAGACCTGCGGTGACGAGCACCGCATCTCTGCGCCGCGGATACCGGAACACGTACAGCGTCATCAGTGCGCTGCCGAATCCGAGGGCCAGTGCCGCCACCTGATCCAGTCCTTCCGCGCGGGAGAACGACGTCTCCACCAGGCTCGAGATGCCGATGGCCGTCGTCGTACCGAGGGCCAGGACAGTCAGCACGCGGACGTTCCAGGAGCTCGAGCCAAGGTGTCGGAACGTCCAGGCCACGACGACCGCGCCTACCGCCAGCGCCAGTCCTCCAGGCCAGCTCTCGTACTGAGGAATGGGGTCTGTGGCAAACGGTAAGTGGGGCCAGAGGAGCACGAAGGTCAGCCAACCGAGGAAGATCGCCAGCAAGCGGCACACCATCGATCGTGCCGCCCAAGCGTAGGCAGCTGCCACCAGGAACCACCGTCCGAATAGATCCCAGCTTTCGCCGGTCTGAAAGGTCTGTCCATAGACCGCCATCACCGGCCCGAAGGACAGCGCTGCCAGCATCGCAGCCGCCTGACCACCCACCGTGTCGGTTCGTAGCCATATTGCCGCCACCGTAGCCGATGCCGTGACTCCCAGCGTCAGAGCGAGGCGTCCGTAGAGCTCCAGCTTTCCCCATTGGGACGCGATGAAGAAGACGAGCGCGGCAGCCAGCAGCAAAAAGCCGATCCAAACCGCGCGCATCAAGACGAAGCGCCAGACCGACCGAAGGGTCGGCCCGGCCCCGAGAAGATTGCGGGCTCGAAACGACTCGGACGCGCGGAGGACGCCCGCGTCGAGCCAGCGCTGGACGTCGGGGAGAGAAGCGCGGCGATGGAGTGTTGGATGTGTCATGGTCTTCAGCAGCGCAAACGTCGTGCCGGATCTCCTGATCCTGATGCGCTGATCCTCGCTTCCGAGCGTACAACCGATGATCAGCGCAGACATGTGGTGATCGCGCAATGCGAGAGGCTCGACGAATCGCTACGGAAACGTGCAGTGTCGCCGGGCTGTTGGCAGGTCGCTGCGGTTCCGCTAGGAAGTACCGATGAATCGGGCGCGCGTCGTGAACCCGTTCGGTCTTCGTCCTAGGGGTTCCCTCGCACCGCGTTCCAATCCAAGCCGAAGCGAGCTAGGTATTTGCGCAGCCGGTCGGCGTCGTTGACCGAGGTCCTTCGCTTTCTGGATTCGGAGAAGAGTTCTCGTCCGGCGGCGGAGAGGCTTGGCGCGTTGCGGCAGACCTTCAGGACGTCGGCGAGTTGTACGGCCTCGAATCGGTCCAGAGCTTCGGCGG
Organism: Thermoanaerobaculia bacterium; assembly: GCA_028066595.1. GTDB lineage: Bacteria > Acidobacteriota > Thermoanaerobaculia > Multivoradales > J023 > JAUIJL01. Next base: position 3,485 of record JALCBJ010000149.1, read on the forward strand.
CCTCCGCTCCGAGGATTTCGATCAAGAGGTCATTGGTTGGCGTCGGCGAACGCCAGGCGGATCGGAGGCGCTCGGTTTCTTCCCGCACCTGATCGACGGTGATGCGGCTCGACGGTGCCAGGGTCGCCATTCTCGTCACGGCGGCATTGAGGTCGCGAAAGTTGGCATTCCAGGTGGCCTCGGGCGAGGTAGCAAAGCCGAGGAAGCTCTGGCGAGCTTCGGAGGTCATGGTGTTCTTGCGTCCTGTGGTGTGTACGGCCTGGTCCAGCTCGTAGTCGAGGTTGGGCTCGATGTCTTCGTTGCGGTCGCGCAGGCCCGGAAGCTCGAAAGTCCAGAGGTCGAGACGGGCGAGGAGGTCTTCTCGGAAAGTACCTGCTCGAACGGCTGCACGCAGATCCCGATTGGTTCCCGTGATGAGCTGGAAGTCGCTCGCGACCTCCTGATCCGATCCGAGCGGAAGGAACCGCTTCTCTTCGATGGCCCGCAACAACATGGTCTGCTCGTCGAGGCCCAGCTCACCGAGCTCGTCGAGAAAGAGGACACCCCGATCGGCGGCGCGTAGCAGACCAGCTCGGTCCGTGGCAGCGCCGGTGAACGCGCCCCGACGGTGGCCGAAGAGTGCCGACGCGGCGCCGTCGCCGCGCACGGTGGCGCAGTTGACCTCGACGAACGGACCGTCCACCAGATGCCGGGCCGCCTTCAGCTCGTAGATGCGCCGCGCCAGACGCGACTTGCCGGCTCCGGTGGGGCCCTGCAACAGAATCGGTGCTCGCGACTGGATGGCCACCAGCTCGATCCGCTCCATCAGCTGATTGAACTTCTCGTTCCGCGTCTCGATGCCCGACTTGAGAAACGACAGCGTCCGATCGAGCTCGCGATCGAAACGGGTCGCGATGCGGTCATACCGCGAGAGGTCGAGATCGATAACGGTGTAGCTCCCCGGCTTGGAAGGGTCGCGACCCGGCGGCACCGACTGCAGCAGCCGCGCTGGAACATGGCGTGACTCGGTGAGCAGGAACCAGCAGATCTGGGCCACATGGGTACCGGTGGTGATGTGGACCAGGTATTCCTCGCGCTCCAAGTCGAATGGGTACTCCTCGACGAAGCCGAGCAGCTCATCGAAGACGGACTCGAAGTCCCACGGCTCGGCCATCTCGACGCCGTGAACCAGCACCTTTGTCTCGGGCGACACCGACTCGAGGTCTTCCTTCACCACCGCGGCCGAGCGCTTCGACTTGGGTTCCACGAGCAGCTCGAGACGGTCCACGATGAGGTCTTCTTGACGGCAGATGTCCACGGTCGGTCGCCATCGATTCCATCGGGTCGGCTCTACGCCCGCATCGAGACGCGTGCCAAAGAGTCCGAGGACGACTGTGGCTCGGTCGACGTCTCGAAGGGAGGTCTTCACGTAGACAAGCCGATGGCCATGGCGACGATGATCACCAAGACGACGAGCGGCACGAGGATGATCGCGGCGGCGAGAACGACGTTTGCGAGCCCGCGCCATGCGGAGCGAAACCCCTGAACTTCCGCAACCATCTTGCACAGCAACACGATGTTCCAGACACCCAAGACGATCTCGACCAGTCCGATCCCGAGGAAGGGGATCCACAGCCAGGGAGACGCGTCGAGTCGTGGCGTCTTGGCGGTGAACATTTCCGATCCGAAGAGCGCGAGTTGTGGAATCCACAGGGGCAATGCGGCGATGGCCGGCACCAACGCCCACGCCATGGCGGTCTTGATGTGCACTCGATTCCCGACGCCCCCGATCCAGCTGCCGGAGAGGCGGATCAAGTGGGACCCCGCCCACAGCGTAATGAGCCCACCCAGCGGACCGACGAGGCAGGCGATCGTCACGATCACGGGCACCGGCGTCGTGTCGCCGACGTTGCGGAGCGACGCGCGGTCGAGGGAACTGCCGATTCCAGCAATGCAAGCGAGGAGAACGACATGGAGCTCCGGATTCGTCGCAGTGAGCCACCGAACGGTCTCGCGGGGCCGGATCCAGACCGTCTTGAAGGGATTCAGTTCCTCGGGCGTCTCTGCCGGACGAAACGCTGGCTCATGTAGAGACGACTCGGGGGTCAGGTAGGGGTTCTCGGGGCGATCGAATTCTTCCGACGGTTCCATGGTTCCTCCCGTTGTTTGAGATGAAATCAACCTGCGCTGCTAGACGACACGATCTATCAATATAAATCACTATCGAAAGATATCGTCCTCTGTATGAGATGTCGATGCCAAGGATGAGCTCTAGCCGACGAAATCCCTTGATTCGGAGAGGATCCCGCCGATTTCACCCAGGCGGCGAAGAAGTCGGCACGCTTTGTGAAAAATGGACACGGCAACTGCTGGGGCGGTCTCACGACGACGACCCGGTGCAACAACGCAAGGCAAGACCATGATGCTTCGAATCGACGGATCCAAGGGCGAAGGCGGCGGCCAGATCGTTCGCTCCTCGTTGACTCTCGCCATGCTCGCGGGCCGGCCCGTGCACATCCGCAAGGTGCGGGCAGGACGGCGTAAGCCAGGACTGCTGCGTCAGCACCTGACAGCGGTCCGGGCCGCGGCGGAAATCAGCGACGGCAAGCTCGTCGACGCACGCCTCGGGGCGTCGGAGTTTCGCTTCACACCGGCCCGAGTCCACGGCGGTCGCTACGAGTTCTCCGTCGGGAGCGCGGGCAGCGCAATGCTCGTTCTTCAGACCGTTCTGCTGCCGCTATGCCTGGCGGAGGAGCCGTCGGAATTGGTGCTCGAGGGCGGAACCCACAATCCCTGGGCGCCGACCTTCGACTTCCTCCAGCGGACCTTCCTACCTCTGCTGGCCCTCATGGGACCGACGGTTCATGCCGAGCTGGAACGGCCCGGCTTCTATCCGGCTGGCGGCGGCCGGGTGCGGGTGGAGATTGAGCCCGTGTCGGAGCTGGTCCCCATCGACCTGTTGGATCGCGGCGAAGCGTTGGAGCGAAGGGCGGTGGCATCGGTCGCGAACCTGAGTCCCGGCATCGCCCGACGCGAGCTGAAGGCCGTCCGGTCTGCGTTGTCTTGGGACGAGGGCTGTCTCCGCGTCGAGGAGATCGAGGGTGCGCGGGGACCGGGGAACGTGGTGCGACTGGAGATCCGTTCCGCCTGTGAGTCGTTGGGTGAAGGTGGCTCGGTCACTGAGGTGGCCACGGGCTTCGGACGCCGCAGCGCGACAGCCGAGAGAGTCGCTCGAGAGGCCTGCGCCGAGGCGAAGGAGTATCTGGCGTCGGGCGCGCCTGTGGGTGTCCACCTGGCGGATCAACTGATTCTGCCCATGGCGGTCGCCGGCCGTGGAGCCTTCCGCACCCAGGCTCCCAGTCGTCACACGCTGACCCAGATCGACCTGGTGCGTCACTTTCGCGGAGGTCGCGTTCGTGACGATCTGCCGATCACTGTCGACAGGGACGGGGCTACCCCACAGTGGCTCGTCCAGGTCGGCGAGACCTGAGCCGAGACCGAGTTTCGAGATCAAGGAAGACATCATGAAAGCCAAAGACATTCGATCCCTCGGTATCCACTCCGAAGCGGCCCTCGCCCTTGCCTTCGTGCACATCAAGGCGGCTCGCGAGCGGGGCGTCGACCTTGCAGAAATTCGACACACCTTCGAGTCCTTGGTGGCGGATCCGGAAGCCTATCTGGGTGATGCTGAGCTCGGCGAGCTGGCGACGGCCCAGGTCGAGTTCCGGGACGCACAGAACTCGTACGTACCGCGCGAGGAGCCGGCACCGCACCGCCAGTGGGGCGACGACCTGGAAGAGGGCGCGGTGCGTCAGCTTCAGAATGCTTGCGAACTGCCGGTTTCGGTGCGCGGCGCGTTGATGCCCGACGCCCACATCGGCTATGGCCTGCCCATCGGGGGCGTGCTAGCCACCCGCGGAGCGGTGATTCCGTACGCCGTCGGGGTCGATATCGCCTGCCGCATGAAGATGACCGTTCACGATCTGCCGGCGTCGGTGCTCGACGAGGACCCGGATCGTCTGCGCACTGCGATCCGGAAGGAAACTCGCTTCGGCATCGGAGCCAAGTTCCGCCACCGTCGTCAGCACGACGTGCTCGACGAAGATTGGTCGTTCACGCCGCTGGTTCGCGAGCTGAAGGACAAGGCTTGGGCGCAGCTGGGTACCAGCGGCAGCGGCAACCATTTCGTAGAGTTCGGCGTCCTGACACTTGAGACCGACGAACTCGGCCTTCCGCCGGGAGACTACCTGGCGCTCCTGAGCCACAGCGGAAGCCGTGGTTCGGGCGCCGCGATCGCCGCCCACTACAGCAAGCTCGCCCGCTCCCGGCATCCTGAGTTGCCGCGGGAGCTGAGCGCTCTGTCGTGGCTGGACCTCGACTCGCAAGAAGGTCAGGAGTATTGGAGCTCCATGGAGCTGATGGGCCAGTACGCCGCCGCCAACCACGCCTGCATCCATCGGCACGTCGCGGAGCATCTCGGGGCGGAAGTCTTGCTGGACCTAGAGAACCACCACAACTTTGCCTGGAAGGAAATCCACGACGGCGAGGAGCTGATCGTGCACCGCAAAGGCGCCACACCTGCCGGAGAAGGAGTTCTGGGCATCATCCCCGGTTCCATGGCCTCCTCGACCTATATCGTGCGAGGCAAGGGAAACGACGAGTCTCTCCACTCGGCGTCCCACGGCGCGGGACGGGTCATGAGCCGCACGAAGGCGAAGAAGGAGCTGTCTTGGAACGACGCCCGCAAGCTGCTCACCGAGCAAGGGGTGTCCTTGATGTCGGCAGGTCTCGACGAGGTCCCGGCCGTCTACAAGGACATCCACGCCGTCATCGCCGCCCAGCACGACCTGGTCGAGCCGCTGGCGACGTTTCAGCCACGGCTGGTGAAGATGGCTCCGGCGGGAGAGCGTCCAGAGGATTGAGATCCTCCGGGCCCGTCAGGGACACGGAAACGCCGACGTGTCGGTGATGGCCGGCGACGCGACACCTAGCGGGTTGTTGTAGGTGATCTCGGCGCCGGTCATCGTGTCGGTGACCTTCAACGTGTAGTCGACGTTCGTGGTGGCGGCGGCAAAGAACCAGAATCGATCGTTGAATGTGCAGGCATCGAGCACCTTGAAGAGGACCTCCCAATTGTCCCGTCCGAAGAAGTAGAAAAGCCCAGATGTTTCGGACGGCACATCGGCCACCGATCGACCCGGTCCCTCATTCTCGTCGAAGTCGCGCCACTCTGCCTCGGCGCGAAATCGTCCGCCGGCCCCTACGCACGCCACGGTGTCGCTCGGCACACACTCCGTCTTCCCCGAAGCGGCGGCACGGATCGGCTCGTCGGAGTTGACGGTCTCGCTCACCACGGGTGCGGCTGTCTTGCTGCCGCCCGGATTGCCTGGACAGGCGTTCGCCAGTGCGTCGACGTCGGTGATCGCGGCTGCCGGGGTACCAGCGGGATTGAAGTAGCTCACGCTCTCGTCGGTGAACCGGTCGGTCACCGTCAGGGTGTACTCGACATCGGTGGTGGCGGCGGAGAACACCCCAATAGCGATGGTTGAAGCCGCAACCGTCCAGCACCTTGACCAGTAGCTCCCAGTTCTGGTCGTCGAAGAAATAGAAAAGGCCTGAGTCGCTGGTGCCGAACGGGACCGTCCGCGCCGGGCCATGGAGGGCCTCCGTCTTCCAGTCCACGGTCACATGGAAGCGCTCGTCGTGAAGGCACAAGACGGTCGGATCGTCGGTGCAGGAAGGGTTGGTGTCGCGAAAGAACACACCGCTACCGGGGGTTGCCGCATAGATCCGCCTCGACGATGACGAGTCGATGGCCAGCTTCTCGATGCGCTGGTGAGTCAGGCCGGTATTGAATTCCGACCAGGTCGCGCCTCCGTCGAGGCTTCGCTGCACCCCTTGAAAGAACGTTCCCGCGTACATCGCATCTGGACTCACCGGATCGACCGCCAGGGTCTGCGCGATGAACCTTCGCGTCACGAGATTCCAGCTCGCTCCCCCATCGATGGTCTCGAATAGGCCGTTCAGCGTCCCCGCGAGGACCTTTGTCGGAGTCGCGGCCAGCGCGTAGACGATCTCGGCGCCTTCGAGGCCGTCGTCCCTACGGCTCCAGGTCTCGCCACCATCCGAGCTCCGGAACACACGACCGATGCTGGATCCCACGTAGAGCGTCGAGGAGTTCGTCGGGTCGATGGCCAGCGATTCAAGACCGAAGGCCGCCGCCGGTCCGGTAGCCGTCCAGGTCGCGCCTCCATCCGATGTCTTGTGGACACTGGCGATGCCACTGCGGCGGCTCGCGGCGTAGAGCGTGACGAGGCCTTGGCGGCTCAGCTCCAGCTCCTGGACAGATGTCGGTCCTGCGTCGGTGGCCGTCCAGCTCTCCCCTCCATCCAGGCTCTTGAACACACCTGTCACCGTCGCGGCGAAGACTCTAG
>JALCBJ010000033.1:0-8206 GCA_028066595.1 Thermoanaerobaculia bacterium
GCATGCACCCGTCCGCTATGCTGCATGAGTCCGACAATTGGTTGCCACCTCAATAGCGTGTCGTCGAGAAGCCTCGTCGAGGTAGATTTCGTCCCGATCCCGACCCACCGATCGGAGGGCCGCCTTGGCCCTCCCCCTCTTCCGAGAGGGGGAGATGGAGGGGGAGTTCAAGAAAAAGGCGGTTCCGTTCCCGGCATCCCGTTTGTTGTTTGAAATCCCCCCTAACCCCCCTTTCAGAAAAGGGGGGAACTAGGCCACTGTATCGTCGCCTAGAGCGAAGGATTCGAAATCCCAAGCTCCTCCACAATTCGTTCCACGTCCTCCGGCAAAGCCGCTTCGAAGATCACCCACTCTCCCGTCGTCGGGTGATCGAAAGCAATCGACGCGGCATGGAGGGCCAATCGGTGGAGATCGAAACGCTCGCGGAAAAGGCGGTTGACGTCACCTTTGCCGTAGTGCACGTCGCCGACGATGGGGCACGAGAGGTGCTTCAAGTGACGACGTATCTGATGCAACCGGCCCGTATGGGGACGGGCTTCGACCCAGCCCCAGGCACGCTCTGCCCCCGACAGGTAGCCGACTCCGAGCACGCGAAATGTCGTCGACGCGCCCCTTCGCTCGGCGGACTTGCGGGCTACGGGCACGGGATGGTCGAGTCGCCCCTCCGCCGGCACGCCTCGGGTCAAGGCCAGATAACTCTTGTGGACAGTGCCGTTTCGGAACTGCTCCTGCAGCCGCTCGGCTGACCCGGGGTCGAGGGCGTAGACCAGGACGCCGCTGGTACCGCCATCGAGGCGGTGAACGGGAAAGACTCGGGCACCGACGGTGTCGCGCGCCAACGTCATCGACACGGGTCCCTGCAGCCTCTCGGAGCGGTGTACCGCCAGCCCTGACGGCTTGTCGACCACGACGAGATGGTCGTCGCGATAGAGGACGGGTTGCTGGATCGGCTGTTGCACGAGATTCTGCTCGAAACGACGAAGCCCCGATACCACAAAAGGCATCGGGGCTTCGAAGCGATCCCGAGCCGGCGGGGAGCCGACTCAGGCTCTCAACGGACGGTCAGAACGTCCAGCGGACCCCCAGCTTGGCGCGCCAGCGGGAGCGCTCGTTGTGAACTTCCCAAAGGTCGCTGCCGTCGAGATCGATACGCGCCGAGTAGATCGGGCGACCCGTGGCCTCATCGATGCCCTCCACCTCGAAAACCTCGATGGCGTTGAAGTTCGCGTAGCGCAGAACGCCCGCGTCCTCATCGAAGAGGTTGGCGAGGTTGAGGATGTCGAAGGTGATCGCCGCACTGCCAAGCCCCACCGGAAAGGCCTGCTCGAGGTGCAGATCCAGGGTATGGCTCCAAGGAGCTTCACCGGTATTACGACCCACCACCGAGCCCCGAGCACCATCGAGAGACGGAATGCTGGAGATGAAGCGGTCGACCTCTTCCCAGGTGGTGTTGGTGTAGATCACGTCGTCCGGACCGGCCGGCACGTAGAGCAGATCGTTGCCGTCAGAACCGTCGCCGTTGACCGAGCGACCGAAACCGAAGCCGTCGAAGTCGGAACCCATGATCCAGGAGAACGGACGCCCGGACTGCAGGTTGTAGAACAGCGAGATCGTGGTCGGGAAATCCGTGTCGCGGTTCAGCTTGTACGAAACCGAAGCGTTGAAGCGATGCTCCACCTCGAAGTCAGAGGTGCTGGCCGTGGCGTTGTTCGGGTCGAACGCCTCGTTGAAACTGAAGTTCGACACCGCGCGGCTCGACGAGCCCTCGTTGACCACCTCGGCCTCGGTACCGGCATAGGAAATGAATCCGGAGAAGCCGTTGCGGGCCGGCTTCTCCAGCTTCACGTAGTAGGCGAGACTGTGGCCGTCACTGGCGTTGGTGATCAGGTAGGCGCCGTTGAAAGTGGTCGAGATCTGAGCGTACTCCGGAGCACCGTAGAAAGTGGTTCCGACCTGTTCCAGATTGATGTCCTGGTAGGTGATGTCTTCCTGGACATCGGAGTAGACGACTTCCGTCGAGAAGTTCAGGTCCCACCACGGCAGTACCTGGTCGTAGGCCAGGCTATAGCGCAGTTGGGTCGGGAAGTTGAAGTTCGGATCGATCAGGTTGACTTCCTGGGTACCGGCGCCGCCGATGTCCGTCGGCTGGCCGAAGGGATCGGGATTGAACGGAATCGCCCCGGTGGCTTCGATGTCGGTGAAGACGATCGAGTTGCGCGAGTACTGGTTCGCAATCCAGACATACGGCGTGCGACCGGCAAAAACACCGAGACCGCCGCGGATCTGGGCGGTGCCCGTATCGTTGGCCGCCCAGTTGAAGCCGAAGCGCGGCTGGATCAGTTGCTCACCAGAGGGCATTTCATCGGTGCGGAAGCCGTAGAGGGCCTCGACGTCGGAGTTGTAGCCCGGATCGTCTTCAAAGTACGGCACGTCGACACGCAGACCGAAGTTCAGCGTCAGGCGATCGTTGACCGTCCACACATCGCCGAAGTACACACCGTACTGGGAAATGTCGAAGCGGGCGTTGGGATCCTGGCCCGGATTCGGGAAGGTATAGTGGTAGCGCCTGGCGATACCGGCTTCGAAGGCATCGAGATCGGCGAACTCGTAGGAACCGAAACCGTTCTGGATGAACAGGTTGCGGAACTCGAAGAATTCGTTGTGCGTACCGATGGTGATCGTGTGATCGCCCTTCAGCCAGGTGAAATCGTTGTGGATCTCCAGGATGTCCTGGTCCAGCTCGTTGAAGGTCGAGAAGGCCTCGGTACCGGCTTCGAACTCAACGTCGGTCGGGCCGTCCCCGTCCACATCCTCGATCTCGACCCAGGGGAAGTCGATACCGTTGGCCGGGCTGCGGCGATCCTCGATCGACTGGATGGCGATCCGAGCGCTGTTGTAGGCATTCGAAGAGAAGATCGTGTCCAACTGCAGCACCGTCGAGTTGGTCTCGGAGGTGAAGGCGTAGGCCTCACTCGGAAACTCGTAGGTGAACTGGCTGGGACGGTTGACGTCGAGCGCGGCGTCCACCAGGTTATGACGCATGGTCAGCTGGTTGGAGTCGCTGAGGTTGAAGTCGGCACGAACGAAGTACTTGTCCGACGGATTCGGCCGCACGTTCTCGCCCAGGCCACCCGGATCGAAGCCATATTGGTTGATCAGGATGTCGCGGAAGCGATTGGCTTCGTCTACCAGGCCGAAAGCGCGGCCGGAGGAGCCGTCGATCGACCAGCCGGTGGGCGTCTGGCGATCTTCGATGTCGGCGTTGAGGAAGAAGAAGGCCTTGTCCTCGACCAGCGGGCCGCCGAGCCGGAAACCGTATTGATCTTCCTCGAACTCGCCGAACTCACCCAGTACTTCCGGGCCGTCGCCGAAGAAGTCCTTGTCGCGGGTGTAGTAGAAGACCGAGCCCTTGTAGTCGTTGGATCCACTACGAGTGATCGCGTTGATCCCGCCGCCGGAGAAGCCACCGTTCTTGACGTCGAAGTCGCTCACCACCAGTTGCAACTCGGCGATGGCGTCGAGGCTGATGGGGGTGGTGCCGGCCTGTCCTCCCGGGGAGCCGTTGTCGGATAGCCCGAAGAGGTCGTTGTTGACCGAACCATCGATGACGATGTTGTTGTAGCGGCTGCTGCGGCCGGCCACGCTGATCGCTTCCGGATCCTCGTTCTCCGAGGAAACATTGAACAGTGGGTTGGTGCGAGCGAAGTCCTCCAGACCACGCGTCACCGTCGGCAGTGTCTCCAACTGCTCGGTCGAAACGTTGGACGCTGCGCCGGTGCGTTCTGGATTGATCAGCGGACGATCGGCGATGACGACGACGGTCTCGTCGACCGAATCGAGCTGCAGCGTGAAGTCGAGATCGAGGCTCTGTCCGAGACGCACGGCGCGATCGTTCGCCGTCTGCGGCCGGAAGCCCTCAAGCTGGGCCGTCACCGTGTAAGGACCACCAACACGCACATTGAGCATGCGGAAGTTGCCGCTCTCGTTGGTGATCGCCGTGTAGTTGGAACCGGTCGGCTCATGGGTGGCGGAGACGGTGACGCCCGGAAGCGCGCCACCCTCCTGGTCGACGACCATGCCGGAGATGGAGCCGGTCGTGCTTTGCGCGACGGCGATGGGTGCCAAGGCCAACGTGGCGATCAGAACGCCCAGGACGGCTCGCAGCGTGTGCGAGGGGCCGTGATGCAGAGTCCTGCGGTAGATACTCATGGACTTTCTTCCTCTGTTTTGTTGTCGAAGGGTTCGTACCGGATCGTGAAAAGAGCGCCGGAAGGATGATTGGCGCTACAGGGAAAGCGAACCGTCGGAAGCGGTTCGAGTGGGGGGCGGCTCGAGAGAACGAACCGCCGCCCTGAGGCGAGGAGCTCGTTCGAGTCGATGGTCACGTAGGAGTGTGAAGGCTTGATGAGGATGGCGGGAACTGAGAGAACCGCCGTGCCGCAGCGCGGCGAAAGCCCATTTACCAAGCGCATTTAGGTAATGATCTCTCAAGTGTCACTCGAACGTCGGCCCCACTCGGTTGTGCACTGCAGGGACTTTACCACCATCCATTGGGGTTTCGCCCGATCGGGGCAGAGCGCAGAAGGGCTGCCACAGGTCGCTTGTAGGCTTGAGGCGGTACGCTAGCTTCTGTCGCCGCCACCGCCTCCACTCCCGTAGGATCGAACCATGGCCGAGACGACACGCTCCGCGATTCGAGCAGCCGCCGAAACCGATGTGCCCTTGATTCTGGCGTTTATCCGCGAGCTCGCGGCCTATGAGGAGTTAGAACACGAGGTAGTTGCCACAGAGGAGGACCTCCGGCGCACACTCTTCGGCGATCGGCCAGGAGCAGAGGTACTTCTTCTGGAGGAATGGTCACGAGCAGGCCAAGGTGAGGAGACGGCGGAAGCCGCGGGCTTCGCTCTCTTCTTTCACAACTTCTCTACGTTCCTCGGACGGCCGGGAATCTACCTCGAAGATCTCTTCGTGCGCCCCCAACACCGCGGCAAGGGGTACGGCCGCAGCCTCCTGCAACACCTGGCCTTGCTGGCGCTGGAGCGCGGCTGCGGCCGGCTGGAATGGTGGGTGCTCGATTGGAACGAGCCTGCCATCGGCTTCTACCGCAAGCTCGGCGCGGAAGCCATGGACGAATGGACCGTATTCCGGCTTTCGGGCTCGGAGCTAGAGCGCCTCGCTCGACCCGGTGCCTGAGGAGCTCCCCGACCCCTACGATCAGAACGCTTCGACGTCGGCGTTCGAAGCGAAGTTCCCGAGGGGGTTCATGTAGACCTTCTGCTCCAACGTGACCGTATCGGTGACGTTGATCGTGTACTCGACGTTGGACAGGGCGCCGTAGAACACCCAGAAATGGTCGTTGATCTGGCGACCATCGAGGACCTTGAGCATGAGCTCCAGGTTGTTGGGCCCGAAGAACCAGAACGCGCCGGTCTCGGCGGTCAGCGGTACGGCCGATCCCTCCCCCTCTTTGCCCTCGAAGTCCTTCCAAGCCGTCTCCACCGCGAATCGACCGTCGATGCATAGCGTGTCGTCGTCGTCCACACACACGGTGCGAGGTCGGACTCGCCGATCGATGCTCCGCACGTCGAAGTCTGGATCGATACGGCACGGTCCCCCGGCCAGGCTGCCTGCTACGAGTCCTTCGCAAGTCATTTGAAGATCCGAGGCCGTCGGCTGGGGCAAACCCGCGACCCAGCCACGCAGCGATTCCCAGGCGGCTGCCAGCTCCGCCTCTGTGAAGCCACAGTGGGAGGGCTCGTCCTCCACGACGACTCCCAAAGTGAAGTTACCAGCAGGTACTTTCGCGGCGTAGTCCGATGTGTTCTCCACCAGGATCAGGCCGTCCTGGTCGGTGTGGATGGACACGATCTTGACGTCGTCGACCTTTCCTGACGGCGTGAAGTGATCTACCAACAGGTTTCTCGCTGCAGGATCTGCTTTCACCCGCTGGATCGCGGCGTCGAGCGCTGCATCTCCATAATCTACATTGAAGTTGTCCATGGCCTGTCCACCGGCCAGCTTCGCTGGATCGTAGACGAGGTCTGCCAGTGCGAAGGTCACGAAGCCCATATCCCGGAGCAGGAAGTTCTCCGGAATCTCGGTGGCGTCGAGCAGAGCCTCTAGATTCTGCCGCTGCTGCAGGGTCCGGGACGACGCCGGAACGAGGATTCCGGTACACGCGTCGACGGCCTGCTCCAAAGCATCTTCGTCAAACGTCGGATCGGGAGGAAACGGTAGGCCGGCTGCGCCGCCGGGTATCGCAGCCCCAGGCACGTCGGCACAGACCGCGTCGTAGAGCAGACGCAAATCGAGACCGCCGTCCCAGACTCTGCTTCCGGCCATCGCTCCACAGATCGGCAGGGCACCGACCACGTTACCGAGTTGCGCTCGCTCGACGGCCTGTGCCGTCACGATCCCGCCGAGGGACGCACCGTAGATCAAGACCGAATCCGGAATCCCATGCTGAGTGTGGAACTCTTGGATCATCTCTTCCAGGTCGGCTACCGTCTGGAACAGCGCCCAACCCGTGAGGCTATAGCTCGAAGCTGCCACCGCGTATCCCTGATCCAGCTGGACGCCGACCAGCGGCCCCAAATCGGGATCGGGACCTACCGGAGAAAGATCGAAACCGTGGTTCCAGATCACCAGACCATCGGCTGGATTCCATCCGTCGGGGACCGCAAACTGAAAATACGATCCGCTGGCCGTCTGCCCACCCGAGAACGTCACTTTCTCGGATGCATGGATACCCGTGCGCAAGGGCGGCTTGCCGAGTTCCTCGTCGCCGCTTGCATAGGTGGACGCGGCCGCGAGCAGAACGCAGCATGCAGCGCATAGTAGACGGATGCGTATGGGGGTGAGATTCGGGTGTGTACGGCGCATGGAGTCTCCGAGCCGGTCAGTTCATCCGGGGCGTGAGTGTACTAGCAGTCATTCCTCGGATGTTGGCTGCTCCGGATCGAAGTCGAGAGAAACGGAGTTGATGCAGTAGCGCAAACCGGTCGGCTCGGGTCCGTCAGGGAACACATGACCTAGATGCCCGCCGCAGCGCGCACACAGCACCTCGGTTCGAACCATCCCATGGCTCGTATCGGTCGTTGTGACCACTGCGCCAGAGCCGACCGCTTCATAGAAGCTTGGCCAACCGGAGCCCGAGTCGTACTTCGTTCCCGACGTGAACAACTTCGCGTGGCAGGCAGCGCAACGGTAAACGCCGTGCTCGTGATGGTCCCAGTAGGCACCGGTGAAGGCCCGCTCGGTCCCTTTCTGGCGCAGCACCCGGTACTGTTCGTCGCTCAGCTCCGCCCGCCATTCTTCGTCCGTTCTCGACATCCCTGGTTGCTCTCGACCTTCGGTCATGACGTTCCTTTCGAGTGATGCTTGTCAAGAGTACGTTCGCCTGTGCCCGGGATCGGGATGCATAGGCGCTACCGACGGCTGTTCGCCTTGCTGTAAAAGCTCGGGACTGTCCAGGACCTTGGTGTAGCGGGGTCGATATGCTTCGCCCCCGAAGAGCCGGTGTGGACACGCTTCATCGGCCCGCCACGACTCACGAAGACCGCCATGCCGCACTCCACGATCCAACGCCTCATCTGTCTCGCTCTATTCCTCTCACTACTTCTGCCCCTCTCTGCCCCCGCGCAGTCGGAGGCAGACGCCGAGGACACGTCGCTGCCCGGTTTCGATGTCTGGGACGAATTCAACCAGCCGATTTCGGCCAGCAGTTGGCTGGGAGGGACACCCTTTCTCGTCGATTTCTGGGCTACCTGGTGTGGACCCTGCCGGTTCACATTGCCCGAGTTGGAAACTATCCAAAACGAGTACGAAGGCCGTCTCGCGGTCTACGGAGTTTCCGTCGACTCGGGCATGGGCGGTGGCTTCCGCGCACGCAACTTCGCCAAAGAAGGCGGTGTGACCTACCCGATCTTCCACGATCTCCGGGGCCAAGCGCGCAAGGCGACAGGTGTCAACGTATTGCCCGTGCTGTTCCTCTACGACGGCGAGGGCCGGCTGGTCGCCGACTGGTGGGGTGAGCCTGACTTCGACGAGGTGCGAGAAGCGATCGACGGTATCGTCGATCCGGTAGAGGATTCGCCGACCGACGCTAGCGTCGAAGAGACGAACTAGTTCCGATCCGGAACACCTCTTCGGGAGTCACGCCCGATCGAGCACGGCCGAGACTGTCTGAGCTGAAGAACCAACCAGG
>JALCBJ010000033.1:8306-67366 GCA_028066595.1 Thermoanaerobaculia bacterium
TGGAGAACACTCAGGCGAGTTTCGAAGGCCGCGCGCAGACGGGCGTGACGGCCGACACACTGCGACTCGAGAGTCACGCCCGATCGAGCACGGCCGAGACTGTCTGAGCTGAAGAACCAACCAGGTCTTCGTATCTCGCAGTCAACAGGGACGTTACGCGACCTGGAGAACACTCAGGCGAGTTTCGAAGGCCGCGCGCAGACGGGCGTGACGGCCGATCGGCTCGGGTCCGTCGGTACGAACCGACCGAACCCGAGGTTCCGGCGAATCGATCGCTCCCTGCGAGCGACTATTCCACGCTGCACAGGCAGTGTGCGTAGACTCCTCGCGGATCATTGAACTGCTGCAAGAACTCGACCCGCTCCTCCACCGCGCGTAGCAGTCGCTGGTCGAGCCGCTGGGCACGCCCTCGCCAGTCGGTATCGCCGGACAGAGCAGCCACCCGCAACACCGAGGCCTCCATCATGTCTACCAAGAGCTGATCCCAATCGTCGAGCTGACGCTCGATGCGTTTCACGGAGTGCCCGGCACCGAGACCCGCCAATTCTGCGGCCACGCCCACGGCTTCTTCCAGGTCGCCCAACTGGTCGACGAGACCGAGATCCAGGGCGTCCTGACCGCTCCAGATACGTCCGCGGGCCACTTCGTCGACGGACTCGACCTCCATGCCTCGCGCCGCGGCGACGACGCTGAGGAACTGACGGTAGCCGTGATCGATATTGGAGTGGATGAGCTCGCCCAATTGCGGATCCAGCTCTCGATCGATCCGCAGGTCGCCGGAGAGCCACGTCGTGCCTACACCGTCGGTGTGGGTGCCGAGATGCTCTGCGATCGGGTCTTCGAAAGTCGGCCACATGCCGAAAATGCCAATCGAGCCGGTAATCGTGTGAGGGCTGGCGAGGATTCGATCCGACGGAGTCGAGATCCAGTAGCCACCGCTGGCCGCGACGCTACCCATGGACACTACGATCGGTTTGCCGTCGGCACGCGCCAACTCGAGCTCACGGCGGATCACCTCCGAGCCAAAGACGCTGCCGCCGCCGGAGTCGACACGCAGGACGATAGCCTTCACCTCGTCGTCGTAACGAGCCTGGCGAACCAGACGTGCGGTCGAGTCACCGCCGATCGTGCCCGGAGACTGCGTTCCATCGAGGATGGTGCCAACCGCATAGACCACTCCGACACCGTCGCCGGACTGTGGATTGCGAAACCGGTCGTCCGCCAACGCGTCGAGATAATCGCCCATCGAGATCTGCTGAAAGGTGTGGTTCTCCTCGTCGCGTCCCACAAGCTCGATCATGCGGTCACGGACGAGATCCCGTGGCCCGACGTGATCCACCCAGCCGAGCGCCAGGGGCACCTGTGCCATGTCGCCACCCTGCTCTTCCATGTGACGCGGCAACTCGGCGATGGCCTGACGAAACTGCTCGGGAGTTTGGTTCCGCAACGGCGCCACCTTCTCCAGATAGCCGTCCCATAGATCGTCGAGCACCGCCAGGCTGGCGGTCTTGGCGTCTTCGGACATATCGTTGCGCAGGTAGGGTTCGACCGCCGACTTGAACACGTTGACCTCGGGGCGGAAGATGTTCCAGTCGATCTCGAGACGGTCGATCAGGTCGCGGTGATACTGGCGAAACAATCCATAGCCATCGAGCCACACCGTTCCCTCGTCGTGGAGGTACACCTCATCGGCGTGGACCGCCAGGTAGTAGCCGTGCTTCGAGAGCCAGTCGCCGCCTGCGACGATCGGTTTGCCCGATTCCTTGAAGTCCTCCACAGCACGCGCGAACCGTTCGAGCTTGTCCAGCCCGCCACCGGCCAGACCGTCGAAGTCGAGGTAGAGAGCCTGGATCCTCGAGTCGTCTTTGGCCGCGGCGATGGCGTCGAGCAAGTCTTCCATCCGAGTTTCCGGGACGGCCTGATCGAGTAGCTCATCCACGGCGCGCTCGAGCGGATCTCCTGTGAGCTCCTCCACAAGGAACCCACTCGGCGCTACCACCAAGGCGGCTTGTTCGGGCACCATCACCCCATCGCCGCCAGCCAGCACACCGATGAAGAGAAAGAGCAGTACGTAGAAGACGACGTTGAAGACGAATCGACGGAAGCCGTCGAACAGGCCGTAGACGAAAGACACGAGACCGAGGCATCCTCGGTTCTTCTTCTGATCTGAGTGCATGTCGGATCTCCGGATCGATGCAGAGCCAGCAGGCGGGGGGAGTGGAACGTTGGGGTTCCAGGTCAAGGCGGACGGGGAACGTCCGGCGGCGATCTTACGTTGCCGCGTCGCGAGATGTTCACACCACGAACAGCGGATATCATCGAGCCGATGCAGGCCTACCTAGATCTTCTCCGCCGCATTCGTAGCGAGGGCACGTTTCGAGCCGATCGTACCGGAACCGGCACGTACAGTGTCTTCGGTCACCAGCTGCGGGTGGATCTGGCAAGGGGGTTTCCCCTGCTGACCACAAAGACGGTACACCTCAAGTCGATCGTGCACGAGCTTCTCTGGTTCATCCGAGGTTCCACGAACGTCAGCTACCTACAGGAAAACGGTGTTTCGATCTGGGACGAATGGGCTGCCGCCGACGGTGAGCTGGGACCGATCTATGGCTACCAGTGGCGCTCGTGGCCAACCCCCGACGGTGACCACGTAGACCAGCTGGCCGAAGTCATCGACGGGCTCCGGGCAAACCCAGATTCCCGCCGGCACATCGTCAGCGCCTGGAACGTGGCCGACATACCAAGAATGGCGCTTCCGCCCTGCCATACGCTGTTTCAGTTCTACGTCGCCGAGGGAAAGCTCTCCTGCCAGCTCTACCAGAGAAGTGCCGACGTTTTCCTGGGAGTGCCTTTCAACATCGCCTCCTACGCCCTGCTGACGTTGATGGTGGCACAGGTAGTCGATCTTCAGCCCGGTGACTTCGTCCACACCTATGGAGATCTTCATCTCTACGCCAATCACGTGGAGCAGGCGGATCTACAGCTCCAAAGAGAGCCCCGTCCTCTGCCCCGGATGCACCTCGATCCGAGCGTGCGGAATATCGACGAGTTCCGCTATGAGCACTTCAAGCTCGAGGGATACGATCCTCATCCGCGCATCAAGGCGCCCATCGCGGTCTGAGAAGTCCCTGACCTGAGTCGACATGAGATCGATCGAGATGATCGTGGCGATGGCCGAGAACGGGGTTATCGGCCGAGACGGCGACCTGCCCTGGCGTCTGTCGGGAGATCTGCGTCACTTCAAGCGCCTGACCACGGGCCACTCTCTGCTCATGGGCCGCCGCACCTGGGAGTCTCTCCCCGGAGTGCTGCCCAAACGGCGTCATATCGTCCTCAGCCGCAACGTCTCGAGAAACGCCCCGTTACCTACATCCTTGGTGCACGCCGGATCCATCGCAGAGGCTGTCGAGTACTTCCTTGAGTCGGCGGGGGCCGGAGAGCGACTCTTCGCCATAGGCGGCGCCGGGATCTACGAGCAGGTATGGGATCTATCGTCCGAGCTACATCTCACCAGGGTCCACGCCCAGGTGGAGGGCGACACCTACTTCCCTTCTCTCGACCTGCGCCATTGGTTCAAGCGAGATTCGCAGCGCCACGAGGTCGACGATCGCAACGACTACCCGTTCACGATCGAGCACTGGACGCGAGATCAAGATCCAACCGAGGTCGACGTCTCGACCTGTGGGGACGTCGGTTGGGAACCGATTCGCCGATTGCTGGCTGACTTCGCATTGCAGGTTCAGGTCAGCGAGCCCGGTCGTCCGATTCCGGCGACATTCTGGGGCGAGCCCGAGGCGGGCATCCGGGGCGACGTGGTGTTCGCCCGCGACGACACCCCGATCCACTCTCTGCTCCACGAGGCCTGCCACGCCATTCTCGTTGATGACGAACGCCGAGCCGATCTCGACATCGACGCGGGTGGCGATCAACAGGAAGAAGACGCCGTCTGCGTCCTACAAATGCTACTCGCGGATCGCCTGCCTGGTGTCGGACGGAAACGCGTTGCCGCCGACATGGACGCCTGGGGCTATAGCTTCCTTGCCGGATCTGCCACCGGCTTCCTAGAACGAGACGCAGTGGCCGCATGGGATCTTCTCCGCAATCGGCTGGGTGCCGACGTCCTCGCAACGATCTCTTCCCGGAACCCGGGGAGCGAACCCGCCTCCGTAGAGCCAGCCGACGAAAGTCGCGGCGGTCAGCGGCGCCTTCGGAGTCCGAACTCCACAAACGCGGACGAGCTCGCGGACGTTCAGAACCTTCGACCGGAGCCCGGCGCCGAAGAGCACGGGGCGTGATACCTTCCGCTGCCATGTCCGGGCAGCTGGACGGATCCAATTCCCTAGAGCTCGAGAACGACGTCTCGATGGCGGGCCTCACCACGCTGGCAGTCGGTGGCCCGGCCCGTTACGTCGCCACGTGTCGAGACACGGCAGGCATCCATGCGGCCCTCGATTTCGCCCGTCGGGAGAGGCTGCCGGTCTTCCTTCTGGGCGGTGGCTCCAATCTGTTGGTTTCCGATGGTGGATTCGATGGCCTGGTGCTCCGCATCTCGGATTCGAGCCTTCACCTGAACAAGGATGGTGCGGATCACGTGGAGGTGTCGGTCGGCGCCGGCGCGCGATGGGATCCCTTCGTGGCCCGCTGCGTCCACGAGGGTTTGGCCGGGATCGAATGCCTATCCGGCATCCCGGGATTGGCGGGAGCAGCGCCGATCCAGAACATCGGCGCCTACGGCCAGGAGGTGTCGGAGTCCGTCCTGGCGGTCGATGTCCTCGACCTGAAGTCCGGACGCACCCAGCGACTGGCGAGCGAGCAGTGCCAGTTCGGCTATCGCACCAGCCGATTCAAGGCAGTCCGCGAGCGACGCGGGCAACCCGGCTACGCAGTCCTGAAGGTGCATCTGCGTCTGCGGCGCAAGGACGAAGGCGCGGTCCGCTATCCCGATCTGGAGCGCCGTCTGCGAACGACCAAGAGCCCGGCCGCCCCACCGTTGGCGGAGGTGCGCCGGGTGGTGCTCGAGATCCGTCGGGAGAAATCTATGGTCATCGATCCCGAGCTCGCGGATCCGGGCGATCCCAATCGGCGAAGCGCCGGGTCGTTCTTCGTCAACCCGGTCGTAGATGCCGACGCTGCCACCGCCGTACTCCAGCGTGCCCAGGAGCTGGACGCTGGCGATCCTCATCGCTGGCCGATGGCCGACGGGCGCACCAAGTTCTCCGCTGCCTGGCTGATCGAGGCGTCGGGATTCGGCAAGGGGTACCGCAAGGGCCGGGCCGCCATCTCCACCCGCCACGCTCTCGCGCTGGTGAACCTGGGCGGCGCACAGGCCGCGGAGCTCATGGCGTTGGCGGAAGAGATCCGTTCCGGCGTCTCCTCGTCCTTTGGCGTGCGCTTGACACCCGAGCCGGTCTTGCTGGGCTTCTCCTGAGAACGGCCTCCCGTCACCTCCGAATCCGCGGACTCTGCGTTCCGCCTATCGGGGGCCCTTCCACCTCACGAACCGCCTCCACGACTATCCTATGAAACGAGCCGAGAAAGCAGCACGCATCGTCGAGATCCTGGAAGATCTCTTCCCGGAGACACCGATTCCCCTGAACCACAGAGATCCATTCACCCTGTTGGTGGCAGTCGTGCTGTCCGCGCAGACCACCGACAAGAAGGTGAACGAGGTGACACCGGCACTCTTCGCGGAAGCAGCCACACCGCAGGCCATGGCGATGCTCTCGGTGGAGACGATCCGCGACCATATCCGCCAACTGGGTCTAGCGCCACAGAAGGCGAAGAATCTGAAGGCAGCGGCGAAGCTCCTGGTGGAGCGACACGACGGCGTCGTGCCCCAGACCTTCGAAGAGCTAGAAGCCCTCCCGGGCGTCGGCCACAAAACGGCGTCGGTGGTCATGTCTCAGGCCTTCGGACATCCCGCCTTCCCGGTCGACACTCACATTCATCGTCTGGCGGACCGATGGGGGCTCTCCGATGGAAGGAGTGTGGACAAGACCGAACGCGATCTCAAGAAGATCTTCGACGAGTCGCTGTGGAACAAACTCCACCTACAGATCATCTACTTCGGCCGCGAATACTGTCCGGCCCGGTACCACGATCTTTCCACCTGCCCGATCTGCTCGTGGGCAGCCACCAAGAAGCGCATGCGTGAGGAAGCGAAGCGCGACGGGCGCCGAGCTTCCCGACGGCCGAGTGGCTCGTCCCCGTCGATACCGACGAAGGAGCCTCCGAGCGTGGCGACTACGTGATCAACCACGGTTGGAGCCGGGACGGCAAGGAACTCCGCTTCTTCCAAACCGGTCGCGACCTGGATCAACTGCGTGAGCGTCGCTCGACGGAACGGTCCGTGCACTGATGGACGGGCCTACAGACGCCCTAGGATCGCCAGGTTCTACTGCGGCCCCACCAGCAGTGTGACGTCACGCGCCTCGGCACCGAGCCCGTTGTCGTCCAATGCCTCCACGATCAGCGCGACATGCCCTCCCAGCATGACCACGCCGCCCTGAACGGTGGCCGGCCTACCCGGCCGGGCAACGACGCGCCGGAAGCCTTGGAAGGTATCTTCGGACTGGCGCGCGGCCTCCGCCACCTCTTCGGAGGCCCCGGTGATCACCTTGGCGAGTGCGATGAGGTCATACTCCTGCTTGGCGTAGAGGGCCACCTGTCCCTCGCCCACCGTAAGCGTAGCCTCCACCCGCGGACTGCCGCCGCCCTGGAAAGGCATGGCCGGATCGGTCTCGCCCAGTCGCACCAAGGCAGTGCCACGCACCGATTCGTAGGTAAACCGGCACGAAACCTCGGCGCGTCGATGCGTGCCGGTCTTCCAGGTGCAACGTCCTTTTTGGCCGCGGATCGTTCCCGACGTTGCTCCCACCCTCTCGACCAGATCGCCCGGGGCTTCGAGATGGGTTTGTCGCAGCCGTTCGAGAGTGTCCAAGAAATCGAGCGTTTCGGCCACCTCGGGTTCGAACTGAACTCGAAGGTCCTGACGGTCCCGAAGTCCGAGGGGCGCTGCCCGCAAGCCGGTGCGACTGAGGTCGAGGCTCATGAGCTCGGGAAACCCGTCAGGATCGAGAGCGACATCTGACTGCAGGGGATTGCTCGACAGGTAGAGCCCTCGCAGCGACGGCAGGTCAGGCAAGCCGATGAGACGCTTCAGTCCGACATTCGACAAGTGCAGGCGTTCCAGGGCGTCGAGTCCGGCCAGGCCATCGAGCGATGCCAACTGATTTCCCGAGAGGAAGAGTTCCGAAAGCGCTGCAGGATCGAAGCGCGGCGCGGACTGCAAGCCGCAATGGGTCAGGCTGACGGTCTGCAGCGCGAGAGCGGAAAGATCCAGGTTGTCCGGCAGATCGGCGCCATGGATCGACAGCGATCGCAGCTCCGGCAAGTCCGACAACTCGAGATGTCGAAGCGACTCGTTTTCGGACAGGACTTCCAAGACTGCCAGCGACTCGAGCCCATGCAGTCGCAGTCTCGGAAAGGATCCCGAGAGGCGCAGCGCTCTGAGGTGGTCGAGTCGGCCCACCCCTTCCGTATCGGTGACCCCAGCGAGTGAGAGTCGCGTAGTCCTGCCGTTCTCGATCTTGGCGTACGGATCGGCCCCATACTCCCGATCCTCTGGCAGGAGCGAGAGCTCCGCTGGAGATATGTCACAGGCGACGAGTAGTGAGTCCATCGCCTCGCGGTCCGACGCGGCGAGCGCGATGTCGCCGTTCAAGACAGCTTCATAGGTTGGCGGCTTCGCGCAACCGAAGAGCCAGGACGCCAGGCTCATGGTCGCCACCAGCCGCCACCATCTGAGCGACGGGCGGGGCTGCCGGCGAGTCGCCTCGATGAGAGATCGACCCACCGAGAACTGGCCGTGACACGACAGGTTGGCGCCCACGGGATCCCGAACCACACTATGCACCTTCGAAACGCCGGGGCGTCTTCCTGCCCGCGATTCGCCACAGCAGGATAGTTGTCGCACGCGTCTCCCAAACCATTCGGCTCCGCCTCAGCTCGTTCGGTCCGATCCGCTGGCCGAAAACGAGTGACGCCCCCAAGCCTTGCCGCCAGCCACCAGGTAGCCCGCCGCAACGCCTCCGAGGCTGACGCCACCGGCAGCCGCTCCGCCCATGGCGACGACACCGAGCGAGGCGCCGCCCAAGGCCACCAGGCCGACTGCGACGCCACCCAACGCAAAGACACCACGGGCCCGACCACCCATGGCAAAGATGCCAGAGGCTGAGCCTCCCACGGCCAA
The DNA here is from genome assembly GCA_028066595.1 of Thermoanaerobaculia bacterium. Classification (GTDB taxonomy): domain Bacteria; phylum Acidobacteriota; class Thermoanaerobaculia; order Multivoradales; family J023; genus JAUIJL01. The sequence goes on from JALCBJ010000033.1 coordinate 16,558, forward strand.
GAACCCGCGGGCGTCTCCACCCAGAGCGACCACACCACGGGCGCGATCACCGAGGGCGATGATCCCCTCCGCGACGCCGCAGCTCTCGCCTGCCGCCTCGTCCGCACCAAAAGCGATGGCGACGAGCGGCCGATGTCCTACACGAGCTTCCGTCGTCCTTCGAACTCTTCTCTTACGCAGACTCTGCGCCATGTTGCGCCTCCCCTGAATACGCCGGGTGCGACGTCACGCGCCGCAAGGCAGCCCGGATCTCGCGCTGTGTCGCTTCGTCCGACTCTACCTCCAGCCTGCCCTCGAGGCCTCGCTGCGCTCGATTCCCCCCGATCTGGCCCAACGCCCAGGCTGCGTGCCGACGTACGACAGGCTCTTCGGCGGCAAGCGCTTCGACGAGCGGTGGGACGTATCGCGGGTCGCGCCGGTTGCCCATGGCCACTGCTGCATTCCGCTGCAGCCCCTCGAGCTTGGGACGCTTCATCGGGCTCTTGACGAAACACCGAACGTATTCCTCACGATCGAGCGCGAGCAGTCCGGCCAGATCCAACTCGCGACGCTCCGACGGCTGCCTCAGCTGTGGGTGGCTCCCAGGCCCGGCTTTGTAGTTCCATGGACAGACCTCCTGGCAGACGTCACAGCCGAAGACCCACTCGCCGAGGTCTTCGCGCACCTCTGCCGGCAGGTCGCCTCGGTGTTCGATGGTCCAATAGCTGATGCAACGCCGCGAATCGAGGCGGTAGGGCTCGGGAAGTGCTCCGGTGGGACAGTGATCGAGACAGCGGGTGCACCGCCCACAGATGTCGGCGACGGGCTCACCGGGTTCCAACTCCAGGGTGAGGAAGATCTCGCCCAACAGAAAGTATGAGCCCCACGTCCGATCGAGGAGGTTGGTGTTCTTGCCTTGAACCCCCAGGCCGGAGCGCGCGGCCAGCTCCCGCTCCAGGACGGGTCCGGTATCGACATAGGGCCTCGTCACAGCCCCCGGAAACGCTTCCTCGATGCGCCGACAGAGTCGTTTCAGCGCCTTTCCCATGATGTCGTGGTAGTCGCGTCCTCGGGCATAACGGGCAACGCCCGGCCACAGATCACCCGTCGCCTCGGTCTCGCCGTCCAACGGCCAATACTGGAGTGCGACGCACAGAGCGGAGCGGGCGTCCGGCAAGATGTTTCTCGGGTCCTCCCGGCGTTCGATCCGGCGACCGATCCATGCCATGGCGGCATGGTCGCCACGCTTCAGCCAATCGCGGAAAGCACCGATCTGATCTGAGGGCTCGATCGCGGCCGCCGCCGCCCGGTCGAATCCCTCTTCCAATGCCCAGCTGCGGAGCAACGCGGTCCGATCCGCCGGGGATTCCGGGCTGGATACGGTACGTTTCGCGCTGGCCATATTGGGAGTGGATCGGTGGTGGCATACTCTGCGCCGCTCGACGGCCGGAGCACCCTCGCTACGATCTCATTCTTCGCTCAGGTCGCGGTCTGGATCGTCGGATTCCGCCGGATCGGCCAGCTCCTGCTGCCGACGCCGGATGGTACCCACCATCCGCTCGACGATCTCCGGCGGCTTAAGATCGGAGCTGTCGATCTCGAAATAGGACTCGTCCAGCCGCAATGGAGAGTCGGAACGCTCACTGTCGCGCCGATCGCGTTGCAGGATCTCTTTCAGCACGTCGTCCACCGACGTCCCCCGACCCGCCGCGACCAGGTCACGATGTCTGCGTTCGGCACGTACCTGCGCTCGCGCCGTGAGGAAGAACTTAAAAGGCGTCTCGGGAAAGACCACCGTCCCGATGTCGCGGCCTTCGAGAACTCCGCCGCTACGGAGCGCTGCACGTCTCTGCAGCTCCACCATGCACCGCCGAACACCCGAATGGACCGAGACCCGCGATGCAGCTTCGCTGACCTCCGGGGTGCGGATCCGCTGTCCCACAGCCTCGCCGTCCAGATAAACCTCCACCCCGCCCTCGGGGTCGGCCCGCAGCTCCAGCTCGATGGATTCCGCGATCTTCGAGACAGCTTCCCCGTCGTCGGGATCGGTATCCGTGAGGAGCGCCTTCAAGGCGACGGTGCGATACATCGCTCCGGTATCGATCATCGGTAGACGAAGCCGTTTCGCCAGCTGCTGGGCCACGGTGCTCTTGCCTACGCCTGCAGGGCCGTCGATCGCGACGATGGTGGCGTCGTTTTGAGTGTTCGATTCGCTCACCGTCGGCGTCCTCTCGGATTCTTGGTCTTCCCTCGTCGGGGGCCGCCGCGGGAAGACCTCGGCGTTCCTCCTCCACCCCTGCGACTCTTACCTGCGTCGCCACCCCGCTTGCGACCTGCTCCGCTTCGCTTCCCGGGTCCAGTCTCTTGCCTCGTCGCGCGGCGCCGCTTCACCTGCTCGACACTCCCTCTACCGCCCCGTGTGCTACCACGCAGGCGAGCGACCTCGTCGTCGGTCAGATGACGCCACTGACCGAGTGGCAGATTTGGGTCGTGGAGCGGACCGATACCGACGCGGCGCAGCCGCTGCACAGGATGGCCGATGCGAAAGAACATCTCGCGGATTTGCCGCGTACGCCCCTCGCCGAGGACAACACGGAACCAGGAATTGCTCTTCGGGTCGCGGGCCCCCTCCGGGCCGCGGAAGGGCTCGATCTCTACCGGCGCTGTTCGATGGCCTTCCAGAACGATACCTTCCCGCAGCTTGTTCAAATCCTTGGTCACCGGCGCACCCTTGACCTTGACCTCATAGGTCTTGGCGCAGCCATAACGCGGATGAGCAACCCGCTGCGCGAAGTCTCCGTCCGACGTCAAGAGAAGGAGGCCCTCGGTGTCGAAATCCAGGCGTCCGACCGGGACCAAGGCTCGATGCAGACCGACGGGGACTAGATCGAGCACCGTACGCCGGCCTTCGGGATCTCGTCGGCTCGAGATGTGGCCTGCCGGCTTGTTCAGGACGAGGTAGACGCACGGCCCTCGCAACGGCTGGATGCGCTTGTCGTCGACCTTGACCGCGTCCCACTCGAGATCCGCTTTCGTTCCCAACTCGGCCACCACGCCGTTGACCGTGATCCGCCCCTCTCGAATCCACTCCTCGACCTTGCGGCGGGAGCCGACGCCGGCCCGGGCCAACACCTTCTGCAGACGTTCACGGTTCATGACGCCCGTTCCTCGGCCTCGGTCTGGTCACCGCCATCTCGGCGGTCGTCGGAATCTTCGCTGGATCGGTCATCGTGGGAGTGGGCGTCGGAGGGGAGATCACCTTCGGTGGCTCGATGTAGTTCAACAACTACGGGATGGTCGGTATTCTCATCGGAGGCCATTCTCGCTTCGGGAGTCGACTCCGGGTCGCCTTCGTCGGATTCCGAATCGGGCGCTTCCTCTGTTTCCTGTGCCTGCTGGCGTGCCTCCTCTTCTTCCCTTTGCCACTCTTCTTCTTGTCGCTCGGCCTCGTCCGTCGCCTCGTCGTCGCGTTCTCCTAGCTCCGCGGCCTCACGATCGGCCGCTTCTTCGGGATCTCCGGGCGAGTCTCCCAATCCTTCGCTGAGCAGTTCCTCGAACTGCTCCAGCGGCGGTAATTCCTTCAACGATCGAAGGCCGAAATGCAGGAGGAACTCTCGGGTCGTCGCGTAGAGGAAGGGCTTTCCGACGACCTCCTTGCGGCCAGCGATACGTACCAGCCGGCGCTCGAGCAAGGTCCTCAGGACACCCTGGGAAGCCACCCCGCGCAGCTCCTGAATCTCCGGTGCCGTAACCGGCTGACGATAGGCGACGATGGCCAGGGTCTCGAGCGCCGCCATCGATAGCTTGTTGGCGCTCGACACTTCGAAGAATCGACGCAGGTAACCGTGTAGATCGGGCCGGCTCACCAGGCGCAGCCCGCCGGCCACATCGTCGATCAGAATGCCGCTCTCTGGACGCTCCGAATAGCGCTGGACCACGGCGTCGACTGCCTGGCGAGCCTCCTCCTGCTCGGCCGTACCGAAGATGTCCGCCAGGCGTTCGCGCGACACCGGATCGTTGGCGACGAACAGCACAGCTTCGATCACGGACTCCATATCGGCACGGGTCGTCATGCCTGGACCGCCTCCAGCTCCGCCTGCTGAACCTCTCGTTCGGTGCGGTACAGGAGCACTGCACCCTTGGCGGATTGATGGAGTCGCAGTAGTTGCATGCGGGCCATCTCCAAGACCGCCAGGAATGCGGCGATGGCCTCACGGCGTCCCGAAAGCGAAGCCAGATCGTCGAACAGGCTGGTGGGGCGGTCGGCCGACACGGCGGACAGCAGACGCTGAATCTGATCTCTCACCGAGAACGACTCGCCCGCCATGCGCAGCGGTTCTGGATGCTCCCGCTCGAAACGATCGAGCACATCTCGGAACGTCTTCAGCAGATCGAATAGAGAGAGCTCCGAGAGGTCCATTTCGCGCTCGTCGTCAGCTGTGATTCGGCGCAGCTCGTCGGTTCTCCGAGGCCACATGCCCCGGCGTTGACTGTCGACCTCCGCCAGACTCTGGGCCGCCTCTTTGAGCTTGCGATACTCCAGCAAACGCTCCACCAGATCCTGTCTCGGATCCTCGTCGATCTCCTTTCCCTCGACGGTCTTGGGCTTGGGCAGGAGCAGCTTGGATTTGAGATGGATGAGATAGGAGGCCATGTAGATGTAGTCACCCGCGATGTCGAGATCGAGGATCTCCATCAGATGCAGGTACTCGTGGAACTGGTCGCAAATCGGCGCCACCGGGATGTCGACGATCTCCACCTCGTGCAGCCGGATCAGCTCCAACAAGAGGTCGAGAGGGCCCTCGAAGATGGGTAGGCGGACGTGCCACGATTCCGGCAGAGTGCCGGTGACGGGAAGCGGGCTGGCCATGTCGGAACGTCAGATGGCGCGGCGGGCAGTAACGCTCCGGACCGCGCGACGACTCGATAGTTTCGCTCGATCAGTGGTGTCGGGATGCAAATGCGTTGGGGGGCGGGCTGGCAGTCCTACCGGGCTGCACCGAAGACCCCGGGACTATACACCGGCACTTGGCGCTATCCCTTCACGCAGTGCTATCCCTTCACGCTGGCGATGATGCGCTGGCCTTCGACCCGGAGGCCGGTCACCTCGGCGGCGGGGTCTGCGAGATCGATGACCACATGCAGTTCGTTGCCACCGGACTTCCGATGCCAGCCCGTACGTACCTGACGCACAGCACCGATTCCCACCGGGATTCGTTCCGTGGTGAATCGATCGTTCAGACCCCGGAGGCGAATCAACTCCCGGGGTGCTCCCTCCGGCAGACGCGAATGACTGAAGCGGTCGGCGTCGACTCGGCCGTCGGTCGTGATCACGACCTCTACGGCAGGCCCAGCGACGCGCGCCGAGATGTCTAGAACAGCACGAAACGGACCGCTGGCGCTCGGGCCCGCGACTCCGGCCGACGACGAACTCGGGGGAGTGCTCGACGTCGAAGGACGTGACTCGGAAGTGGGTCCGCGTTTTTCGGTTCGGGATCCGGAGTCGCCTCCGGACTCCGCGTTTGCCGGGTCGTCCGGGAGCTCCGCGTCGGCAGGGGGCAGGCTCGACTCCACGTCCCTGCTCGCGCCGATCTGGTCGCGTTCCGCGGCCTCGCCCGCCTCTTCGGCCACGGGATCCGATCCCAACGCTGCCTCGGCCAGCGGCGACGGCGACACTTCCTCGCCGGCACCGCGCTCGAACAGCTTGTCACCCCACAAATAGACCGAAACCGCCAAAGCCGTGACCAGCAGCGCCGCCACCGTCAGGATCGGAATGTCGCGCCGGGGCTTTGGGCGGTGCTCGAAATGGGTATCGTCTCCATAGAGTTCGGAGACCGACTCTTCGGCCGGTGGGCCCTCGTCGGCTCCGAAACCGGCGCTGGTTTCGAAGCTATCGTCCGTTTCCGAGTCCAAACCCTGCTGGAGCCATGCGCCGGTAGTCTCCGGCGTCGTCAGAACCGAGTCTGAATCCGCCACGGCTTCCGCTGGAACAGCTCGCCCGAATCCGGAGGCTCGCTCTTCGGCATCGAACAAGAGACTGCGCTGACCCTCCCCATCTGCCGACGAGGCCTCGATGCCCTCTCCGGCATCGTTCGGATCGTCTGTGTCGAGATGGTCTATGGATGGCAGAACCTCGAATGCATCGTCTTCTTCCGACTCTGCGCCCACAGGTTTCGAGATCAGTTCCACGGTCGATGCAGGAGCATGAATCGGAGGCGGCGCCTCCGGTTCCTCGGACGCGGGATCATCACCGAGCCCGGGGTGGCGGGCCGCCAGACGTTCCTTGATGTGCTGGCTGACCAGCTTGAAGATCAGCTGCCGGTCGCGTTGCTCCAGGAAGCGAAACTTGAGACCTATGCCGGCCACACGCTCCGGCCCCTGGTCTTGGGCCCGCATCCACACCACTTCCCCCAACCCCCGGATCGACATCTCTTCGCCCAGAAGGAGCTCGAAGCGCACCAGGCTGCCCACCGGACGGCCTTCCTCGGAATGTACGAACATACCGCCGATCGATAGATCACGGCACCAGGCCTCGACGACATCGATCGCGTCGTCGAACTGCAGCCGAACCGGTTTTCGGACTGGAGCCCGCGTGGCGCCTCGCTGGCGCGACGGCTCGTCACCCTCGAGCGGCGCGGTCTGAATATCGCTGGCCATGAACATTCTCGATCGCTTCCTGCGAGCGCACCTTGGGACTTCGTCGCACCAATACTGATCAATGGTACCCGAAACCGGCCGATATCGAAAGTCGCACCATGGAGAAACGTCAACGTTGGTCGACAGTTAGCACTGATCTGCCGATCGGGCGAAGAACGTGGTGCAACGCCAAGTCGACTGCGATGTGCCAGCAGTTGGCGGATGAAGTTACCTCGGGATAGCCTGCCGGCATGCGCTCCTCTGGCGTAACGACCAGCCCGCTCGCCGGTGATTCGGCCTTCTACGACAGCCTCCTTCATCGGCCGGTTCGCTCCCCTACCGCCGCGATCCGTCCGTCCGCCTCGATCATTCCCTGGCGTATCTCCGCCGAGGCGGGAGGGATCGAGGTGTGGTGGCTACGGCGTGCTCCGACCATGCGCTTTCTCGCCGGATTCTGGGCGTTTCCCGGCGGTGGCGTGTCTCGGCGCGACGCCGAGATCCGGATCGCCGGAAATCCCCAGGGAACCTCCGAGGACACATTCACCCGAGCGGCTCCGGAGCTTGACCGGGAGTCGATGGGTTCTCTTGGCCCGGACCTGGCGCCGGGCGTGCTCGGAGGTGCACTGCGCGAGCTCTTCGAAGAAACAGGACTGTTGCTGACCGAGCGGCCAGCACCGGCGTCCGAGAGCCGCGAGGCAAGGGTGCACCTCTTGCGCAAGGAGCTGTCGTTCGCCGAGCTGACACGACGCCATGGCCGCGCCGTGGCCTCGCGCCTGGTCTTCGCGGGACGCTGGCTGACGCCTCCCTTCGCACCGATGCGTTTCGACAACCGTTTCTTCTTGCTCGAGTGGCCTCGCGACGCACCGGATCCAGAGCCTGTGGACGATTCGGTAGAAGGATTGCGCAGCGAACACGATCTGAGTGAATGGGTCCGGCCGGAGGACGCCCTGCGCAGATGGCAGCAGACTGGCCTTTTGGCTGCACCGCCCATTCTGCACGTGATGCGGGTCTTGGCCGACGAAGGCTCACCTACTGAGCAAGCTCTTCGGCGGCTGCGCGACACCGAAGAAGCCGACCTCGGACCGATGCGCAGGATCGAGTTTCGCCCGGGTGTCGTCCTGCTCCCTCTCAGGACGCCGACTTTGCCGCCGGCGACCCACACCAACGCATTTCTCCTCGGCAATCCGCCAGGCGCCGCGGTGCTCATCGATCCCTCGACCCCGTGGCCCGATGAGCAAGCCAAGCTGCTGAGCATGCTCGACGCCGCTCGTGAGCAGGGCTATCGCATCCGATCCATCTGGCTCAGCCACCATCATCCGGATCACGTCGGCGCCGTCGAAGCCGTATGGAAGCACCTCGACGAGCCGCTGATCTGCGCCCACGGTGCGGACTGTGCCGCGTTGGAGCGGCGCGGGATCTTGGTCGACGAGGAGTTGGTGGATGGCCAGGTCGTGCGCTTCGAAGGCCAGCCGGATCTGGAGGTCGAGGTCCTTCATACCCCGGGCCATACGCGCGGCCATCTCAGCTTTCACATTCCCGCCGCCGATACGTTGCTGGCCTGCGACCTCACGTCGACACTCTCGACCATCGTCATCGATCCACCCGACGGCGACATGGACCACTACATCTCTTCGCTCGGCCGGCTCGCGGCGCGAGAAGCCGCCATTCTCTTTCCGTCCCACGGTCCCGGACATCCGAACCCGAGGCAGCACCTCGAGGAACTGATCGAGCATCGCCTGCAGCGCGAGGAGAAGATCTGGAAGGCCTACAGAGACGGCTTGTCGTCTCCCAGCGCCCTGGTAGGCCGGGTCTACGATGATGTACCCGTGACGCTACACCCCGTGGCGGAGCGCCAGATCGCAGCGCACCTGATTCGGCTGCGCCGCCTCGGGCGAATTCCCAGGTACTAGTCTCGTATCAGGCAGCCAAGCGCTCGGCCATGGCGCCGCCTACGACCGCTCGCGTCAGACGAACGCGCTCGAGACGGCCCGACAGGTTGTCGGTGTCTTCCGGCTCGGCCCACACCCGGACATAGTGATCGGTGAGGCCGGTCCAGCGACGCCCCAGACCGTCCGGGGAGCTCTTCCGCTCCTCCCAGACCACCGTCGACGCCTCCCCTATCTGCGACGCCGCGAAATCGCGTTCACTCGCTTCGGCAACCGCCAGCATGGCTGCCACCCGCTGCTTCTTTGTCTGCGGTTCCACTTGATCGGACATACCGGCCGCGCGGGTTCCATCACGCGGCGAGTAGGTGAAGATATGGGGCTTGGCGAACTTCAGCTCTTCGACGAAGTGCAGGCTGGCTTCGAACTCGGCGTCGGTCTCCCCGGGGAACCCGACGATCACATCGGTGGTCAGGGCGAGGTTTGGAATGGCCTGTCGTAGTTCCTCGGCCAGCTCGGCGTATTGCGCCGCGGAGTACGGTCGGCGCATGCGACGCAACGTCTCGGTGCAACCACTCTGGAGTGACATGTGGACGTGTCGGCACAACCGCTCGTCTTGCCACAGGCTCAGAAGCCTGCGATCGAATTTCCAGGGAGCGATCGAGGTCAGCCGCAGGCGCCTCACGTCGGTCTGCTCGAGAAGGGCAGCGACCAGATCGAAAAGGCGCCGGTCGCCGTCTCTGTACTCCGAGATCTGCACTCCGGTGACCACCACTTCGGGATAGCCGCCCGCCGCCAGCGACCGAACCTCCTCGACCACGTCCTGTACCGTTCGGCTCCGTTGGCGTCCACGGGTCAGCGGAATGATGCAGAAGGAGCAGCGCATATTGCAGCCGTCTTCCACCTTGACCAGGGCACGAGACAGGCCGAAGTCGAGCGGCACATAGGGGATGTCGAGAGCCGCGCTCCCCGAAGGGATCGCCTCGGGAAACGCGGCGTGGACACGCTCTACCAGCTCATCCTTGTGCTCGTTGGTCACCACCAGATCGACCCCGGCAAGTGCCGCGGCCTCTTCGGGTGATCCGGTGGCGTAGCAGCCCGTCAGCACGGTCCGCATCGCCGGATCGAGCCGATGGCCCCGCCGCGCCGTCTTACGCGAGGTGCGGGCTGCCAGATGGGTCACCGTGCAGGAATTGATCACATGCAGCTCGGCGTCCTGTAGGCGCGGCGCCAGCTCGTGCCCTGCTGCCACGAAGCGACGGGACATCTTGTCGACCTCCGCTTGATTCAGCTTGCAGCCGAGATTGCTGAAGAACACCCGCATGGCGGCGCGATTGTAGCGGACGGACCTGGCAGTCGGATCGAGTCTTTCAACGGATCAGGCCAAGAAAGCCCATACTCCGCGCCTCTTCCTCCACTTCCTTCCATCGCGCGGCGGCGTCTTCCGTCCCTTGCCGAAGCCTGAGCCGGGCGCTGAGGACGTCGGCCTCCAATCGACTGTCGACCAGACCCCAATCAGACGCCTTCTCGCTGACGGAGCGAAGTAACTCCAGGGCCTCCTCGACTCTGCCGAGGGCAGCGTAAACCCTCGCTGAATGAAGATCGATGCCCAACAGGTAGCTGACGTTCTCGTCTGTTATCTGAGACAGCTCGCGCGCCCTGGCGATCTCGCGTGCCGCGGCCGAGGATTCACCTTGCTGGGCCTTGGCGCGAGCCACCAGCGCTCGCGCAAGCGCTTCCGCGTCGGGCTTGTCTTCCGCCTCGAACTCCTCCGCCGCCGCCAACGCCAAACGCTCTGCCTCGTGGGCGTCGCTCGCCGTCAGCGCGACCAGCGCGAGACTGACCTGGCTGTAGGCGACGTTGGTGGCCTCCTGGATCCCGACTCGGATATCCAACGCCTCTTGGTGACGGCGACGGGCCAGGTCGAGGTCGCCTTGGAGTAGAGCGACCTCACCCAAGGACGATAGGTAGTAGGCGCGTCCTCGTGGCGAGCCCGTATTCTCATTCACTTCCAGCGCGGATTCGAATCGCGTCCGGGCCTCATCGAGGCGACCACGACGTAACAGCACCTCACCGAGCAGGTTGAGGTTGATCTCTTCACCGCGACGATTCCCTTCCTCGCGGGCCATGTCGAGAGCAACTCGAAAACTCTCCTCGGCATCGTCCAGCTCACCGAGGCGTCGGTGCACGACACCCAGAGACGTACGTGTGATCTGAACGCCTCGCCGATCGCCAGTTTCCTCGTTGGCCCGCAACTCGAGCTTGTGGATCGCCTTGGCTGCCGACAGCCTGCCCTGCTGTCGATGGATGATGGCGAGGGTGTTGTAGGCGTGTTTCTGCGTCCCGAGATCGCCGATCTCTTCCGCCACGACCAGAGCCTGGTCGAGCAGTGGCTTGGCCTCGTCGAAGCGCCCGGTCTGCCGCAAGATCTTGGCCTGCGCCACCTGCGCCCGGGCCACCGGCCCCCGCAAACCGGCTTCACGATACGCAGCGATCGCCTGATTGTAGAGCATCAGCCCGCGTTCCGGCTGACCGAGGTCGCGCGCCGCGCCGGCGATCACCTCGTTGGCACGAGCGGCCAGGAGCGTGGCACCGATATCCCGGGCGGCCGCCAAGGCACGCTCGGCCGCAGCCATCTGTTGCTCGTAGCCAGAGACCGCACGAGCCGCTTCGGCCTCCGCCAGGTGAAGTCGAGGGTCGTCTCCGCGCGGCAGATTGCGCAAGCGCGCCACGGTTTCCAACGCCTCGGACGGCTCGCCACTCGAGACCTGAGAGTCTGCCAGGCGCAAACCGAGCTCCAGATCGTCGGGAAACTCCCTGGCAAGCTCGGCCCATATCTCGTTGGCCCGCCGATGCTCGCCGAGCTGCCCGAGGGACTGAGCCTCCACCCACCTGCGATCACGCTCGGGTAGGTCATGGTCGGTACCCGCGATTCGCTCCAACGCGCTCAGGGCATTTCTCGCTACGTGTTGTGCCTTCGGCCGATGCCCGGCGGAAGCCCACGCCGAAGCCAAGGTCGACTGAACCTTGGGTTGATCGGGGTCGAGCTGCACCGCACCCTTGAGCATCTCCAACGCTTGACCGATGTCTTCATGGCGCAGGAGATGCAGTCCTTCGGTATACAGACGGCGAGCCTGGTCGTCCTCGGGAAAGGCTGCGCGCAGCGCAGACGGCGCCGTCTCGCTCACGCCGAGGTTGGCGCGCAGATCGGCACCGGCACTCTCCACCAAGTCGAGGATGCCCGCCTCGGTGCCCCGGCGGCTGAAGCGTGCCAGCACCTCGCCATTCGACGGGTCCTCGACTCTCAGGTCGAGTCGCAGAGAGCCTTCTCCAACGACGGTATAGCCACCTCGCACCAGCAGGTCGGTACCAAGAAGCCGAGCGAAACCTTCCAGTGTGGAACGCGGAAGGTCGCCTCCGTGCAGATCATCGTCCTCCACCCCCAGCTCCAGGCGGGCACGGGCCACGTCGGCTCCGGGAATCACTCGAAGGCGGCCGCCGGCCGCCGCTTCGGTCGCCAGCATTTCGGTGAGGGCGGAGCTGAGCCAGGCATGCTCGGGCTTGTGAGACAGGTTGTAGACGCCGACCAGTGCGACCGATTTTCGTGGCTGGAACGCAGCTTCCGCCACGTTCGCGGGCCCGCCGGACAGCAACCAGCCAACGAATCCAACGGAAGCCGTCAGGGCCAGGCCCGCAACCCAGCGCGGCCACAGTCTCGTTGTCTTGGAACCCGCTTCGAGGCCGCGTAACGAGCGCACCACATCCTCCGCGCTGCCGAACCGTGCCTCCGGCTCGCGCTTCAGGCATCGCAGGATGGTGCCTTCCCAACGCGGTTCGAGATCTGGTACGTAGATCCGCGGCGAGGACGGATCCTCGCGCAAACGCTGCAGCGCCGTCACGAGCGGTGAGCTACCCGCGAATGGCAGATGGCCCGTGACCATTTCGAACAAGACCATGCCAAACGCATAGATGTCCGCCGCCGCCGTGACGTTGCCACCTTCGAGCTGCTCCGGCGCCATGTACTCCGGAGTCCCGACTACGCGGCCGGCTCTCGTCGTGCCCGTCTCCGCCTCGCGTTCGAAGCGAGCTAGCCCGAAATCGGTCACCACTGCACGGAATCCCGCCGCCTCGTGGTCCGATGGAACGAGAATCACGTTCGCGCTCTTCAGGTCCCGATGCACCACTCCCGCGGCACGTGCAGCCTCGAGCGCGTCGGCGATGTGCTGGGCGATCGGAAGCGCATCGCCCAGGCTCAGCTTGCCTTCTCGCCGGATGCGATCGCGCAGAGTTTCTCCCAGCAACAGCTCCATCGTCAGGAAGAGGACCAACTCGCCGTCTTCCTTCCGGTGCTGCCCCAGGTCGTAGATGCGGCAGACGTTCGGATGGGTGACCTGGCGGGCCAGGTTGATCTCCCTCTTGAAGCGGCGCACGGCCGGCTCCGGATCATCGAGATCTCGATCCACCGCCCGCAGAGTCTTCAACGCGACGTGAGTGCCGAGTGCGGTGTCTTCGGCTTCATATACTTCGCCGCCACCACCCTCCGCCAAGAAACGGACGATTCGATAGCGATCCGCGACACGATCGCCCGCGGAGAAGTTGAGCGTGACGATCGACGTCGACGACGGTTCTGAGCCGGATCGGCTGTCCGGTGCCGCCGCTGACCGATGTTCCCCTGATTCCGACGTCATCGCCTGCTCCCCGAGTAACTTAGCAGAGCGCAGGCTCAGCCACACCAAAGGTTTAGGTACCAATTGCCTGGATGGGCCTATGCTAGATTTCCAGTCCGCTCGTACTTTCCCAGTTCGAACCCACCATCGAAATCTTGCTCATCGTCACGTTCCTGACCCTTCTGGCAGCGACCGCCGCTGCGGTCGCCGTGGTACTCCTCGCGCGCAAGGTCCAACAGCACCGGAGGCTGCTCGATCGCAGGATCGACCTGCTGGCCGACGCGTCATATCACCACGCCGAGGGATCCGATCGGCGCCTCGACGAGATGGCAGACCGCCTCCGGCCGCTCGAACGGCGCCGCCGGGTGGATCATCTCCTCGCTCTGTGCGGCGTCGCCGAGCGTTCCGGCCGCTTGAAACCAGGTACCTCCCGGCGCGTGGAACGCACGCTGCTCGAGTTGTACGAAGACGTTCTGCAGGAAGACTGCTGATGCGCTTGGTCGTCGACGTGTCGAAAGCCGGTGCCCCGGACGGCATCGGTAGCTGGACCCGAGGCCTGGTTCGTGGATTGGTAGATCATCTCGCTTCGGCCGACGACTATACTGTCGATCAGATCGTTCTATGCGATCTCTCCGGAGCTCTCGACGAAACCGCGATACACGAAGAGTTCGGTGACCTCGATTCTCGATTCGACGTCAGCCTGACCCAACCACCGAGCGGGGAGCCGGGTGACGTATTCCTCGCCTCAAGTTGGCAAAGCCCGGTCGCGTGGCACCGACCGGTGGTGTTCGTCGTCTACGATCTCACCGTCTTCAGCCATCCGGAATGCCACACGGTCGACAATCGGATCCACACGCTGGAGGGGTGCCTTCACGCCCTCGTCAACGACGCCACGTTCCTCGCCATCTCCGAGGCCACCGCGAGTGAGTTGGAACGTTACCTCGACGTGCCGCGTTCCGAAGTCGCAGTCGTCCACCCCGGCCTGGAATCACGATTCGCCGCGGCCCCGACACTCGACCGGGATCCCGAAGCCTTGCAACGTCGTCTGCGCGACCGATTCGGCCTGGCCGGTGGATATCTTCTGGCCGTAGGCTCGCTGGAGCCACGAAAGAACCTGGAGCGGCTCATCGACGCCCACAGCCGGCTGGATGATGAGGTGCGTAGGGAGCATCCTCTCGTCGTGGTGGGCGGAGGCGGCTGGCACAACGCCGTGCTCGAGGAGACGTTGCAGCGAGCCGAGTCGCGCGGCGACGTCCATCGCATGGGGCGCGTTACGGGCAGCGATCTGCTGCACCTCTACCAGGGTGCCGCAGTCTTCGCCTATCCCTCGCTGGCCGAAGGATTTGGCCTTCCGGTGCTCGAAGCAATGGCCTGCGGAGCGCCGGTCCTGACGTCGGATCGTTCCTCCATGCCAGAGGTCGTCGGCGACGCTGCGCGCCTCGTCGATCCCGATGATACCGAAGCCCTCCGGTTTGCCCTGGCCGAGCTACTGTCCGATCCAAACCAGCGGGCCGAGCTGGTGAGCCGAGGCCTTCGGCGCGCCCGAGACTTCTCGTGGACCCGCGCCGCCGCCGAGATCCTCGAGCTGTGCTGCAGCGCCTCCGGGCGGCGGTCGACCGACTCGTCTCCCTGAGTCGCCTGCGGCCGTTCGCCGGGAGGCAGAGCGGTTCTCGCGCATAGACAGTTGTACTGCGGCTACCCAGCTGCCAGAAGCAATTCTGCTGTCGCCACCTCGAGTCCTTCCCTTTCGATCCAAACACCGACCTTCGCCATGCGGCCGAATCTCCCACGTACCTGGCATCCGGCATAGAACTCGACCCCGGGACCCGGCGGGTCGTGAATCAGAGCGTCGGAGAAGTCGGCCTGATCGATGCCCACGAGCAGACCCGGCTGTCCCGCTTCGCCGGCTACGTCACCTTCCGACACATCGGTAGCCATCAGGGCGAGTGCCGCTTGTGCCATGGCCTCCAGCAGCAGCGTAGCCGGCAGGCCCTGCCGCGTGGCATGTGTCAGAGGGCTGCAGGCGGTTAGGGAGATGACCGCCCGACGCCCGTCCGCGCCGTCCATGATGCGATCGACGAGGCGGAACGGAAAGCCGTGCGGCAGCGTCGGCTCCGACCCGACCGTCGAGGTCAATCTCAGACGCCCGACTGGATCCGCTCGTCGACGAACGCGGCCAGGGCGGACACTGAAGCAAAGGCTTTCGAGCCCACTTCTTCGTCGTCGATACGAACACCGAGCTCCTGCTCGACGCCGAGCACCAACTCCAATGCGTCGATGGAATCGAGCCCCAATCCCTGCTCAGAGAAGAGTGGAGCGTCGTCCTCGATGGCCGCCGGATCGACCTCCAGCTTGAGGCGCTCCACCAGCATTTTCTTGATTCGAACCTTCAGATCTTGCGGCGCTTCGCTCATGGCCGGCGCATGGTAGCACAGGGCCGGGGGTGTTCAGATGGTAACGAACGCAACGATGAAAAACCGATATGACACAATCGGCGCCCTCCGTCCCGGGCTCTCCTCTCTCGCAATCCACTCTCTGTCATGGCTTCCGGCGACACCCCACCTCTAGCGCTCAACCGGCTTTCGGTCTATCTCCGTGCACTGCGGGCTTTGCAACGCGAAGGCATCGAACGCATCTCTTCGCAGAGGCTCGCCTCACGTTTCGGCCTGTCGGCGCCGCAGATTCGAAAGGACCTCGCCCAGTACGGTGAGTTCGGGATCCGCGGAATCGGCTACGACGTGGTCAGCCTACGTCGGCGACTGGAACACGTGCTGGGACTCGACCGGAGACACGCTGCGGTCATCGTCGGCGCCGGCAACATCGGTACGGCGCTGGCACGGTTTCCCGGACTGAATACCGGCGCGTTTCACATCGTGGCGGTCTTCGACATCGACCCGAAGCGGATCGGAGCGCGGATCGGAGACCTGACGGTGCGCGATCCCCTCGAGCTCGCCGAGGTGGTGGAATCCACGGGTGCCGACATGGGGATTCTCGCCGTACCGGCCGAGGCCGCCGCGGAGAACTACTTCGCGCTCGTCGGCGCCGGGGTACGCGCCGTACTCAACTTCGCGCCGGTGCGACTGGAGGAGGTCGACGGAGTCCGTGTCAAGGACGTGGATCTCACGATCTTTCTCGAAGAGCTGGCACACCACCTGGTCTCGTCGAGCTGACGGAGCGACTAGCGTGGCGGTGTCAACCGGCGAAGCGATGAACGATCACGAAGCGGAGGTCGCTGTGATCATTCCGGCAGCGTCGCGATCGATCGTGTCCAGCAGCTGGCGCAGCTCTTCGATCAACTGCTCCCGCGGCACCTCGCGCTGCCCGGGGCGGCGCGCCAACCATTCCTCCCGATCTACAATCGCTTCGCTGCTACGCCGTCCGGCATCCATGTCCTTGATCTGAACGATGCCCTTGGCAATCTCGTCCTCTCCGAGGATCAGTGCCACCGGTATCTCCAGAGCGTCGCCGTACTTGAGCTGCTTGCCGAGACCGCGCTTCGGGTTGCCGAGGTAGATCTCCGCAGCGATTCCAGCCCGACGCAGCTCCCAGGTGAGCGCAACGTACTCGCTCTCCAGGGCCGGATCGAGGATGGTCACCAGTACTTGCGCCGTCGATCTGCGACTGTGCAGCTTGCCCAGGTGCCGGAGCGCCGCGAGCAGACGATCGACTCCGATGGAGGCACCCACAGCGGGCACATCCTCGCCGGAGAATCGCTTGACGAGACCGTCGTACCGCCCTCCTCCGAAAACCGAGCCGAACTGCGGTGCGTCGAGCAACACGGCTTCGAAGATGGGTCCTGTGTAATAGGCCAGCCCACGAGCGATCGACAGGTCGATCTGCACTTTGTCGTCACCGTAGCCGAGGGCATGGAGGTGATCAGAGATCTTCTCGACCGTGGCGATGGCTGCTCCGGCCCCGTCGACTCTGTCGAAGAGCGTCCGAAGACGGTCCACGACCTCCTGACGGACTTCGGACCGGAGCGTCAGAAACTCCTCGATCTTCGCCACTTGCGCGACGGCCAAGCCCAGCCCACGAATCGTGTCGCCCGACTCGTCTTTGTAGCCCGTGGTGAGCTCGAGCTTTACCTTGTCCAGTCCCGCCTTGTCGAGCTTGTCCAGAACCCGGAAAACATCCTTGCCCAGATCGGCCGAGACTCCGGCGTAGGTCAGGAGAACCTCCAGGAGCTTGCGGCTGGAGTAACGGATCGAGTACCGCTCGATCCCGAGCGCCTCGAACGTGTCGCATCCCGCAGCCAGGATTTCGGCGTCGGCCAGCTCCGACTTGGTTCCGACCGAATCCAGGTCGAACTGGGTGAACTCGCGGAAGCGGCCCTTGTCGGGTTTGTCGCCGCGCCACACCTGTGCCACCTGGTAGCGACGGAATGGCCGCTCTAACTCGCGGTATTGGGCCACCACGCGGGCCAGCGGAACCGTGAGGTCGAAACGGAGACCCAGCTCCTCGCCCTCGGGATTGGACACAGTGAAAATCTGCTTGGTCGCCTCGTCTCCGGGTTCGGAACCCAGGAGGACGTCCAGATACTCCACCGCTGGCGTCGAAAGAGGTACGAAGCCGTATCTTTCGTAGACACCGCGGATCCGCTGGAACATCCACTCACGAGCCAGCTGCTGCTGTGACATGAGATCGTGGAGGCCTCGGGAGAGGCGCGCCTTGACACGTTGGGGTTTCTTTTTTCGAACCTTGGACATGGGGTTTCCTCGGGGAATCGGCAATCGGAGAGCAATCCGGCGAGCCGGACGGGCCGGATCTTCTCCTAGAAGCGACGACGGATCAACGCGCTGCTTCGCTCTCCTTCGCGCCAGATTGGCGGGATCTAACGCGTTTTTCCGCAGTACCGAACAGGTGAGTTCCATCAGAGCCCACCGATGTTCCATTCCCACTGGCGGTTCGGCCGGCATTCGTTCCGGCTGACCGGCGATTCTTTCTGCGGTCTCTCAGCTCTCGGAGCCGCCCGATCCGAGGTCTCCCATGAACGCCTACTGTTCTTCCTACGACGACGATTCGATCTTCCACGGCTCGGACGAGGTGGGCGGTACGGGCAACCGATCCGATAGCTCCCGCGACAACCCCGACAGCAGCCTCGTCGAACCCATCGAGGCCTTTGACCTCACGGCCCTCGGAGTCACTGGCGAATCCAAAGAATCGGATCTCGACGGCTACGATCTCGCCTACGCAGACGAGTACGACTGGTACTTCGAAGAGCGCGACACGGTCGAGCGCTACGCCATGCGCAAAGTGGCAGTCGCAACCACACTCGACCTCGTTGCCGAGCACCTGGAAGGCGAGCCGTCCCGGAACCTGTCGGCTCTGGAAGCCGCCTCTCCACTGATCTGGGTCGCGACGCAGCTTCCCGCGAGTACACTCCACCTCTTGGCGGAAGAGATCCGCTCCCGCGAACTGGAAGACCCAACGATCGCGCTGGCGGCATGGCGAGGAGGAGTTCTTCAGCGAACGGAACTGCGTCAGGTGGCCCGGGCGTTACTCGACGCTGGCCGAGCAGAGCAGATCCGCCGGGATGGCGACGACCGTGTCGTCGAGGGGCCTTGGCGTCGAAGATCTCCGATCTTGCAACGGATCCATCAGCTTCACGTCCTCTTGTTGGCGATCCGTCACTCGGATCTGGAGCTGGACGAAACCGACGAGCGAATCGTCGGACTGCGCTTGGAGGAGCTGGGCTCGGACCTGGGCGCTCTGGCACGGGAGATCCGTACAGGTGCCATCGGGGGCTCGGGGAGCGAAGAGCAGTTTTCGGAAACCGCGATGTTGGTGGCGTCCGCCGGAGAGATGTGGCGCGATACCGCACCCGCGGCACACGCTGTGCGCTTCCCCTTGGAGCAACTGACCCGACTGACCTGGCACGTCGCAAGGCGACGAGAGGTCGCTCGCGCCGAGCGCGCCATGTTGCTCATCGCCGCGGACAACCAACGCCTCGACGATCTGCCGATGAAGGAGATCGAATCGGGCCTCCACACTGCCTTGTCGGCCGGAGAGGACGAAAGCGCCGGACCGGGAGGTCGCGGATTGTCCGCTACCTGGGTCGGAGGCAGGCAGCCCGAGCTCGAGCCCGCAGTCCCCGGTCTGAATCTGGAGACCGAGGCGTTGGTGATCCGTGCGCTCAGTGGACCGGCCCGCACAGGTCCGAGACGCGGCTAGGCCCCAGACCCCATCCAGAAATGGCTCCGCGACCGTCACACCCGTGCGCGCGGCCTTCTTGGCTGGTTCCCAGCTCGGACAGTCCCGGCCGTGTCGATCCGACGTGACTCTGGAACGTGGTGTCTGGTGTGCAGACTAGCCAGTCACTTGCCTTGGGGCGAGGTCTGGGGCAAGCTCGATCCATGTCCACCCCGAGCATCCTGCGAACGCCCGAAGAACGGTTTACTGACCTTCCCGACTATCCGTTCACACCTCACTTCGCCGAGCTGAGCGACGGTCTGAGGGTTCACTACGTGGACGAGGGTCCGCGCGACGTACATCCGATCCTGATGATGCATGGCGAGCCTTCATGGTCCTACCTCTATCGGTTCATGATCCCGATCTGTGCCGAACGGCATCGCGTGGTCGCTCCCGATCTGGTGGGTTTCGGCAAATCCGACAAGCCCGCGAGGGTCTCGGATTACAGCTACCAAAAGCATATGGACTGGATGATGGAGCTGGTGACCGGAATCCTCGACCTCCGTCACATCACGCTCGTTTGTCAGGACTGGGGATCGCTGCTCGGTCTGCGCATGGCGGCCGAGAACCCGGAACGATTCGATCGAATCGTGGTCGGCAACGGCGCTCTGCCCACCGGTGACCAGCCGTTCCCCGCGGCCTTCAAGATCTGGAGAGCATTCGCTCGCTGGTCACCCTGGTTCCCGATTTCGCGCATCGTCGACATCGGGACCCGTCGGAAGCTCAATTCAGATGAGAGGAAAGCCTACGACGCCCCTTTCCCCAGCGCCGCCTTCAAGGCGGGAGCCCGTGCTTTTCCTGCGCTCGTCCCCATCGAGCGCGACGATCCCGCCGCTCCAGCCAACCGGCGGGCGTGGAAGGTCCTGGAGGCCTGGGACAAGCCCTTTCTCACAGCTTTCTCGTCTGGTGACCCCATGACCCGTGGGGCGGACCGCTGGCTCCGCAAGAAGATCCCCGGATCCGAGGGCATGCCTCATACGACATTGCGAGGCGGTCACTTCCTGCAGGAGGACTCGGGCCCCGAGCTCGCGGCGGCGGTGAACGAGCTGATCGCTACCACCAGCTGACGCAAGAGGAGTCGTGGAGCGGCCCCTCGGCTGCCGCGTCTCCCGATCGGCGAGGTTTGTGTACCTCTACTCCGATACACATTAAGGAGAAGGTAAATAGATTGACTTTTGCAATATGATCGCATATTTTACTCCTAAAGATCAGACAATAGATCACTATATAAACCCGAATGCTTCCTCGGCGCACTGGCTCGGACTCTCCGCAGACTCAGGCCGGACCTGGCGGGGTCCCGGACCAGGTGTGACGCCGAAGAAGAGCCGCCCCATGCAGGCTGGCTGGGCATCTCGTCCATCTCACCGTAGGAAGGAGACATCATGCGTCGGATTCCCATTCTGATCGCGACCTTTGCCCTGTTGACGAGCCCCACCTCGGCCCAAGAGCAGGAGCCCTATCAGTTCCCGCTCGGGCTGGGTCCCAACTGCAATCACAATGTCCACGGGAACGACCAGGCGATCCCGGCCAACCAGCCCTACCGTTTCATGTGGCAGAAGTTCGTCAAGCTCAACAGGATGGCGAGAATCCAGTGGGAGGTCGTGCTTGCCAATGGTCAGACCGCCTCTACGAACAACGCGGTCTGGGAAACGTTCGCCGAGGACGGCTTCACATTCCCCTCGGATCCGGATCCGGCCAATCCGCCCCAGTGGGAGGATCGCATCGAGTACCTCAAACGACAGGACCGCGCCCAGCCGGTGAGGGCCCTGCACGTAGCCTCCGCGGGTGACAGCAGCGACCCTCAACCGATCGAGCTGGTCTACCGAAATCGAGCAGCGTTCGACTACATCATCGACAACGGGCTCTGGTACACCCAAGGAATCGCCGCGTTCTTCAAATCGGGTCAGGAAGTGGAGTTCCCCACCGACGCCATCGAAGTCAAGGGTAACTACATCCCGATCACGGAGGATCAGAAGCCCCAATACCACTGGAACTACATCAACGGCGAGCTCTACGGCTTGGTAGCTTCCCACGTCATCACGAAGGACCTCCCGAACTGGACCTGGGCCACGTTCGAGCAGTGGAGCAACGCGGGCCGCTGCGATTTTCTGGGGTGCCGTGATTGCTTCGGCCAGACTCCTGTGTTCACACCATCGCACACGGACAAGGTGGGTCAGACCTATCCGGCGGAAACACAGACCGCTCGCCTCCTGGATCTATACCGTAAGGCGGGCTACGAGGGAGCCTACTTCGAGGCGTACAAGCAGTATCGCATCAAAGGAGTGATGATCGACTTCGCCGACTCGACCGGCAATCCCAACTTCCTCGGCAACTCGGTGACCGAAGACGGCTTCGTACAGACGGCGTCCTGCATGAGCTGCCACGCGCGGGCCGCGGTCACGCCGGACGGCAAGAACGCCTTTCCAATCTTCGGTGAGTTCCAGGGCTGGCCCCTGTCACAAACCACACCGTCTCAGTTCGGGATCACCTTCATCACCCCATTCGGATATCCCGACCGCAACTGGTACACCACGTTCAACGGCAACGGCTCTCAGCGCCTGTTCCTGCAAACCGATTTCGTCTGGGCGATCCCATTCAAAGCGCAACCGGCAAAGAATCCTTGACGCGCTCTGACTACCGCGTGTGGGACCAGGCGGAGGTGTTGCCCAGCTCGAAGCCGTCAGAAAAGAGCATCGTGAGCGGCTCCATTCCGATGTAGGGATTGCCGTGTGCATCTACGTCTCCCGGCGTGACGTTGGTGATTCTCAGGTCATCTAGAAACACGGACTGCGTCTGGGGCGAGCCGTTGTTGGTGAACCACGTGAAGAGGTAGATCGACGCGATGAAACTGTCGGACTCGTTCAGTGTCTTTCGGTCCGTCACCTCAGCTAGAAGCAGTCCGTTCTTCCAGATCCGGGCCACGCCGCCGGTCCCCGGCGCGAGATTATTGGACTGGGAGTTCAGCCGATAGTAGATCTCATAGGTCTCCCACCGATCTAACCTGTGTAGGTCAGTAGCCTCTCCAAGGTAATCCCAGTGGCCATCGAATTCCGCGATCAGATGGAACGGCCGCTCGGAGCCCACCGGAAAGTCAGGGTTGTTCAGGTACATGTCCAAGTACCCCTCCGAGTCACCTGTGGCTGCGTCCCTGGTTCTCAGCCGAACCCACTTGAGCCTACCGTTGGGGTAGGCGAAGTCTGGTGGAAACTTCATACGAAACCGGATCCACACCTCGTCACCTTCCGATAGCCGCTCCATCCCGCAAGCTGGGAGATTCAGAATGCCGCCGAAGCTGCCGAAGCCACTACTTCCCTGCTGAACAGTGCTCTTCAGGCTCTGCCCATCCCCATAGACTTCCCAGGGGACGTCGTTGTAGATCGTCGCAGCCGCGTCCGACGTGAACTCGTACACGTCCAAAAATGCATCGCAGTCGCCCTGGACCAGCTCGCCCGGATCGGTCGCCTCGTCTCGAGTGTCCTCGAAATCCATCACGACGTTCCAGTCTGGCAGCTGGGCTGACGCGGGCATGGCGAGCGTTGCGACGACCATCGTGAACTGAATCGACCTCGCGAAGTAGCGCATCGTAATCCCCCCGTTTCCGGTCCAGTCTAGGTCGAAGAGCAGGCTATTCCATCACCACCAGACGTCGTCCGGATTGCCGAACGACTCCTCGTCGACCTGCTCGGCAGCACTACGATGATGATACTTGCCTTCCTCCAGCGCCTGGTTACGGATTCGGTCCAGCTCGGCGAGGACCTCCTGCAGCTCTTCGCCGGACAGGACCTCAACGGCTCCACCTGACCCATTCGGCTTTGGCTCCTGTGAACCCCCGTCTCGATCTGGCGACGATGGCGCTGTGGACCCGCTTGCAGGCGGTGGTTCCGCTGCGGGGGGTTCGGAAGACGGCGGCTCCGCCGTCTGCGGTGGCGGCTCGCCGGCGGCCGGCGGCGGCTCGGCACTTCCTCCCCCTTCGTTCGACTCGTCTGATTCGTCCTCAGGATCGTCCGATGGCGCCTCCGACTCGGAACGACAGGGAGCTGGCGGATCGGCGACCAGCTGCTCGAGACGCGCGATCTCGCGCCGGACCGTTTCCGCTTGCTCCTGCGCCCTACGGCGCAGGTCCGGATCCTTCGCCGACTCGGCAACATCGTCGAAACGAGATTGAGCGCTTTTCCAGAGATCGAGAGTACGGCCCAGCTCGCAGCCCTGGGGATGGGCTTCCACGGTGCCCCAGCGGTACAGGAGAACCCCGTCGTTGAATCGGGCCTCGTCGAGCCCCGGCGCGAGTTCCAGCGCGGTTTCGTTGAGCTCGTGTGCCGCCGCGAAGTCTTCGGCGAGAGTCCGGGAACGGGCATGGTTGTAGGTCGGGATCTCCGGATCCACTCCGAAGGCAGCGCTACGCACGAAGCGGGTCCCAGCTTCCTCGTGACGCCCGCCGTCTGAAAACTGAATCCCCATCTCATTGGCTCGATGAGCCTTCCAGACGGTTCCCCCCAAGGCGTTCCATAGCCCACCGTCGCCGCAACTCGAAGGCAGGAGAGCGGCCCCGATCAGGACGGCCAGGGAGCTTGCCTTCAGACCACGCTCTGGCCTGCGGCCAACCGCGTCGAGTCGGAAGGTCGGGGTACCTCCGCGACCGCGCCCCAAGCCATGGAGATCCAGAAGGACGCCGAGGAGGAATAGGGCTAGCAACACCGCCCCGAGATCGCGTTTTGCCGCCCGTCGCTGGTCGGCACCGACATCGACCTCGACCTCCCGCAACCACTCGCCCCAGCGTCCGGCGAGCTCGGCGATCGGCCCATCGTCGCCCTGGACGAACTCGAGATCGGGGACCATGAATCGGCCGCCCGTCGCCCGCGTGATGCGCGCCAGATGCTCGTCGCGTCGTTGCGTCTGGAACTCCTTCAGAACCCGCCGTTCCTCTTCCGGTTTCCCGAGGTCCTGCGGATCCCAGACGACCATCCCGTGCAGCTTTGTGCCTCCCAGCCCCACTGCGTGGACCACGATTCCGGCTTCTACCAAGGCAGCGAGAGCCTCGTCGTACAGCTCCTGTTTCGGCATCTCGCCGTCGCTGAATAGAAGAACCTGCAGTGCGTTTTCTTCCGGGTCGTGGAAGCGCAAGGCCACGTCGAGAATCGACTCGAAACTGGAGCCCGACGACCGGTAGAGCGAGTGGTGCCGCAGACCGAGGGTCGCGCTCTTCGTCAACGCGACATCGCGATGTAGAGGAAGATGTGCGGTGGCGACACCGCTCCAGCTCGACAGACCGACCTGCCAGTCGCCGAGGTCGTCCGCCAGCTCGGCGGCCAGCTGCTTGGCGACCTCGAAACGGGCCACTCTCTCCTCCTGGCCACGGACAGGGACGTCCTGTGCCAGCATGCTGGCCGAGGCATCGATGGCGAGCAAGAGACGTCCGCTGTTCCGAACGCGCGCGTCACCTCCGAGCCATGCAGGTCCGGTGGCAGCGGCGACGAGCAATGCCATCAGAACGGCGAGAAACGCCACGTGCCTCCGGCTCGACCGGTGGGACCATGCCGTGAGCCGGCGGCGGAACCGTGGCCCGATGTGTTCCTCGATCCAGCGCACCGCGGCGATCTGCACTCGGCCGAAGCGGACGTAGAGAGCCAGCCAAAGAGGTACCAACAGCAGTGTCCAGAGCGCCCCGAAAGTCATCGGTAGGGCCTCCGTCGGATCATTCCACCGAGCCACAGAACGATCCACCACAGGGGCAACGCCAACAATGCCGGCCCGTGGGACAGCGACGACTTTACTCGCACGGTCCTACGTTCCAGCGGTGCGCTCTCTAGTCTCGACAGCTCGGAGAAGACCTTCTCCAACGCGTCGACATCGAGCGCCCGGAAGTACTTTCCGTCCGCTGCATCGACGGTTCGCTGCAGCTCAGTGTCGTCGAGAACCGCAAGGTAGGGATCGTCTCCGCCTCCTACCAGCTCGCCGAAATACGTCACCTGCACGGGCTCGGTACCCCCGACACCAATGGCGTAGAGACGCTGGCCGAGGTGCTTCAGATAGCGCGCGGCCCACGACGGCTCGACTCCAAGATTGGATTCGCCGTCGGTAAGGATCACCACGGCCTGATCGCGCTCTGGTTCACGCACTTCGTCGAGGGTCTGTGCCGCCACGAGTAGCGCATCGCCGATGGCGGTCCCGCCGCTGGCAGCCTGGTTCAATCCATCCACGCGCACACCGTCCAGCAGAGACTGCAGCACA
Organism: Thermoanaerobaculia bacterium; assembly: GCA_028066595.1. GTDB lineage: Bacteria > Acidobacteriota > Thermoanaerobaculia > Multivoradales > J023 > JAUIJL01. The sequence continues at coordinate 42,140 of JALCBJ010000033.1, forward strand.
TGACGATCCATGGTCGGTGGGCTCTGCAGGTAAACATCCTTGGCGAAAACGACCAGTGCCACCCGATGTCCACCGCTACGGGCCAGGAACCGGTCAGCCAGACGCCGCATAGCCGTGATCCGATCCGGCGGGAAATCGTCCGCCAGCATGCTCAGCGACACGTCCATCACCAGAGCGATATCGATGCCTTCTCCGGTCCATCGCTCCACTTCATCGATGCGGTGCAAACCCGTCAGGCCGAGCACCACGACCGCCAACAACAGCACCTCCAGAGCCAGCTGCAAGACGAGCCAAGGACGATCGGACCGGATCTTCCGATGGGCGGTGAACTGCAGCGGTGGGTAGATGGTCCGCTGGCGCGACTCGGCGCGCACCCGCAGCATGACGTGCAGCGGCAGGAGAAGAAGCAAGAGGAGGCACGCAGGCCTCTCGAGGGACAAGGGTGCCAGGAAGGAGAGCGCGCTCCAGCTCACGAACTGCTCCCGGCCCCTGGCCTATCGTGGACGGATGTGACGTCGGCGGCCAGATCGCACACAGCCTCCAGGTCTCCTGCGGTCGGGGCACGGCGCGCGAACTGAAGACCCTCCAGCAGGCCGAAGAGACGACCGGTCGCACCGCCGTCCTCGGCACCGATCCGGTGTTCTCCCAGACGCTGAATCTCGCCTACGGTGCGAGTCCTCAACGGCGCGCTCCACAGGCCTTCGTAGAAGCTACGAAGTACGGCAGCCAGCTCGTGACACCCTTCACGAAAGGTACCAGCGGTCAGATGCCGATCACGCAGCGAGATGATCTGCCCCGCGATACCAGGTAGCGGCACCGATGTCGCGGATCTGGCCGGCGAAGGTGTCGAGATCGTCGACCGGAGGTGCCGGCGCGTCACCCTTCTGCGCCACCATCGCGCCAGGAACAAAAGCAGGAGCAGGGTCAGGACTGTCCAAAGCGACGCGCGCAGCTGCTCCAGATCGAGAAGGTGTCGAGCGTCCTCCAGACCATAGGGAAGGTCCGCCAGCTGGAGCTCGAAGTCCGGCGACGCCGGATCGTCGGACGACCTACGGATCTGCGAAGCTGATCTCACACGCCGGCCGATCGTTTGTGTTGGAGGAACGTACCGAGCCGGGAGGCGACATCGTCGTTCGTCGAGATGGCGAGCGTGGCAATGCGCAGGGCAGCAGCTTGCCTACGTAGATTCTCCGGAGAACGGAAGGCTGCCGAGCTGGTGACGACGACACCGCTTCGCGGGACGCCCTCCGGAGCGGCGCCGGCGAAGCGCAAGGGGCTCGAGTCGATCTGCTCGAACGGATCGACCACCTGCAGCAGCGAGACGTCGTGCCGGCGGCGCAAGTGGCGGAGATCTTCCGGCACGTCATGGTCCAGAAAATCCGAGATGAGAAAGATCACGAAGCGCCGGCCGCGGCGGCGTTCGATGGCATGGATCGCAGACCGGGGATCAGATTCGAGAACTGGGCGCGTCCAAGGCGCGGTGTGATCGAGCAGCAAACGCAGTGCCTCGAAGAGCTGACGGCGGCCCGAACGCGGTGGTAGCTCGGCCAGGACTCGGTCGGCCCACAGGAAGAGCCCCAAGCGATCGCCGACGTCGATCGCGCTCACCGCCAGTGTCGCCGCGAGATCCACGGCCGTTTCCAACTTGGTCCGCCGGCCGAATCCCGAGTACATCGATGGCGACACGTCCACTGCGAGCAGCACCTCACGCTGGCGCTCCTCTCGGTCGATGCGGACGTGAGGCTCGTCCAGACGCGCAGACAAGTTCCAGTCGATACGGCGTACCGGATCTCCCTCCACGTATCGCCGCGCTTCATGGAACTCCAGCCCATCGCCGACGAAGGTCGTCTGCCAGTCGCCGGCCAGGAGGCTGCCCACGTTCTTTCGTGCCGCCAGCTCGAGGAGCCGGACTCGGTGGACCAATTCGTCGACACCGATCGATGCTGGCTGCTGGTTCCCGCCGTCCTTCATCCCGGGACGCCTCACGGCACCTTCACGGTCTCCAGAATCTCGGCCACGATGCTCTCCGAAGTGACGCTTTCCGCCTGGCCCACATAGGTGATCAAGATTCGATGCCTGAGTACTCCGCGGGCGACTGCTTTGACGTCGTCCGGCACGACCTGGGCACGGCCGTCGAGAACCGCTATTGCACGCGCCGCTTGCACCAACGCGATCGACGCCCGTGGGGACGCGCCCAGCTCCACATAGGGACCGAGCTCCAGCTTGTAGTCGGCGGGTCTGCGCGTGGCCTGCACCAACTCGGTGGCGTAGTCCACCAGCGCCGACTCCACGTGGATGCTGCGGGTCGTCTCCGCCAAGGCGCTTACATCCGCAGGCTCGAGGAGCGCCTCGAGGTCGGGCGCTTCGACCTCGTCCATGACCATGCGAACGATGTTTCGTTCCTCTTCGGCTTTCGGATAGCCAACCACCAGCTTGAGCAGGAAGCGATCGAGTTGGGCCTCGGGCAATGGATAGGTGCCCTCCTGCTCGATCGGGTTCATGGTCGCGAAGACCCGAAAGGGCACGGGCAAGGCTTGGGTTTCGCGACCGATGGTGACCTGCCGCTCTTGCATGGTTTCGAGAAGGGCGGACTGCACCTTGGCCGGAGCCCGGTTGATCTCGTCGGCCAGCAACAGATTGGTGAACACGGGACCGCGAACGGTTCGGAAGCCGGAGGTCTCTCGATCGTAGACCCGTGTACCCACGAGATCGGCCGGCAGCAGGTCGGGCGTGAACTGGATGCGTTGGAACGCCAGATTGCAGATCTTTGCCAGCAGGTTCACCGCGCGGGTTTTACCGAGCCCGGGCACGCCCTCGATCAAGATGTGCCCGTCGGCCAGAAGTGCGATGAGCAGACCGCGCACCAAGTCGTCCTGGCCGACGAGGCCACGGTGTAGCTCCTGCGCGACGGAATCGAGCAGTCGGCGGGCATCGGGCAGGGCGAGGTTCCGACTCATGGATTCGACCTCCTAGTCGATGGGTGGCTGCCGGCCCACTGGAGCCACGCAGCGATGGGTGTGCAATAGAGGAGCCCACGTCCGCCGTGCCAGGCACGTGCAAGGGCAACAGGGCGAGGTCGTCCGGCGACGTGTGCCCAGATCCCGCAGCCGGAGAGCCCCCTGGGATGAACATCGGACTCCGACCAGCGGACGGCCAAGTCGTCGGGGCGGTGTTCGCAAGTCGTCGGACTGCCGGCGTGAGCCGCGGCCAGGAGATCGAAGCGGGTACCGCGAATCGACGAGCTCCGGAAGTGACCGGCCGGGAATCCGTACACGGTCAACTGGTGGCCCGGCTGCACGTCCGCTGCCAGGTACGACCAATGGAGAGCCTCGAGACCGCGGCGAGCGACCTCTTGCCTATCCAGCTCGATCCAGGCCACGTCGGGTCCTTCGCGAGGACCGAGACCGAAGCCCTCGACCCGCAGCGGATCGGCCCGATAGCGGCCGCGGGGCACCACCCGAATGGCCCGAACTCCGCATACACCGTCGAGGTTGTGCCGTGCGGTGGCAACGACTACCCGACCCGCTCCACCGTGTCCATCGGCCAGCCGTACCAGGAGCCCGCTACCGACGTGGACCCGCCCTCGTTCCTCTACTAGAAGTGCGACGGAAACGTCATGCAGCAGACGCAGCGAGCTCGCCAGCACGAAGGACACTAACCTCCGAAGTCTTCGATCGCCGTCAGCACTTCGTCGATGTCGCGAGCGGTGTGGTCGGCATTGATCTGGAAGCGGATGGACTGGTCGCCCTTGGGCACCACGGGATAGTTGAGCCCGGTGGCCAGGATGCCGTGGTCGAAGAGGTGCTCCACGAGGGCCGCGGTCTTCTCGGTCTCGCGCACCATCAGGGGTGTCACGGGATGGTCGCCCGGAATCGTCTCCCAACCGATGTCGACGATGCCTTTGGCGAAACGCGTCGTCATCTCCTGCAGATGGTCGAGGCGTCGGGGGCCCTCGTCGCTCTCGAGAATGTCCAGAGATGCCAAGGCAGCAGCGCACTCACCGACCGTGATGGGGTTGGAGTAGATGTAGGTCGGTGCGCTCTCGCGCAAGAACCGTGTCAGGGCAGCACTGCCGACCACGTAGCCTCCGTTGACACCGAAAGCCTTGCCCAAGGTGCCGACCAACACGTCACCGCGTGCTCCCGCGTATTCCTCCGTGCCACGGCCACTACGACCGAACGCCCCGACGCCGTGGGAATCGTCGACCACTACCGTGACACCTTCCTCGTAGCGCGCGTCGTGTTCCCGCGCCAGGGCTACGATCTCCCGCAGGGGTGCGTGCGAGCCACGCATGGAGAAGATGCCGTCGGTCACCAGGATGGCTCTCCGGCCCGTGCCGCCGGCCAGTGACTTTCTGAGCTCGGCCATCTCGAGATGACCGTAGATCATCTTCTCCTTGGGCCGGGCCAGGCGCATGGCGTTGATGATGCAGTTGTGATTGAGCTCGTCGGAGATGACCGTCGTCTCGCGGTCGACGAGCGGTACGAGCACACCCAAGACGGTGGCATAGGCGGCCGAGAAGATCATTCCCGACTCCCGTCCGTGGAACGCTGCGAGACGCCGCTCCAGCTCCGTGTGGTGTCGGTAGGTACCGCTGATGAAACGCACCGCGCCAGGGCCGGAACCGAAGCTCCTCGCCGCCTCCTCCTCGGCGTGCAAGAGTTCTTCCCGCGCCGACAGCCCCAGGTAGCTGTTGGAGTTCATCTTCAAGAAGAGCTTGTCCCCCTGCCCTTCCAACAGACAACGTGGACCGCGGTCGCCTTCGGCCGCCAGCACTCTCACGATGACGTTCTCCGCTCCCTTGGCGGTGCCTTGCTCCTCCAGACGAGCGACGTGAGTCTCGAGGGCGGCGTCTAACGGGTGTGAAGTCGAGGACATCGAGTCGAAGCTCCTTGGATGCTGAATCTTGCTGATCGCGGGATGAGTTCTGGTCGGTGGACAGGGCCCTGGGAAGCACCGCGGAAACCCTTGTTCGGACATTCTGGCTGTCTGACCTTTGGCACTACCGATCCTCGGGCTAGGTCACCAATCGACGAACCGCTGGATCGACGGTCCGGATAGAGTCATTCGTTCTTCAGTTTCCGCCGCAGGTTGTCGATCATGTCGGCGACCATCGACTCTAGATCGTACTGCGGCTGCCAGTCCCACTCCGAGCGGGCGGAAGAGTCGTCGAGGGAGTTGGGCCATGAATCGGCGATCTTCTGGCGTACCGGATCGGGGTCGTATTCGATGACGAAGCCCGGGATATGGGCACGAATCGCGTCGGCCAGCTCCTCCGGAGTGAAGTTCATGGCCGTCACATTGAACGCATTGCGGTGCACCAAACGACCTGGTTCGGCCTCCATCACCTTGACCGCCGCGCGAATCGCGTCGGGCATGTACATCATGTCCAGTCGGGTTTCGGCGGTCAGGAAGCAAGTGAAATGCTCGTAGCGGAGTGCCTGGTAGAAGATCTCCACCGCATAGTCGGTAGTCCCACCACCCGGCTGTGCCACGTGGCTGATGATGCCTGGGAAGCGCACGCCCCTCGTATCGACACCGAAACGCTCGTAGTAGTAGTCGCACAGCAGCTCCCCCGCCACCTTGGTGACGCCGTACATGGTCGAGGGGCGTTGCAAGGTGTCCTGAGGAGTCAGATCTTTGGGCGTTTCGCTACCGAAGGCGCCGATGGAGCTGGGCGTGAACACGGAACAGCCCAGCTTGCGCGCCACTTCGAGCACGTGGAAGAGCCCACCCATGTTGATTTCCCAGGCCTGCTGGGGTTTCTCCTCGGCCACGGCCGAAAGAAGCGCGGCCAGGTGGTAGATGGTGTCGATCCGGTGGCGAACCACGGCTTCCTGGATCTGATCCTGGTTCGTGCAATCCACGTATTCGAACGGTCCGTCGGTGCGCAGGAACTCGGCTCGCGGCACCCTGATGTCAGACGCCACCACATTCTCCGATCCGTAGGAATTCCGTAGCTCGGCCACAAGCTCCGAACCGATCTGTCCCAGGGCGCCCGTGACGAGTATTCGCTCCATCCGTCCTCCTCGTGTCAGAGGCCGTCATCCTATTCGGGGCGATTCCGCATCTCAAGAAGCGCGGCGTTGCCGCTCGAGTAGGGCCCTGATTCAACCACTACAGATGTATCGAGATGCCAGAATGCCTATACTGGTGGGAATGGGTAGGGAAACTGGCATTTCACATGACTGGATCGAGAGTGACCGCTCCGACAATGTGGGAACGCGCGAGGCGGAATGCCCATCGAACGGAGAGAGCGATCCGAGGCTCGACGCGGCCATCGTCGAGGCTGCCAAGAGTCACGAGCGATACCGGCTCCTTTTCGAGCAGTCCCCGGTCGGTGTCCTCACCTACGACCGGGATCTGGTGATCACAGATCTCAACCACCGGCTCGAGGAGATTCTCCAGTCCAGCCGACAGTCGCTCCTCGGCCTCGACATGAAGCGGTTGCGCGATCAGAACGTCGTACCGGCCATGCGAGCTGCGTTGGCCGGAGAAACGGGCGAATACGAAGGCGAATACCGTGCGACGACGAGCCAGGCTCAGCTCTGGATCTCCCTCCGGGCCGTCGCGCTACGCGACCCGATCTCGAGCCGGATCACGGGCGGTGTCGGCATCGTCGAGGACGTCACGGAGAGGCACGAAGTCGAAAAAGTCCAGTCGGCAGTCTACGAGATCTCGGAGGCCGTCCACGCCACTGCGGACCTCCAGGCGCTCTACCGACGCATTCACCAGATCATCGATCGGCTGATGCCGGCCGAGAATCTCTACATCGCTCTGTGGAACGCCGATACGGAGCTGATCCGATTCCCGTACTTCGTCGACGTGGTCGATCCTCCTCCCGACCCACAGAAAACGAGCGCCGGCATGACCGATCACGTCCTCCGCTCCGGCGAACCTCTGCTCATGAGCCGAGAGGACATCGAGGAGCGGATCGACGCCGGTGTCTTCCGAGTGCAAGGGGCCATCCCGGCCTTTTGGCTCGGGGTTCCGCTGCGGACGAAGAGCGGCACCATCGGCGCCCTCGCTCTCCAGAGCTACGACGAATCAGTTCGGCTCGACTCGGCGCACCGCCGGATGATCGGCTTCGTCGCCGACCAGATCGCGACGGCCATCGAACGGAAGCGCCACGAGACGCAGATCCAGCGCATGGCGTATTTCGATTCGCTGACCGACCTTTACAACCGCCGCATGCTGCACGAGCAGGCCGGTCATCTACTGGCCCAGGCAGCGCGACGCGGCCGTGAGGCCGCCCTTCTCTATCTCGATCTCGACCGGTTCAAGCACGTCAACGACACCCTCGGACACGACGCCGGCGACGATCTGCTCGTGGACATCAGCGCCGATCTCCGAAGTTTCGTACGCCAGTCCGACCTCTTGGCGCGCTTGGGTGGCGACGAGTTCGCCGTGCTGCTACCCGAAGCTTGCCGCATGGAGGCAGCACGTTCCGCGGGGCGTCTCCTCGAGAACCTCGACCGGACCTACGAGCTGCGAGGTCGCGATGTTCATGTAGGCGCGTCGGTGGGGATCGCGCTGTATCCCGACGATGGCAACGATCTCGAGACTCTGTTGAAACACGCCGACATCGCCATGTACCACGCCAAGGAGAGGGGCGGAGGGTTCGCCTTCTTCGAGGCCGCCTCGAGCCCGTACAGCCTCGGCCGTCTCGAACTGGAGGCACGGTTACGCAAAGCGGTGGAGAACGACGCTCTCCGCGTTCTCTACCAGCCTCTCGTCGATCCGAGCGATGGCAGCATCCACTGCGTCGAGGCTTTGGAGCGCTGGACGGATGAGCGAGGCCGATCGATCCCGGCCGGTGAGTTCGTCCCCGTGGCGGAGGACTCTCGATTGGTGGTGCAACTCGATCGCCGCGTCTTGCTCCGTGCTCTGACCGACCTGTCGGCGTTGCCGACGAACGCACGCCCCCGCCTGGCCGTCAACCTCTCGGCGCGTTCCCTCCACGACCGCGATCTGGTGAACGGCATCCGGTCCTCGCTCGAGGCTTCCGGCATCTCACCGCAAATGCTGGTGGTGGAAGTCACCGAGAGTACCGCGATCCACGACTTGCAGATGAGCTCCCGGGCTCTCGACTCTCTGCGCGCGCTCGGGATCTCCGTCGCGCTCGACGACTTCGGTGCCGGCTACGCGTCGATCACTCACCTGCGGGCACTACCCTGTGATCGTCTCAAGATCGCTCTCGAGCTCACTGCCGAGATCGGCCGCTCCCGGCGAGGCGAAAGCCTGCTCGAAACCGCGATCCAGCTCGGTCACGCTCTCGATCTAGAGGTCGTCGCCGAAGGAGTGGAGCTCCCAGAGCAGCTGGACTGGCTGCGCGAACGCGGTTGCGACCTGGTACAGGGATTCCTGGTCGGCCGTCCGGCGCCGCTCGAAGCATAGCCAGCGAAACCGCCCACAGGCCACAGTCTAACTGTCCAAACAGATTCCGGTAGACTGCCGAGGTCTGCTCTCCACTATCAGTGCGCCGTGGTGCACGCACCCCATGCCCATTTCGAAGCCCTTCAGGATTCTCGTCGTCGATGACGACGAAGCCACCCGGGAAGTTTGCTCTTCTCTGCTCCGCTCCCGTGGCCATCGAGTCGAGTGCGCCGCTTCGGGCACCCAGGCGTTGAAGATCCTGAAGCAGGAGGCTGACCGCCTCGACATGGTGCTGTTGGATCTTGTGATGCCCGAGAAGGACGGATTCCAGACCCTACGCGAGATCCGATCCGAGCACCCCAGAGCACGCTTACCCGTCTTCGTGTTGACAGCTCGCGATGGCTCCGACGACATCTACCGCGCTCTCGAGGTGGGGGCCGACGACTATGTCGTCAAGCCCCTGGACGCTGGCATCGCGCTGTCGAAGATCCAAGCCACCCTGGAGCTGAGACGAGCGGCCTACGAGCGGACGGAAGTGGGGCCGGGCGACCGTCTCGACGCCAAATACCAGCTGGAGGAGCCACTGGGTTCGGGCGGTTTCGGTACCGTTTTCCGGGCTACCCATCTCGACCTGGATCTCAACCTGGCGATCAAGGTCCTACATGGTCATGCCTTCGCCGACTTCCGTTCCCGTAGGCGTTTGAAGACCGAAGGCCGCGTTCTGGCGAGACTCGATCATCCGAACACAGTCCGCGTTTGGGACCTCGTTACGACGCAGGATCCTCCCTATCTGGTCATGGACTTTCTCGAGGGCCGGCCTCTATCCGAGGCCATGGTCCAAGGTGGGCCGATGACCGCCAGATTGGTGTGTCGCCTGGCCGAACAGATGGTCAAGGGTCTCCGGGCTGCTCATCGGCTGAATCTCGTACACCGAGACGTCAAGCCTCAGAATATCTTCCTGTGCAAGAACCAGCCGGAGGGCAACACCGTCAAGCTGCTCGACTTCGGCCTGTCCGGCTGGGCGCTGGAGGGCCAAATCGACGCAGGAAGTAGTGCCAGCGACGAGTTGCTCGGAACTCCGAGATACCTCGCCCCAGAAAGGATTCAGGGCGATCGCGGCGGCAAGCCGTCGGATATCTACTCCCTCGGCATTGTCCTGTTCGAGATGCTGACTGGTAGCTTTCCCTATCCGATCTCCTCCGGTTCCCTCGCCTCACTGATCCAGGCTCACAGCCTTGGTAAGGTCAGCAAGTTCAGCGACCTCGGCGTCACGGTCCCGGCGTTGTTGGAAGGCTTGATCCGATGGACCCTGCGCCGCGAACCCGAGGAGCGCCCCGACTGCGACCAAGTTCTCGCGAGCCTGGCAGGGATCCGATCCTCGATCGGCAAAGATCCGGGCGCGGCGATCCGAAAGAACCTGGATTTCGCGGGGAGGGACGACACAGAGCCGATCGACCTCTCCATACGTCGAGACGACCGAGAGGACGGCCACTAACCCCGAAGACTGAGCTCGTCGCCATGGAGCTGAATCGCCAGCCTTAGCTCCTCCAATGAGTCCAGCGCTTGCTTCCTCTGAGCTTCTGCCAATCGGCCGGAAGAATAGGCGGCCAAGAGATACAAGCGCGTCAGGCGATCGGCGGCAGGGCGAAGTCTGGAAAGGACACCGGGAATCGACGCTGTGTATTCGAGCGCCGTGGCTTCGGCAGGACGGGCGTATCCCAGATCGGTCAAAGCCGCCTGCAGCGCGGCGTAGGCACCGATGACGGCGGGACCCGGATCCTGGTCGCGCAAAGCGGCGATCGCCCGCGACAGATCGGGCCGGTGTCCATCCCTATCGGAAGGTCTCCGCCCAGCGCGACCTCGCAACAGATCGAGCATGCGCCATATACGAGTGCAAGCGGCAGCGAGACGAGACGATAACTTCCGCAACATTCGCCCCACGGCCCTCCCCGGTCTTTCCTGACGACGAAGCCAGCGCACGACCGCCGCTGCGATCACGATCAACACGATGGCGGTGAGAGGCCACCGGAGCCAGCTTCCGGCGCGCGTCAGTGCCGCGACCAGGTCGAACGACTTCGGCTGGCCGCCCCCCTCCGGATTCGATCCCGTGGTCGCCTCCGCCGACCGGCCATCGCCTTCGCCGGCCGCCGCGGCCCCGTCGTCGCGATCCTGCTCTGTGTCCTTCTGCACGGACCCGCCGGCCTCGGTCGGGGTCTCACCAGGGAGGGCTTCGAGCTCCCCCGTTCCCTGGAGATGAGTCGCCGGGATCTGCAGTACCAGCGCCACGACGAGCACTGTCAGGCCCAACGCCGCCACCACGCGGCCCGTCACCAAGGTCCACGATGCAGATGCATGAAGTCGCGCCAACCGCCGCTGCTGCGCCGCCACGGAGGCCGCGCCCAGCAACACACCTGCAGAGAGCAGAAACGAGACGATGGCGGCGAGCGCCTGGCCGGCCAGGTCCGGATGGGCGCGACGTAGGAGAAGCTCACTCACGACGAAGATCCCGAGGCCGAGGAACGTCAGCCGGACGATGGATCGCTGAGCGGACTCCGAATCCGCTCGGGGCGTGGTGGTACCGAGGTTGCGATAGCTCGCCCGGCCCTCAGCCTCTTGCTGACGACGCCAGGTCTCGAGCGCGACTCTCTCCATTCCGAAGATGCGCCGCCGAAGTCTGACCGTGTCATCTAGATCGGCCGAAAGGTCTCTTGTCAGTTGGGTCGCAAAGCGCCAGGTCACGTAGAGCACCAAGCCGTTCAGCAGGGGACCCCAGAACTCGGTCTGCGGTGGTTCCCATGGAGACATGGCCATGGCCATGAAAGTCACGACCGCGAGCACCGCCGTGTAGAACGCCGCCTGGTCTCGCTCTCCGATCGACTTGCCGTAGCGCGCCGTGAGAACCGTAGCGACCACGAAACATAGGCCGATCCATTTCAGACTGAAGGAACCCTCGACGAACACCGCCCGGATGTCCAGTAGAAGGAACAACAGCGAACCCACCATGGCGATGGCAGCCGCCGGAACCACGACATGGTGGACGATCGCGACTCCGCGATGGGAAAGCTGGTCTTCGGCCTCGCGGTCCGCCTCGACACGTACGAGTCGCGACGGCGCGCCGCTTCCGGGATCTGTCTCGTCCGTAGGCTCCTGACTACGCTGAACCACGTCCTGGATGGCCGCGAGCTCGGCACCGGCGTCCGCGGCAGGCCCATCGGCGTCGGCGGATGCTGGCTCGGGACCTTCGTAGACGTCTGCCAATCCCGGAGACCGCACGGTTCGATCGTCCGGAGCAGGACCTTGCCAGACGTCTGGCAGCTCCGGCCTCGCCTCTGCCTCCTCGCGCCTCTCGTCGCGGGTCACAGTATGCGGCTCCCCAGGTCCCGTAGCTCCTCGGCGTCCCGTACCCGCCAGACCTGGGTATCTTGGGGCAGGGCCTGGCGCGGCAACGGGCCCTCCGGTCCCACGCGGACGATGCCGGTCTCGATCCCGGAGCGCCGCAGCGCCCAGAGTACGGACACCAAGGCACCATCGAGGCGCGGGGTCACCACCAAGGTCACCAAGGAGCGCGGCAAGCGCGGCAGCTCGATGGCCAGAGTCTCGGCCACGGAAGGGCCATCGGCCGGGGTAGCGCGCGCCAGAAGCGCCCGAATCCGGCGCCAGTGATCGGCTCCCCGATCTGCGGGCAAAGCGAGGGGATGGAAGCCTCCCGACTTTCCACGTACAGCCACCGCCTCGTCCAGACGACGGAAGGTTCCCAACTCTACCTCCGGGTTTCCGTCGGCGGCATCGCCGCCGTTGGCCAGCACCGCTACCCGCTGCCCGCCATCGAGTACGAACCTTGCAAGCGATGCGGCGGCGGTGATCGCCAGCTCGAGCACCGGATCGACGCCGGTCAGCGGGTCGATCCACCCGTCTTCTGCTGCCTCGGCGCCGGCTTCCAGGCGGCCGTTTCCGTCTCCGGCTCCTGACCCGTGGCGACCGAAGTTCGAAGCGTGCAGATCCACCACCAGATGAATCCCTTCGAGCACCGATGGTTCGAATAGCTTCACCTGCAGATCCCCGGTCCTTGCCGTCGCTCGCCAATGGACACGACGCAAGCTGTCGCCGGACCGATACTCGCGGATCCCCTGGAACCGCGAGGGGTCCTCGAAGAGACTCCGCCGGCGGGGCACCTCGTGGACCGGCCGATGTCCGAGGGGCCAGCCGCGCGCCAAGTCGACCGCTTGGGGAAGTACGGTGAGAAACGAGGCCGCTTGATCCACCTTCACGCGTCGAATACATCCGAAAGGGCCACTCGATTCCAGCACCACCGGCCCGACGCGGAAGAGTCCACGGCGCACGGTGTGGATCCGATAGGACCGATGGGCCTTCTCGCCGGAGCTCAGGTTGCGGAGCCCCGCCGTTTCACCCTCGACGTCGACTCCCGACTGGACCTCGTCCGACCAGAAGATCCACGGCGCCGGTCGGCGCTTGCGGTTGTGGACGACCAGACGCGCCGTCACGACATCGCCCACTTCGACCTCGGATTCGGAGAGGCGGCGCCAGATCTTCACGTCCTCGAGGGACGTCACGGCGAGGATCCAGGACGCAGCGGCCAGTAGGCTGACGACCGCAGCAGCGAAGAGAAGATAGGCGCCCAAGTCGCATCCCCTCCGAAAGCATCAGACCGGTGGCACGACCGACGCGTCGACGACCGGAGCAGGGACCATTCCGACCACCTGGTCCACGGCTTGTGACACCGAGCGCCGGCCGAGTCGTCCTTCTGCCCCGAGAATCACGCGATGACACAGCACCGACGGATAGAGCTTCTTGACATCGTCCGGTAGGACGAAACCACGTCCAGCCAGGGCCGCAGCGGCCTGCGAGGCTCGATACAGTCCCTGCGTGGCGCGAGGCCCGGCCCCGAGAGCGAATTCTTTGCCGAGCCGCGTGGCCGAGACGATCTGCACGATGTACGTTCGTACTTCGGGATGGACGTGTACGTGCCGGACCGCCTGCTGAAGCCGTAGCAGCGTTCCGAGGCTGACCACGCCTTGCACGCTGTCGAGGGGCTCAGCACGCTCTCCGCGCACCAACATTTCGGCCTCGGCGTCGGCCGACGGGTAGCCGATGGAGAGACGCAGAAGAAAGCGATCGAGCTGCGCTTCGGGCAGCGCAAAGGTACCTTCGTGCTCCACGGGATTCTGCGTAGCCACCACGAAGAACGGTTTGCGCAGCAGGTAGGTCTGGTTCTCCACACTCACCTGACCCTCGGCCATGCATTCGAGAAGCGCTGCCTGGGCCCGCGGCGTGGCCCGGTTGATCTCGTCGGCGAGCAGGATCTGCGTGAACACCGGACCGGGACGGAACTCGAACTCGCCGCTCTTCTGGTTGAAAACGTTGCTGCCGGTGACGTCACCCGGGAGGAGGTCGGGCGTACATTGGAGACGGCGAAAAGACCCACCGAGCGCCTTGGCGAGTGACTTTGCCAGAAGTGTCTTGGCGGTACCGGGAACATCCTCGATCAATACATGGCCACCCGCCAGCAACGCCGTCAGCAGCAGTTCCGCCTGCCGGCGCTTGCCGATGACCACCTTCTCTACTTCCTCGAGGATCGCATCACAGGCTGCCCGGATCTGCTTCGGGCCTGGTACGGCACCGCTCGCTTCAGCACCAACGGCCGAGGATCCCGTCGGCAAAGTCGTTTCCGCCATGTTTTTTCTCCTTCGCCGAGTTCTACGGCCGAGGGCGGCAACGCGTCGAGGCGAACTCAGGCGATCCCCACCGCGGCACGGAACAGAGTGGCCTTTCCCGTCAACCCGTACGCGCCGACGCCGTGCGGTATCAGGAAGGAATCGCCACGCCGAAACCGCTCGACCTCACCCCCGAACCGAATCTCCCCTTCGCCGGTCGTACACAGCAAGACCTGAACTCCACCTTCGACCTGGGCGTCGTCTCCCTTCAGCTCTATGCGGGACAACCGGAACTCGTCCGCTGGCGTCTCGAAGCGCAGCTCGGCACCGCGAAGAGTACCCTCGGTCCGCTCGGGCGCTCCGCACTCGTAGTGCACCACCTTCGCCAGCTCACTCGGATCCACGTGCTTGACGGTCAAGCCACCCCGCAGAACGTTGTCGGAGCTGGCCATGACCTCGATACCCAGTCCGTCGAGATAGGCATGGAGCACGCCGGCGCCCGTGTAAAGTGCCTCTCCCGGCGCGAGCTGATCGAGGTGCAGGAACGACGGCCCCAGCACACCACGATCGAATCCATGCTCCTCGGCCAACCGAGGCAGCCAGGCCTCGGTCTCGTCCTCTGCACCCCGACGCTCGATCGTCGCCAGGGCGCGCCGCACCCAGCCCGATGCCTCAGCCTCGGACGCCACGAGAAACCTGTGGAAGAAAGTCTCGAGGGAAGCCTCGGGCGATTTCGAGCCCAGGCCCTCCAAGCAAGGAACGTCCTCCAAGCCGACGGCCGCGAACCGCGCCCGTATATCGGCCGGACTGCGGAAACCGCGCAGGACCGTGAAGTGTGTCAAGGCATAGATCAGCTCGGGTTTGTGCCGGTTGTCGGGATAGTTCCGCTCGCCGGAATCGCGCGGTATTCCCGCAGCCTCTTCGGCTACATATCCGCGACGCGCCTGGTCTGCGTCGGGATGGGCCTGGATCGACAGCGGCTTCGCTGCCGCGAGGACCTTCAACAGAAACGGGAGATGATGCCAACGGTCAGCGACCCGAGGACCGAGAACCTCTTGGCGGCGCTCGGCGATCCAGAGGTCGAGTGGACGCCAGGCATTCGTTTCGTCCCGCACTTCCGAAGGTGCCGAGGGATGGGCTCCGAGCCACATCTCCGCCTGCGGCGCTCCGCCGACGGGGCCGCCCAATAGCTCGGCGATCGCCGTCCGCGAGCCCCACGCGTATTCGCGGATGGGATTGCGCAGCGGATACAGCTTCCTCATGGTGCTTCGGCAGGCTTGCCTCGCCCGCTGCGAAAGTCTACCCAGGTCTTCGTCGTGGTCGCACTCAAGATCAGGAATCCACCGAGCAGTGCCGGAGAGGACGGTACTTCACCGTGCAAGAGCCAGGTCCAGAGCGGGTTGAACACCGGCTCCGCGAGAAGCAACAGCGAGGCTTCGAACGCTGGAACACGTCTCAATCCTGCCGTCAGCAACAAGTAGGCGAGTCCGATCTGAACAACGCCCAGGTAGACGATCCAGGCCCAGTCGACCGCGTTGACGGCTCCGCCCGGCCCACCGGCGGGACTCCATAGTGGCGCGTCACCAGAGAGCGCCAGCGGCAAGCAGGCGACGAATCCGACGACGTTACCGGCTACCAGCGCCGCAGCCGAGCTTCCAGAGCCGTCGCTCTCCGCTCCCCCCGACCGCTCTTCGTTGGAAAGGCGGCGCAGTCCGACCACTGTCAGGGCCCAGAAAACGCCTGTCAGAGCACCGAAGAGGTTGCCCCGTGTGGGGTCGGGTGCGGTGGCCCCAGCGGCGTCCTGACCCGAGAGCACCAACACCAGGCCCGCCACCATCAGCGTGGCGAAACCCAGGTCCCGCCGATTCGATCGCTCCCCCAGCAACCACCAGGCGAGGACCAGGACGTACAACGGTGCGGCCGATTGCAAGAAGATGGCATTGGCGGCCGTGGTCAGCTTCGTGGCCACGGCGTAGCACACCAGTGTGGCGGCATAGGCACATCCAACCAACGCTTCGCCACCGCGCCAACGCCGGCGGGCGGCGGGCAACAGCAACCAGAGGGTCAGGGCAGCGACACCACAACGAAAGCTCGCCACCTGCCACGAGCTGAGATCACAGCTCTTGATGGCGAGGCCGCCGGTAGAAAACAGCAGCGCAGCACCGAGGACCAGGAGACGTGGCATCGGAACTATGCGCGTTCGTCAGGCCTCAGCTGTGGCAGGAGCACCAGCTGGTTCGGCCGAGATCGGGAAGGCGACCTGAAACATCGCTCCGCCCCCCGGCGCATCGCGATACTCGATCGAGGCGCCTTGGTCTTGTACCAACATCCTGACCAACACCAGCCCGAGGCCCAAGCCCTCCGGCTGATCGGCCTCGCCACCCCGAGCGAAGGGCACGAACAGACGCCGTCGGAGTCTGCCGGGAATCCCGTCTCCGTTATCGACCACCGTCAGGACGGCCGCCTTCCCCTCGTCCGTCAATCGGACGACGATCCTCCGATCGGGCACGCCACGGGTGTACTTCTCGGCGTTGTCCAGGAGGTTCTGCAGGATGTGGCCCACCGCGTCCCGATCGAAGGACACGATCGGAATTCGGTCTTCGAGCTCCAACACCAGCTCGGCACCCGACTCCTCCAGAGCCGGTCGCTGTCGTTGAAAGGCCTCGAGCACGGCCGAGCGTAGGTCGCCGGGCTCGGGATGGAGTCCAATGTTGCCCCGCTCCAGGCGAGTAAACGACAGCACGTTGGTCACCACCCGGCCGAGGCGCTCCGCCTCGGCAGCCACACGACGGGCGTAGTCGCGGCCCCGGTCGGGATCGCCGAGCCCCTCCGCCAGCATCTCGCCGTAGATTCGCAAACCCGCCAGAGGCGTTCGGAGCTCGTGGGCTGCATGGGCGGCGAACTGGATCCGCTGTTGGGCCAGCCGCTCGCTCTGGAAGACCAGGCCGACGATGAGGAGCGCCGCGACGCCCGCCGCAAAAGAGCCCAGAAAGAACGAGCGACGGAACTCTTCACCTTCCGTTTCCGCACTCTCCAGGATCGACTCCACAGCCCGCGTCAGGTCGACGGAAACTCGCCACCCGGTACCTTCCACCAGAGAGCGGATGCGATGAGCGTCTTCCTTCCCCTGCCGCTCCTTGCCGCTCGGCACCGAGGGCTCGAAGCGAGCCGGGAAGTAGGAGTTCTCCAGGTGCCGGTCGATACCGTTTGCGGATACGACGAAGCCCTGGGTCCACTCTCCGGCCGGCGTCGTAACCCGTCGCAGCGCGACCAGCGCTGGCTCACTGCCCATGGGCAACGTATGCCAACGGAACGGGTGCACCTCCAGGTTCACGGTTTCGTGGCTCCCCGACGCCAGGTCGAGGCCCGCCAAGGGCCTACCGGAGATGACCACACCAGGGGTATCCCCGTCTTCGCCGTACTTCAGTCGAGCCCAGACGTCGTTGGCCTGCAAATGCTGTCGCCAAGCCGACGCCTGGAGCTCCAGAAGCCGTACGTCGAAATCAAACCCTGAATCTCCCACGACCTCCGGCTCGCCCAGGTCGGTAAGACGTGTTCCGCCAGCAACCCTCCCCGTCTCCAGATGGCAGAACAGTGCGACGTCTTGCAGCTTCCAAAGCAACTCGCATTGACTGTCTTGGGCACCCGCCAGGCCCAGCTCCGGAAACGCGTCGTTGAGCGTCGGGAGACTGAGAGTCCCGTCGCCGTCGACCTGGAAGTACGCCTCTACCAGGGGATCTTCCGGACCCTGGGCCAGAGGCGATGGCAGCACCATCACGCCATCCGCAGCGCCCTTGGGCTCATGGTAGAGGTTCTGGTAGTGAAAGATCGATCGGCGAGATTCGGCGTCCGCCAGCAACTCGAGGCCCAGCGACAGTTCTTCCGCAAGCCGAGAAGCCGTCTTGTAGCCCTTAGACTCCATCACCTTGCAGTTACTCTCTGCCTGCCGTTCGACCTGCCGCTGGCCCGCGAAGTACCAGGCGGTGCTCGGTACGGCGACCGCGATCAGGGCCAGGAGCGAGGCGACCAGCGTGCGGGGATAGCGTGGTTTCTGCATCGGGCACAACTCACGGAACGTGGGTTCTAGTCTCCCGACTCGTTCGCCTCGCCGGTGTCGAAGCCCCACCGATAGCCGACGCCGGTGACCGTGAGAATGATCTTCGGATCGGCGGCGTCCCGTTCCACCTTCTGGCGGAGCTTGGCGATGGTCATGTCGACGGTGCGGGTCTGCAGCGTACCCACTGTGCCCCAGACCCCTTCCAGCAACTCGGCTCGGGTCACTCCACGACTCTTGTGGCGGTGCAACCAGCGCAAGATACCCACTTCCCGGGCGGTCAAGGCGATTTCGTCCTCGCCGCGGAACGCCAGGCAGCGGCCCAGATCCATGGTGCAGTCGTCTGCCTCGATGACCTCGGGCTCGGACGGGATACGCCGAATACGACGTTCCAGTGCTTCGATTCGTGCCAACAACTCGCGTACGCCAAAGGGCTTGGTCACATAGTCGTCGGCGCCCGCGCGCAGTCCCTTCACTTTGTCTTCTTCGGCTCCACGCGCCGTCAACATGAGGATCGGCAGGGCCGGACGGGCGGTTCGCAACCTCTGGCAGACCTCGATACCGTCGAGCTTCGGCAGCATGAGGTCGAGGAGCACCAGATCGTAGGCGTGTTCGCGGCCCATCTGCGCACCGCTTTGCCCGTCACCCACCGCATCGACCTCATGGCCGGCACCTCGCAACAAGTCGACGATGCCATCGCGCAGCATGGGATCGTCTTCGACCACCAAGATCTTCATGGGCTCACCTTCGTCAACATCTCCGATTCTCGATGTCCCGGTCCAGCGGCAGGGACTGTCTGAGGATAGCGAAGCGTCCGTCGCGGTACCTCGTCAAGGGGGTAAAGCCGCTGTAAGAAGGCGCTCGGCGAGGCACTGTACCTGCGCGCAGATGCAAGAACGCCGGGCCGTCCAGGGGACGCTCCCGGCGTTCTGCCGCGTACCGAGCAGTCGAGCCGCGCGTTCAGAGTCGCGTCAGTCGATACCGTTGTTCGTGAAGAACGTACGCTCTCCGATGATGGTCGAGGCACCGCGGTCGTCGACCGCCACGGCCTCTACCTCATGGAATCCATCGGTGCGCGAGGTCGAATCCCAGGTCAGTCGCCAGACAGGTGCCGCCGCATCCGGATAGCCGGGATACTCATTGGCAACCGCAGGGCGACTGTCGACCCCGTAGGTGGCGTTTCCTACGTGGATACCATCGACGAATACTTCGACGCGGTTGATGCCGTCGATATCGAGCGCCCAACCCTGGATCACCGTATCGCCTGCGACGATCACACCTGGCCTCGGCATCTCGATGAAGCCGAAGGAGCCCGGATTGGTCTCATTCTGCTCACAGAAGAAGTTGACCGGGATCTCTGCGATGTTCTCGACGTTGGTCGCGATGTCACCGGCACGGATCGTCAACATGTGGAAGCCCTGCGAAACGTTGGACCCGGCGATCAGTGCGCCCACGTCGAGCACGAAGCGGAATCCTGCGCTCGGCGAGTTCAAAGCGAACGGAAAAATCCGCTCGATGTCCAGGCGCCGCAGACCGTAGCAATCGGTGAGGCCACCTGTGACGATGTTGAACGAGCAGCCCGTCCGGGAGTTGGCGACGATGGCACCGTCCATGAGCAACTCGACGTAGCCGATGCCCGTATCGCCGATCTCGACGCCCAGGTCGAGGGCCCAGCCTTCGACCGGTTCATAGATACGGTTTGACGACACCAGGTCACAGGTACCGAAGAGATCAGCGTGTCGCTGCGGGATGTCGATTTCGCCGAACGGACGTAGTGTCGACGTGTTGTTGTTGAAGAAGATCTCATAACGGCCTTCGATCGTGCGGATCGTACCGTTGTTGGTGAGCACCTGCGCAGTGACCGTGTGGACTCCGTTCTCGAAGTCGGTCGTGTTCAAGTTGAACGTGAATCCGGCACCGGCCGAGTCGGGGTATCCGGGAAACAAATCGAGTACGTCGGGGCGGAAATGTCCGTACACCGTCTGCCCCACGGGTACGCCGTTGACCTCGATCACCACGCGGCGTACGCCGCTGTCGGCCAAGACCCAGCCCGTAAGGGGCAAAGCGCCCGTACCACCGTTATAGCCGTTGGGCAGGCCTTCGAAGAAGCCCCTCACGTCTTCCTGCGCCGCGGCAGGTGCCGCCAAAAGCGACAGCAGCAGCGCGAGAAAAGTCAGCCCAAGTGTTACGCGTTTCGACATCGCGATCTCCTGTTCCATCGGCATTGGGGGCCGTTTCGACTGCGGCGGTTGCCTCACAAACCAGCTGAAAACGTCAAAGGCAACGCCGCGATGCGAACTATTCGCCGGAGTCTATCTGTTCCCATGGGCGTCGTCAACGCCTTTGTTCACCGGCACTTACGGAGACACTCCACGGCAGTACGAAGCCACCAGCTCCGGCAATGACGAGACGTCGTAGCCACCCTCGAGCAGCGACACCAAGCGGCCGCCGCAAACTTCGTCGGCCAGAGCTCCGAGACGAGTGCCCACAGCTTCGAACGCTTCGAGGCCGACCTGCAACCCGCCCAAGGGATCGCGCTCCCAGGCGTCGAAGCCAGCCGACACGAGAAACGCATCGGGTCGCCAAGTGCGTAGCGCGGGCAACATCTGCTGATCGAAGGCCGCGAAGAACCCTTCGTCGCCTGTTCCGGCGGACAGTGGCACGTTGAGCGTCGTGCCCGAGCCTTCTCCGGTACCGATCTCGTCGGCCCGCCCCGAACCCGGATAGAACGGAAACTGGTGACTGGAGAGATAGAAGACGTCGCCGCGATGCCAGAAGATGTCCTGGGTACCGTTGCCGTGATGAACGTCGAAATCGAGGACGGCTACGCGATCGATATCGCGACGCTTCAACAAGTGCTCGGCCGCAGCCGCCACGTTGTTGAAATAACAGAAGCCCATGGCTCGCGACGCGGTGGCGTGATGACCAGGCGGCCGGGTGGCGACGAAAGCGTGTCTCGCAGTCTCTTGGTCGAAGACCCAATCGCAGGCCGCCAGAGCCGTTCCGACCGCGGCCAGGGCGGCATCCCAGGTGCCAGCCGAGAGCGGGTTGTCGGCTGAATCGATGATGCCGTCGCCACGGCCCGACGCGGCCTGCAATCGATCGACGTAGCGTCCATCGTGGGCGGAGCGCACTACCCGATCCACGGCCTCGAGATCGATATCGGGACGCACCACGTCGTAGGCGGCGTCTTCGAAGTGCCGGCAGATCGCTTCGAGACGCTCCACGCGCTCCGGAAAGCCCCCGGGCGGCTGGTGTTTCCGGCAGTCGTCATGGGTAAAGATCCGGCTCGTGCGTCGTGTGTTTGTTTCTTTCATGCGATGCCCTTGTGGGCCGCCAGTCTAGTCCCATTCAACCTGGTTGTGGCTACCCCGCGCTCGCTGCCCCCTACGGGGACTCGTGGCGGCCAGATGCCCTCCGGTTCCCTGGGTCGCCGGGGTAGACGCTGACCGTCGGCCTGCAGAGCGGCCCGAAGACGGGAGATCCACGTATCGACCGTGCTCCGGCAGACCGGATGCCCCGCCATTGCGGAGACACGGCTCAACTCCATGCTGGAACGCCCGTCCAGCACCGCCTGCATCAGCATCTCGACGTTTCGCGGATCGCTGACCACCCGACGGCAATAGCTCTCGAGTCGATGCCGGAGGTTCTCGAGCTCTTGACCGCGTGCCAAACATGCCTCGGGAGACCGCGGGGAGAGTTTCTCGAGGCTCGACCACGACCCCAGGTCGCCCCCTTCGACGTCATCCATCGACAGGGGCTGCGACCAAGGATCACCCTCCGGAGATCTCTTGTAGGTCGCCAGACCCCGGAGGTGGTCGACCACCAGGTGACGGATCGAGGTCGATACGAATTGCCAGAACTGGCCGTCGCTCGTACCCCGGAACCGGCGCCCGCGTCGCAACCAGCGGACGTAGAGATCTTGGGAGAGCTCGTCCACTTCGGCCCGGCCGATCCGCAGGCCGTGCTCGGCGCACATCGAGACGATGATTTGGCGAATGCGAGGGCCATAGCGACCGAGCAGTTGTCGCCACGAATGCTCGCAGCGCGAGCCGAGGCAGCGGTCGAGCCACCCGCAGGCGGCCGACCGGTGCCGAGTTCGCAACTCGGCGTGAGCCTGCGGACCGAGATCCGACCGGCGGTTCGTCGTGACAGGGCGAGGGCGGGAGTCGTTTCGAGACATGTCGTCTCCTCCTGATTCGGAGGAGAGCAGCGCGCTCCCGGGCCGCGACGAAGGAAACCCGATGGTAGCAGATGACCCGCGCATGCTCGGTCGGTGTGACGCTGGGTAGATCACACCCTCGCCCGGGATACCATCTCGGCACATGACGCAGTATCCGCAGATCGGCCGGCATCCAGCCCCGGGCGAGGAGGCCGTGTTCTCGCCCTGGCTCGACGAGTGGCTCGACCATGCGCGACACCTTCTCGAGTCGGTGACCACACGCACGGTCCTGTCTCTGCTGATCCTGGTCTCGGTGCTGCCGCCCTCTGTGTTGGGGATGGAACCCGGATCGCCCCTTTACGCTCTTTTCCTGTTGATCTTCGGTCCCGAGTTCCTCGTCCGCGTCCTGCTTCTGGAACGACGACGTCGCCAGCGACGCATGTACCTCTCGGAAACCGTGGTCATGGCCTTCGACTTGGTAGCCATCGCCTCCTTCCTGCCGCTGGCAAGCGGGACGGGCCTACGTTTCCTGCGACTCGCGCGCCTTCTGCTCCTGATCAGCTATTGGCGCGACCTGCTCCTAGATCTCTGGCGCCTGGTGAGCAGCCGGGAACGCCGCTATCAGGTATTCCTCGTCTTGGTCCTGGGCGTCATCCTGGCCCTGGGGAGCGCCGTGATCTTGGTGGAAGTGGGCGTCGAGCACGACTACGACGGTGACGAGGAGCTGCGCCCCGAAGATCAGGGGTTCCTTCACGTCTTCTGGTGGTCCTTTCGCCAGATCCAGGACCCTGGCAACCTGGTGAGCCGTTTTGATCACCCGGTGGTGGTCGCCGTGTCGCTCCTGCTGACCTTCGCAGGCCTGCTCCTGTTCTCGTTTTTCATCGGCATCGGCACGAACCTGGTGGCGGAGCTCGTGGAGCGCTCGCGCAGCCAGCCACTCAGCCTGCGCATGCACACCGTGATCCTGGGTCTGACGCCGTATGCCTCGATCATGCTGCGCGAGCTCGCCGAGATCTACCGCAAGAACCTCCGTCCCTATCGGGGTGCGATCCTCGCGGAGGTCGAGCGACCGGACGAGCTCGCGGATCCGCAGCTGCGCTACTTCGACTTTCGCCACGGAGACCCCGGGCGCACGGCAGATCTGGAGCGCGTCGCCCTCGGCCGGGCCAAACGGGTGATCATCGTGGGAGACGAGTCGCGCCATCCCGACGCGGTGGTCATCGCCGCGATCCTGGCCGCACGTCGGGTCCGACACGATGTGCCGATCTATCCCGACCTGGAGCATGAGCGAAACTTTCACGCAGCCCGCGCAGCGGGTGGAGTCCAGACGCACCTCGTGGGTTCCGGCTCGATGCTCGGTTACTTCGTGGCGCAGAACGTCGCCTACCCCGGTGTGCAACGGCTGTATCGCGAGTTGCTGCGTTCCGCCGGATGCGAGATCTACACCTACCTCTTTTCCCGGAGCGAGTTGCAGCGTTGGCGTCGGAACGCCGACGCGACACGGATCGATCCGCTCACCTTCCATGAGTTCGTCTTCGAGCGTCACGACATCACCCTGCTGGGTTTCTTCGTTCATCCCGAGATCGAGGCCGAGTTGGAAGACGCCGACCTGTTGTTCCTCGCCAACCCGGTACACGTCGCGGCGTGCCTGGATCGCGACGAGTATCGATGTTGGCGCTTCGCCTTCGATGACTCGGGACGGCTGCGACGGGACGTGATCCGCGGCGTCGTCGGCATCGCGGTCCGATTTCGAAACCTGGAGGGACTGGGTCGCGGCCTCGTGGAAGGTCGGGTGCGACGCGACCTCCAGGTACGCAAGCTGCCGGAGGACGACGGGTCCGAGCCGATCTTGCTGAAACCGCCGCGCAAGGCACCGAAACGCGTCTTGATCCTGGGCGCGGGTCAGCGAGTTCCGCGCGTCGTCATGGAGCTGGTCGGCCTGTTTCGAGACCTAGACATCAGCATCGTCGCCGACGCCGAGGAGGATTGGGTCAACACCTCGCACGACGTCCGCATCATGCTGTCCCGGGCGCACGGTGCCATGCCCGACTGGGAGAAGGGCGACGACGACATCATGCGCCTGTTCCTCACCACCACAGGTGTACGGCCTCACAGCGCACGGATCACGATCATGCAAGCGGACTGGACCCACGGCCACCGGCTCAGCGAGGGTGGCGCGGTGACGCTGGAAGCCGCGGACGTGATCTTGCTGCTCCCGACCTACGACCCCGCGACGTCGAGCGACCGCAGTGACGGACGCACTGCCCTCGATTGTTTGCACCTGGCCAATCTAGAACAGTCCGGTACCGTGCACTTCCGACCCGGAGTCCAGATTCTGGCGCTGGTACGGGATCCGTCCAAGGGCGAGCTCCTCGAGTCGCGGTTGGCGACCATGGTTCGGGTGGAGGGTGCCTCGCGAGCGGTCTCGCATGCGTCGAACCACTCGTCAGGCAGGCCCCGTGGCCGCTACTCCATCATCTCGCGGGAGCTGACGAGACATCGATACATCGTCCAGAACGTCTTCGTCCGTGGCCTGAACGCCATCTACCTCGAGCTGCTCAGCGCCCAAGGCCAGTACCTCAGTCGGCTCCTACCGAGGGACGAACGAGGCAAGCCACTCACCGGCACCTTCGATCCGGTCGAGCTGACCTACCGACTGATGGCTCGTGACCTCGTCCTCGTCGGCTATGAGCACCGCTCACCGGATGCACCGCCCGACTCCGAGCCGCGCGTCGTCATCGATCCCCGGGACCTCAAGAACGCCGGGCAGGTTCCTTGGAACGAGGTGGAAGCTCTCTACGTTCTCGGCGAGGGAGCCACCGTCGCGTCTTTCGAGCCCATGGACTGTTCAGCGACAATCACTTCTGTGCACCGACGACAATTGGATTTGTGCACATCCGCGTGACCTGAGTGTCGATGATCACCCATAAGGCGCCAAACCGTCGCCGCCGTAATGGCGCCAC
>JALCBJ010000150.1 GCA_028066595.1 Thermoanaerobaculia bacterium
AGGTGGCGCCATTACGGCGGCGACGGTTTGGCGCCTTATGGGTGATCATCGACAAGCGGGACTCACTACGAGTGACCGTGAGCGGCTCAAGGAACTGGAGCGGGAGAATCGAGAGCTGAAACGAGCCAACGAGATCCTGCGCAAAGCGTCGGCGTTTTTCGCCCAGGCGGAGTTCGACCGCCGACCGAGACGCTCGTGACGTTTGTCGACGAACACCGTGGTGAGCATGGGGTCGAGTCGATCTGCAGGCAGTTGCCGATCGCCCCATCGACCTACTACGAGCACAAGGCCTGCCAGCGAGATCCGAGCCGGCGCTCGGCCCGCGTCCAGCGCGACGAGAGGTTGAGGCCGGAGATCGCGCGGGTACATCGAGAGAACTTTGACGCCTACGGTCCCCGCAAGGTCTGGCGACAACTCGGAAGAGAAGACATTCGGGTGGCGCGCTGCACCGTCGAACGCCTGATGCGAGCCATGGATCTGCGGGGCGTCGTTCGCGGGCGGCGGTACAAGGTCACGACCACCCCCGGCGAGAAGAGCGAGCGGCCGGCGGACCTGGTGCAGCGCCGTTTCACCGCAACTCGACCGAACCAACTTTGGGTCTCTGACCTGACGTATGTGGCGACACGGGGCGGATTCGTCTACGTGGCCTTCGTGATCGACGTCTTCGCGCGTCAGATCGTCGGCTGGAGGGTCTCCACCTCGCTTCGCACCGATCTGGCGCTGGATGCCCTGGAACAGGCTCTCTACGAGCGGCATGCCGCGCTCGACGGTCCGCTGGTCCACCACAGCGATCGAGGCAGCCAGTACCTATCGATCCGCTCTACGGACCGCCTCGCCGAGGCTGGCATCGAGCCGTCGGTCGGCAGCCGCGGCGACAGCTATGACAATGCACTCGCCGAGTCGATCATCGGCCTCTACAAGACCGAACTGATCCGTAGGCGAGGGCCGTGGAGGGGAGTCGATGACGTCGAGTACGCGACCCTCGAGTGGGTCCACTGGTACCGCACGAAGCGTCTCCTCGGACCGATCGGAGACATCCCGCCGACTGAATACGAGGCGAGCTACTATCGAGAGATGAACTCGCCGCAGGTGGCGGGACTCAACTAAACAGGCCTCCGGAGAACCCGGGTGGTTCAAGGGCAGTACAGCTCGTCGGCTAGAGCGTTCTCCCGATGCCTACGGTCAAGTCGGGTACGGTCTATGGTTCTCTTGGTCGGCTGTTCCTGAGTGGCGGTTGGGTCTTAGTCGACAAGCGAGAGCCCGTCGTCAGTCTCGGCAGGCGATCCCGAGGTACTCTTTCCTGGCCTCGCTGTGTCTCAAGCTCTAGCATCGCAGCAACATTCCTTTGACCGGGTGCAGGAGCGAGAGTTTTGTCGTCTGCTCATCCCGAGCTAGACTTTCGCTCATCAGACCTTCTTTGGGCTTTCGGGTGGAAGTCTGAAGAAACCTATAAGTCCGCCTGAGTTTGGCCTGGCATCAGAGTCATTTTCCAATGTTCTGACGGAGGATTCTTCTTTGTCTACGTCCAATCCGATTCTCGAAAAGATGCTTGAGCGCCTCTACGGCTCCTTGATGCGCGGGCCCCTGCTGAACTGCTCGCCGCACCGTCGGCGGCAGCGTATCGATCTGACGGCGCTGCGTCGACTCGACGACGGGCCCCAGGAGCAGATTCTTCGCAGTCTGCTATCGAGCGGGGGCAAAGCCAAGGTCAAAGCCAATGTGCCTGTTCCGCCGCAGGATGTGCTGGAGAAGGAGAAGGAGCGACAAGCCGAAGCGGTCAAACGCATCCTAAGAACCGGCTCCGAGCAAGCGAACACAGAAGAACCAAGCGAGCCTAGAGACCCACGCATCGAGCACTGGGACGCGCAGCAGAAGCTATTGCTCCGCCTACGGCATCTCGGTGAGGACGCTTTGTCATACGCCCAGGAAACAGGCGTTGAGGCGCTCGAGATCGGCTACCCGCTGCTCAGCTTGCCGCCTGGCGCCGTGTCGAGCGGCAAGAGACGAATCCTCGCTCCGGTGGCACTGATCGGCTGCTCGATGACGGTGCGTTCGTCAGGGCGTGCTGGCGTCGAGCTGGAGTGCCGGGCAAGTGACATCGAGCGCGTGGTGCCGAATCCGGCTCTCTTCGCCTGGCTGTCACGCGAACTCGGCACCAAGCCGCCTGAAGACCTTTTCGCCGACGAGGCCGGTGAAGAACCCTGGCGCGAGATCGCCGAACTGACGAAGCTGGTCACCGAGTGGCTCGACCTCGAGGGCGATTTTGAAGCTTGGACCGACCCAGACCGTTTCGAGATCCAGGCGACACCACGAACCCCCAAGCTGCCCGTACAGCGCGCATTGCTGGCTTCTGCCGTGCTCGGGCTCTTTCCTACCTCCAACCAGGGGTTGCTGCGCGATACCCATGCGTTGCTCGAACGCGGTGTTCCCGAGGGGCCGATTCAGAGTTTCCTCTCCGCAGGTAAGGCACTGGACCTGGAGGTCGAACCCAAACTAGACACCGGCTCGGGCACCGAACGAGACCTGGCAGGCGATCGCCTGGTCCTAGCAGCCGACCCGATGCAGTCCCAGGCCGTGCGCCTAGCTCG
The DNA here is from genome assembly GCA_028066595.1 of Thermoanaerobaculia bacterium. GTDB lineage: Bacteria > Acidobacteriota > Thermoanaerobaculia > Multivoradales > J023 > JAUIJL01. The sequence continues at coordinate 2,589 of JALCBJ010000150.1, forward strand.
GCACCACCGCGGTCTAGTGGTGCACGGCCCGCCGGGTACGGGCAAGTCGCAGACCATCGCCAACATCATCGGGGATCACCTCTGCCGCGGCGAGCGTGTGCTCTTCGTGTGCGACAAGCGCACCGCAATCGATGTAGTGGCCAACAGACTCGAGGCCCTTGAGTTGGACGAGCTAAGCGCCGTTGTCCACGATCCACAGCGCGATCGTCGAGATCTCTTCATGAAGATTCGCGGCCGCCTCGAACGGTTAACCGAGCTGTTCTCCGACCCGGACGCCGACTCCGCGCTGGAGCGCATCGACAGCCGTATTCGCGAGGTACACGGTCGCCTCGAGGCGGTCCGGCAATCGCTGCACGGCAATCGCGGGGCGCCCAGCGGACCTTCCTTTCACCGACTCCTGGGACGATGGCTTGAGCTATTGAACCGTCTCGGACGACGGCTGGAGTCGCCACTGGAAGGAGTCGGCGTTGAGCAGCTCGAGGCCCAGCGCGCCGTGCTGGAGCGCATCTTCAACCGCGGAGTCGATGTCGGCTACGGATCGCAGCCCTGGATCAAAGGCGCGGGCGGTGACTTGGAGTCATTCCTCGCGCTCAGCGTCCAGGAGATTGAAACTCGGCTTTCTAAGCTGCTGGACGCCGCCGAGGCCCTCGACGCTGAACCTGCAACGTTGGAGTCAAGCGATTTCCAAGAAGGGCCACTGGTCGCGATTGAACCCTTCGGCGACGGCGCGCTCCAGCAGCAAGTCGAGCACCGGGAGAGACTTGCCGATCGCCTCGAAGACACCTCCCGGATCGGTCTTGAGACGTGCCGGTTCGGAGCCGGGCTCGACGCGCAAGAGGTCGCTGCTTGGCGCCAGCGCCTGGACGAGTCCGCGGAAGACCGCGCCAAGCTCTCTTCGGAGCCGCTTGATGCTGAGTTGGTCCGGCGGATGGGCGGACAGGCACCGACACCGCTCGATCTGGCTCAGCAAATTCTGAAGCTGAAGCACTTCCTCGAAAGTCACAAATCGTGGTGGGGCTTCGTGCGCCTCCGTGAGCGCAAAGAAGGGCGCGAGACTATGGGTGCCTACGGACTCGAAGGCTCTCCGGACCTGGCGCCGCGCTTACTCACTTTCCTGGAAGGCCTTGAACTCCGAGACCGTCTCGCGCAGCTTCTGGCGCTGCGCGGACCGAACTTTGTAATCGAGACTGGACCGCAAGATCCAGGCGACAGTACCCTCAGAGCGGCGTTGGCTGAACTTGAAGCGGTGGTCCAGGTCCGCGAGGCGGGACTGCTGGCTGATGTCGACGACGGCACCCGAGAGGCATTGCGCGCGGACCCACCGACAGATGTCTTCGTTCAGAGCCTGCGTCGCTCTCGAACTCGGGCCGACAAGATCGCAGACTTCGAGAAGTCGGCCGCAGCCTCCGAGCTGCTGACCCCGGACTTCGAGTCGGATCTCGGGCGTCGTGCGCGGCAGGGTGAGCGTCTGACGACTACCGCGGAAGGTCTCTATGCGCATCGACGGCACCTCGAGGATGTGCACCGCCTACGCCGTGACCTCGACCAGGTGACGCCCGCTTTACGCCAAGGCTGTGAAGAACTACTCGCCCGTGACGAGTCCTTCGAGACCGCGCACGCTGTGCTGGAGCACCGGGTCACGGAGAATGTCGCTCGGTTCATGCTGGCGGACGATCCGCTGTTGGCGGAACTCGACGAACGCGCCGTCGAAGCCGACTTCGAGGCGCTGCGCCACCTGCTCGAACAGAAGCGCGATCTGGTGCTCAATCGAATCGCCGGCCGTTGGGCCGAGATCCAGAAGCAGCGTCTGGTTGCCGCGACCGGGACGAAGCTGAACGGCCTCGGAGCGGCGGTACGTCAACGTCTGTACGTGCGCGGTAAGAGGTCGATGAAATTGCGGCAGGTGATGCGGGTAGGTCGTGCCATGGAGTATAACGATGGGGGAGACGATCCGCTGTTCGACCTCTGCCCGGTATGGATGTGCAGCCCGGAAACCGTTGCCCAGATCTTTCCGCTTCAGCCGATCTTCGACATTGTCATCTTCGATGAGGCCTCTCAGTGTCGACTCGAAGAGGCGTTGCCGGTGCTGGTACGCGCCCGCCGGGTGGTCATCGCCGGCGATATGCACCAGCTACCGCCGACCCGTTTTTTCGAATCCACCGTGGCGTCGAGCGAGATGCAAGAGATCGAGAGCGAGGACGATCTCTTCGAAGCTCAGCAAACTGAGATGGAAGATTTACTCGGGTCGGCACTGCAACTCGACGTGCAAGAGAGCTATCTCGATGTGCACTACCGCTCTCGTCACGAGACGCTCATCGAGTTCTCCAACCAGCATTTCTATGGCAATCGGCTCCAGGCATTGCCGGGGCATCCGGAGGATCTCATCGAGTTGGCGCCGATTAGCTTCCGCCAGCTCTCCGGACTCTACGAGAACCGCTCCAATCGCGCCGAAGCGGAAGCGGTCGTGGAGTTGATCGACGAGTTGCTACAACGCGAGCATCCGCCGAGCCTCGGAGTCGCCACGTTCAACCTCGTCCAGAAGGACCTGGTCAGCGACCTGCTGGCGGAGAAGGCCGAGACCGACCCGGACTTCCGCCGGCGCTATGAAGAAGCTCGGAACCTGAAGCGGGACGGCGCCTTCGAGGGCCTGTTCGTCAAGAACCTAGAAAACGTCCAGGGCGACGAGCGCGATCACGTCATCATCTCGACAACCTATGGACGGAACGCCGAAGGCAAGTTCTACCGTCGCTTTGGCCCGTTGGGCTCCCGCGGTGGAGGCCGGCGGCTCAACGTCCTGGTGACGCGCGCCCGTCACCATTTGCACATCTTGACCTCGATCCCCTCCGAGGTCTACCGGAAGCATCAGGCCATGCCTCTCGAAGGACGACCGTCGGGTTCTTGGTTGCTCCTGGCGTACCTGCGCTATGCCGAAGACGCTTCGCATTGGGAACGGTACCTCGACGGCGCAGGTGCCGACCGAGACAAGATCCGCAAGGATGCCCGTGAACAGGCCGAACAAACACGAGTGGAAGGACTGGATGTCAGCTCGCCGCTGGTCGACTCACTGGCCACACGCCTCGGCTGCTTCCAGGGCGAGCAGATGGTCACCTCCGGCCGCTACTGGGGGAACGAAGGGTTCTGCGTCGACCTCACCGCGCGCATCGACCGCGGCAGGCGTCAAGGCCTACTGCTCGACTTTGCCCGCTACCGCCGCGCCCCTGACGTTGTCGAGTGGGACCTTTTCGCCAACGGCCTGCTGCGTTCTCACGGCTGGAACCTGCGCCGCCATTTCTCGCCAGGCCTCTTCCGCGATCCCGACAAGGCAATCGACGAGTTGATCGGTCGTGCGATCGAGGAGGCGTCGGCCAAGGGTGAAGACTGATCTGTCGAGCGCATCTACCTGGAGCGCTATCGTCGTCGGATCACAATCATGTGGTGAAGCGCCAGAACGCTATCGAAAGGTGCAAGCAAGACCTCGATTCCGCGAAGGACTGGAGCGATGGGATCGGGAACCAACCGCTTGAAGTTGAGGCCGCCCGACAGGAGATAGCGCGGGAAGTTTCGGAGTCGTTTCTGCTCGACGTCTCTAGCTCTGGAAACTCACGGAGAAAGATCGACCGGTCCCGCGTGAAGACGATGTACGAAAGGGCTTGGTTGGCATGGCTCATGTAGCCAACGTCTCGGTTCGAGGATTCCCAAGAGATGGCCAGTGGATCGTAGTGTTCCAGGTCGAACATTCTGCGAAAGAACCAGTTGGCCAACGGACCGTGGTAGGGCTCGATCAAAACACATCCTCCACCCGGAATCAGAACCCGCTGCAGTTCTCGAAAGAAGCGGCGCGGATCCGGGAAGTGATGGAAGCAATGGATACCGTAGAGGGCGCGCACAGTCCGATCCTCCAGGTCCAGCGCCTGTGCATCCAGGGTCAAGTCGAGGTGAGGGGCTGTCTTGAGGTCGCTCGTCTCGACGTCGGGATAGTAGGTCTTGAACAGGCTAGATCCGGATCCCAGTTCGATTCTGCGTCCCAGGCCGTCGAAGTACCGGTCGTCAGCGGATCGGCAAAGCTCGTAGATCTCGCGGAATACCCTTCGGAGCATCGGTTTTCGTTCCAAGATCCGCCGATGGACTTCGACGAGATGGTCGCTGTCCACGTCGACTCCCTGCAGTAGAGGCTCTTCGAACAGCCTTCGCACCTTTCGCAGCCAACCCTGTGTTTCTGGAGAAGCCGGGTCGCGGCGTTGCGGCTCTCGTGCGGCGCGGGGACTGTCGGGTCGGCGGCTGGAGGCCGGATCTCGCTGCGCCGCGTCAGTCACCGCAGGTGTGAGCGAATCAGATCGCCAATCCGGAGGGCGTTGGCCATGATGGTCAGTGTGAGATTCTTCGATGGCAGTTCTGGGAAGGTCGCTGCATCTGCGACATGCACGGTATTCGTTCCGTGAAGCCGGCCGTCTGAGTGCGTCTCGTAGAGAGTTTGGGGCTCCCTGCGCATGGGAAGAGTGCCGGCGTAGTGGTAGCTGCTGCCGGCTGGCACATATCGACAGAAGGACGTGAGTGCGATGTACCCGGCTCCTCGGAAGACCTTCGCCAGGTGTCGTTCCAACCGGCCGCGAGGCCGAGGGTCGTAGTGGAGCTTGATCGTCTCGTCTGCCTCGAGACGCAGGGAGTTCCGATCTCGTCCCTGATCCGGGTAGAAGAGCTGAAGAATGGTCATCGCCGGCAGGATGTAGTGAATTAGCTTGTGGTTAGACCTGGCTGAGAAGGGCAGGTCGAAGACGAAATCGGATGCCAGCGGTGCCGTCATTCCATAGAGGCTTCCTTGAACCGGTTGCTCTTCCAGTGGTCCCGAGTAGACGAGATTCGCTTGCAGTGGGGAGGACCTACGAGGCGGTGGGCAGCCGAGTCTGTTCGGCTTGAGCATCGGCAGAAAAAGACACCAAGTTGTCGAGGATCGGAAGCTGGGTTCTGTTGTCGCGTCTCGACGCGAGAACGATTCTCGAGGTGCTGAGCGTGCCGGCTGCGAGAACGAGTCGGCGTGCTCGGTACCGTTCGGAGGCCCCCGAAGCGGTGTTCTTGCAGGTCACTTCGACGACACCGTCGACCTCACGGTAGCTCTGAACCTGACGACTGGAGCGGTAGTCGAGACCTTCGTCGACTAGCCGATCGAGGGTAGTCGTCGGGTTGTAGATGCCCGGGACAAGCGGGCGAAAGAACTCGGCGCCGTTGTAGCGGTAGGGGCTTCTGCCCTGATACCGACGTGTCAGAACGGCGAGCCGCGGTCGCCCGATCGTGACGCCGTTGCCCCGGAACCAGGCACGTCGACGACCGTAGACATCGATGAGATCCTGGCCGATGGCGCTCAGCTCCACCGCAGGCAAGCAATCTGTTGCAGGACCGAAGTACGCGCTCGCATCGTCGTCGGCCCCGCTGATGCCTATCGCCTTGCTGACCTCGTCGTATAAGGGCTTGAGGTCCCTCGACGAGACGGGGAATGATGCGAGCTCGGAGTCGTTGAACCGGTACGCTCCGCCTCCCCAGGCATTGGCGAGGCCACCTCGGGCAGAGCTCGTCACGGCCTCGTGTCCGTTGGAGCCTATGAAGCCGCTCTCGTTCGGTGAGTCGGTAACGAACCTCAGTTGCGGGGCCTTGAGTTTGGGAGAAAGGTACCGATGCGAGATGTTGTGCAGGCTCTCGAAGCGTGGTCCGAGAATCTGTGTTGGATCTGCGCTACCTTGCCGTATGAGTTCCCGAAGGGAAGCGTCTGGCGATAGTGGTTGGCTCGGGCGTCGGCCGACGTCGAGCATCAGAGTGTCGAGCCCCAGGAGGCCTTTGGCGGCGAAGGTTCCTGCCGGCCCCGAGCCGACGACGATCACATCGCGAGTCGTTTCACTCGTCGGGGATCGGCTCACGGTGTCAACCGGTGTCGTCGAGTCTGATACCAGCCCTTCAAGAATTCGAAGGGTACCCTCAGGGCCGCGCCGCTCAAGGCTCGCCATGCCTTCCATCGCTCAGAGGTTTCCGTCGGGGTCCCCTCTATCGGCGTGGGCCGCAGCTCGGCCAGATAGAGCAGGATGTGGATCCTCTGTCGAAGGTCGTTCGATCGACGGTGTCGCAGGCGCAGGAAGAGTTCGACTGCCGAGGGGTCGAGTTGTCGCCGGACCAGGCGCGATACGTCGACCCTGAGCGCGGGCAAGGTCCCGGGCAGTAGTACCTCTACCGCATCTTGGTACATCTCCAGTACGTCCGCCGGTGCCGGCGAATCGAAGAGCTGGCGATAGAGATACTCCCCTTCGACGGCCCGGTGAGCGGCCTTGGGTGCCGCCCGAGTGTCAGTCATGGGGGACGCCTGTCGAGGAGGACCAAAGGGGCGCTCCGGCCGCGCTTCCCGGGGCCTTGGCGAGTTGCGCATATCGAGGTCGACCGCCTGCACCAGGACCTGGAATTCCAAGAGAATCGGCACGAGTGCCAGAGTGATGCTGCCGGTTGGAGTGGGCAACCCGGTGGCGAGCGATTGCCACCAAAGATATCCGCCGAACAACCCTCCGAAGAGGAGGAAGAGGATTGCGCAGAGTAGATAGAGTGCAATGGGGGAGAGGTCATAGATCACGTAGCGAAGGAAGATCCGCTCGAGAAGAAGCGCGCAGAGTTTCGGTGGGAAACTCAGTAGGGACCGGCGGATCGAAAGATTGGAGACCTCGTCGCCATAGACGGCGGGCATCGGTATTTCTGCGACGCGGAAGCTGTTGATGCTGACCTGAGTCAGCATCCAGTTCTCGAAGGCGTAACCTTTCTCGGTTCGGTCGAGGGGCAGCGCAGCGAGAGCCGTCCTCGTAATCGCCAGATATCCGTTTTGCACATCGACGACATGCCAACATCCGGAGGCCAGCTTGGTGAGAAAGGTCAGACCGATGTTGCCGAACACTCGGGCGCGGGGCATCCCTTCCAAGTCCCTGAGGTATCGAAACCGGTTGCCTTTTGAATAGTCGGCTCTTCCTTCTTCGAGTGGCCGAATCAAGTCGGGCAGGTACCGTGGATCCATCTGGCCATCACCATCGATCTTGACGACGATGTCCACGTCCTGAATCGCCCCGGTTTTCCCGGAGACCCAGACACTTGAGAGGATTGGGTCATGGGACGACAAGCAAGGT
>JALCBJ010000151.1 GCA_028066595.1 Thermoanaerobaculia bacterium
CGGTCCTACTACGCTAGCCTACCGTCGTCGAGACGGGGCAGGGCGAGGTCATACGGACGTCTCCAGCAGCTCGACGAGATGAGACCGTTCTTCGTTCGAGAGGTACGGGGACAGTTCGGCGGTGGTGCTGCTGCCTTCGACGCCTTCGGCAGCCACCGCAGAGGACGCCACGCTCGAGATGACGAGCGACGTTGCCACGACGATCAGAGTACGTGAAATGTGAGGCATGGATGATCTCCTTGTATTCGTGCGAGATGCGGTGACCGAGATTCCGCGGGTCTGGTCGAAGAAAGGTGTATCCATCGAGTAGACGAACGAAACCGCTCCCAAACGACACCCTGACGAAAAATATGTGCCGCGGCGCCCGATCCCACACAAAGGAAAACCGCCGGACGCACCTCGAGGAGGGGCGACGTGGCGGCACTTGCGAGTGGCGGTCTCGACGTCGGCGCTCAGCCCGCGGACTCGGCCTTCTTCTCCACTACTTCGAGATCGATGGTCACTTTGACTTCGTCTCCCAGGATCGTGCCGCCGTTGTCGAGAGCACGATTCCAGGAGACTCCAAACTCTTTGCGGTCGATGGTGAACTCGGCGCTGAAACCAGCGCGAGCCTGCTCCCCGCGCATCAGGCCGAGAACGCTCACCGGGACGGTCATGCGTTTGGTCTTGCCATGCAAAGTGAAGTCTCCGAGCACCTCCAGCTCACCGTCACCCTTTGCTGTGACGGAAACACTCTCGAAACGAACCGTCGGGTAGGTCTCGACCTCGAAGAAGTCAGCCGAACGCAGGTGTTGGTCGCGATTCTCGTTCCCCGTGTCGATGCTCGCGGCCTGGATCGTCATCTCGACCCGGGAACTCTCCGGCTTTGCAGGATCATAGACAATGGCGCCGTCGAAGGTATCGAAATGACCCGGCACCTGGGTGAAGAAGTGACGAACCTTGAAGCTCACGGCGCTATGGGCCGCATCGATGCCGAACTCGATGGGCTGGGCGAAAGCTCCAGGGGTGAGCAGAAGTGCCAGAAGGAGGCTGGCGAGAAGAAGCTTTGGGGGTATCCGATGCATGACGTATCTCCTGAGGGTAGTCGCGGGATGAACACTCCGACGCCGGTCGCGTGGCGGACCGCGGCCGACCGGGACGCTGCACAGCTTCAGCGCCGCGCCCTCGATATAGATTGTCGCAACAGATATCGTCATGTCAAGCACTTATTCTAGAGATATATCAGACGACCGCGACCGCCCACTCCCCATCCCGTAAGATCAGTGCCGACCCTGTCGAGCGGTCTCGGACCCAACCGAGCGAAAGAGAACGTATCCAGCACGCCGGCCCACTGTGTCGAATAGTCACCCTGGTCGGTCCGTAAGCGAGCCACCCATGAGCGACCAAGCCGCACCGATTCCCGAAGAAGCAACTGGCCAGGAAGCGGCTGAAGCCGAATTGGACGCCCCAACTACGCCGGGGGATGCCGCGCCGACCGGGGACCGTATCGAGAAGGGCGCGTACGAAATACTGCGCGCCCGGCTGAACGAGCAAGCCACCGAGCTGAAGCAGCGAGCCGAGAGCCTCAACCGTTCGCGTCTGGACCTGTTCGGCGGTACGGAGATGGCCGTCGTCGGCAACGAGAGGATCCGCACCGAGAACAACTGCGTACCGCGCGACATCGTCAAGGTCGGTTCGCGCATGCTCTTCGGCTACAACGTCTTTCTCGGTCTGCGCACCGAAACCAAAGTGGAAGACGTGTTCACCGCGCACCGATTCCAAGCCGAGGCGGAGGCCGGAAGCTCCTTCGAACCGATCGCGCCGGACGCAAGCGACAACTTCCTGCAGGACGACGCGTTTCGCCGCGATTTCGTCGAGCTGTACAAGTACTACAAAGACGCCACCCTCGATCAACTGCGCCTCACGGAGGAAGGCAGGCTCTTGATGGTCTTCCGGACCGGTGGCGGACGAGGCGACCTCAAGGTTCTGCGCTGGCAGGTCAGCCCGGACGGTGAGATCCGCTATGTCGACAACCGCGGTGAGCGCGATCACACCTTCCCGGCAAGCCACGGGTTCGAATGGACCGAGACCACCCGCGACGACCACGTGCTCGGCCGCCATCCGCACGTCTCGATTCTCGACCAAGTCTTCGTCGAGACCGTCGGCGGAGACCTCACGGTCAAGGTCGAGGACAACACCGAGGACGGCCAGGGCATCTACCGCGAGCTAGTGGACGAGCCACACCAAAGCCTCGCGGACGCGGAGATCCACTTCGCTCAGGTCGGCCTCCTGATCCTGCTCAAGATCCAGCCCTACAACGAAAGGAGCTGGCGTTTCCTCGTCTTCAATACTCGCAATCACGACGTCGAGCGCATCGACGCTATCGGCCAGTCCTGCCAGCTTCTGCCCGAAGACCACGGCATCATCTTCCCGGGCGGCTACTACCTGCAAAGCGGCGAGACCAAGTCGTTCGAGGGCGACGTCGAGGAAATGATCTTCAAGCGGGCGATTCGCTCGCCCAACGGCGAAGACGTGCTCTTCGTCTTCTACGCTCCTCGCGAAGGCCGGTCGATCCTGCTCAACTACAACCTGATCCGCAAACAGGTCGAGAATCCGATCTACTGTCATGGTTGGGCGATCTTCGACGATGGTCGGCTCGTTCTATTCCGCTCGACCAGCGATGAGCCCACCCGCGTCCATCCGATGCAGATCTGGCAGACGCCCTTCGTGTCCGACGAGTTTGCAGCGACAGCGCCGAAGAGCGGTTCGTATCTGGAGAAAGTCGGCAACGCCGACCTGGTGCGCGGGATTTCGGACTCTCTGTCTCTGGTTCGCAAGGTCACCGACCAAGAACCGTCGGTCGCGATCTACGAGGAGATCATCGCGACAGCGACGCGCATGAAGGATGGTTTCTACTGGCTCGGCGAAGAGCCGGTGGGAGATCTGAAGGCGCCGCTGGACGAGCTGCAGAAGACGGCCGACCTCATCGTCGGCGAGTTTCAGAAGGTGGAAACCCTGCGCCGTCAGGCGCGGCAGGCCGTGGCCGAGGCGACGCAGACGGTCGAGGAGCTCTTCCACCGTCTGCGGTCCGAAAGTCGCGACCGCGTGGACCACTACGTCCAAGCCCTGGCTGATCTGCGCACCGAGCGCGGCAGACTGATGACTCTGCGCGAGCAGCGCTACGTCGATGAGCAGGCCATCGATGGACTGGAGAGCCGGGTTGTCGAGAGGTTCGAAGAGCTCTCGGGCAACACGGTCGATTTCCTCCTCGGCGGCGAGGCGTTGGCTCCGTATCACCGGGAGATCGAAGGGCTGGTCGGCAAGGTCGAGGAGGTGAAGAAGACTTCTGATGCCAGGCCGATCCGCGACCGCCTCGACGAGATCGGTGACGGGTTGGAGCTCCTCACGGATGTGGTGGGCGGCCTGGATATCGACGATCCCACCCAGCGCACGGCCATTCTGGAGGAGATCTCCGAGGTCTTGGCCTCCCTCAACCGCGGTCGCGCCGTGGCCGAGGCGAAGCGCAAGGAGTTGCTGTCGGTCGAAGGCCGAGCTGAATTTGGCGCCCAGTTCCAGCTCTTCAGTCAGAGCGTGTCCGGCGCCCTGGCGATGGCCGATACGCCCGAGAAGTGCGACGAGCAACTCTCGAAGCTACTACTCCAGCTCGAGGAGCTGGAAAGCCGCTTCGGAGAGTTCGACGACTTCCTGGATCAGCTCGCGACCAAACGCGAGGACGTCTACGAAGCGCTGTCGTCGAGAAAGCAGAGTCTGGTCGACGAACGGCAGCGGCGCGCCGAGCGCATGATGCAGGCGGCGGAACGAATTCTGGACGGAATTCGTCGTCGCGCATCGGCGCTCGAAGACCTCGACGCGCTCAACACCTACTTCGTCAGCGATGCGATGGTGGCCAAGATTCGCGACCTGGGCCAGGATCTGCGGCAGATCGGCGACACGGTGAAGGCCGACGAGCTCGATTCGCGGCTCAAATCGGCTCGCGAAGAAGCCGCGCGCTCGTTGCGGGATCGCCGAGACATCTACGAAGGCGGCGACGACGTCCTCAAGCTGGGCCGTCACCGCTTCTCCGTCAACACCCGGCCGGTGGACCTCACGATGGTTCCGCGCCGCGCGACCCGTCGCGCAGGCAAGGGAGGCGACGAGTTCATCATGGCCTTCCACCTCACGGGCACGGACTTCTACCAGACGGTGGACGATCCCGAGTTCCAGGACACGAAGCCGTTCTGGGATCAGCTGGTGGTGTCGGAGACGCCTAGGGTCTATCGTGGCGAGTACCTGGCAGCAGAAATCTTGGCAGCCGCGGAAGAAGAACGCGCAGGACTCTCCTTGGACCGTTTGCGCCAGACGGCGCGAGAAGGCGTGGAAGGCGAAGGGCCTCCTGGGGAGAAGAAAGGCGGGCTTCTGGTGCTAGTCCGCGAGTTTGCCAGCGAACGCTACGACGAGGGCTACGAACGCGGCTTGCACGACCAGGACGCCGCGCTCATTCTGGAGCAGCTGCTAGCGCTCTACACCACCGCGGGATTGCTCCGCTTCGCGCCGCGGCCCCGCGCCCTCGCGACCCTGTTCTGGGCCTACTTCAACGGGGCCGTGCGTCGCGTTCAGTGGGAACGGCGTGCCGCCAGCCTGCAACGTCTACGGGACGCATTCGCTCACTCCAGTGCCATCGCTGAGCTGAAGACCGAGTTGGCCGGCGCCCTGTCGGAATTCTTGGGCGACCACGGCATCACGCTGCACCCCGACGAAGCACAGATGGTCGGTGCTTACCTGTTCGAAGAGCTGACCCATCATCCTGTCCGCTTCACGCGCAGCGCAGAAGCCGAGCGGCTGCGGGAGAAATTCCTCTCTCATCTCGATCTCCATGAAAGCCGCAGCGCGTTCGACGAGGATCTACGCGAGCTGCAAGATGATCTACGCCATCGATGGCGCCTCGCCGTAGCCTGGGTCAAGGCCTTCCTCGACGACGCGGCGGACGCTGCGCGCGAAGAGGGCGACGAAAGCGGCGGCGAGATCGAGACCCTGCGACCGAGCCTGGAAGAGGCCGTGGTGTCCCTTCTCACGGAGACACGGGTCGATCACGAGACGTCGAGCGCGCTGGGCTCCAGACAGATCCAGGGCCTCCTGGGCCAACACGCCCGGATCGAAAGCCGCGAGATGGAGCTTCGCCTCGACGAGTTTCTGGCACGCCTGACCGCCTTTCGTACCGAGCGGGTACCGGGATTCCGCGAATTCCAGGAGCGGCGTCACGAGTTACTGGAATTCGAGCGGGAGCATCTCCGCCTCGACGAGTACAAGCCCAAGGTGATGAGCGCATTCGTGCGCAACCAGCTGATCAACGACGTGTACCTACCGCTGATCGGCGACAACCTGGCGAAGCAGATGGGCACCGTCGGTGACGGAAAGCGCACCGATCAAATGGGTTTGTTGCTGCTCGTATCGCCTCCCGGCTATGGCAAGACGACGTTGATGGAGTATCTCGCCAACCGACTGGGACTGATCTTCGTCAAGGTGAACGGCCCGGCCCTCGGTCACGGCGTCGTGTCGCTGGATCCGGAGGAGGCACCCAACGCAACGGCCCGCCAAGAGGTCGACAAGATCAACTTCGCCCTCGAGATGGCCAACAACGTCCTCCTTTATCTGGACGACATCCAGCACACCAGCTCGGAGCTGCTACAGAAGTTCATCTCGTTGTGCGACGCGCAGCGCCGTATCGAAGGCGTCTGGAACGGCCGCACCCGGACCTACGACCTCAAGGGCAAGCGCTTTGCCGTGTGCATGGCGGGCAACCCCTACACCGAATCGGGAGAGAAGTTCCAGATTCCCGACATGCTGGCCAACCGCGCCGACACCTACAACCTCGGCGACATTCTCGAAGGTCGAGACGAGGTCTTTGCGCTGTCTTACATCGAGAATTCTCTGACCTCGAATCCCACGTTGGCGCCCCTGGCAGGCCGGGACCTATCCGACGTTCCCAAGCTGGTGCGGATGGCAAAGACCGGCGAGATCCAGTCGGACCGTCTGAGCCACGGCTATTCTCAGGTGGAGCTGGAAGAGATCCTCGCAGTGCTGGACAAGATGTTGAAGGTGCAGTCGGTCGTGCTGAAGGTGAATCAGCAGTACATCGCTTCCGCCGCCCAGGACGACCGATTCCGCACCGAGCCACGGTTCCAGCTACAAGGCTCCTATCGCAATATGAACAAGATGGCCGAAAAGGTCGTCGCAGTGATGAACGAGAAGGAGCTGGAGGCACTGATCGACGACCACTACAACGGCGAGGCCCAGACGCTGACCACAGGTGCGGAAGCCAACTTGCTGAAGCTGGCCGAGCTGCGTGACAAGCTGTCGCCGGAACAAGCAGAGCGCTGGGATCAGATCAAGCGCAGCTTCGCCCGCGTACAGGCCATGGGCGGTGCAGATGACGATCCCGCCGTCAAACTGGTAGGCCAGCTCGGCCTGATGTCGGACCGGTTGTCCGACATCGATCGTGCCATCCAGAAGGCGACGGCCGATGGCGAATCCGAAGCCGTCGACAACGAGCTGGGAGCACGCCTTGTCGAAGCCTTGTCGAAAGGACTGACCGACAGTTTGGTTCCCTTCGCCGAGGGTGTTCACAAGAACCTCGAGAGCCTTCAGAAGCTGCAGAAAGCAGGTGTCAAGGCCAAGCCGGGCGCCGGCGTGGCCCCCGCTGCTTTGGAAGCGATGGAAAGCCGCCTCGACGTATTCCTCGAGCGGCTCGCCGAGCTGGCCCAGCACGCCGCGCAGTCACGTGCACAGGCGGCTGCGATCGTGGAAGACGGGAAACCGAAGAAAGGCAAGGCCGCGGCGAAGAAGGGTGCACCACCGCCTGTGCCCGAAGGCCAACCGATCCAGATCGACTTCGGGCCATACCTGGAGCGTCTCGACAGCACCCTTCAATTCATGGCCGAGAACCAGGGCCAAACCATCATGCAGTCCCTGGGCCCCGGCGTCATCGATCTCCTCGACGAGCTCGGCCAGACGATTTCCGGCCACCTGCTGCCGCTGACACAACATCTCGGCGGCTTCATGAAAGACCACGGCATCGAAGACCGTACCTTCGAGAGCCGCCTGGATCGAGCGCTGAAGAACCTCGACATGATGAAAGAGCTGGTCGGGTCGCTCCGGCGGATCGACACGATCACGCAGAAGGCCAAGAAGTAGCATGGGAGTTTAGCCAACCGTAGATTCTCGCCCTGGCGTCAATAGTATTTAGGGAAGTTGAAACGACCAGGACGAAGGCAGACAGAGTAACCTGAACATCTACCTTCCAGGCTTGAGCCGACCGAGAGACGCACCAAGAATGTAAGTTGACAAACCAGGATATGGGGCTGTGGACTATTTTATCCGAAACTATGAGAACTTCTCCCTGGCGCATGGCAAACCGGATTCCTATGGATTTCGCAACCCTCAGAAAGGCGCAATTCATGCAGTCGTTTCACACTTCACGATCTCGTCAGACCCTGCCATCGTCTCGCTCCCGACAGGCTCTGGAAAGACTGCGGTGCTTCTGTCGCTGCCGTTTTGGCTGCGAGCGCGTAGAGTACTGGTACTTGCACCAAGCCGGCTGCTTCGCTCACAGCTAGCGGAAGAAATCCGTTCCATCAGGCAACTTGTGTTGCTGAAAGCGTTGCCGCAGGATACTCCAGGGCCTAGCGTTCTGGAGATTACCTCTCAGATCACCGATCGCGACACCTGGAATCAGCTCGTCGTCTACGATATCGCCGTAAGCACGCCCTACTGCGTCAGCCCTGCGATCAGGGACATCGCCCAACCACCCGAAGACCTATTCGACGTTGTAGTGGTAGACGAGGCCCACCATACGCCAGCCAAGACTTGGAATGCGGCCCTCGAAGCGTTCCCCAAGGCCAAGAAAATCCTGCTCACCGCGACGCCGTACCGAAGAGACAGGAAAGAGATAGCTGGAAAGATAGTCTACGACTATCCGCTGACGTATGCGCTAAGAGATGGCATCTACTCAAAGATCGAGTTCCATCCGGTTGAGCTGACGCCGGGTGCGGATCCCGACGAGGCTGTTGCAGAGAAGACCGAACAGCTCTTTCTTGCGAGTAGGAAAGATGGGCTCGCTGACCAAGTTATGGTTCGGGTCGACTCGAAGAAACGTGCGGCAAAGCTCGCCGAGCTCTATGAACGATCTACCTCTTTGCGTCTTGGGCTTGTACATAGCAATATCGAGAGTGCGACTCTAGACAGAAGAATCAGGGCGCTGAAAGACGGAAAACTGGACGGGGTCATATGCGTGAATATGCTCGGCGAAGGCTTTGATCTTACGACCCTAAAGATCGCAGCAATTCACCACCCTCACAAATCGCTAGCAAACACCCTCCAGTTCATTGGACGACTGGCCCGAGCGAATTCGGCAACTGAATCGGTGGCACGATTCGTTGCCATCCCTTCCGAGATCGAAATCGAGAAACGGGGTCTCTATCGAGCTGATGCTGTCTGGCAAGACCTAATTGTAGAGATGTCAGAAGAGAAGCTCGACAAAGAAGTCAGAGCTCGGCAGGCAACTAGAACGTTTGAGGCAGACGGGATCATCGAGCAATTGGAGAGTATATCTCTAAGGGCGATCCAACCGCGCCAGCACACGACAGTCTTTTCATTGACAGCCGATCGCAAACCGCGTCTCTCGGCACCACTAAAAGAGCTCGATCAGTTCGAGCTCGTCTACAACACCTTCAGCTCTGAGTACGCTTGCCGAGTCGCGATTCTTCGACGACCTCTTCGCCCCCGCTGGTTCAAGGGGCCAAGCCTGGATACCTCCGAGTTCTTCCTTCTGATCGGCTACTTTTATAGTCGAACCCCACTTCTCTTTGTACACTGTTCTCCCAAGAATGAACTGATTGTGCAAGCATTTGTTGAATCAGTAGCGACCGGCCCGTTCCGAAGACTCTCGATGGCCCGGCTGAATCGGGTCTTGGCTGAACTCAGCAATACGGAGTTCTACAATCTTGGTTTGCGCGCAAAAGTGAAAAGCGACGCCCGGGAGTCCTATCGAATCATGGCGGGCGCGAGGTCCGAGCGGGCTGTGCGGCCTGAACACGGGCAGTGGTTCAGGCGAGGCCATCTCCTTTGCTCAGCCGAAGACATCGAAGGACATGACGTTAACATCGGCTACAGCACAAGTTCGAAGGTTTGGGGTAGGGGCCTGCTCTGAGAATTTCGGACCACCTATGACTTGAGAGAATGGCCTTGACCTTCCCCCGCAGAACTGGTCCGCTTCGTATGAGAGTCTTCAGGCCCATT
>JALCBJ010000034.1:0-5634 GCA_028066595.1 Thermoanaerobaculia bacterium
TGCTGAGGGCCAAGACTCTCAATGGATTCCCGGATTTTTCAGCGACCACCTAGACCTTAGCAACCCGTGATGACTGTCCCGACTGGTAGAATGCGTAGGATTTGTATCCTGCTTGGCGGGGATGCGGAAGCGTGAGAGAACGCAGCGAACAGAATAGCACGTTAAGCAATCTACTGGCCTCAGCGGTGACTCATCATGATGGCGTAGAGTCGCCGAGCATGATCGAGTTGAGCCATACCTTCGATGTCGGGAGTCAGCGACTCTACGTGCCTACGAGTAAGCTATGGGATCAATAGGTACCGCAACTGATAGCAGGGTTCGAGCCAATTTTCTCAATCTGAAACGAACTGCGGAGCTTGGCGACAACAGCACGCTGATCGCTTTCTGCGGAGAGCACTCAGCTTGAGGAAGTGATTCACCATTTCCATCGACCAGCGCGGAGATCTCTCAGTGATCTACACCAAGTCCGCATTTGGTAACGCACTCAGGGTACAGCTGGCGCTCGGCTACGAGCCTCGGCGACTAGCTCGTTGGGCGTATGCCAAGTACCTCGATCATGCCAACGAGCTGGAATCCGGTCTCTACGACGAGTTGATGAAAATAGCCACGATGGAGCAAGATCCGCAATTCGAGTTGACCAAAGAGGAGATCGAACAATTGGCTAGGAATCTCCTGACGGACTGATGGGATCTCGTACCAACGGGCAAAGCGACGAAGTAGAAGTTCGCAGAAGAAGCGCGCCTTCCATGGCCAGAAGGGGCGCCACGCTCGGCCCATCGGTAGATCCGCAGAACGGTGCGTGGCACCCATCGCAGCAGCACCCATCGCAGAACGGTGCGTGGCCGAGTCTCAGTCTGCTAGCGAGCGCTACCTTGGCTGTAAGTGCCCTGGTCCTCCGGCGCAGGTCTCGATCGCAAAGGCATCATCTCGGATGAGTCAAAAGGCGGGATCACTACCTCGGCCGCCATCTGGCAGCACATCGTAGAACCGGAACGGTGCGTGGCATCAGTCGAGACTGTCACGGCCCCGACCGACCGCGATCGCGACGAAAGTTGCTGGATCGCTGGCAGCGGGAGTCCTTCTGCTTTCATGTCAGTTGATCGAGATCATGGAATCCAGACATCCGTCGTTCGACGAGCTCGAAGAATCCGGGCTCATCGAGAGAGGTTGGGTTCCGGAGGACTTTCCTCGTTCCGCGACAGAAATTCGCGAGGCTCATGACCTCGATACCAACCAGGTGTGGATCCGATTCGAGGTGGATCGATCCTCCCCCGACTTCGAGCAGTTCCTTTCGACATGGCGAGCTGTTGACCGGGTGGGTATCGAATCGATCAACGCACCGATTCACCTCTACTGGTGGTCGGTTCCCACACGGGAAAGTCGGCTCGAGGTCTTTGGACGTTCGGATCGCGGAACGGACTGTCTGCTTGTATTGGTGAGAGAGAGCAGCGTCGCGCACTACTACTGTTCTAGGTAGAAGAGATGCCGGGTCGAGATTTCCTGGTTCTAGAAGAGTCCCGGACGCACGGCGCTCGAAGCCTAATCTGTAACCTTCATGCTTCGTTCTCGTATTTTTCTCGACATGAGAAAAACAGAACTCGGTCCCCTCCCCTCCGATCTCCAACTCGACGTCCTGCTCGCTTTGGTCGCTGGCCCGCTGGGCTCAAGCGCCCTGCTCCAGACTGTCGAGGATCTGCGAGATAGAGACGTACCGCTGGCCACCTTCTACCGGCAACTGCAGCGAACCGCGGACTTGGGCTGGATCGTGGCCGACGTCGCCGACCCCGCTGCCCGGCCCGGCCGTCCCGAACGTAGCTACCGACTCTCGACCTCGGGTACCCGTGTCCTTCGCAGCGGCATCGAGGCGCAACGACGGCGTGTGGCTCACGCCGAGGCAGCTGGACTCTCGGTGGAGCGGCTGCTGACGGAACCGAGATCATGAGCCGCTTCGTGCTGCAGTGGATTCTGCGCCTCTACCCCAAACGCTTCCGCGAATCACTGGCACCCGAGCTGCTCACCCAATATGACGCACGCAGCGGCGATCGGTCGTGGGGATTCGGTGTGCGGACTTGTTTCGATGCATTGCTTCAGATCCCCCGAGTGTGGATCGACGAATGGCGGAATCCCGTGACGCCGTCCGTCGCGACGCGCGAGGCACCCTGGATGGGTTGGCTCTACGAGGGTCGGCTGGCCTTACGCAATCTGTTCCAGCGTCAGTGGACGTTCACGGCGCTCTGTGTACTGACGCTGGGACTCGGGCTCGGGGCGACGACGGCGATCTTCAGCGTCGTGAACGGCGTCCTCCTCGCCCCGCTCCCCTACGGCGAGCCCGATCGCATCGTCCGCATCTACGAGACGGAGCTACACGAGGGATCGGGGTCGTTCCGGGGACCGCTCTTCTCCGAGCTTCGCGAACGCCTGGAGAGCTTCGAAGTGATCGCGGCTTTCTACGATCTGCAAGCCGAAGGCGTCGACTTGACGGACGGCGCGCGAGCGCAGCGCATCGACATCTTGCGAGTCGGCTCCGGCTATTTCGAGGCATTGGGTACGGCACCGCTCGTGGGTCGGACCTTCCGTCGGGCCGAAGAAGTTCCAGAGGACGCCGCGACACGAGACCCGGACCAATGGGCGATGGTGCGCGGCTCCGCCCGTCCTGTCGCCATCCTGTCTCATGACTTCTGGCAGCGTCACTACGGCGGATCGCGGGACGTCCTGGGCAGAAAGCTGGAACTCGACCAAGAGTCTCACGAGGTGATCGGTGTAATGCCACCGCATCTCGGCGGACACCTCGGTGGCGCGCCCGACGTCTGGCTGCCGTTGGATCTGGCACCAGGCGGACTCAACGTTTGGTACAACAACTATCTGTCGGTAGTAGCACGACTGGCTCCTGGCACCACTGTCACCGCAGCTCAGGCGGAGCTCGACCGCACCGCAGCCACCTACCGCAGTGAGGGCGGCAGGCACCGAAAGCTGACCTTCGACATGGTGGCCGTCGACGAGTTGGTGGCCGGACCGAGCCGCGCGTTGCTCGGGATTCTGTTGGCGGCGGTTCTGGCCATGCTCGCGATCGCCTGCATCAACGTCGCCAACCTTTTCTTGACGCGCGGCCTCGGCCGCCAGCGCGAGTTCGCGGTACGCGCAGCCTTGGGGGCAGCTCGGCGGCGACTCTTCGCCCA
Source organism: Thermoanaerobaculia bacterium (assembly GCA_028066595.1). Classification (GTDB taxonomy): domain Bacteria; phylum Acidobacteriota; class Thermoanaerobaculia; order Multivoradales; family J023; genus JAUIJL01. Next base: position 3,177 of record JALCBJ010000034.1, read on the forward strand.
AACCTTGATCGAAGGAGCCTGGATCGCTCTCGCCGGAGGGTTCCTGGGTCTGGCGGTCGCTTGGTTCGCGATACGACTTCTCTTGTGGTCGCGCCCGGAAGCGTTACCGCGCTTCGATGCCCTGGGCCTGCACACCCCCGTTCTCGGATTCTGCGCCCTCGCTGTAGTGTCCACCATCTTCGTCTTCGGCTTGGTACCAGCTCTGCGTGCTTCCCGAGCCGATGCCGCGGGCGCCTTCGGCGAGCGGAGCTCCGTCGCCGCAACGTCGAGACGACACGGCACCTTCCGTGACTACGCCGTGGTGCTCCAGGTCGCCGTGGCGTCGATTCTGCTGGCGGCCGCGGGCATGCTGGCCCGCAGCTTTCTGTCGCTTCAGCACACCGACATGGGCTTCGTGCCGCAGGACGTCCTCAGCTTCAAGCTGCGGCTACCCGACTATGCCTACGACGACCCGGTACGGCGGGTCGATTTCTACCGTGACTTCTTCTCCCGTCTCGAAGGCCGCGGCGAGATCGAATCTGCCGGTGCCATGTCGAAGTTACCCGGCGACGGACACCGCAATCGATGGGGTGCCCGGCGCTGGCGCGGCGAAGAAGCAGACTGGATCCAGGCAGAGATCCGCTGCATCGCCGGCGACGCGTTCCAGACTCTCTCCATTCCGCTGCTGCAAGGACGCGGTCTCGAGGCGGACGACGTCGAGGGCTCCGAACGGGTCGTATGGATCAACCAGGCCCTGGCCGATCGCTACTTCGACGGCGAGGTCCCACTCGGCCACGGAATCGGATTCGGTGAGCAAGAACGGCGCACGATCGTCGGTGTCGTGGGGAACACGCGCCAGGATCCCTTCGAGGAAGCGGTACCCAAGGTGTATGTCCCGCAACCGCAATTCGCGAACGATCGGAATTGGGATCTGAGCTTCGCCGTGGCACGGGCCGGCGATGGAGACTCGTCGTGGCAGCAGGTGCGAAACGCGGTGGACGCGGTTCTCCTGGACCTCGACCCGCGCTTGGCACTCTACGACGTCCGCCCCTTCGTCGACGTGGTCGAGAAGCCCATGGCCCGGCACAGTTTTGGTGCTCAGTTGATGCTCGTGTTCTCCCTGGCGTCGCTTCTACTGGCAGCGGTCGGGCTGTTTGGCGCGCTGGCGTATGCCCTCGATCAGCGACGCGGCGAGATCGGGGTCCGTATGGCACTGGGAGCCAGCCGCAAGGCCGTCCTATCTTCCGTGTTCCGCCATGGGCTGCGACTGTGCGTCCTCGGCGTCGGACTCGGAGCGGGTGGTGCCTGGCTGATGGGGCGGTGGTTGGAGTCCCTTCTCCATGGCGTCAGACCGGGCGATCCACTGAGCTTCGTCCTGGCCGCCACGATCCTGATCGCGGTCGGCGGGCTCGCCGCGGCCGAGCCGGCTCGACGCGCGTCACGGTTGGATCCGGCGGAAATCTTGCGCGAATCCTGACCCTTCCGAGCGCTCCTCGACCTGTCATACTCGTTCAGATAGGAGGTCGAGATGCACCGAACAACAGTCCTTGCACCAGACTTCGTGCTCGTTGCGGTGAGCTGCCTGATGACGGTTCCAGCGTTCGGTAGCGGAGATCCGGGCGCCGCACGCGGCGAGATGTCTCCGATCATGGCGGCCTACGACTTCGAGGAAGACCATCCTTCCGGACCCGATACGTTTTGGGTCCGGGAGGAAGGGGATCTGCGCGTCGACCTGTCGGCGGCGTTTCGCACCAGTGGAGAGCGTTCTCTGCGCATCGAGGATGTCGCCGGTGATCGCGACTTCGCAGAGTTCCTCGGTTATCTGGAGGAACGCGTCGACGGCGCGGTGTTCTGGCAGTTCTACGTCCTCTTTACCGATCCGGGCGACACCCACAACTTCGGCATCTCGGGCGTCGAGTGGTTTCTAGATCGAAGCCTCCACGGCCAGGCGTTCTGGCTGCAGGTGAAGGACGGACATCTGCGGCACCACGAGGCCGAGGGATGGAGTGACCTGATCACCGTCGAGCCGTTTCGCTGGTACTTCGTCGACTGGCTCTACGACATCGATCGCGGCCGCTACGACCTGCGGATCTTCGGAGAAGGTGAAGAGAAACCGCTGGTGGACGTCCGCGACGCCATGAATTACACCGGCGAAGTCGGCTCGTCGGTACGCTACTTTTCGTTCATCGGCGATCTAGACGACGCGACCGATCCGACCTACTTCGTCGACGATGTCCTCTTCGCCGCCGACCCGGAGCTGCGTCTCGCACCGTTCGTCGCTCCGGGTCGTCGTCAACTCTTCGTCGACCGCTGGCGCAGGGCTCCGTTGGAGAAGAAGGGGTTGGCCGACCGAGTGCATGCGGCCCAACGCTTGCTGGCCCGTGTGAACGTCGACGATCTGGACGAGACGCAGATCCAACAGATCGAGTCCGCGGCAGACCACCTGGTCGCAGCCCGACGCTTGGAAGAAGCAGGAGCC
>JALCBJ010000034.1:5734-25952 GCA_028066595.1 Thermoanaerobaculia bacterium
CGAGTCCGCGGCAGACCACCTGGTCGCAGCCCGACGCTTGGAAGAAGCAGGAGCCGTCTACGAGGCGCTCCTCGAGCGTCGCGACACGAGCGTCCGAGCTCTCCTCAAGCTCGCCGACGTGCGGTTTCTCGAAGGCGATCTGGAAGCTGAACGTCGAGCGAGGGAGGCGATCTACGGCCGCCTGGGGTATGAGGAGGAGTGACCGGGCGGCTTAGCTGACGGCCGATCTCAGAGCGCACTTCGCTTGATCGCAGGCCGGCCGTCCGGTCCTCGACTTCGGAGATGGCCGGGGCTCGTCAGTTCCGCACGTCCTCCACCACGTGCCCGTCGTGCAGACGGATCCGGCGCTTGGCGTGAGCCGCGATGTCATCCTCGTGGGTCACCAACACGACGGTGCGCCCCGCTTGGTGGAGGCGGTCGAACAGGGCCATGATCTCGGCCGACGTCGTGGAATCGAGATTTCCCGTCGGCTCGTCTGCCAGCAGGATGGCGGGATCGCTGACCAGAGCGCGAGCGATGGCGACACGCTGCATTTGGCCGCCGGACATTTCGCTCGGCCGGTGGCGGGCTCGCTCAGCCAGGCCGACGGTCTCGAGGGCCCGGTTCGCCGCTTCGTTTCTTTTCTCTCGCGGCACGTCTCGGTAGACGAGGGGCAGGCCGACATTGCCGAGGGCGTCGAGCCTGGGTAGCAAGTGAAAACTCTGGAAGACGAAGCCGATGCGGCGATTGCGCACGTCGGCCAGGGCGTCGTCGTCCAGCTCGTGAACGCCGATTCCGTCCAGGCGGTACTCGCCCTTCGTCGGCGTGTCGAGGCAACCGAGCATGTTCATCAGCGTCGATTTGCCCGAGCCCGATGCGCCCATGATGGCGAGGTACTCGCCTTTCGCCACCTCCAGATCGACGCCGCGTAGAGCGCGGACCACCGTGTCTCCGATGGGATAGTGCCGCTCGACGCCGTGCAACTCGATCATCGCATTCCCGTTCTTCGCTCCGACGCTCACTATTCGTACCTCAGCGACTCGATGGGATCGAGCTCGGCCGCACGCACCGCAGGGTAGTAGCCGGAAACGACACCGACGGTGACGGCGACGCCCGTGGCGAGGACGATGGACCACACTTGCACCAGGGTGGGCCAACCGGCCGATGCGGCAACGATCTGAGCGATGGCAACACCCATGACGACTCCGGCCAAGCCTCCCAAGGCGCTCAGGGTGAACGACTCGAGCAAGAATTGCAGCTTGATGTCGTGCCGCTTGGCGCCGACGGCCCGCCGCAAACCGATCTCCCGAGTCCGTTCGAGCACCGAAGCCAACATGATGTTCATGATGCCGATGCCACCCACCAGTAGCGAGATTCCTGCGATGCAGCCCATCACGATGTTGAACAGACGCTGGGTTCGGCGGCTCTGGGCCAGGAGTGCCTCCGGAACCACGAGCTCGTAGTCTTCGGCACCGGCATGAAGGTGACCCAGTAGCTCGTCGATCGAGGCGGCTGCGGCCCGCACAGACCAACCGCTGTCGCCGGCCTCGAGGTGAACGATGATCTCCGCCAACGGCGAGTCCAGCGCACGGCGGTCGAATTTACGCATGGCCGTGGAATACGGAAGGTAGATCGTGTCGGCGCTCGACGACAGCGCCACGCCCTGGAAACTGTCGGCTTCACCACCGCTCTCCCCACCCAGCACTCCGACGACTTCGAGCCAGACGTCATCGATCTTCAGGTGCTGGCCGAGAGCCTCGCCATAGCCGAAGAGCTCTCGACGTACATCGACACCGACCACCGCCACTTGGGCATGGCGGCGTACATCGAGAGCGTCGAGAAACCGTCCTTCCGCCAGCTCGAGATTCACCAGGGCCGCATGGATATCGGACACGCCGAAGACCTGGGCGTCCACTGTGCCTTCGGGTGAACGGATTTCCCAGGGCTGGATCTCGACTTTTGGCGAGACGTGTTGCACACCAGGGACGGCGTCGACGATGGCCTCGGCATCGCGCAACGAAACGCCGACCGACTTGGCCCGTACTTCCTCGGCCTCCTCGTCGCGCAGATCGACCGCACGCACGATCACATTGTCGAGCCCGAGCCGTGAGAGTGTTTCGAGGGCTTGGCGCTCGGCACCGGCTCCGATGGCCAGCATCGAGATCACCGCACCGACTCCGAAGACGATGCCGAGCATCGTGAGACTCGATCGCAGCTTGTGCGCTGCGATGTTCTCGAGGGCTGTACGCAGGGCTTCTCTGGGTCTCATGATCTCAGAGCTCCCCTTCAGCCACCGGCCGCGAGTTGGGACGGCTGTGCGGTCTCGGACGACGGGTCCGGCCGCGAAGGATCGCCGGGCGGACGCAACGCCACCTCGTCTCCCTCCGCTAGGCCGCTGGCGATCACCACCTTGCCCAAGCCCGTGGCCGCCACCTCGACCGCGACGGATTCGAATCCGCCGCCGCTACGCTTCCAAACACGGCTCTCTCCATCCACCTGGTGTACCGCCTGTCGAGGCACCACCAGGACATCCTCGGCATGATCGAGGTAGATGGTCGCGCGTACCCTCTGCCCCGGCTTCATCGAGCTCACGATGCCGCGGAGATCGTCGTCGTTCTCGTCCTCCGGAGCCTGGAACTGGACCACGACCCCGAAGTACTGCACCGGCGAGCCACGGAACCGAGGTTGCGCCACCGGGTCGACCCGTTCCACCACTCCCTTCAGTACCCGATCCGGCCGGGCTTCCACCACCACGTCTACCGTTTGGCCTGCCGCCAACCCCCCGGCGTCGGCTTCCAGGACGTAGACCTCCGCTTCCAACGAATCGAGGTCCGGGATCTCGGCAAGGGGCTGACCGCGGAACATCTCGCTGCCGACACTGGGCGGCTCGCCCCGCCAGTTGCGCACATAGGTCAGCAGGCCGGCGTGGGGCGCTTGCACCTCCAGAGCCGCCAAGCCCTGCTCTGCTTCGTCGATCTCGTTCACCGCCTGCCGTTTCTGAATCTCCAACAGCGCCAGCTCGGTGGCCGCCAGATCCTGCTCGGTGACCGCGTTGGCCTCGGCGTGGGACTTCGTGGCGGCTGCCAGTTGCTCGTCGATGGCGTCTTCCATCAGCTCGCGCCGCGAGAACACCAACGCATCCGTTTTCTGGTAATCCCTCGCATGGACCAGCTCGAGGTCGGCGATGTTGGCGTCGGTGTGCAACTCATCCACCCGCTGCCCTTTCTCTACTTGGGTCTGTTCGATCCGACGGTCGCTCTGGCTACGATCGACTTGAGCGTCAGCGAGTTTCTCCTGCATCGATTTGGCGTCGAAACGGGCCACCACGTCTCCAGACTCGACCCTTATACCCTCTGGCATCAGCCAAGCGAGGCGCACCGTAGCCACGACCTCGATCGGTACTGACAGCTTGGTCGTGCGTCCCGCCTGCAACAGCCCATCGGCCGTTACCTTGTGAACGAAGTCTTGGCGCTCGATGCGATGCACAGGAACGTCTTGTTCTCGGCTACAGCTGAACATCACGAGCAGCAGCGCGGCTGTAGCGACCACTCCGAGACCTCGGCGTACGGATGTCACGATCCGCCCCCCGCTCGTGCGATGCGTACCTGTGCGCCTGGCCGCAACCCGGAGACGACCTCGAAGTATCGATCGTCCCGCCTCCCGAGCTCGGGGAAGACCTGCCGGCTACCGAAAGAAGTCCGCAGATCCACCGACGCTCCGTCGGGGCCGGTGACGACTGCACTCTCGGGAATCGTCGGCACACCCTCGAAGCGCTCGATCTCCGCCGTCCCCCGTAGGCGCATGCCGGGCCGCAACCGTTCGGGGTCACTCTCCTGGATCTCTATCTTGATCTTCACGACCTTGGCTGGATTGGATCGGGACTTCCGCGCCACGGCTCGCCGGATGTTGGCGATCGTGCCGTGGTACTCCCGGTCCGGAAAGGCATCGAGACGAAAGGTAACGGTCTGCCCGACCGCCAAACGTCCGGCGTCGCCCTCCGCCACCTCGCCTTCGGCCTCCATCAAAGACAGATCCGGAATCTCGGCCAGGCTTTGCATACGCCACACCTGATCACCCACCTTGGGCTTGTCACCGTTCCACGTTTCGCGAATCAGCACGGTGCCGGCTCTCGGAGCTCTCAGCGTCAGGCGAGACAGGTCGGTTTGCATCTGCTGGACACGGGACGCCGCCAAGTCGCGCTTGGATTGGAGCGTGCCCACCTCCACCTCCTCTCGCACGGCCAGATACTCGAGATTGCCGGTCAGGTAGTCCACCTCCAGCTGCGCCAGACGACGATCGATCCGAGCCTCTTCCAGCTGGTTGTCGGCGATGACGTCATCGGGAACCTCCAACAGGAACTCGGCCTTCCGCAGCCGTGCCTGTGCCTGCTCCAGCTGCAGCTCCAGGTCGCGGCGTTCGATCTCGAGATCGGTGACCTTCTTCTCCAGCTCTTTCTCCGCCTGGTCCCGTTCGGCGACCGTGCGACGCAGACGCTGTTGCAGCTGCGTTCCATCGAAGGTCACCACTGGATCCCCCTCTTTCACTTCGGTTCCGTCCGTCGCCAGGGAGGCGATCTTGTATTGCCACATATCCTCGATTTGAGGTGGCGACAGAGACGTGGAATTCACCGCCTTGAGCTCACCCTCCACCGGGACCGTAAGCACCAGATCTCGTACTTCGACGGTGGCCCAGTTGCCACCTCCCGGCAAAGCCTCGGCACCGATCCAGACGCCGGCCGCAGCCAGGACGACGACCGCGACCCAAGCCCATCGCAAACCGCGGCGTTTCGGCTCGTCTCGCTTCATGTGCCCAGATCCTCCGAGGAAAGAGGGACGGCCGGAGCCAGCTCCTGCCCTTCGAGTTGTTGTTCGCTTTCGACCAGACAGCCCAGCCGATCGCAAGCACCCAATGTCACGGAAACCCGCTCACCGTTCGCTAGCCGGAGATAGATGTCGTCGCCCTCGATGCTCAACGCCCGACGGGACACGAGCAGACCTTCCGCGGGATCGGACAGCACCTCGAGCTTCACCGACATTCCTGGTCGCATTCGGCTCGGATCGATGCCCTCCAGATCGACCTGCACTTGGAACGAGCGTCGTGAGCTGCGTCGGCCCTCCTGTTGGGCAAATCCTGCCACCGCACGGACCTCTCCGTGGAGGATCTCTCCAGGGAAAGCGTCCAGGCTGGCACGGACCGCGGCCCCAGGCTGGACACGGCCGTCGTCGACGTCGAAGAGGCTGGCTTCCACGTAAAGGGAATCGAGGTCTGGCAAACTCGCGACGGTAAGACCAGGAAACGTAGTGTCACCGGAACGGAACGGCCGATCCTCTTGAGGATTCTCCGCCACTTGCACGACGCCCGTCCGAGGTGCCGTCAGGTTGAGGACCGCGACACCGCGCTCGGCGCGAGCCAGTGCCATCTCGGCCTTCTGCAGCGCCAGCTTCTCGACATCGATGGAAGCCTTGGAGGAAGCCTCGATCGCAGCCATCGCTTTTTCGGACTTCTCTTTTTTCATCGCGGCTTTTTCCAGCTCTAGCTGTAGCCGAGCCCACTCCTGCTCGGAAGTCAACTCCCTGGGTAGCTCCGCGGCCAGCCGAGCCTTTTCCCAATCCGCCTTGCTCTGCTCCAGCTCGAAGAACGCCTGGGCTCGTTGACTGGAAGTGCTCGCCCCGGCCTGAGACAAGGCGTTCGCTGCGCTCACCATCTGAGAGCGCAAGGCCTCCAGATTCGACGTCAGCTGCGAGTTGTCGAACTCGACGACGGTTTCCCCTTCGGCTACTTCGTCGCCCTCTTCGGCGATCCAGCGCACGGTCATCGGCCAGATGTTCACGTTCGGAGCCGTGAGGCGAACTGCGTCCTCCGCCACCAATCGGCCGGTGAGGAGAACCACGGGTTGCACTTGGCCACGCACGACAAGCAGTCCATCGGCATCCAAGCCGCCGACCGGCTCCGATCCGCCGGCCGCCTCGCCGGCACAGCCCCACAGCAAGGCACCGACCAACAAGAAAACCGCCAAACCAAGCCAGCGGCCCGTTCCCAATACCCCTGGTTGCACTCGCACTATCCTCCGTTAGTCCTTGTTCTCGCCGAGCTCCGATGGACGTCGAGAATCGGCCATCGTGGTACCGCAGTATCCGAGTGGCGCTTTCGTCGTTGGCGGACTCGAGATGTCTACGAATCTCATTCCCCGGTTGTTTGACGCCGCTGCCGGGAAAAAGTTGACACGATCTTGCAATCCGGCCGATGGAGTGCTGCCCAGGCCTCCACGGATCGGGGCAGCAAGACGGCGACGGACCGACCATGGCCAGACACCGAGGCCGGGCAGGCCTGGACCGGCACGCTGCGGTGCCCGACGACGGACGCCTGATCGCAGCGCGTGGCCATCCGTTCGAGGCACGTTGCGACCGTCGTTCCTGCGTCGCGCAGCTCCTTCGTCGAACCTCCGAACGGCGAGCCCGGCCACCATGCCACACAGAGGCACGCGATTCCCAGGACCCACAAGCCTCCGAAAAGCCTGCCCGGACCGTCCTGCCGTACGTAACGCCAGGCTTCGACGGTCAGGGTGCCGAGACTCACGAAGACGCCGCAGGCCACGAAAATCAAATACCACGGAGAGAGACGCGCCACGAACGCGAAGAGAAGCGCCGACGCAGCGAGCCAAACACCCGAAAGGAGTACGGGCCGCAAGACGCGATGAAGACGAGCGCGCGATGATCGAAGTGCAAGGGCGCTAAGTCCCGCGAACGCAGCTACCAGGACGAAGAACCCGATCCAGGCGGGGGTTCGATGCTCCAGACCGCTGTCCGGTAAGAACAGCTTCACCAGCGTGGCAGCCATCAGCTTGGCGGACGCGACCGAGGCGCGCTCGAGATCCGGGTAGCCACCGATGCCGTCGAGGACCAAGAACCTCGGCAGCATGACGCATCCCACCGCAGCCGAATAGCCCAGCAGCGGCCGCGACCACCGACGCCAGTTTCGGCAGGCCCACACCAAATCCGCTTCGCCCGAGACCCTGGCTGCCACGAGCAGAATCGGCAAGACGACCGCGGTCTCCTTCGACGCCGTGGCCATCGCCGCCGCAACGCCAGCACCTACCAGAAACCTACGACGGCGGGTAGCGAGCCACCTGCGATCCAGAAATAGGGTAAGCAACGTGAACAAGAGGCACAAGAGCTCTGCGCGACGGGGCATGTAGGGAACCACATCGAAGACCACGGGATGCAGCGACACGAGTACCAAAGTGACCAAGGCGGGCGCCCGAGGATCGCGCGTTCCCCCAGCCCATGAGCTCAACCAGGCACCCGACCAGGCCCACAACGCCGCCAGGCACAGCCCGAAGAGTACGACCTGGATCGCCAAAGACGTCTTGGGCGACGCGCCAATGGTGTATTCCTCCAGCGACACCGAAAGCATGAGTAGTGGCCGGTAGAAGCCCGCATTCAGATACTCACCGGCCAACCGCCGGGTGGCGACATCGAACATGTCTGACCCGGCCGATAGATGGCCCGCAGCGAGGATCGGATACGCGTCCCAGCCTATCCAACCGGCGCCCTCTGTGACCGGCGCGAGGCGCAGCCACAGGGTCGAGACGACCAGGCTGATGATCAACGCGGCGGCCAGGTCGAGGCGTAGATTTCGAATCGGTTCGGGCACCGTCGGAACCTATGCACAGGTGACGGACGATGCAAGGCATCCGGCACTAGGCAGAGGCCTGACGAAGCGCCCGAGCTTCGCTAAGATGACGGGAAACGACACCCACGGGACGGGATCTGAATCGAGATGAGCGGCAGCACCGACCAACCCTTCGTCCACCTCCACGTTCACAGCCAATACAGCCTGCTCGACGGCGCCAACCGCATCGACCGGCTCGTGGAGCGGACCAAGGAGCTGGGCATGGACGCCATCGCGGTCACCGACCACGGCAATCTCTTCGGCGCCCTCGACTTCTACCAGAAGGCCAAGGCGGTGGGTGTCAAGCCGATCCTCGGCATCGAGGCCTACGTCGCACCCGATGTCGACGGACGCACGTCGAACCGCCGCGACCGAACGTATACCGGCGTTTCCGACGGCGGCTTCCACCTCGTGCTGCTGGCAGAGAACCTCACCGGCTGGCGTAACCTGATCAAGCTCTCTTCCGACGCCTACGTCAACGGCTTCTACTACAAGCCGCGCATGGACAAGACGACCTTGGCCCAGTGGTCGGACGGTCTGATCGCCATCAACGGTCACCTCGGCTCGTCCGTCGCTTTCCACCTGACCCGCTACGTCGAGTCCGGCGACGAGGAGCATTGGCGAATCGCCTCCGACGAGGCGCGTTGGCACGCCGAAACCTTCCCTACCGATCGTGAAGGAAGACCTCGTTTCTACGTCGAGCTGCAACGCCATATCGAGGAGCAAGAGCGCATCAACCCCCATCTGGTGCGACTGGCCCGGGAGCTGGATCTCCCCCTGGTGTGCGACAACGATGCCCATTTCCTGCGGGCCGATGATTGGGACGCTCACGATTCCCTGGTCTGCATCTCCACGGGCAAGATCAAAGATGAGAAGGACCGGATGCGATATCCGGAGGATCTCTACCTGAAGTCACCCCGGGAGATGTGGGACCTCTTCGCCGACTATGGTTTCGGCGAGCACCAGGACGCCGGCCGAGAGGCGCTGCTGAACACCGTCGAGATCGCCGCACGTTGCGACGTCGACCTCGATCTGTCGGAAAACCACGCTCCGGTCGTGAAGGTCGTACGACGCGATGCGACACTCGAGGGCCTTGACGCACCCGAGGGCTCCACGCGCTGGTACAACGCCTTCTGCTCCCAGTTCGAGTTGCTGCCCTTCGATGCGGACAAGGATGCCGAGTCGCCGGCCGAGCTGAAGATCATCTGCGACCAGGCCTTGCGCGAGCTTTCCGAGGCGGGTCTGGTGTGGCGGTACGGCGACGCTGGAATCACCGAAGAGCACCGAGCGCGTCTGGAACGCGAGCTGGGAATCCTCTCCGACAAAGACATCTCATCGTACTTCCTCATCTGTTGGGACTTCGTCAACGAAGCCCGGCGCCGGGGCATCCCGGCCAACGCCCGAGGCTCCGGCGTCGGTACCATGGTGGGCTATTGCCTGGGTCTCTCGAACGCCTGCCCGGTGCATTACGGATTGCTTTTCGAGCGGTTCACCGACCCAGACCGGTCCGAGTATCCCGACATCGACATCGATATCTGCCAAGACGGTCGAGGCGAGATTCTCGACTACGTACGCGAGAAGTACGACGCCGACGCCTGGCAAGCCGCCCTCGAGGCCGACGAGCTGGAGCGGGCGGGCTCGGGATCGGCGAAGAGCAGCAGCGGTGAAAGCCTCCCCGGTGACGAAGCGGCCCTCGGCAAAGTAGCCCAGATCATCACGTTCAACGTGCTGAAGGCCAAGGCGGCGATCCGCGACGTCGGCCGCGTGCTGAACCGTCCGCTGTCGGAGGTGGATCAGATCTGCAAGCTGGTGGGCGACCAGCTGAACATGACCCTGGACAAGGCGCTGGAGCAGAACAGCGACCTGCGCGACATGTACGAGGGTCAGCCGGAGATCAAGACCTGGATCGATACGGCACGCCAGCTAGAGGGCTTCGCCCGCCATACCGGCGTCCACGCTGCGGGCGTCGTACTCGCCAACCGGCCGCTGCCGGAGGTGGTCCCCCTGGCCACGAACAAACAGGGCGACAAGACGATCACCACGACGCAGTGGGATGGTCCGACCTGCGAGCGTGTCGGCCTGCTCAAGATGGATTTCCTTGGGCTGCGGACACTCTCCATCATCGAAGAGGCCCGTCGTCTGGTCTTAGAGACGCTCGATCCCGAGACCATCCGCCGCACCATCGACCCAGAGGCAAGCCAGCCGGCCTCCTGGGATCCGCTCGATCTCGATCGGCTGGAATACGACGACCAGAAAGTCCTCGACCTGTTCCGGCGTGGAGACACGGTCGGCGTGTTCCAGTTCGAGTCCGATGGAATGCGCCGGCTGTTGAAGAACATGCGCCCGGACCGACTCGAGGACCTGATCGCTGCCAATGCGCTTTACCGTCCGGGTCCCATGGAGCTGATCCCGGACTACAACGCACGCAAACACGGCGAGAAGGAAGTCCCCAAGGTCCATCCGATCATCGATGGCTTTACGTCTGAGACCTACGGCATCATGATCTACCAGGAGCAGGTGATGCAGATCGTCCACGAGTTGGGCGACATCCCGCTCCGTCAGGCCTACACGCTGATCAAGGCCATCTCCAAGAAGAAGGAGACGGTGATCAACGCCAACAAGGGCCAGTTCATCAAGGGCGCGGGCGAGAAGGGCATGTCGAAGAAAGAGGCGGCCGCCGTCTTCGACCTGATCCTCAAGTTCGCCGGCTACGGCTTCAACAAGAGCCACTCCACCGGCTACGCCATCGTCGCCTACCAGACGGCCTATCTGAAGACCTACTTCCCCGTGCAATACATGTCGGCGGTGCTCACCTACGAAGCTGACAACACGGACAAAATCGTCAAGTACATCGACGAGTGCTCTCGGGTGCTGTTCCCGGATGGTCATACCGGAGCGGCGGTTCGCCCGCCCGAGGTCAATACTTCGGGCGTGGGATTCACCCCGGTGTTCGCGGACGACGAGCCACGGGATGCCAATCACGGTTACATCCGATTCGGACTCGCCGCAGTGAAAGGCGTGGGCTCGAAGGCTGTCAAGGCGATCATCGCTGCGCGGCGGGAGAATGGAGTGTTCGAGAGCCTCTGGGATTTCTGCGAACGCGTCTCGCCGAAGCTGGTGAACAAGTCGACACTCGACGCCCTGATCAAATGTGGGGCCTTCGACCGGATCCACGGCACCACCAGCCGCGCGGCGCTCGTCGCAGCCTTGGAGGGTGCGATCAGCGCCGGTCAACGCGCCGCTGCCGATCGCGAATCGGGTCAGAGCAATATGTTCGGAATGTTGGCCGAGGAATCGTCGACCGCGCCGACACGCCATCTCCCGGACGTACCCCCGTGGAGCCCGCGCGACCAGCTCCGCGAGGAGAAATCCGTTCTCGGCTTCTATGTCTCGAGCCATCCTCTGGACCAGTATCGCGATCTGATGGAACGCTTTTCCAACGCCGTCGCCGAGGACCTCGACCTTCACAGGGAGGGTGCACAGGTATGTCTCGGTGGGCTGATCACCGGGGTACGCCGGATCACCATCCAGCGCGGACGTAGTGCCGGCCAACAAATGGCGATCCTGACCTTCGAAGATCTCACGGCACCTTTGGAAGCGGTGGTGTTCTCCGAGTCGTTCTCCCGCTTCGGGCATCAGCTCGAGGAAGATCAAGTGGCGTTCTTGTTGGGCAAGCTGCAATTCCGCGACGGTGCTCCGAACGTGGTCGTCGAGCGGATCCTGCCGGTCGAGCGGGCCGAAGAGCTGGCTCTGGGCCTGTGCGTGGAGATCCACGCCGATACATTGGATCGCGGCGAGTCCGACGACACGACGACGGCACTGTCGCCGGCAGAGCGCAAGTTGCGGAAGTTACGAGACCTGTTCCACGAGAGCGTGGGGGGAAGCGGCTCCGACGTCACGGTCCTCTTCGAGATCCACGAGAAAGGCAAAGTGGTTCAAGTGGACTGCAACGGCACCCGCCTGCGCCTGGGACCGCAGCTGACCGAGAGAATCGAGACCATTCTCGGCGAGCCCGACTGCTGCCGCCTGGCAGGCCCTCCGAAGCTGGTACCCGTCAAGGAGCGAGCGGTCCACGATGCCGATCCGAGCGTCGCCACTTCGCCGCAAGACGATCCACTGGATCATGTCCACGCCGCCTGACGGCTCATGTCTCGTGCAAAGGGTACTAGGGAGCCTTGGATGAGGACTTCGTTGACCTGCCAAGGCGCGACGACGAGGAATAGTCAACACTAGTGTCCCGGGAGGGCACCCTGGCGGTCGTGATGCCGCTGGCATTCCTCGCCCTGCTCGCATTGACCTGTTGGGCGTGGGGCGAGGCGGTTCTGCGGAGGCTGCGAGACGACGAGCCGCCCGCCGAGCGATGGGCGACGGCGTCGGCGCTGGGTCTGGGCCTTCTCGGCCAGGGGATCTTCCTGCTAGGGCTAGTGGATCGCCTCGATCCTTGGTCCCTGGCAGGCTTCTGGCTCGCTGGCCACGCACTGGCCGCGGCTACGGGCTGCTGGCGCTCCGCCTCCGAAACACTTCGCCCTATGGTTCCCTTCGCCGCCGCGGCGGCGCCATCGATTGCACTGGCGCTCTACCCTCCGGTGGGCTTCGACGCCACGGTCTACCATCTTCCCTACGCAACCCGCTTTCTGGAGCTAGGGGGCCTGGCGTTCCTCCCGGAGCTTCGTTTCCCGGTCTTCCCCCAACTGGCGGAGATGACTTTCGTTCCGGCCCTGATGTGGGCGGGCGACGTCGGAGCTCAGCTGTGCCAGGCCTTCAGCCTGATGGTCGGAGGCGGCGTGGTGTTCGCCTGGGGTCGAGCGCGCTGTTCGTTGGCTGCTGGCCGGCTGTGCGCCGCGATGTGGTTCGGACTGCCCGTGGCAGTTTGGATCGGCGCCCAGGCCTATGTCGATGTGGAACTGGCACTCTTCGTCGCGGCCGGCGCAGCGGCTATCGACCGAGGCCGACCCGGTCTCGCGGGCACGTTCCTGGGCATGGCCGCCGCGACGAAATACCTCGGCCTCTTCTTCTTCGCCGCCGGCGCCCTGGTCCTCCTCCTTCGCCGATACGAGGCGCCACGACTCCGGCCGACATCGACCGCGGTTCGGTTCTCGGCGGCTGGGCTCACCGTCGCAGGCCCATGGTACGCCCGCCTGGTGGTCCTCACCGGCAATCCGCTCTTTCCGTTCTATCCGCAACTCTTCGGCGACAGTGACTGGAGTCAAGGCCATCGGGTCGAGCTCGCGCATGCGCTGGACGGACCCGCCGCAGTCCTCGTCGACCTCGTGACGCTACCCTGGGACGGAGTCTTCGGACGAGCTCGTTTTCATTTCGAAGCGCCGCTGAGTCCTTGGTACCTGGCTCTGCTTCCGCTGCTCCTATGGGTTCTCGGGCGTAGATGGGTGCGGCGGGGTACCGCACCTTCCGTGCCGGTCGACCTCGGTATTCGATGGCTCGTCGTCGTCGTTGCCTACAGCGCCTTCTGGCTCACCACCCAAGGCGAGATTCGATTCTGGCTGCCGGCGCTGCCGCTCCTCCACTTCTCGTTCGCGGCTGCGCTGCTCCAGGTGGCCGACCGCTGGACCGGACGTACACGACGCAGGAGTCTCGCCGTCGCCACGATCCTGCTGATCGCACCCGGCTTGCTCTACGGAACCTACAAACTCGCCGACGCGGGCAACCTACCTTTGAACAGAGACAGCCGGCACGCCTACCTCTCCGACCTCGTGCCGGGCTACGAGGCCATCGCTCACATCAACCGTCTGGACGTAGAACCAGGGAAGGTCTACGGACTCCACGCAGAGCGGCTGCGCCACTACTCACGGCGTCCGTACCTTGGTGACTTTTTCGGTCCGGATCGATTCGCTCAGATCGAGCCGCTGACCGAGCGGCCGTCGCTGCTTTACGGCACCCTGAACGATCTCGGCGTCCGGTACTTCATCCTCCCTAGCGGCCATCCGCAGCGACACAGCCTCGAAGGGTCGCCTCACTTCGCGGCGATCTTCGAAGGCCGCCACTTCGCCGTGCTCCGTCTGCGGCGATAGCCGGTACCCAGGCCGAAGAAGCGCGAACTTCACGATTCGCTGCCCAGGAATCGCGGCGGTCAAGGTCGGTGCAGGAGATTCCGGAGTATCTATACTTCTGATTATACCCGTCGATATATGAAACTATTGAACAGTACAATCGTATCTTGACCTGTAGCTCGACCATTCCCACACCAAAGGACTCATCGTGAACGCATCCACGAAGCTCAAGCCTCAATGGTTTCAGATCCTGCTCGCTCTCGCCGACGGCAAGAAACACGGACAAGGCATCATGGCCGAGGTTCTCCGACAGTCCGAGGGCACCATGCGACTCTGGCCGACGTCGCTCTACGGCTCGCTCAAGAAACTCCTCGATATCGGGTTTCTTCGGGAGAGTCCGCTACAGGAAGGATCCGATGGAGATCGCCGGCGTTTCTATGAACTCACGCCAGCAGGAAAACAAGCGTTGGTGGCTGAGGTCTTGCGCATCCAACGCACGGTGAATATCGCGATTCGCAAGAGCGTCCTCGAGACGTGAGGCTCCGAGCCCTTGCATTCTCCACAGCACGACGGTTCTATCGTCGGCTGATCGGCCTGTGCCCGAAGCGAGACCTTCTCGACCCGGAAGAGTTGCTCGCCACCTTCGAAGAAGCACTCAAGCACGAGTCCCAGACTTCGGGAGCCTTCGCCGCCTTTCAGTTCTGTCTCGGCGCATACCTCGACACCCTGGCCTTCGCAGGCGCTGGATGGATGTCGCGGATCCGCCGATCGTTCCACCTCTCTCTACCCACTTCCCGAGAGCAGCTATCCATGGCCTTTCCATCGTTCCATCGAGCTTTCCGCGTCGGTATCCGCTCGTTGTCCAAGACACCGCTGGTCAGCGCTGTCGCCGTGTCCACCGTCGCCCTCGCGGTGGGAATCACCACCGTGATCTTGAGTCTGGTGTACGGCACGACCCTACGCCCCCTACCCTTCCCCGATGGCGAGAGGATCCATTCGGTCGAGCTGCTGGCATTGACCGACGAGCACGGCGTCGATTTCGAAGCCCTCGAGCTGCGCGATTTCCGGGAGCGGCAGGATTCCTTCGAACGCCTGGAAGGTTATTTCCAACGGCGGGTGACTCTGCAAAGCGGCGCCGGCCACGCTCTGGGTCTCGATGCTGCGGTGGTCACCGCCGGAGCACTCGACCACCTCGGAACGCCACCTCTTCTCGGACGAACGTTTCTCGAAGGTGAGGATTTCACGGAGGCCATCCAGCACGTCGTGCTCGGGTTCGACGTCTGGCAACGCCATCTCGGTGGACGCCGGGATGTCCTCGGCACGGTCGTTCAGGTCGACGGACGAGCCCTGGAAATCATCGGCGTCATGCCCGAGGGATTTCGTTTCCCAGCCCACGAGAGTCTGTGGATTCCCATGGACTTCGACCTTCCGGTGGAAGATCGAGGCAGTGGACGTAGCTTCCGCGTCTTCGGACGACTCGAGCACGACAGGACGGCCGAACAGGCGGAACGGGAAGCCCAGGTGATCGCCGCTGGCATCGCGGCAGAGAATCCGGACTTCCACGTTCCGCTGACTGCCCAGGTGCGACCGTTCGTCCAAAGCCACCTGCCCGAGGGCCTGGATCGAATGGTCGGAATGTTGCTGGCCGCGGTCGCGGGCGTTCTGTTGATCGCCGGCGCCAATGTCGTCAATCTCCTCGTAGGACGAGCCGTACTGCGGTCCGGCGAGACGACGGTTCGCACCGCCCTCGGTGCCGGCAGGGCCGACATCGGAGCTCTGTTCGTGGCTGAGTCCTTGATCCTCTCCACGGCCGGTGCACTGGTGGGATGCGGAGCCGCGGTTCTCGGCACGACTTGGCTACAACAGCAAGCGAGTCGACTCGCTCTACCGTACTGGGCGGAAGTGCGGCTGGATCCGGCGGTTTGGGTGGCCGTCGCTGCACTCAGTGTCCTGCTGGGTGTCGGGGTAGGTGTTCTCGCGTCGCGCTTGAGCCTCCCGAAGAGGAATGACTCCATCCAGCAGCTCGGACGCGATCTGTCCAGTCGTCGGGCCGGCCGCATCGGCCGATATCTGGTCACGGTTCAGATCGCGGTCTCTTGCGCACTCCTCATCGGAGCGGGCTTGTTGCTTCAGAGCCTGCGCCACGCGAATGCCATCGAGCTCGGTTTCGACGCCCAGAGAGTGATGACTGCGGACGTTCGTCTTCCGCGAGTCGAGTTCCCGACCGCTGACTCGAGGTCGAAGTTCTACCTCGAATTCCTGGAGCAGGCTCCCCAGCTCGCAGGCGTTTCGGGAGCGGCGTGGGTCCGCAGCCCGCCCGGGACCGGCCCCACGTTCTCATGGAGTTTTCGAGTCGAAGGCGCCGCGATGCCTTCCGAAGCTCCCACGGCAGATGGCGTCCCTATAAGTCACGGCTACTTCGACGTCCTGGATATTCCCTTGCTGCAGGGTAGAGACTTTCTTCCCGAAGAGAGCAGAGCCGGCCACCCACCCGCCGTGATCGTCAATCGGACGTTCGCCGATCGGCACCTGGGCACGGACGCGGTCGGCCGGAGGTTGAAACTCAGTGACGATCCCGGCGAGCCGTGGTTGCCGATCGTCGGTGTGGTGGAGGACTCTCACATCGGCACCTCTTCGGGCGGCATCGGGCTGACGAAGTCGAAACGGGAACAGATCTTCGTCTCCTGGGGCGTCGCACCGTTCTCCAGGGCGACGCTCCTGGTGCGAGCCGCCACGGAAAGCCCCTCCGCTGTGGCTCCCCAGACTCGTGAGCTCGTTTCGTCCGTCGCCCCAGGAGTCTCCCTGGACGAGATCGCGGAGCTCGATCGAATCATCGCTGATTCGACGTGGGCGTTCGGCCTCTTCGGCAGCCTGTTCGGGGTGTTCGGTGGCGTGGCTTTGATCCTGTCGATCATCGGCCTGTATGGCGTCACAGCGTTCATCGTCAGTCGCCGCACCCGAGAGTTGGGAGTTCGGATAGCACTCGGTGCTACGCGAGCCAGGCTCTGGTGGCTGGTGCTCCGATCGGCTGCACGTCAGCTGGGAGTCGGCATTTCCGTAGGGCTGCTTCTGGGCTATACGCTCGCCGGCTCGTTTCGCGCGTTGTTGTTCGGCGTCGGTATTCTGGACCTCACGGTCTACGGAACCATCGCGGTGATCCTGGCTACTACTGGCCTGGGAGCTGCCTTTTTGTCCACCGCGGGCATCGGTCGGATCGCTCCCGCGGAGGTTCTGAAGAGCTGATCCGCCGGAGCTATCGGTGAGGCCGACGAATCGGCTCACCCACGATCCCCATTTCGGGCGCTCCAAGATCGCGCCTTTTCGCCGTCCGTGAGGATTGGCCGAAGCGACGCGCGCCAGGGAGCCATCCAAGCTTGATATCGGACTGAATCAAATACTTGACTCAGTCCAGAATCCGTGCTCTCATCGTTTCGATGAAGGGAGATCTCGCACAGCTTCTACGCGACAACGGCCTGCAGGTGACAGCCCAGCGGCTGGCAATCCTGCGCGCGGTGTCGTCGAGAGCCCACGCCACAGCCGACGAGCTGATCGGTGACGTCCGAGACGAGATCGGATCGATCTCCCGTCAGGCGGTCTACGACACCCTCGGCGTGTTGGTCGAGAAGAACCTCATCCGCCGGATCCAGCCAGCTGGCTCGCCGGCCCGCTACGAGGATCGGGTGGGCGACAACCATCACCACCTGATCTGCAGGGGCTGCGGCTCGACCTTCGACATCGACTGCGTGGTCGGCGCGGCGCCTTGTCTCACCGCGGCCGACGACCACGGATTCGAAATCGACGAGGCCGAAGTCATCTTCTGGGGTCGATGCCCGTCATGCCGGAAGGCAGCCGACGAGGCCGGCTGACTCCTCTTACCGTTCGAATCGATTCTCGATTCGCAGTTGGTCTCAACTGCGTCGGTCCGAACCACGCCTCTAGTGGTCGTAGCGTCCCCTTCCCTTCACGAGGTCCAGCCCATCACGTCCGACTTCGACAAGCAAACAGCAAAGAGTCCAACAGCTACAGCGCAAGGAGAACAGCGTGTCAAACGAAAACACAGATGAGCTCCCGGGCACAGCGGCGGGAGCCACGAAGCCCGCAGGCAAGTGCCCCGTCATGCACGGCCGCAAGGCCGCCGGTTCGATCGCCAACGAACGCTGGTGGCCCAACCAGCTCAACCTCAAGATGCTCGACCAGAACTCGACCCAATCCAACCCCATGGGCCAGGACTTCGACTACGCCGAGGAGTTCGGATTGCTCGACCTCGACGCCGTGAAGAAGGACCTTCACGAGTTGATGACCGACTCGCAGGACTGGTGGCCCGCCGACTACGGCCACTACGGCCCGCTGTTCATCCGCATGGCCTGGCATAGCGCCGGGACCTACCGCGTCGGCGATGGTCGTGGCGGCGGGGCTTCGGGTACACAGCGCTTTGCGCCGCTCAACAGCTGGCCCGACAACGTAAATCTCGACAAGGCGCGCCGGCTCCTCTGGCCGATCAAGCAAAAGTACGGTCGCAAGATCTCTTGGGCCGATCTCATGATCCTCGCCGGAAACGTCGCCCTAGAGTCCATGGGACTCGAGACCTTCGGCTTCGCCGGCGGACGAGAAGACGTGTGGGCACCCGAAGAAGACATCTACTGGGGCCCAGAGGCCGAGTGGCTCGGTGACGAGCGCTACCGTGGTGACCGGGAGTTGGAAAACCCCTTGGGTGCCGTCCAGATGGGCTTGATCTATGTCAACCCGGAAGGCCCTAACGGTCAACCGAGCGCGTTGGCTGCCGCTCGAGACATCCGCGAGACGTTCGCCCGCATGGCGATGAACGACGAGGAGACGGTCGCGTTGATCGCCGGCGGCCACACGTTCGGCAAGGTACACGGTGCTGCGCCCGAATCGAATCTGGGACGCGAGCCCGAGGGTGCCGACGTCGAAATGATGGGCATGGGATGGAAGAACAACCACGGTACCGGCGTCGGCGGCGACACCATCACTAGCGGGCTGGAAGGCGCCTGGACGCCTTCTCCGGTGACCTGGGACAACGGCTACTTCGAGACGCTCTTCGGCTACGACTGGGACCTGACCAAGAGCCCCGCCGGTGCATGGCAGTGGATTCCCACCGATCCAGCCGCGGCCGGATCGGTGCCGGATGCCCACGATTCATCGAAGACGCACGCCCCGATCATGCTCACCACGGACCTAGCGTTGCGCATGGATCCGACGTACGAGCCTATCGCCCGACGCTTCTATGAGAATCCGGACCAATTCGCCGACGCGTTCGCCCGCGCCTGGTACAAGCTGACCCATCGCGACATGGGCCCGAAGGAGTGCTTCCTCGGCCCGGAGGTTCCTGGCGAGGAACTGATCTGGATGGATCCCGTTCCCGAAGTGGATCACGATCTGATCGACGACGGTGACGTCGCGGCTCTCAAGGCCGCCATCCTCGACTCCGGCCTCTCGGTGCCGCAATTGGTCCGCACCGCCTGGGCATCTGCCTCGACGTTTCGCGGCAGTGACAAGCGCGGAGGCGCCAATGGCGCTCGCATCCGGCTCTCTCCGCAGAACAACTGGGCGGTCAACGACCCGCTGGAGTTGAAGCAGTCGCTGGCCGTTCTGGATAAGATCCGGGGTGAGTTCAACGACACCCAGTCGAACGGCAAGAAGATCTCGCTCGCCGACCTGATCGTCCTCGGCGGCTGCGCCGCAGTCGAGAAAGCGGCACAGGACGCGGGTCACGCCGTGACCGTCCCCTTTGCGGCCGGACGGACCGACGCCACCGAGGAGCAGACTGACACGGAGTCCTTCGCCTGGCTCGAGCCGAAAGCGGACGGTTTCCGCAACTACCTCGCGGGAGAGAACGGCGCCGGCAACGGCGACCCTCGCTCGCCCGAGGAACTGCTGGTGGACCGCGCCCAGCTACTGACCCTGACGGCGCCGGAGATGACCGTGCTCGTCGGCGGCCTGCGGGCTCTGGGTGCCACCGCCAACAACGCCAGCCATGGCGTCCTCACCGACCGCCCCGGCGTCCTGACCACTGACTTTTTCGTCAACCTACTGGGCATGGACACGGAGTGGAAGGCCACCGGTAGCCCGGGTGTCTACGAAGGCCACGACCGCGAGACCGGCGAGGTCAAATGGACCGGCACACGAGTCGACCTCCTCTTCGGCTCCAATTCCATACTCCGTGCCCTGGCCGAGGTCTACGCCTCTGACGATTCGCAAGAGAAGTTCGTGGAAGACTTCGTCGCGGCCTGGGTCAAGGTGATGAACCTGGATCGGTTCGACCTGGTCTGATCAGCGCGGCTTGTCTCGCTGACCTGTAGGCTTTCGAGCCCCCGTCGGGCAACCGGCGGGGGCTTCGTCGTCCGACGGCTGGGCTTCCCGATCTTAGGAGGCTCCGCAGCGGCGGGCGTCACGCCGTTCTGCGCGCGGCCTTCGAAACTCGCCCGAACCTTGGCCAGACGCCGCAACGTTTTCGTTGACGGTGGTTTGCGGAGGTCTGCTCGTGTCCTCAGCTCAGACAGTCTCGGCCATGCTCGATTCGGCGTGACTCTCGAACGGCT
>JALCBJ010000034.1:26052-31380 GCA_028066595.1 Thermoanaerobaculia bacterium
CGGCGGGCGTCACGCCGTTCTGCGCGCGGCCTTCGAAACTCGCCTGAGCCTTGGCCAGATGCCGCAACGTTTTCGTTGACGGTGGCTTGCGGAGGCCTGGTCGGATCCTCAGCTCAGACAGTCTCGGCCATGCTCGATTCGGCGTGACTCTCGAACGGCTCCGTGACGGCGGGCGTCACGATGTTTCCTTGCAACAACCAGGGCTCGGCAAGGTCGCGAAGGGCACCGGACGGCTACAGATACCCCAACGCCTCCAGGCGCCGACGCGTTTCCTCGTCCAGTTCGACTCCCTCGCCTTCGGCTGCGGACTCACCGTCTCGACGTGAACCGTCGATACTCAGCCAGTACGCATCCAGGAGCTTCAGTCCCTCCACTATGGCTTCGACGCGTTGGTTCGACAGATCGTGTCGTTCCCAGGGATCGGCCTCCAGGTCGTAGAGCTCCGCACGATCTCCCTCGAAATCGATCACCTTCAGTTGACGCCCCACGAGGGCCCGCTGAGGCGGCTTGTGCTGCAGGAAGCCGCTCACGGACCAGGGTCGCACCGCATCGTCGGCCGGCTCGCCTTGGAGCTCGGTGGCCTGAATCCATGGCTCCACGCTATAGCGAGCCCCCTCGCTTGGCGGTGGCAGATCGACGCCGATCAGGTCGCCGAAGGTGTCGTACAGGTCGACGTGGCTCACCGGACGATCGACGTGGACCGTGCGGTCGAGGCCGCCGGGCGGGCGAATGACCAACGGCACATGGATCAGCTCAGCGTAGAGACCATTCCCGTGCCCGGTGTTCCGTGGTTCGCCCGTGTGCGATTTGGAGCCGGTCTGCCGCTCGTCCGAAGAAAACATCTCGCCGTGATCGGCAACGAAAACCACAGCCGCATCGTGCCACAAACCAGCTCTATTCAGCTCCTCGACGATGCGTGTCAGCTGCGCCAGGGTGAATCGAACTTCTCCGAAGTAGAGAGCTTCGTCCTCGCCTGGGAACTCGGCGCCCACGGGAGGCGTCAGGCCTTCGTGGTAGCGGTAGGGTTTGTGGGGGTCCATCAAGTGCAACCAGAGGAAAAAGGGACTTGCCTCCTCCAGTTGGGCAGTCGATTGCGCGAGTAGATCCACGAGCGCATCCGCCGGCTGATACAGCTCTTCCTCTACCCAACCCAGCGACGCATAGAGTGTCAACAGCGGTAGCTTGGTCGTTGCGGGCTGGAGCAGGCGGTAGGAGTCGAAGCCTCGATTGATCCCCGTCTCCGGATAGAGGATGGGATTGGCGACCCAGGCGATGGTCCGGTATCCCCGATTGCGCAGACGTGTGGCCAGAGTGGGCACGCCGGCATCGAGACGTTGTAGGCGCGCCGGGGCTCGGCTCAGTCGTCCGAAGCCATGTTGCGAAGGATAGAGGCCAGTGAGCACGGAACCCATGGAAGGAACGGTCCACGGCGCGACTGCGGTCAGCCGATCGAAGTGGACGGCGTGGCCGAAGCGTTGCTGGAATGCGGCCCCTTCCGGAGTCTCCTCCAAGACCTTGCGGAAGACATCGTGGCGCAGAGTGTCCGCAACGATCAGAATCAGATCTTTCGCGCCTTCCGGAGGCTCTGCCACACGATCGGGTAAAGCGTCGGGTTTCACCTCTCGGGCCAGCAGCACGAGAACCACCGCCGACATCGTCGCCACGATCCAACGCCGTCGGCCGCGGCTCGCCAGCGCCCAACCGGTGAAAACCGCGCAGGCCATGATGCCGACATCGAGGTGGAGCGAATCGAAAGAGAAGTCGACATCCACCACATTCCGATGAATCGCCAAACCAGCACTGGCGGCAAAGCCCACCAACGCGGGAATGAAGCCGGGAAGCCGCTCTCCCCACCGGCTGGAACCGAAGATCAGCAGGACGAGAATCGCTACCGGGCCGAACGCGATGGGTGACCAGGAAGGAAGCCCAATTCCCATGGCGTGAGATCCCAAACGATCGACGACCGGCGCAGTCCAGATCAGCAGAATGCTCCAGGACCAGGTTCGGGCGCTAGATTCGGTACCCACGATCCCAGATCGACGATCCTGGCGATGCCGCAACCAATGCAGCGCGGCCACCAACGCACCCAACAGCGCACCTGTGGCCAGGTAGGCCACGGCGTATTCCGTCTCGAGACCGATCGGGAATCCCAACATCCACCGCGCCAGCACCAGATCGAACCATAGAGCGGCGAGCCCGGCCAAGAGTCCGGCGATGAGCCCGCGGGCGAGGACCTGGGAGCGACCGCCCCTCGGCATGTCCCGTCGCGAATTCTCTAGATTCTCCTCCGTCGGGTCCTCACCCGACATCGATCCAGATGTCACGGATTCAACCTCTGGACGCTCCAGTCACCGTCCTCGGACCTTGTAAAGACCTTGCGGTCGTGCAGTCTGAACTTGCCGGCAGCCCAGAACTCGATCCAATGGGGTGCTACGCGGAAGCCAGACCAATGAGACGGCCGCGGCACGCTTCCTACCAGGTACCTCGCCTCGACTTTCGCCACCTCCCGTAGCAGCGCCGCGCGGCTTGCCAGCTCCCGCGACTGTTTCGACGCCCAGGCACCGAGCTGTGAGACCCGCGCCCGGCTGGCGAAGTACGCGTCGGCTTCAGCGTCCGATACCGGCTGAGCCGTACCGAGGATCACCACTTGCCGGTCCAAGTCACGCCAGAAAAAGCTCAGCGATACCTTGGGGTTTCCCGCTAGCTCTCGGCCTTTGCGGCTTTCCAGATTGGTATAGAAGACGAAGCCGCGCTCGTCGAACGCCTTCAGTAGGACGACCCTGGAAGACGGCTGGCCATCGGGACCGACCGTGGACAGGACCATGGCGTTCGGATCGCGGATGCCAGATGCCTTCGCCTCGTCGAACACCTCCGCAAAGGCTCGGAATGGATCTTCGTGGGAGGTAGCCCTAGGCTCCTCGGAAAGCGGTTCTTTGATGTCCATGAGTATTCGTCCAAGAGAGCGATCTAGGCCCGCACTTTCATGAGATGACGACATGTGACAGAGAGCCCTCATATACGCCATCCTCGTCGCCCGGACATTCTTCCATCAATCCAAGCACCACGGCCGAGCTCGCGCCGAATCTCCCACTACGACACCCAAGCCATTCGACGCCGCGGAAGTATTCGGAGTCTCGGGGGGCGACTGCTAACATCTCGCGGCTACCTTTCGAGCACCTCTGCCGCCCGGAGATTGGGCTTCAGGATCGCGTCCCCCCAAGCATTCCCGCCCGGAGTTTCTATGCCTCCCACGCACCGTGCCTCGTTCAGTCTGCTATTCGGCCTCGTAGCTCTTCTGACCCCACTCTCTGCTTCCACCGCCTCGGTGGACCCCGATCTTCTGGCCGGCGTGTCGGCGCGGTCCATCGGACCCGCCACCATGAGTGGCCGCGTGGCCGTCGTCACGGCCTTGCCATCGGACCCGGACACGATCTACGTCGGTGCAGCATCGGGTGGTATCTGGAAATCCGTCGATGCCGGCGTGACGTGGAAGGCGATCTTCGACCACCAGAAAGTCGCCTCGATCGGAGCCATCGCCGTGCATCCACGTGCACCCGACATCGTCTGGGTGGGAACTGGCGAGGGAAATCCGCGTAACTCGGCATCGGTGGGCTACGGCGTCTACAAGAGCGTGGACGGTGGCGAGACGTGGACCCACCTGGGACTGGAAGGGACCGAAAAGATCCACCGAGTGGTACTCCATCCCCACGACCCGGACGTTGCCTGGGTGGCCGCCCTAGGCCCCTCGTGGCGTGACTCACCCGACCGCGGCGTATTCAAGACCACGGATGGCGGCGCCAGTTGGACGAAGGTGCTCTACGTCGACGACACCACTGGCGCATCTCATCTCGAGATCGATCCCGCCAATCCTCATCATCTGTTGGCTTCGATGTGGGACCATCGGCGGTGGCCTTGGTTCTTCCGCTCCGGTGGACCCGGCTCGGGAATCTACTCATCTCGAGACGGTGGCACGACATGGAAGAGGCTGAGCCCGGAAGATGGGCTGCCGGAAGGCGACCTCGGCCGCATTGGCCTGGCATTCGCGCCGTCGGATCCATCGCGGGTCTATGCGTTGGTGGAAGCGGAGGGAGAGGACAACCTCATTTTGCGCTCCGACGACGGGGGCCGGTCTTGGAGTACTCTCGCCAAGAGCAGCGACCAACCGATCGGCAATCGTCCCTTCTACTACTCGGATCTGGTTGTAGATCCGCAGGATCCCAACCGGATCTACAGCCTGTGGTCGTTGGTTTCTCGCAGCATCGATGGCGGTGAGGACTGGCAGGTCATCGTGCCCTTCGCTCAGGCCCATCCGGACCATCATTCGCTATGGATCGCGCCGAACGATCCCAACCTGATGTACCTCGGCAACGATGGTGGCGTGTACGTGTCGCACGATCGTGGAGCCAGCTGGCGGCACTTCGCCAACTTGCCGTTCGCCCAGCTCTACCACGTCCGCGTCGACGATCAGACGCCCTTCAACGTGTACTTCGGGCTCCAAGACAACGGTTCGTGGGTGGGCCCCAGTGAGACGTGGGAGAACGGTGGGATTCGCAACCACCACTGGCAAGAGATTTACTTCGGTGACGGATTCGATGCAGTGCCCGACCCACAGCATCCCTGTTGCGGCTGGGCCATGAGCCAACGCGGCTTCCTCGGCTATTGGAACGTCGAGACGGGCGCGGCTCGCCTCGCGCGACCCGAAGCGCCCGCGGGAGAAGATCCACTGCGGTACAACTGGAATGCGCCGATCGCGCTGGACCCGTTCGATGCCGACGTCGTCTATTTCGGCAGCCAGTTCGTCCACCGCTCCACGGATCGCGGGCGCAGTTGGGAGGTCATCAGCCCGGATCTCACGACCGACAACGAGGAATGGCAGAAGCAGAGCGAATCAGGGGGTTTGACCCTCGACGTTACAGGAGCGGAAAACTACGTCTCGCTTCTCACCATCGCTCCTAGCCCGGTGGAACAAGGCGTGATCTGGACTGGCTCCGACGACGGGAGGATCCACGTCTCGCGCGATGGCGGCACGACGTGGACTTCCGTCGAGGCCTCCGTGACTGGGACGAGAGACGGCCCTCCCGCCAATACATGGATTCCCCACATCGAGCCGTCGCGCTTCGATGGCGGCGAGGCCTTCGTCGTCTTCGACGATCACCGTCGCGGCAACTGGACTCCCTACGTCTACCGAACGCGAGATTACGGCGCCAGTTGGAGCCGATTGGCCGACGATGACGACCTGTGGGGCTACACCCTTTCGGTCGCACAAGACCCGAAGGAACAGGATCTGCTCTACGTGGGTACCGAATTCGGACTCTGGATCACTCCCGA
>JALCBJ010000034.1:31480-56800 GCA_028066595.1 Thermoanaerobaculia bacterium
AGGAACAGGATCTGCTCTACGTGGGTACCGAATTCGGACTCTGGATCACTCCCGATGGCGGAGAGTCGTGGATTCCGTTCCAGCACGGCGTACCCACCACCTCGGTCATGGACCTGGCGATTCAGGAGCGCCATGATGCTCTGGTGCTGGGTACCCATGGCCGCGGTGTGTTCGTGATCGACGACTTGGAGCCACTCCGCCAGGTACTGGTTCACGGCAAGCACGGCGAGGCCGAATTGCTCACAGCATCGGACTCCGGGTCGGCGGCTATCCAGTACGTCGTCGCGCAGACCTCGGGGTCTCGCTTTCCGGGCGATGCGGAGTTCCGCGGTGAGAATCCTCCCCGGGGCGCGGCGATCTACCTGTGGCTGGACGACGAGGAGCTCCCTCACCCGGACGAGGAGCGGGAGAGACAGCGCAAGGCAGCACAGCGAGGAGAGAAACAGGCCACCGAGGCAACGTCGGAAAAGGACTCCGATGCCGAGAAAGAGAACGGCGATGAGGAGGGCGAGGACGACGGCGAAACGGGCCCAGGAAAGCTCTCCTTCACGATCTCGGACCTGGATGGTGAAACCCTGCGGGAGATGGAAGTTTCAGTCCACCAAGGTCTGAACCGTGTTCTGTGGAACTTCTCCTCCGATCCCTTCGAGCGACCGGGTCAAGAGGAGGACAGCCCGTTCTCGACACGGAGCGGGCCCGAGGTGCCGCCCGGCGTATACGACGTGGAGCTCAAATACGGTGACCACCAGCTATCGACCCGGGTAGAAGTACAGATCGACCCGCGCCTCGACGTGTCCGCCGAGGACCTGACCCAGCGCTTCGAAGCGCTGCAACGAGCAGGCGCGCTGCAGGAGACAGCGACCGAGGCGATTCGCCGAATCGAGCGTACGCGAGCCGATGTAGAGATGGTTCTGACCAAGTTGAAGCGGCATCGGCAGGCTATCGAGGACGACGAAGCCGAAGCCGACGGCACGGAAGACGAAGAGGAGCAGGAAACGCCCGAGTCCAAGCTGGAGAAGGCCGGCGAGGAGCTGAAGAAACAGCTCGACGAGTTGTCGGAGCGGCTCCAGGGTGAGGACGGCAAAGGAATCCGCCGAGACGACGACACCGTGTTTCCGAGCGTTCGGCAGGCCTACTTCATTCTCGCCGGCACCTGGGAAGCACCTCCGCCGGTGCAGCTCAACTACCTCGATCGCGCCGAGGCCACGCTGGCCGAGGTCTTGCCGCAGCTGAATCAGGTTCTTTCCGACGACGTCTCGGCGTTCCGTGAGGAGACCGAAGCTCTCGGCCTGCGCCTCTTGCCGACAGCAGAACCGTTGGCCATGCCCGATTCCGACAGTGACATCTCTGAGGAGTCGTACCGATGAACAAGAGATCGCGTGGAAGAGCAGGTCGTGCGTTGCTGTGGTTGCTCGCCGTGCTGCTCATGCTGGCTGCCGTGATCTATCAGAGACGCACGGGGCCTACATATCCCTTGCGCGGTGACGTGACCATTTCGGGAGAGACTATTTCCTATCGCCTGATTCGCAGCGAGGAGACCATTCGCGATGCGCGGGTCGCCCTACCCGACCCAGGATCAACCGAAGGCTGGGTCGTATACAAGCGGTACAAGACGGAAGACGAATGGACGCGTCTACCGATGCAGGTGGAGTCTCTGGACGATGGCCGCGAGATGGCCGCCTATCTGCCACCGCAGCCGGCAGCGGGCAAGCTGGAGTACTACGTCGAGCTTCGCGGCGCGAACGGCAAGGCCCGTATTCCCAACGAGGCGTCGACCGGTACGGAGAGCAAAGACGGCAACATCATCATCCGGTTCAAGGATCCGGTGCCGTTGCCCCTACTCCTCTCCCATGTGCTGCTGATGTTCTTCTCGGTACTCGTCGGCATGCGCACCGGCCTTGCTGCACTCTTTGCACCGCGCGGCATGCGGGGGCTGGCGTGGACCACGCTCGTGGGCATGACGGTCGGTGGCATGGTGCTCGGTCCCTTCGTACAGAAGTACGCCTTCGGCAAGTACTGGACCGGGTTTCCCTGGGGATTCGACCTCACCGACAACAAGATGCTCATCATGTGGATCGCCTGGGTCCTGGCGTGCAGCACGATCGGCCTCAAAGCATCGGGCAAGGAGACCGTCGGACGCGCGGTGGTCATCGCCGCGACTCTGGTGATGATGGTGGTCTATCTGATCCCTCACAGCATGCGAGGCAGCGAGCTCGACTACGCCAAGCTAGACAGTGGCGTTGCGCCGTCCGAGGCCGTCGGCACAGGCGACTGAGCAGAGTGCACTTGCATCGGAGTCCATGAGCCCCGCTCACCTGCATCTCGCCATCGTTCATGTACCCGTGGTGCTGTGCCCCTTGGCAACGGTACTGCTGATCGTCGCGATGGTGCGCGGAAAAGCAGGCGATCCTCACGCCCAGCTCGGGTGGGTCCTGCTTATCGTCGCGGCAATAGCTTCGCTGGTGGCCTATTACTCGGGTCCGCCAGCGTTCGAACAGCTGCAGGGCAGCCGGACGAACATCCAAGATCTGGTGGAGGACCACGCCGTCCTCGGTCGCGCAGCCTTCGTCGGCATGGTGCTCTTGGGCGTCCTGGCGATCCAGGGCTTGTTACGTTTCGCCCAGGATGAGTCGCCAGCCCGGTGGCTGCGGACTACAATCCTGATCCTGGCCATGGCGCTCTGCTACCTCCTCGCCTGGTCGGCTCACCTCGGTGGCCAGATCAGCCATCCTGAGATCCGCGGCTCCAGCTTCTTGTTCCCGCGGTTGGAGTAGCTCACGGAGCATCCGAGAGTCCGCTACCCGCTCAACCGTAGGACGGGACGTGGCGCGTCAGCCAGCGATCGAGGACGACCAGCGTCCAGATCTGCTCGTGGGTCAGGGAGACGATCCGGCGTGAGCGGATGAGCCCTTCCCGATCCAGACGGCGGAGCGCGCTCTGCAGAATGTCGGGCTGCTTCTTGGACCAGTCACGGATCGCCAGGTTGAAACCTCGCTTGGGCCGATCGAGGTGCCCAGGCGGCAGGCGGTCGCGCATCAAACACCGCAGCAAATGCTTGCCCTGATCCGTCGTGGGGTTCCATTTCAGTCCCGGAGCACAGGCGAAGGCCCACTCGACCAAGCGGTGGTCGAGCAGCGGAGGTCGGACTTCCAGTGAATGGGCCATGCTGGCCCGATCGACCTTGGTCAGCAAGCCGTCGGGCAGGTAGGTGTGCATGTCGATCCACTGCAAACGCTGCTCGAACTCGAGCTCGGGACGCCAGTGGTGCCGGGCGAAAGCCAGAAAATCGTGTTCGGCGGCGGCGAGCCGCTCGCCGAGGAGACTGCGTGTCTGCCACGGTGAGAAAGGTCCCACGAATGCGGCCCATCGCTCCAGGCCTTCCGCGGCGCGACGTCGCATGGAGCGTCCCGTTCGGCTGATCATGGGAGTCAGAGGCGCCACCAGCCGGTGTAGGAGACTCGAGCCTTCCCGCATGGCCCGGCCATACCAGCGGTAGCCGCAAAACGCCTCGTCACCTCCCTCTCCCGAGAGCGCCACCGTCACGTGACGCCTCGCCATGCGCGACACCATCCAGACCGAAACCGCGGCAGAGTCGCCGAACGGTTCGCCGAAAGTCTCGATGATCGTGTCAACGGCCTGGTCGAGCTCCGGAAGGTCGACGATCTCCTCGTGGTGCTCCGTTCCCAGATGCTCGGCGACGCGGCGGGCAGCGGGTGCCTCGTCGCGGCCGCGCTGGGGCTGGCCCAGGGTGTAGGTTCGGGCGTTCTCCACGTACGACGTGACGGTGGCCGAGTCGACGCCGCCACTCAAGAAGATGCCTACGGGCACATCGGCCAAGGTGTGCTCTGTAACGAGACGGCGCAGCAGATCGTCGAGCTGCTGAAGAGCTTCGTCCGGATCTTCCGTGCGCTCCCCACCGGCAGGAGTCCAGTAGTGCTGGAGACGCAAGTCACCGTCTTGCCAGGTGAGATATTCCCCCGCAGGCAGCTTGTAGACACCGCGCCAAGGCGTCTTGGGGGTCGGTACCCAACCCCAGTTCAGGTACTCCGTCAGCGCTTCGTCGTCGAGCTCCGCCGGCCCCAACTCGAGGAGCGGCAGAATCTCCGAGGCAAAGGCGAGGCCGCCCTCGAATGGCCGGTAATACAGCGGTTTGATACCGAGTCGATCGCGAGCTGCGAACAGCCGGCGCTCGGCCTCGTCCCACACCGCGAACGCGAACATACCGTTCAGCTCGTGGAGACAATCGGGTCCCAAGCCTCGGTACGCGTGGAGCAAGACCTCGCTGTCGGTGTTGGACTGATACGGACCTTCGAATCGGCGACGCAGCTCCTGAAAGTTGTAGATCTCACCGTTGTACGTCAGCACCAGATCGCCGAGAACCATGGGCTGCCGCCCGGCCTCGGACAGATCGAGGATCGACAGGCGGCGGTGGCCGATGTGCGCGTTGCCGGAACGCCAAACACCCCGATCGTCCGGACCTCGGTGTCGGAGAATGTCGACCATGCGGTCGATACACGTGGGATCCTCCGGCGGACGGCCTACGATGCCGGCGATTCCACACATATGACGCTACGACTCCGGAAAGTGAAGGCGAAAGAAGTGGGCGGCGCAGTCGAGCCGAGCCGGCAGCGCTCGAGGAGGGTCAGGTGCATGGGAGGCCAAGGCTAGCAGCCGACGACCCAACCCGACGCCGAACATTCTCGGCCCTCCGACGTTAGTGAGAGAGAGTCTAGTGCGCTAAATGATCTAGGATTTGAGGTTCTAGCCCGTTTCCCGATCACGTCGATCCCGAGCAGCTCTATGGTCCACCATCTGCAATACGCGATCCGAAAGCTCCTTCGCACTCCGTCGTTCGCGATTCTGGGTATCTTGACCTTGGCGATCGCACTCGGCGCCAACGCCGCGATCTTCTCCATAGTGGACGCGGTGTTGCTCCGGCCTCTCCCCTTCCACGAGGCGCAGCGACTGATCTACGTCGGGCATACCGCGCCCGGGCTCGATCTACCGCGAATGAACATCTCACCGAAGCTCTACGTGCACTATCGGGAGCATGCCGAGAGCTTCGAGAGCATTGCGATGTTCGACGGCACGCGGGTCTCCGTCACCGGCCTCGATCAACCGCTACAGGTGATCGGCGCCGAGCTTACGCCTTCGACCTTCCCGGTTCTCCGTATCGCGCCAGCCAATGGCCGGCCGTTCACGGAAGCTGAAGGGACGCCAGACGGCGAGCAGGTGATGATCGTCAGCGACGGATTCTGGCATCGAGTCCTCGGGTCGGACCCGGATGTTCTGGAGCGCACTCTCGAGATCGATGGGGTGGCGCGTCAGATCGTGGGTGTCATGGCACCGGACTTCAGCTTTCCATTTCCTGAGGCCGAGGTGTGGCTGCCGCTGGTGGTGGATCCCGAAACCGCTCCCCTCACCAGCTTCGGTACCGATGCCGTCGCCCGCCTCGCCGCCGGCGCCGACTTGTCGCAGGCAGAGACAGAGCTACGCCGCTTCATCGCCGACCTGCCGGCCACGTTTCCCGAAGAGCCCGCAGCGAAGATCATCGACCAGGCAGCGTTCGATGTCGTCCTCCAAGATTTCGGTGAGAGCCAGGTGGGTGATGTGGGTCCGGTGCTCTGGATCCTCTCCGCCACGGTCGGGTTCGTCCTCTTGCTCGCGGCATTCAACGTGGCGAATCTCTTTCTCGCCCGGGCAGAGCAACGTCAGCGGGAGACCGCAGTCCGAACCGCACTCGGTGCCTCGCCCCGAGTACTGGCGATTACCGCTCTCTTCGAGGGCTGGGCCTTGTCCCTGACCGCCGCCGGCATCGGATTGGTTCTCGCACATTTCAGTATCGACTTGCTGAAGCGCTTCGGGCCGCAGAACGTACCTCGCATGCACGAGGTGGCGGTCGATCCGCGCGTCGTCGCGTTTGCGGTGGTTCTGTCGATTCTCTGCGGCGCGGCGTTCGCGCTGATCCCCATCCTTCGTGCACGCATTCGCGACCTGTCGCTGCAGCTAAAGGAAGGCGGTCGCTCGTCGACGCCCGGGCGTACGGCTCATCGCACCCGCCGTCTGCTGGTGGCCGCCCAGATGGGCATCGCCATCGTGCTCCTGATCGGTGCCGGACTCATGGGGCGCACGTACCTCGCAGTCATGGACATCGAACCAGGCTTCGACACCGAAGACGCATTCGTCTTTCAGCTCTTTCTGCCCGAGAGCCGTGTGGGACAGGAGCGCGTTGCCGGCGTCTACGAAGAGATCTTGCAGAAGATCGAGGCCGTGCCCGGTGTACGTTCCGCGGCATCGGCGACCGAGATTCCGCTCTCCGGCAGCAACTCTTCCTCCGGCCACCGGATCGAAGAGCATCCGCAAGAGAACGACATGCCGATCGTATTCGGCGTGAACACGGTGAGTCCGGCTCTCTTCGAGACCTTGGGGATCCCGATGGTGGAAGGCCGCTCGCTGACACGCGACGACTGGCAGCAACGCAGACCCAGCGTCGTGGTCAGCAAGGCCCTGGCCGACCATTACTGGCCCGATCAGAGCGTACTCGGCAAGCGGCTGTTCCCCGGCACACCCAGCGAAGAGGATGGAGAGACTTGGTACGAAATCGTCGGCGTGGCGGGCAATGTTCGGGTGATCAACTTGACCGACCAGCCGCAGGAGACCGTCTACTACTCCTGGCGGATGCCGCTGGAAGAACAGGATACGCCCCGCGGCCAAGCGCTCATCGTCCGGACCGAGGTTCCTCCCGAGGTGGTAGCCGATGCGGTGCGTCAGGCGGTGTGGAGCGTCGATCCCGACCTGCCAGTCGCCGAGATCCAGACCCTCGAAGAGATCGTCGAGAACGCCAGTGCCGAGACGGCGTTCACCGCACTGATGCTGCTCGTGGCAGCCTCGGTCGCCGTGATCCTGGGTGCTGTGGGCACCTACGGTGTGACAGCCTATCTCGTGGCACAACGGACAGGAGAGATCGGTGTACGCCTCGCCCTCGGAGCCAGCCAGAAGAACATTCTCAGGCTCGTGCTGCGAGAGGGGGTGGCCCTGGCCTTGGCGGGAGCAGTCGCCGGCTTGGTGGCGGCGTTCTTTCTCGTCCGCGGCCTCGATTCCGTGCTCTTCGAAGTGGAACCGCGTGATCCGCTGACGTTCGCAATGGTCCCGGCCCTACTGCTCCTGGTAGCCGCCTTCGCTTGCCTGATTCCGGCGCAACGGGCGTCGAACACTGACCCGGTTGTCGCGCTGCGTCACGAGTAGCTGGCCGGCGATCTGTCGAGACCTCGCTGTGTAGCGGAGACCAGGTCCGCTCCATCCACGTTGGATATGCTCGACGCGATGGCACGATCTCCGACATGGATCCGTCGCTTCGAGATCGGCTGTCGCCGCCTCATCGTCGGCTCTTTCGCCGCCTCGTTCCTCGCCTTTGGAGCGGCGTCAGCCGGAGCGCCCATTCCACCGACGCTCCATTTCGAAGCGCCCCCAGAGCTCGCGCCTCAGATCGAGTGGCTTCGTGGATTCGACACCACGACGCTGCTGCCCATCATGGAGTTGGTCGGTCTCGACGAGCCCGGTACACCCATTCGCGTCCTGATCGTCGCCGAGGGATCGCCCAAGGCGAGACTGATGCCGTCATGGGGCGTCGCTTATGCGGTGGGCAACGCCGGCACCGTCGTGCTGGTGCCGAGTCGTATTCCCACCTATCCCGACGACAGTCTCTCGGCGGTTCTCCGACACGAGGTCGCGCACGTCCTCGTGGCTCGGGCAGCAGGCTACCGCCCGGTGCCCCGCTGGTTCAACGAAGGCCTGGCCACCGTGGCTGGGCGGGATTGGTCATGGGAGGATCGAGGCCTCGTCATGCTGGCGACGATACCGCGCGAGGGACTCACCCTCCGCGAGATCGATGAAGGCTTCCGCGGGGGCACTCTCGGAGCGAAACGTGCCTATGCCCTCAGTACTGCCTTCGTCCGCTGGCTGCTGGAACAGGATGGCCCCGACGTCGCTGCACGCATCCTGAATCACGTCGCACGGGGCGACCCGTTCGAGGAAGCGTTTCAATCGGCCACGGGCCGCTCGCTCGAAGCCGCAGAGCGGGCCTACTGGAGCAATCTGAACTTCTGGAACCGATGGGTTCCCATCCTCGGCAGCTCGGGATTTCTGTGGATCGTGATCACCCTCCTGGCGCTGTACGCCTTCAAGCGCCGCAAGGAGCGGGACGAGGAGCAACGCAGCCAATGGGCAGAGGAGGAAGATCTGCGCGCTCTGATCGAGGCACGCGCGCAGCTTTCTCGGCATAGCGCAGAGAGCTCCTCGTCGGAGGATCGTTGGGTCAACTGAAGGCGGTTCAGGCCGCTGCGACCTCTCGTTCGCCCCTCAGTCCTTGGTATGCGGCGACGTCGATCAGGCGGCGATTCGCCACATCCGTCTCTACGTCGCGAGCCCAGGCTCCATCGATGGCCGCAGGCCCCGCCGTGAGAGTAAGGAGCTCCGAGCCGAAACCGGAGCCATAGGAGAAGGCAGCGAGCCGCGCACCCTCGGTCCGGCCGATGAGGGTACGAGCGACCGCGATCCAGAGGGCTGCCGTATAAGCATTCCCGGTGAACAAGTTCCAACCCATCGTGGGTCCGACCTTCTCCGAATAAAAGGCACGACTGACTTCCTCGCTCCAGCCCAACGACTCGCCCAGCGCCAGGACGGCCTTCTTCACCATCTTGGGAAAGGGAACGTGGAAGCACACGGCTTCCAGTTTCGACAGCGAGGCGTCGCCCGCTTCTTCGATCCAACGACGAAAACAACGCTCCGCCGCTCGTTTGTAACAGTCCAGCGACAACGGGCCGTCGACACTCGGGAAGTCTTGGCCGACCGGCCGCCAGAAATCGAACTCCGGCTCCGACCACGCATGACTGTGAACGTCGATGGAAGCGATCGTGGGCACATCGACCACGAAGGCGACGGCGCCAGCGCCCTGTGTCGGTTCCCCGGGGTCGCCTGGTTCGTACAGCGCCACGTCAGCTGCGACGACGAGCGCCGCCTTCCCAGCCGCGGCCCCGGAGAGCTTCCACTCCACGGCCTGCCGCAGCGCCAATGTGCCGCCATAGCAAGCGTGCTTGACCTCGTAGGAACGTACTGCGCCGCGCAGGCCCAAGCCATCGGCGACCCAAGCTGACAGCGGACGGCTCATGTCGACGGCGGATTCTGTTCCCACGACGAGCAGGCCCAGGTCGTCGAGCTCCCCGTCCCACCGGTCGAGAGCTCTCCGCGCAGCACCGAGCGCCAAGTGCACGATCCCCTCGTCCTCGCTGCAGAGCGCCATCTCCCGGCAACCGAGACCGATGGTGAACTTGTCCGGATCTTCCCCGCGCAGACTGGCGAGATCGCGGACGTCGAACGCCAAGGATGGCAATTGCAGACCGATGGAAGCGATTCCGACCTCGGTCGTTGCGTGGGACGCAGGCTGAGAGTTCATGGTGTCGGCTCCTAGTGGCTGAGGGGTGCGAAACAACGTGGATGGCAGCCTAAGAGCACTCGGGACGCCAGACAACCCATCGCTGCCGCCGTGGACCGAGGCCTGACGTGGCCACAGGGTGATGACGCTGTCGGGACAGCCGCTTGCGATGCCCTGACACAGCCGTGACCGTCTGCGACGAGGAGTCAGCCAGCGTAGCCCAAGGCTTCGAGCTGCTTACGCGTCTCGACGTCGAGCTCGACTTCGGTGGCCCGCTCGGGCGTCAGACTCTGTTCCAGGCGACGCCGTTCCTGGCCGAGAACTCCCGATCGGAGCGGCTTCTCCGTCGCCAAGTCCAGGTGCTCGGGAGCATCCTCGGAAAGATCGAAGAGTCGCCGATCCTCCGAAGCCAGGTCCTCGACCAACTTCCAGCGGTCGTGAACAAGGCTGCGCAGGCTCCTCTCGGATAACTCGAGATGGCTGAGTGCAGAGGCACCCGTCGATCGATCGATCGCTCCGATCAATGCGGGCCACAAGCTAAGACCATCGTAGTCGGCTGGATCGAACGACACGCCCATCGCGTCGAGGATCGTCGGCATTAGGTCGACATGTCCAGCCGGTCCGGCAATTCGATCCACGCGGGCTACGGTCTCTGGAAGCTTGACGATCAAGGGCACGAGAAGCTGTTCGTCGAAGAGGGTGCGGCCATGCTCCCAGCCGCCGTGGTCGAGAAATTCTTCGCCGTGATCCGACACCACGATCAGCATCGTACGACGCAATAGATCGCGCTGCCGAAGAGCCTCCACAAACGCCCCCACCTGGTGGTCGGTCCAGGCTACTTCAGCGTCATAGAGGGCCAGTAGCTGATCACGGATTCCCGCGTCCGCCAGCTCCCCTTCACGCAGCCTCTCGAACGTCTCGAGCCGCCCCAGGCTCGGATCTGCCGAGGCGGCGAGGCGACTCCTGAACTCTTCCGGAGGTGTATATGGAGCGTGTGGATCAGTCGCGTGGAGATACAGGAAAAAAGGCTGCCCGGGTCGCTCTTCCTGATGTCGATCCAGCCACTCCAGTCCCGAGGCATTCAGCTCTCCAGCAGGTACGTGATACGACTCACGACTCGACGACTCCTCCAGGTGCCGGTACTCGGCAAAGCCTTGCCCCAAACCGAACTGGTGGGAGATGTTGCCGTTGGTGACAATACCCCCGGTGTAGATCCCGGCCCCAAAGAGCAGCTCGGCCAGGGTGTCGACCGAGCCGGAGAGTCCGTCTTCCCTATCGTCGACTCCGTGGCGCTGCGGATACCAGCCGGTAAAGGTCGACACGACCGATGGGCGAGTCCAGGAGCTCTGTGCCCTGGCCTCGGTAAAGACCACGGATTGCTCCGCCAAGGCGTCGAGGTGCGGTGTCAGGCCACGGTCCGAACCGTAGCTGCCGAGCCGATCGGCGCGCAGGGTGTCGATCATGTAGACGATCACACCCGACGCCGCGCCCAGCGTCGGCTCGACGTCGTCCACGGCGTGTACAGGTCGTTGGGGGATCCGGTCGAGCGCCAACAAGACGCGGGCGCCATGAACGGACACAGCTCCGTCCTGCGATTCTCGACCCAACAGGCGACGCCACATGGAGGGGTCGCGGGGCTCGGCTACCAGCTCGACCGCGATCGGCTCACCGAGAGCTATGTCTACCGAGCCGGGTCGGAGCGGCACGCGAGAGCCCTGCGAATGCAAATAGACCCCCAGCTCTGCGAGACCGCTTGATTCGGTATCGCCTACCTCCCAACTTTGCCCCGCACTTTCGCCGTAGCTCACGATCGCGGAGCCGATCGGTAGCGCCAGCCCGCTACCCTCGATCGTGGGTGGGGACGAGTCGACGAGGCCTCGAAACTCCAACGCCATGACGCGCAACGCCGGTGATCTCGCGCGTTCCTCGTCGCCCTGGAGGTCCGCCGATGGTGCCCGCGAAGCGACCAGCTGAAAACGGTTCCAGCCCGGTTGCCAGGCAGCCTGCGGGATCAGGATTTCCAGAGCGGTCGGGCCGACTTCGATCGGTTGACTTCGGAACGAGCCCACCTCGACCGACATACCCTCCACTGGGACGCTCGACCAACCGAACGTCCCACAGCGACACACGAAGGTGACGTCTCGTGGTCTGCTCACGAAAACGTCGAAGTCCGCCCGCTCGCCGAGGGTCCATCGGTAAGGCACACCCTCACTGTCGGTTTTCAGGGGACCCCAGCCTTCGCCACTCCGGCGCTCGAACTCCGGATCGGCGACGCGTAGGCGACTACGTTCCCAGGCAGTTTCGGCCACCTCGAAGTCTCGAACGAAATCGTATACGACCAGGTCATCCCCGCCGCCGCTCGGAGGGGCACTGCAACCGGACGCCCAGATCCCTACCGCCAGGCCGAACGAGATCGTCCGCAGAGCTCGGCTCACGGAACCGCGACTATCCTGCGTCGAGAGCCGCACCGATCGCTGACTTCAGCTTTGTCGCGTCCTCGTCGCTCAATCGGCCGGCGTTCCACTCCACACCAAGGCCGCCCTCCGTCGTCCGGGGAATGATGTGAAAGTGGACATGGAAGACCGCCTGGTGGGCCTCGGCACCATTGTTCTGCAACACGTTGTATGCCGTAGCTCCCGTGGCTTCGAGCACCGCACGGCACAGGCGCGGCAACACGCGGCCGACGGCCGCCGCGGCGTCCTCCGACAACTCGTGGAGATGAGCCTTCCGTTCTTTCGGGATGACCAGAGTATGTCCCGAAGACAACGGTCCGATGTCGAGGAACGCGAGGACGTGCTCGTCTTCATAGATCCGATGGCAGGGGATCTCACCGTCCAGGATCTTGTCGAAAATGGTGCTCATGACAGACCTCTCGAAGCCGCGCCTGCGATGGGCGCCGAGGAGCGCCCACCGCAGTACTGTGCAGTATGTCAGCGAGCGCCGATCCGCTCGCTACGGCTGAAGAAGAACGCCAGCTCGATCGCGGCATTCTCGTCCGAATCCGACCCATGGATCGCGTTCTCGCCGATATCCGTTCCGTAGAGGTTGCGGATGGTGCCCTCCGCAGCTTCGTTCGAGTTGGTGGCGCCCATGACATCACGCAGATGCTTGACGGCGTTGGCTCGCTCGAGAGCGATCGGTACCACCGGACCCGACGTCATGAATTCCACGAGCTCACCATAGAACGGACGCTCGGCGTGAACTTCGTAGAAGGCCTTGGCCTGGTCCTCGGTGAGGCGCAGTTGCTTCATGGCGCGAATGGTGAAGCCCTCCTTCTGGAGGTGCGCGATGATGTTGCCGGTATTGCCGGCCTTGACGGCGTCGGGCTTGATGATGGTCAGCGTCTGCTGCATGTTATAGCTCCTGAAAGACGCGGCTCGAATCGCAGTCGCGTCGTTTGGGTTGATGAACGTGGATGGAGATGAATTCTGCGAGGGTTGTCTGTCTCGTTTCGATGTAAATCGGCCGTTCCGCGCTCTGTACTAGCCCGGTCCGGCTTGCGCGAGCCGCTCTGCCATAAACCTAGTTCGGTGCCGGCGAGGACTCGAGCGGGACGAGCGACGCCTCGGGGTTGGTGGCCAACCAGGCCTCTCCCACGACCTCGACGGCGCCACCCGGGCCCAATAGCACCGCCGAGCCCGCGGGAATCGCGAGCCCCCAGCGCACACCTGGGAACTCCAGCAGCTGTCGCAGTCGCCGATCTCGACCGGTCTCGAAGTTGGGCTCGACGACGCCGTGGCGTAACCAACCGAAACCTACGATGGTCTTGCCACCGAACACACTACGAGCTGCGTAGCCGCAGGCCTGGGCAACGCCGGCGATGGCGACCAGAACGCCACCCGTTTCGAGCTTGGAGCGGAGAGCCTCAGCCACCGGCGAGCCTTCGCCGTCCTCTCCCTGCAGCGTATCGAGTAGATGGTCGGGCACACCTCCACCGAGGTAGATCGCGTCGGTCGCTCGTACCCGTTCCGCATTCTTGCCCCGTCGAGCGTCACGCGGGCGGTAGATCGGAATCACCTCGCAAGAGCGTTCGAAGTACTCGTCGAGGTAGACGGCGAAATGCCGAGCGTAGTCGTCGGAACCCGAGGCGGCCGGCAGGAATCCCACCGTGCCTTCGTTTCCCGCTATTTCAGAGACCTTGGCGAGCCAGGCGGCGTCGGCCCGCTCCGTTTCCTCGAAGCTGAACTCGCCGCCGCCGATCAGCACCAACCAGCCGGAGCCTTCGATGCGCTCGGGAATCACAGGGGGACGCTCAGCCGAGAGCCTTGGCCATGGTGGCACCCATCTCTCCGGGCGATTCCACCACATGCAGGCCGCATTCACGCATCGTCCGCATCTTGTCCTCTGCGCCACCCTTGCCACCGGCGACAATGGCGCCCGCGTGACCCATGCGGCGTCCCGGAGGAGCGGTACGTCCGGCAACGAAACCGACGACCGGCTTGTCGAAACGCCCTGCATCGCGCTCCGCCTGGATCCAGGCTGCTGCCTCTTCCTCCGCCGTACCGCCGATCTCGCCGATCATGACCACGCCGTCGGTCTCGTCATCCGCGGCGAACGCGCTGAGCACGTCGATGAAGTTGGTCCCATTGATGGGATCTCCACCGATCCCGACGCAGCTCGATTGCCCGAGGCCGACGTTGGACAGTTGCCAGACCGCCTCGTAGGTCAACGTACCGGAGCGGCTGACCACACCGACGTTGCCCGGGGTGTGGATATGACCTGGCATGATGCCGATCTTGGCCTGCCCAGGTGTGATCACACCGGGGCAATTGGGGCCGACCAGACGAGAGTCTGAGTCGTCCATG
This sequence comes from Thermoanaerobaculia bacterium, assembly GCA_028066595.1. Lineage (GTDB taxonomy): Bacteria > Acidobacteriota > Thermoanaerobaculia > Multivoradales > J023 > JAUIJL01. The sequence goes on from JALCBJ010000034.1 coordinate 45,716, forward strand.
AAAGCACGCACCTTCAACATGTCGTTCACCGGAATGCCTTCGGTGATGCAGACGATCAGCTCGATTCCGGCATCCGCCGCCTCCATCACGGCGTCGGCAGCAAACGGCGGCGGCACGAAGATCATCGTGGCGTTGCAGCCGGTCTCCGTACGCGCCTCGGAGACGCTGTCGAAGACCGGAATCCCTTCGACGTCCTGACCGCCTTTGCCTGGTGTCACGCCGGCGACCACCTCGGTTCCGTAGTCGCGACAACCCAGGGCGTGGAATCGACCCTCGGTACCGGTAATTCCCTGCACCAGGAGCCTGGTCTCGTTGGATACCCAGATCGACATCAGCTGTCTCCTCCCGCGGCCGCGACGACCTTCTTGGCAGCGTCGTCCATATCGGTAGCGACGATGAAATCGAAATCCGCGTCCGCCAGGATCTGGCGGCCCTGCTCGACATTGGTGCCCTCGAGACGCACGACCACCGGGAGGGTGACGTCGCCCAGCTCTTGGATCGCGCCGACGACGCCGCGCGCGATCCGGTCGGTTCGGGCGATCCCGCCGAAGATGTTGATCAGTACAGCCTCGACAGCCGGATCGTCCACCAAGATCTGAAAAGCGTTCTTGACCGCTTCCTGGGATGCAGAGCCCCCTACGTCGAGGAAGTTGGCGGGCTCACCACCATAGAGCTTGATGATGTCCATCGTGCCCATCGCGAGGCCGGCTCCGTTCACCATGCAGGCGATATTGCCGTCGAGCTTGATGTAGTTGAGGTGGTATTCCGAGGCACGGACCTCGAGAGGATTCTCCTCGTGCAGGTCGCGCATGTCGGCAATGTCTCGGTGACGAAACATTGCGTTGTCGTCGAAGTTCATCTTGGCGTCCAGCGCGATCACGTCACCATCGCCGGTGATCAGCAGTGGGTTGATCTCCGCAAGAGACGCGTCCGTCGCCATATACGCCTTCGCCAGGTGGCTGATCAGCTTCTGCGCCTGGCGGGCCGTCGTTCCCTCGAGCCGCAGGCCATCCGTGATGCTCCGGGCTTGGAAAGGCAGGAGACCCAGGTGGGGATCAAAGTGCTGGCGGACGATGGCGTCCGGATCCTTCTCCGCCACCTCCTCGATGTCCATGCCGCCTTGGAGAGAGGCCATGATCATGGGCTTCCGAGCTGCGCGGTCGAGGGTGATGGCGAGATAGAGCTCGCGGTCGATATCGACGGCTTCTTCGATCAGCACCGTCCGCACCTCTTGGCCCCCGGGCCCGGTCTGGTGCGTCACCAACTGCATCCCGAGGATCTCGCCCGCGAGGCGGCCAGCCTCTTCTGGCGAGTTGGCGAGCTTGACCCCGCCGCCCTTGCCGCGGCCGCCGGCGTGGATCTGCGCCTTGACCACACAACGGCCGCCGAACTCGCGGCAGATCTCTGGCACGTCGGCGACGTCGGACGTCACCCGGCCGCGCGGGGTCGGCACCCCGTGCGAGCGCAGGATCTCCTTCGCTTGATATTCGTGGATCTTCAAAACCTCTCCTCCTTGGGAAGGTTGTCTTGAACGTGTTGCTGAGGCTGGATGAACGAGGGGAACTGGAGGCTCGGACCACCGCTGAATCCGGCGAAGAGAGCCCCGGGCAGGGCGGCCACCTCAGCCATGTTCTGAGCGCATGGGAGACGCCGACGGGGCGGCCAGCGGGAGCGACAGTCTAGCAACAGGCTATTCGAAACCCAAGCAAATCCGGTGATTTTGCGGCCGTTTCCACGGCTTCTGGAGTCAAGGGTTCGAGCCACGGTAAACGACCCAGAATCTCCACGTCGCCGAAACGAGCCACTGCCCGTTCGTTCTCTTCATTGGGGGGCCCGACGAAAAGAACGCCTTTCGGTTCGATGTCACGACGGCGTAGCGACTCGACACTCAGAAGGGTGTGGTTGATCGTTCCCAATCCGGCCCTTGCGACCAGCACGACGGGGATCTCGAGCCGAGGTATCCAGTCCACCAACAACTCGTCATCCGTCAGCGGGACGTGCAGGCCTCCGACTCCCTCCACCACCCAAGAACATTCCGGACGATCTCCGCGGAGGGTGGCCCAGCGATCGAGGATACGGACCGGCTCGAGCATCACACCTTCGAGACGTGCTGCCAAGTGCGGTGACAATGGAAGTTCCATTTCCCAGAGACCCTCGGCCGCCTCGACGCCCGCCAGCCGCGACACCACAGCCGAGTCCTTGCCATCGTGGCCCGTCTCGTCCAGGCCCGAAGCTACCGGCTTCCAATAGCCGACCTCCCGCCCGGCCTCCCGCAGCGCCCGAGCCATCACGGCCGACGCGACGGTCTTGCCGATCTCGGTATCCGTTCCAGTGACGAAGATGGACGTCATGAAGTTGCCACCGGTGCGAGAAGCTCGACCAAAGCGTCCGCGAGCCGCTCGAGCATGGATGAATCGTGATCCGCATGGATCGACAAGCGAAGCCTCGCCGTACCGGCGGGAACCGTCGGCGGACGGATGGCTCGGACATCGAATCCGAGTCTCCTGAGCTCCGCGGCGCAGCGCAGGGCGTCGGCGTTCTCGCCGACGACAACGGGAACGATCGGACCTTGGGTGGAGAGCAGTCCGAGACCGGCCGATCGCAACCGCGTCCGTAGCCCATCGGCCAGTTGCAGTACGCGCTCGCGACGCCAGGACTCTCGCTCCAATAGATCGAGCACCGTGTCCAGTGCGTGCAGGAGAAGGGGCGGCACCGCCGTAGAGAACAAGAACGGTCGCGCCGTGTTTACCATCCAATCACGGACGGTGGTCGGCAGGCCGACGAACGCACCACCGACACCCAGAGCCTTGCCGCAGGTCGAAGTGACGGCCGCACAAGAATCCGTGATTCCGAAGTGCTCCACGAGACCAGAGCCGCGGTTGCCGAACAGCCCGACAGCGTGAGCATCGTCCACGATCATCTCGGCGCGGAACCGGCGGCAGAGATCGGCATAGGCATCGAGAGGTGCCACGTCGCCATCCATGGAAAACAGAGACTCGGTGACCAAGAAGGTGCGCCCCGGCCACGACTCATTGAGGTGCCGCGCCACGCTGTCGACGTCTCGGTGCGGCAAAATCACCTTGCTGCACCGCGTGGAGCGTATCCCGTCGATCAGCGACGCATGGTTCAACTCGTCGGACAGAATCCTGTCGCCAGGCTGTACGAGCGCCGTGAGTACCGCGGCATTGGCCTGCCAGCCCGAGGGTAAGAGTAGAGCAGTCTCCGTCCCCTTCCACGCTGCCAGCCGAGATTCGAGGCGGGCATGCAGCTCGGTATGGCCTCGCAGTAAGCGCGAGGCCGGAGCTCCTACCGTTGCATTCTCGTCTTCGAGACGACGCCTCACGCCCTCGCGCAGGCCCGGGTGGCGAGACAAGCCGAGATAGTCGTTGGAGGAAAGATCGACGCCCTGCCCCACTTGCAGCGAGCGCTCCAAGTCGGCCCGACGGAGATCGGCGAGTCGTTCCGCCAGGTCGGCGCGAAGGGATCTCATGGGCGTCAGGCTTCAGCCTGAGCCGCGTCTCCGCTCCTCCGGAGCCGCTCCTCGGTAGGGCCTTGCGTCATGGGCCGAAGACCCAGGCGCTTCAGCAGAGCCCGGTCGCGATCCTCCCCGGGATTCGGAGTGGTCAGCAACTTGTCGCCGGCGAAGATGGAGTTGGCTCCTGCCATGAAGCACAGAGCCTGTGCTTCGTCGGACATCTCTGTGCGACCGGCGGAGAGCCGTACAACCGAAGTCGGCAGCACGAGACGCGTGGTGGCGATCATGCGCACCAACTCGAAGGTATCCAAAGGCGGTCGATCGGCGAGTGGTGTCCCCGGTACCGAGACCAGCGCGTTGATCGGTACGCTTTCGGGATGCGGATCCAGGCTGGCCAGCGTAAGGAGCATCGCGATGCGGTCCTCTATCGACTCACCCATGCCCAGGATTCCGCCGGAGCACAAGGTAATGCCCGCCTTGCGCGCTGCCCCGAGGGTCCGTAGCCGGTCGTCGTAGGTGCGAGTGGTGATGACTTCACCGTAGAACGCTTCGCTCGTGTCGAGATTGTGGTTGTAGGCAGTGAGTCCGGCGTCGGCCAACTTCTTTGCCTGCTCTTCGGTCAGCATGCCTAAGGTGCAACAGGCTTCCAGTCCCAGGTCCCGCACTCCGCGCACCATGTCGAGCACAGAGTCGAAATCGGTATTGTCTTTGACCTGACGCCAGGCGGCGCCCATACAGAAGCGTGTCGAGCCGGCTCGTCGGGCTGCGCGCGCCGCGTCGAGAACCGTATCTACGTCGAGTAGGCGCTCGACTTCCAGCTCTGTGTTCCACCGAGCGCTCTGGGGACAGTAGGCGCAGTCTTCCGGGCAGGCGCCGGTCTTGATGGACATCAGGGTGCAGAGCTGCACCTCGTCGGCGGCATGATGCTGGCGGTGAACGGCCTGCGCCCGGAATAGCAACTCGGTGAGCGCCAGGTCGTGGAGAGCCCGGATCTCGCCGTCGCTCCAGTCGTGTCGCACGTTCTTTGGGCTGGTGACTTCGGCGGTTTGGGGGGACAAGATATCTCCAGGAGCGATTATCGAAGCCTTGCTCGACCGACACCGGCAGGATAGAGGATCAGGTCGATTCGATCAAAGCAGGGATCCGTCCAACGCAAAACGACCGATCTTCCATGATGGAGGATCGGTCGTCGGTCGCCCTCCGGCAGGGCCGTGTCTCCAACGAAGCGGTCAGCGGAGCTTCTCTTCGACGAACTCGACGTGCTTGCGCACCTTCGGGTCGTACTTCTTCATCCGGAGCTTCTCGGTGGAGAGCTTCTTGTTCTTGGTGGTGGTGTAGAAGTAGCCAGTGCCGGCGGAGGAAACGAGCTTGATCTTTTCGCGCATGACGAGAGCTCCGTAGAGCTGTTGTGACTGGACTGCGATACGAAGGAAGGGAGTGTTTGGCGGGGCCGACGGGACTTGAACCCGCGACCTCCGGCGTGACAGGCCGGCATTCTAACCAGCTGAACTACGACCCCGCTGAATCTAGATCTCTCGAGAGCATCGCCCGCTCCAGGGAAGGCGGGTCAGCACCTGACTTCCCGTGGTGGGGAGTGTGGGACTCGAACCCGCGACCTCCTGCTTGTAAGGCAGGCGCTCTAACCAGCTGAGCTAACCCCCCGCAGCGGCCGGGCCCCGAATGATAGGCAAGGAGGTGAGCGAAGTCAACATCGCTGCCGACGTTTTCCGGTACAGATCGAAAATCGCGAGGATCGACGGCGACTCCCCCCTCACTGAGCTGGGCCACCTACCCGCCGCGATCTAGGACCAGATCAGTACTCTTCGTTGCTATAGTCCTACCAGCGGTTCCTGAACTTCCAACTGACGCCCCCCAATATTTCGACTTCCCAGGAGATTCACTCAATGCCCCATACCCTGCCGGATCTTCCCTACGCTTTCGATGCCCTCGAGCCTCACATCGATGCCCGTACCATGGAGATCCACCACGACAAGCACCATGCCGCGTACGTCGCCAATTTGAACAAGGCGCTCGAAGGGCATGCCGATCTTCAGAGTCAGTCGATCGAGGCGCTCCTCTCCGATCTCGACGCGATCCCTGCCGATATCCGCGGAGCGGTTCGCAACAATGGAGGTGGTCACGCCAACCACACGCTGTTCTGGGACATCATGGGCCCAGGTAAGGGAGGTGCTCCATCCGGCTCTTTGGCCGATGCGATCAACTCGACCTTCGGAAGCTTCGGCTCGTTCCAAGAGGCTCTTCAGAAAGCCGGCATGACGCGATTCGGTTCTGGATGGGCCTGGCTCGTCAAATCCGGTGATGGGCTCGAGGTCACTTCGACACCGAATCAAGACACACCGATCTCCGACGGCAAGACGCCGATCCTGGGCGTCGACGTTTGGGAACATGCCTACTATCTGAACTACCAGAACCGTCGCGGAGATTACCTGGCGGCATTCTGGAACGTAGTGGATTGGGACAAGGTCGCCGCACGCTTCGCCGACTGAGCCCACCACAGCCGAACTCCCTCGAAGGGAGAAAAGCCCCACGCGTACGGAGGATGACCGGCCGCGTGGGGTTTTGCGTATGGGCGATTCGTCGCAAAGAGGCAACCTACCTGTCGCAAAAGACCCTTGCGAACTTGCGGATATTGAGAAGTTTGCAACCGACCGATCACTGCGTGAACAAAGTGAGAGACAAGTTCCCGAGCGTATTCAAGAAATATTCAATATAGAATGCCTATCATGCATCTAGGTCACGGAAGGCACGGCGCAGTTGATGTGCCGAGACCCTGATCCGACACCACGGGATGCCACGAACCACGGGATGGAGTCAGCCATGGACCAAGATCGCACTCTTCGCAACCGCCGCATGACCAAGGTCTTCAAAGCGCTTTCCGACGGAACTCGTCAGCAGATCCTCCAGCTACTCGAGGAGGAGCAGTATTCAGTAGGTGAGATCGTCGCCAAGTTCGACCTCTCCCAGCCGACGATTTCCCGCCACCTGTCGGTGCTCAAGGAAGCCGACTTGGTGATCGACGAGCGTCGCGGCCAGAACGTGATCTATCGCCTGAATCACAACGCGCTCGCTGCTTCGATGCGCCAGTTCTTCGGCCAGTTCCGCAGCTGTCAAGAAGTGCTGCGCTAGGCGCCGGCCCGTCTCGCTACAACATCGCAGGCTCTCTCCATCTGAGCTCTGAGAGAGCCTGTTCTGGATCCTGTCATGACGAGGGACGCGGGTACCTTTCATGGCGCCGTCGCCGGCCCGTTCCCGTAGAAGTCGTCTTTTGACAATGTCCATCCGCTGGTTTATCGTCTGCCGCCTCGCCCATCGGTTGGTCGCAACTTGACGATCCGGTAGGCTCCGAGCCCGAGGCGGTGTAGCTCAGCTGGTTAGAGCGAACGACTCATAATCGTTAGGTCGCCGGTTCAAGTCCGGCCACCGCCACCATCTCCACTGGCCGGTCCGCTCGACCCGCGTTCGAATCGATGTCAGCACCACCCGAGACCGCCGTTTCGTCGGCGGTCTTGTCCCTGTTGCGGACGCTCTCACAGCGATCGACGACGGCGGTCGTCGTTGCCTTCTCCGGTGGACCCGACTCGACCGTGCTGCTATGGGCGCTCCGCCGTGCTGCGCTCCAGCTACGCGATCGCGGTGACGTGATGCCGCGTCTGGTCGCCGCGCACCTGGACCATGGGCTCGATGCCGGATCCAAGGATCGCGCCTACGGTGCCCGTCGGCTTGCGGAGCAACTCGGCCTGAGCTCCCGCGATCTCCGGTTCGACCGGCTACCCGAGGCCGCGAGCCGAGCGGCCCGCGGCGTCGAGGACTGGGCTCGGCGACGGCGCTACGAGTTCTTGGTGCGGATCGCCGAGGAAGAATCGGCGCGTGTGGTCGTGACGGCACATCACGCCGCTGACCAAGCGGAAACCGTCGCGCTGCGCTTGCTCTACGGCAGCGGTCTGAACGGACTGGCGGGTATTCGGCCCAGGTTGTCCTTGAGCGACCGAGTCGAGCTCGTGCGACCGTTCCTGGCCATCTCCAAGGAGGAGATCACCGAAGCAGTGGAAGTGGCACGTGGGTACTTACCTCATCTCACACCACTACACGACCCAACCAATCTCGACGCTGCCCAGCCTCGCTCCCGTGTTCGCCATCACCTTCTCCCGCGGCTCGAGTCCCAAGATCCCGGCTCGGTCGACGTTCTCCAGCGCGTGGCCCGAGCGGCCCGACGCTTCGGTCGGCGACTCGACAACCGCCTCGATCAAGACTTGAAGGTACGGCGGGAGTCTGGGTCACCGTTCGACTTTTTCTTGCCGCCAACCTGCGCAGTCTCGCTCGATGCCTTCCTGGGGCTACCCAACGAGCTACGACGATACGCCCTTGCCCTGCTTCACTCCCGCCTGGGTCGGCCGTTTCCGCCTCCCGAAGCGGCCGTCGCCGAACTCGAACGGCAGCTCGACGTTTACAAGGTACGCGACGCCGACGTCGGTGTCGACTGCGGCGGTGGCCTCCGTTGGTTCGTCCGCCCTACACCCGCCCCCAGCCTTGTATTGGAGCGCCGAATCCCTAGCCAAGCCTTCACGTATACTTTCGAGACACCCGGCGCGACGGACGTGCCGGAGATCTTTGCCAGTCTTCAGTGCGGCCCCTTCGAGGAGAAGTCCTCCGATTCCCCGCCTCCTTCGTGGATGTTCCACGGCGAGGTGCTACGAACCGGGCTATGTCTTCCCGCAGGAGCTCGACCCGTGGCGACCGTTCGCAGCCGCCGACCCGGCGATCGTCTCCGCCCGCTCGGAGCGTCCGGCAGTCGCAGGCTCAAGGACGTACTCATCGATCGCCGCGTGCCCCGTGCGGTTCGTGACCGGATTCCGCTCCTCTTTCTCGACGGAATCTTGGCCTGGGTCCCAGGCGTTACCGTAGACGAGAGGTTTCGTCTGGAGCGCCGGCAGCCCGTGTCGCAATCCCGGACGGAGCGAGCCCGACGATCGCAGGTATGGACCGCGGAGATCCATCGAGCGGCGCGAAACGAAAACCGATACGAAGACTGAAGCACATCGCTCGCCCACTCTCGCTACCAAGACTCTCCGCACCGAAATCATCTATTCGCCAGTCACCTATCGAAGGATCGCCCGTTGAATTCCACTTTCAGATCTCTCCTTTTCTGGATCGTCATCTTTGGCGTGGTCGTGCTCTTGTGGCAGACCATCCAGGGCGGTGCAGGAGACCCCGCCGAACTCAAGTACTCCGAGCTGCTCGCTGCGGTACGCAACAACGAAGTGCTGTCGGTCGACGCCAAAGACCAGGAGCTGACCGGCAAGTACCGCGGTTCTGACGGCACCAAGGACGAGCCCGACTTCTATGTCGAGTTTCCGGACAAAGAGACCTTGATGCCCCTACTCGACGAACACGGTGTCGAGGTCTCGTGGGAAAAGAAGGAGGACAGTACATTTCTTGCGTTGTTCGTCACCTGGGGTCCGGTCCTTCTGATCGTCGCACTGTGGATCTTCTTCATGCGCCAGTTCCAATCCGGCGGCAACAAAGCCATGTCTTTCGGCAAGTCGAAGGCCAAGCTGCTCAACACAGGCGGCAAGAAGGTTACCTTCGACGACGTGGCGGGAATCGAAGAGGCCAAGTCGGAGCTGGCGGAAGTCGTCGATTTCCTACGCGAGCCGCAGAAGTTCCAGAAACTGGGCGGCAAGATCCCCAAAGGCGTGTTACTCATGGGCTCCCCCGGAACTGGTAAGACCCTCCTCGCCCGCGCCATCGCAGGCGAGGCCAACGTGCCGTTCTTCTCCATTTCGGGTTCCGATTTCGTCGAGATGTTCGTCGGCGTCGGTGCCAGCCGAGTACGCGATCTCTTCGAGCAGGGCAAGAAGAACGCACCATGCATCATTTTCATCGATGAGATCGACGCTGTAGGACGTCATCGCGGTGCCGGTTTGGGCGGTGGCCACGACGAACGTGAGCAGACTCTGAACCAGCTCCTCGTCGAGATGGATGGGTTCGAAACCAACGAGGGCGTGATCCTGATCGCCGCCACCAACCGAGCCGATGTTCTGGATCCGGCCCTGTTGCGTCCGGGTCGCTTTGACCGTCGGATCGTCGTCGACCGGCCGGACATCAACGGCAGGCTCGGTATTCTGCGCGTCCACACGAAGCAGGTGCCGCTCGACGACGACGTCGATCTCGAGGTCATCGCTCGCGGTACACCAGGCTTCGCGGGTGCAGACCTTGCCAACCTGGTGAACGAAGCAGCTCTGATCGCCGCCCGCCGTGACAAGAAGAAGGTCACGATGGAGGACTTCGAGTACGCCAAGGACAAGGTGGTCATGGGCGTCGAACGCAAGACGTTGATGCTCACGGACGAGGAGAAGACCACGACGGCGTACCACGAGGCAGGGCACGCTTTGGTGGCCGCGTTCATGCCCGGCACCGATCCCCTACACAAGGTGACGATCATCCCGCGGGGGCGCGCTCTAGGCCTGACCCAACAGCTGCCCACCGAAGACAAGCATACGTACAAGCAGTCCTACGTGCAGAGCCAGATCGCGGTGCTGATGGGTGGTCGGGTCGCCGAAGAACTGACCCAAGACGGCGACATCACCACGGGTGCCGGAAACGACATCGAGCGCAGCACTCAGTTGGCCCGCCAGATGGTGTGCGATTGGGGCATGTCACGCCTGGGCCCGCTGGCCCTCGGGAATCAGGAAGAGCCGGTTTTCATCGGCCGCGACTATCAGCAACGTTCCACCTACTCCGAAGCCACCGCGGTGGAGATCGACAGAGAAGTCGGCCGGCTGGTCAACGAGGGCCTGGACAAGGCGCGCGAGATCTTGCGCGACTACGATGAGGTTCTCGAACGTCTGGCCCGGGATCTGTTGGAGCGAGAATCGCTCGAGGGCTACGAGGTCTACGACATCATCCAAGAGCTGACCGGCCAGGATCTGGCTCCCGAGTCGACCCGGCGGCGAAAGCAACGACTTGAGTCGAGCATCGACGACGAACCGAAGCCCACTCCCGCCACCAATCCTACGGAGCAGGAACCGGACGAAGGACCCGACCTGGCCAGCGGCTCCCTACCTTCGCCGGCTGGAGCTTGAGTCACGAGCTGAGCTTCTCGGGCGGCCGGCGGATCGTCCTCGGAGGCGACAGGGAACCAGACTCGATGCCTGTGGTCATGGGCATCGTCAATGTGACTCCGGACTCGTTCTCCGATGGTGGGCGCTATCTCGACCCGACGCGCGCGGTCGACCAGGCCCTTCGCTTGATCGACCAAGGTGCCGAGATCGTCGATCTCGGCGCCGAGTCGACTCGCCCCGGCGGCGGTGTTTACGGCGCCGGCATGAACGAGATCTCGGCTCACGACGAGCTGAATCGCCTGCTGCCGGTACTGGAGGCGTTGCGACCGCGAACCGATGCGGCGATCTCGATCGACACGCGGAAGGGTGAGGTAGCACGCGAGGTGCTGCACGCTGGCGCCGACCTGATCAATGACGTCGGTGGACTGGGAGATTCGGAGCTAGCCGAAGTGGTCGCAGAGTCAGGTTGTCCGGTGGTGATCATGCACAGTCGTGGCGAGCTGTCCTCGATGCAGCGGGACATCCGCT
>JALCBJ010000034.1:56900-58669 GCA_028066595.1 Thermoanaerobaculia bacterium
GTGGTGATCATGCACAGTCGTGGCGAGCTGTCCTCGATGCAGCGGGACATCCGCTTCGACGACGTCGTCCGCGAGGTCGAAGACGAGCTGAGACATCGAGTGCAGATTGCAAAGACGGCCGGTATCGACGCGGACCGCATCATTCTCGACCCGGGAATCGGTTTCGGCAAGACGACAGAGCAGAACGTCATGCTCCTGGCCGCGACCGGCAGGCTGGCTGCCACCGGTTTTCCCATCCTGATCGGTGCGAGCCGAAAGAGCTTCATCGCCGGCATCGCGGAGGACGCCAGCTCGCCGGTCGACAGACTGGGCGGCAGCCTGGCAGCGGCAGCGTGGTCTTCCCGCCTGGGTGCGGCAATCCTACGGGTGCACGACGTGGCGGCCACGATGCAGTTCCTGCGCATCTCGCATGCGATAGATTCGGCGCGCTAACCGCGCGACACCCATGGACTTCTCTCTCGACTCGCTGATCCGACTGCTGCAGCCGCTGTCGAGCTGGACCGACTGGCTCGACGTCCTCCTGGTCGCTCTGGTTCTCTACTATCTCCTGCTGCTCATCCGTGGAACGCGAGCGGTCCAGGTCATGGTGGGAATCCTGGCCCTGGTGGTCATCTACTATGGAGCCCGAACCCTCGATCTCCCGGCGCTGGAGATGACCTTGGAGACGTTCTTCGCTCTCTTGCCGGTCGCCATCATCGTTCTCTTCCAGCACGAGATTCGCCGAGCTCTGGCAGGTTTCGGACGTACTCGGCTCTGGGGTACCGCAGGCTCTGTCGACATCCGAGAAATCGCGCAACAAGTGACCATGGCCGCGGCGACGCTCGCGGAGTCCAGGATCGGTGCTCTGATCGTGTTCGAGCGGCGGGAAGGCCTGCGCAACTACATCGAAAACGGCATTCAGATCGATGCCGAGATCAGCATCGACCTCCTGGTCAGCCTCTTTTTCCCCGACACCCCGACGCACGACGGAGCGGTGATCATCCAGAACGGCCGTATCGCCGCGGCTACTTGCTTCTTGCCTCTCACCCGCAGCTCGGAGCTCTCCACTGAATTCGGCACACGCCACCGCGCGGCAGTGGGTATCAGCGAGGAGACCGACGCGATCGTGGTGGTGGTTTCGGAGGAAACCGGTGACATCAGCCTGGCCGTGGCAGGCCAGTTCGAGCGCCCGCTGTCTTCCTCGACATTGCTCACCTTGCTCGTCCAGCACCTCACGGAGGGATCGGCGTGATCCGCACCACGAGCACTCTGCGCGGCCTCGACCTGCGCCTGATGGCGCTGGCGCTCGTCATCGCCTTGGCACTGAAGTTCGCGGTCCACGAGACGGAGCAGCTGACTGAACGTGTCGTAGAGGCTCAGGTCAACTACACCCCACCGGGTCCTGACCTGGTGTCCTACAACCTGACGGACAAGGTCCGCGTGACCGTACGGGGCAAGGCGAGCGACATGTCGCAGCTGTCGCAGTTCAACGTCGAGATCCTCGCGGACCTACCCGACGCCAAGCCGGGCCCCACCGCCATCGCTCTCGACGAACAGGACGTACGGTTCAACACCCCGGGCGAGTTCGAGGTGCTGTCTATCGATCCGAACCGATTCACTATTCAGGTGGAACGCCGAGTCCGCAATATCGTACCGGTCCAGGTGGAGCTGACCGGAGAGCCCTCAGCCGGGGCTTCGGTGGGAGTTCCAACGGCAAGACCAGCCCAGGCTCAGATCACCGGCCCCGAATCCAAGGTTGCCACGATCACCCACCTGATCGCCGAGATCAG
>JALCBJ010000034.1:58769-64680 GCA_028066595.1 Thermoanaerobaculia bacterium
GGCACGGACGGAATCCGCGGTCGTTTCGGGGTACCGCCTCTCGACGAGGAGACCATACGGCGGCTGGGCGGAGCCCTCGCCCGGTATCTGACGCAAGGTAGTGATCCCGCGTGGGCAGTGCTGGGCGGCGATACGCGCTTCTCCACACCCCAGATCGCCGCCTGGCTACACCACGAGCTCACAGCGGGTGGTGTCCGAGTCACCTACCTGGGGACGGTACCCACGCCGGCCGTCGCCGACGTCACCCGTAGGCTCGGGGCTGGCTGTGGCATTGCCGTCTCGGCCTCCCACAATCCGGCACCCGACAATGGCATAAAGCTGCTCGACCGCCATGGCTTCAAGTGGTCGACCGGCAGTGAGGCAGCCCTCGAGGGCGAGATGGCGTCGCAGACGCCGCAGGTCGGGGAGGCCAGCCCACCCGACGTCGACAGCCAAGCCGCGGCGACCTGGTTCGACGACCTGGGCGCCAGCTTGGAAGGCAGCACGCTCGGCGGCCTCCGAATCGTCGCCGACGCCGGACACGGCGCAGCGTCGCCTTATGTCGAACGGCTTTTCCGAAACGTCGGAGCCGAGATCGAAGTACATAACGCCACGCCCGACGGGCGCAACATCAACCACGGATGCGGTTCGACCCACCCGGAGGTCGTTGCCGGCCTGGTCACAGAGACGGCGGCGGATCTCGGCCTGACATTCGACGGCGACGCCGATCGATGCCTCCTCGCCGACGCCACCGGTGATCGAGACGGTGATGCCATTCTCTTCCTATGGGCCACCGACCTTCTCCGCCGCGGCGAGCTGCGTGGCGACGCGGTGGTGGCTACCTCCATGAGCAACCTGGGTCTGGAAGTGGCGCTCCGTCGCCACGATATCGGGCTGGCGCGCTGCGACGTCGGCGACCGTCACGTGGTCGAGACGCTACGGTCTCGCGGCCTCGTGCTCGGCGGTGAGCAAAGCGGCCACATCGTTCATCTCGGCTTGTCCACCACCGGCGACGGCTTGCTGACGGCTCTTCACGTGGCACGTATCGTCGCGGAAGCCGGCCGCAGCCTACCCGAGCTCTTGGAGGGGTTTCACCGGTTTCCACAGCTATTGCTCAACGTCTCGGTGGACCACAAACCCGATCTCGACACCCTACCGCGGGTGGTCGAATCCCGTCGCGACATCGAACGTACATTGGGAGACCGAGGTCGTCTCGTGCTCCGCTACAGCGGCACGGAGCCCAAGGTCCGCATCATGATCGAAGGGGAGAACGAGGCCGAGATCCATCGCCTGGCCCACGAACTGGCCGAAGTCCTGACCTCGGCCATCCAAGAATCCTCATGAAACCACTGCATCTGTCCGTCAACGTCGACCACATCGCGACCCTCCGTCAGGCCCGCGGTGCACCCTACCCCGATCCGGTCGAGGCAGCTCACGTCGCCGAGACGACCGGCGCGCGGGGTATCACCGTTCACCTGCGCGGTGATCGCCGGCATATCCAAGACAGCGACGTCCGGCGCCTGCGCAGCACGGTCCGAGGGAAGCTGAACCTCGAAATCGCTGCCTCGGACGAGATGCTGGGTATCGCACTCGAGGTGCGACCCGATCAAGTGACTCTCGTGCCCGAACGTCCCGACGAGGTCACGACCGAAGGTGGCCTCGACGTCGTACGCCACCCCGGGCCGATTCGAAGCGCCGTGAGACGCCTGGCATCCGCAGACATCGCGGTGTCGCTCTTCCTCGACCCGGACGCCGAGCAGCTGGCGGCTCTGACCACGCTGGACACAGAGGTCATCGGTTTCGAGCTCAATACCGACGCCTACACCCGAGCCGTGATCCGCGGCGACCACGGCGGAGACCATCCGGAGAACGACCCAGGCTCTATCGAGCGTGAGCTCGACAAGATCCGCGAGGTGGCAGAGCAGGGAGCTGGCCAGGGCCTACAGGTCTTTGCCGGACACGGGTTGACCACGGGCAACGTCGGTCCCGTGGCCTCGTTACCCCAGATCGAGGAGCTCAACATTGGCCACTGGTTGGTGAGTCGTGGGGCTATCGTAGGTTTGGCGCAGAGCGTGCGCGAGATGCTCGATGCCATGGCGTCCGCACGATCGGAGTAAGGTCATGTCCGACACGAGCGATCGCTTGTACCACATCGGCTTCGGCAGGTCCGATCTCGGAGATCGCCCACCGACCTTGGCCCTGCTCTCCGGCGACCCGAGCCGTGCCACTCGGATCGCTTCCGAGTTCCTGGACCAGAGCACCACGCTGTCGGAGAATCGCGGTCTCCATAGCTACATGGGCCAGCTGCCGGGAGGTCGCCCCGTTCTCAGCTGCACCAGCGGAATGGGTGCTCCCTCGCTGTCGATCGTCGTCAACGAGCTGGTGCAAGTCGGCATCCGTACCGTGATCCGTATCGGTACTTGCGGTTCCATCCAGGAACACGTGGGCGCCGGCGATGTCGTCGTGACGAGCGGCGCGTTGGTACGCCAAGGCGCCGCGGCCGATCTGGCACCGCCCGGTTATCCTGCCGTCGCCGATCCGTTTCTGACCGTCGCACTCGCGGAGGCCGCCGAGACTCTGGACATCCGGCACCACGTCGGGCTCACGGCGAGCGTCGATACCTTCTACGAAGGTCAGGAGCGAACCGACAGCTCAGCGAATCCTTTCCTCCTTCGCCGCCACGTAGGCATGATCGACGAGTATCGCCACCTCCATGTCCTCAACTTCGAGATGGAGGCCGCGACTCTCCTAACCATGAGCCAGGTCTACGGCTTTGTTGCGGGCTGCATCTGTGGTGTCGTAGCCCAACGCACCGAGGCCGAAACCGTCGTCGCTGCTGGAAAAGCCCACGCGGTGGCAAACGCCATCCGAGTGGCTGTGCGCGCAGCCGAGGCCTTCGCTTAGTGGAGAATCCACCGCTGCCGACCGCGCCATTTCCCGAGCTGACCTCGTCTCAGGAAAACGACGACGCGACGACCCCGCTGTCCCCGGGCGTAGAGGCCATTCACCATCATGTCGCCGACGGCGTCCGCAAGAAGCTGGATCCTGCCTGGATCACCTGCCAGCGGATCGGTGGGCTCTTCGTCGCCCTGATACTCATCGGCTCGTTGGGGATCGCAGCGGTGGCCCTCGGATTCGCATTCGACGTTCTACCGTTGTCGATGGGTATTTGGTCCCTCGTTTCGCTGCTGTTGTTGCTGCGGGCCTGGATCTGGCCCTCGCTCGCATGGAAGCACGCGGCCTACGCGGTCTCCGAACTAGGACTGCGCATCCGTCGTGGGGTGGTCGTCCGATCCATCGCCTCCGTACCCAAGTCCCGCGTCCAGCACACCGATGTTTCCCAAGGTCCGGTGCAACGCCATTTTGGTATCGCGACCCTGACCGTCCACACTGCCGGTACCCAGTACGCCGCGGTGCCGGTACCCGGGCTGCCGCGCGAAACAGCTCTCGCGATCCGCAACTTTCTGATCGACGACGACGAAGACGACGATGGAGTCTGATCGGACGACGAGCGCCCTCCCCGATGCGGGCTCCCCGATCGTTCCGGACGACGGATTCCACAGAACGCCGACGATCTCGATCCTCTTTCTCCTCCTCGACGGGCTGAGGAGCACCATTCCCGCGCTACTCGCTTTTGCCGTGGTTTCGGGCGGCAGCCGATTCGCGATCGCTATCACCCTGGTCTTTCTTCTCTTCGTTCTTCTCGGCTCGTCGTTGCTTCGTTGGATCTCGTTCGCCTATCGGTTCGACGCCGAAGAGATGGTGCTACGCACAGGCATTCTGAGCCGCAATGAGCGGCATGTGCCGTACCACCGATTCCAGAACATCGATCTGGAACAGAACCCACTCCATCGATTCCTGAAAGTCGCGAAGGTTCGGCTGGAAACGGCCAGTGGCGGCAAACCAGAGGCCGTCATCAGCGTCTTGCGTCTGCCGGACATCGAGGAGATGCGGGCTCGAGTCTTCGCGCCTCGAGGAACCAAGGATCCATCTGACACGGAGTCCACATCGAATGTCATCGAGAGATCTCGCGACGCTCACGCAACCGAAGAGCAGGAGATCGAGATCCTGCACCATGGCGTCGGTGACCTGACTCTCCTCGGCCTGATCTCGAACCGAGGCTTGCTGGTCGTAGCCGCAGCGTTCGGGCTCATAGAGCAGTTCGTTGGGTTCGACAACTCGGAGTTCTGGGAACGTTGGTTGGGTGGCGCCGGTGATTGGATCGGCCGGATCGATTTCCAGCACATGGACTATCGGCTCACGGCCCTCTATGCGACGTTGCTGCTCGTCGTCTTCTTGGCGGCGACTCGAGTCCTGTCGATAGCCTGGATGCTCTTCACATTGTGGGGGTTCCGCCTGATTCGCCGGGGAGGGGATCTACGTACGGCCTACGGTCTGATCACGCGAATCACCGCGACGATTCCCCGGCACCGAATCCAACTGCTGTCCTGGCACGAGAGCGTGCTACACCAGTGGACCGGCACAGCATCTTTGAAGGTGGAGACGGCCGGTGGCGGCGCGGCCGGGGGAGATGAGTCCAGCTCCCAGCAGATGCCGGGTAATGCAGCTCGCTTGTGGTTGGCTCCCCTTGCCCGAGTCGCTGGGTTGGCGGTGCTTTTTCGTCAAGTGACGCCGGACTTGGGGCCGAACCAGCAAGGTCCGGGCGAACCCGGCCAGTTGCCATGGAGTCCGGTTTCGCCGCGGGCATGGGCACGTCTCGTTCGTCGTAACTCGCTATTGCTCCTGCTGCTGTCGATCCTCAGCGCGATCGGCCTGGAGTTGTCCCAGTTCAGCATTGCCTATGCCGCATTGCCCCTGCTGCTACTTCCGCTCGTCTGGATCTGGTCTCGGCGCTGGACCAAGCGCTCCGGCTACGTCCTTACCGACCGATTCATCGGCTTTCGTAGTGGTGCGTTCGGACGACGGACGAGCTTCGTCCCTCTGGGAAAGATCCAGGTGGTGCAGTTCAGTCAGGGCTTTTTCGATCGGCGAGCGGTCATGGCACGCGTCAAAGTCGATACTGCAGGTGCCAACCTGTCGAGTCATCGTGTGGTCATCCCGTATCTCGACCTCGAAGATGCCCGCCGACTGGCCGGCGACCTGGAACGTCACGCCAGCGAAACCATGTTTCACTGGTGACGGCCTGATCGCGACCCTGACCGCTTCGCCACACCATGTCCCGTCCTTCTGAAACTCCGTCGGCAAGAGATCACATTCGCCGTCTCGCCCGACAGGCGACCGCATTTGCACGGGAGTTCGCCGATGGCGTCGATCGGACCGGCATGCAACGCCTGTTCGATCAGGAGGCGAGCCAGGCCTTCCGCACCCTCGCCGACCGGCCAGGAACCGAGCAGCGGACGTCGGAAGGGCTACGCGCCCTCGTGGAGGACGTGCTCGCCGTAGGCCGTGGCATGGTTCTCAAGCTGTCTCCTGCCCGCCGGGTGCTCTTCGTGGCTGCGCTGATCTGTCCGATCCTGGCAGCGCTGGCCTTCGACTTCTACCTGAGCCAAACCCACGTACAGTTCGACGCCAGCCCGTTCTGGTACTTGCTCTCGATCGCGATTCTGATCCTGCTCCTGGCGCTCGAGCTCGTGGATCGGCTGCGGGTGCGAGACGAGTTGGAAGTAGCGCGGCAGCTACAGAGCGACCTTCTTCCGCAAGGCTCACCCGATCTGGTGGGATGGCGAATCAGCCATTCCTATCGTACGGCGAACGAGATCGGAGGCGACTACTACGACTTCCTGCCCCTACCCGACGGACGGATGGCCATCGCTGTCGCCGACGCCTCCGGCCACGGAATCGGCGCGGGTCTCCTGATGGCCATCGGCAACGCAGCGCTCGAGACGGCGGTGGACCTCGACCCACGCCCCCTTGCTGTCATGAAGCTATTGGGCCGTACGCTCTACCGGACCGGAGGTCGACGAGCCTTCAT
>JALCBJ010000152.1:0-3023 GCA_028066595.1 Thermoanaerobaculia bacterium
CCGACATTTTCTTCCGCACGTTGCGCCTCGAGGAGACCGCCGATCGCATGTACGCCGAGGCATCCGAGACCAGCCGCCGATGGCTCGATGCCTATGCCGAAGGAATCAATGCCTGGATCGCCGAGCGCGGTGGCAGCATGCCGCCCGAGGTGCGCCTACTGAGAATCGAAGTAGAGCCCTGGCAGCCGCGGGACGGCTACCTGTTCGCGCTGATGATGGCGGTGGATCTGTCGTTCTGGGACGATCGACCGGAGGAGGAACGCTTTCTGTGGTTGCGCCACTTCGGTGCCGAGGCCGTGCGTGATCTCTTGGGGGACGCCGAGATTCATGTGCCTGAAGAGATCGCAGCCTTCGCGGCACAGCCATCGGCGACCTCGACATCCTCTGCGAACGATGTCGAGGCCGCCATCGATGACATCGCCCCTGGTAGCAACAATTGGGCGATCGACGGACTGCGCGCAGCGGGCGGGTGGCCCATTTTGGCCAACGATCCGCACCTCGGTCTGCATCTGCCGTCGGTTTGGTACCAGGTACATCTGCGCGCACCGGGTTTCGTAGTACAAGGTATGACGCTGCCGGGCACGCCCGGTGTGGTCATCGGGCGGAGCGAGAGTCTGGCCTGGGCGATGACCAATGTGATGCTCGACGATCACGACGTCTTCTTCGAGCAACTCGACAGCGCGGCTGAGAACGTTCTGCGGCGTGACGAAGCAGGATCCGAGCTCTGGCGACCGATCGAATCGCAAGAAGTGGCAATACCGGTGCGCGGCACCGAACCACACATGGTGACGCTACGTCGTACCGACCTCGGCCCGCTCTTGGCCGCCGAGCCGCAGCGCAATCTCCCAGCTCGCAGCCTGCGTTGGACCGCCCTGGACGGCGGCGACCCCTTGGCCGCGCTGTACGAGCTCGCGAAGTCGAAGTCGGTGGATGAAGCCCTGGCCGCGACCGGCGCGTTCACGTGTCCGCCCCAGAACCTGGCGATAGCCTTCGGACCCGACTCACAGGACCCGGGTGCTCTGGTCTACACGGTCCTGGGCCGGGTTCCCAACCGCCTGGCTGGGGACGGCCGGTTGCCGACGCCGGCCTGGAACCCTTCCTACGGCTGGGAGGGGCTGCGTCCCCACGAGACCAATCCAACGGTTCGCGAGGCGGTCGAGGGCAGTGTCTTGGACGACGGAATCCTGGTGACTGCCAACCACGACGTACGTCCACCGGGCTACGAGTTGCCCCTCGTTTCCGAGTTCTTCCCGCCCTTCCGCGCCGACCGCATCCGTCAACGGTTGGAGGAGCGCTCGGACTGGGATGTCGCGGGCTTCGCCGACGTGCAAATGGACCATCGATCTCTCTTCGCGGAGCGATTGGTGAACGCACTGGGGTCGGATCTCGACGGCGATGCGGAACGGGCCTTCCGGGAGCTACGCGACTGGCAGGGTCAGATGTCGGCCGAGGTCGGCACGGCCGATTCCGGCGCAGCAGCTCTCTTCGTCCTGGTACAGAAACACCTGCTCTCGGAAATCTTTGGTGACGAGCAGAAGGCAGCCGGCCTCAGGAAATCCATCGGCCATCGTCAGTCGCTCCTGCGTGTGCTCGAGCGCCAGGCTTCGGACCGCTGGTGGGATGACGTGACGACGCCCCACACGGAGGAGTCACGCGAGGAGATCGTTCAGCGGGCCCTCGACGCAGCCTGGAAGGAGGGCGTAGCTCGCTGGGGTGACGACCTGATGCTGTGGGATCACGGATGGTTGCATCAACTGACGCTGCGCCACCGTCTCGATGCCGTACCCGTTCTCGGATGGTGGTTGCGCCGGGGCCCGTGGCCGATGCCGGGGCACGCTACCACGGTACAGGCGCTGGGAGCCCGCTGGATCGAAGACGGAGCCCGTCAGGAGATCACGTACGGACCATCCATGCGCTGGATCGTCGATTGGAGCGATCCGGACCACGCGTGGAGCGTCCTCCCCGGGGGCCAGGCGGGCCATCCTGCCGACCCACACTACGCAGACCAAATGGACCTCTATCTTGCCGGCGAGGTGCACGAGGCGCCGTGGAGCGAATCTGCCGTCGCGGCGGCGACAGTCGCCACCACGCGTTTCGTGCCCTAGGCGGCAGCTCCGAGAGAATCATGAACAACGTCGAAGAAGTCAATGAAATCCTGGCGCGCCGAGCGCCGGCGCTGGACCGCCTGCTCTCACCCCTCGGCCAGGGCGCCTTCTTTCCACCCGACATCCCGTTCCAGGCCGCGGAAGCGAAGAACACCCGATACAACGGCACGATCGGCGTGTTCACCGACGGCGCCGGTCACGCTTTGCCCCTGCCCACGATGGCGGAGCTTC
This sequence comes from Thermoanaerobaculia bacterium, assembly GCA_028066595.1. GTDB lineage: Bacteria > Acidobacteriota > Thermoanaerobaculia > Multivoradales > J023 > JAUIJL01. The sequence goes on from JALCBJ010000152.1 coordinate 2,337, forward strand.
TCGCCTTCGAAGGCGCCGATCGAGACCGAGCGTTTCTCTACTCACCGGTCTTGGGAATCCCGGAGATGCGCGACGCTTGGCGTGCTTGGCAACGGGGTGGCCCGAGAAGCGGCCAGGCCGACCTGGAGCCGGCGGCCGACCAGCCTTCGACTCGGCCGGTGGTTACCTGCGGTCTCACCCACGGCCTGTCTCTGGTGGCCGATCTGTTCGGTGGCCGCGGCCGGAAGATGGCCCTGACTGCACCCTTCTGGGGAAACTACCGACAGACGTTCACATTGCGGACGGGCGCCGAGCTGATTTCCGAGCCCGCTTACGATGACGGCGTCTGGGATCCCACCGCGATCGGTCGCGCGCTGGATCGGATCCCGACCGACGAGCCCGCTCTGGCGCTGGTGAACTTCCCGTCCAATCCGGGAGGATACTCACCGACAGAGGACCAAGTCGATGTCGTTGCGGATCTACTGTTGGCGCGCGCCGAGCACGCACCGTTGGCCGTGATCTGCGACGACGCCTACAGCGGTTTGGTATTCGAGGAAGGCGTGCCCAACCGCTCTCTCTTCTGGTCGCTGGCAGGTCGTCACGAGAACTTGGTGCCGGTAAAGATCGACGGAGCGACCAAGGAATTCGCGCTGTTCGGGGGCCGGGTGGGATTTCTCACTCTCGGTGTCGACCTGGACGATTCAGTGG
>JALCBJ010000152.1:3123-8842 GCA_028066595.1 Thermoanaerobaculia bacterium
GACGCAGAAGTCCCTAGTCGAGTCCCTGGGCAAAGACGTCCGCGTCCTGGAAGCCCAGTACACCTTCGAGCAGCTGCGCGGCTGGCGAGACGAGCTGTTGCCCGTCCTCGCGACCGAAGGCGTCGTTTACCTCGACGTCGACGAGACGTCCAATCGGGTCGTGATCGCCGTGGAGGAAAGGCTACGGGTCAGCGGAGCCTCCTCCGTGCACCGCGCTGTCGAGCGTGCGGGAGTCGGCAGCGCAGTGATCATCCGCTACACCGAGCCGGTCACACCGTTGGCCAACCTCCGGAGCAGGCTGCGGCCTGTGCCCGCTGGCGCTCAAATCGCTTTCGGAGGGTCTCATTGCACTCTGGGCTTCAACGCCCGCATCGGCGGGGTACTGGGCTTTGTCACCAACTCCCACTGCACGAACATTCAGGGCGGTGTCGAAGGGACGGCCTACGGCCAGCCCAGCACCTCTCACCCGATCGGAGTGGAGGAGGAAGACCCGATCTATACCACCGGCGGCAACTGCCCGGCCGGCCGGCGATGCCGACGGAGCGATTCCGCTTTCGTCCGTTACCAGGGTGCCGGAGCAGACTTTGGCCATCTCGCCCGAGCGTTGCCTTGCAGTGGCACCTCGGGTTCCCTGTCGATTCTAGAGAACTACAACATCGGGGGCGTCGGTGCAGCGATCGCTGGTCAGACGGTACGAAAGACCGGTCGTACGACGGGCTGTACCTTCGGGCAGGTGACCGGTACTTCGATGACCGTGAACGTCGCCGGCACGAACATCACGCTCTTCGATCAAAACCGCGTTGCCGCGGGAGTTGGGCCGGGGGATAGCGGCTCGCCCGTGTACGTGCTCAACAGTCGCGAGGGTGCGATCCTCGTGGGGCTCCTCTGGGGAGGGACTGGTAGCGCGACGTTCTTCTACAGCCCGATGGCGGACGTCATCACAGAGCTCTCCGGTGGCGCCGCGGTCGAAGTCGGTAACGTCGACTTCACGCCGAGACTGTCCTGCAGCTTCTCGGGTCCGCGGGAACGTGGGTTCTGCTCGGCTACTCCGACCGCGACGGGCTTCACCTACGATTTCATCGCCAGTGGCGGCGTGCATCTCGGCACGAGACCCAACACGTTTCCGGCCCGTTCAGCGACCTGCAGCGGTCCCGGGTCCGTGCGCGTCACCGTCACCGCTCCCAATGGCACCAGCGATACCGCCAGGGTCTCCGTCTCATGTAACTGACGGGCATCACACCCTCACCCTCGACATCGGCCATCGCTGGACAGCTGAGTCGAGTTCGATGCCAGGCCCGCCGGTCCAGGCGAGCACGAAGCTGCGCAGTCCTGGGCCGACGGGCTCGGCTCGCTCGGAGCCTGCGGTCCACTAGCACCTTGCGCCCAGGGGCGCATGCGCAGGACGTTAGGATCTCGTCTCCTAAGGCGAGGCTCTGGGTGGAACACCTCTCGAAACCGCTTATCCAGGAGACTGAATGCGGTACAACGCTTCGGTCGTGCGTAGGAAGATAGCGCCGCACGCAATCGCGGGAGTCGCCCGGATGGGTGCATCGAGTGGGTTCGTCGCCAGCTCCTCGAACTCGTCCGACGCCGCCAGGACCTTGGTCTCGCCCTGCACGTTCCATACGTAGATACGACCTTCGGCGGTCAGGGGCGAGGCGAAGTAGCGACCGCCGAGCCGTTGGCGCCAGATCTCCGTGCCTGCCAGAGCGTCGAGCCAGGTGGCGATGCCCCAGTCACTGATCAGAAAGAGCCTTCGATGAACCAGGAGCGGTGTGGGATTGGACGGTACCTGCCAGTGGTACGACCAGAGCACCCGGTCCTGGGTGATGTCGAGAGGCCCCTCGGCGTCACCCAGCATTCGTTCGGCACCTAGACGCACCGCCAGCAGCTGCGGCTTCATGTAGCCGGTGTTGATCCAGGCGAAACCGAGGCCGGCCACTGGCATGGGTACATTGGAATAGCCGGTGTGGCGAACCCGCCAAAGCTCTCGCCCCGTGGCTGGCGCGTACGCACTGGTGTGTGCCGCGCTGGTAGACAGGAGCAGTGGCGTGCCGTCGTAGACGTAGTAGAGCGGCGTCGAGAAGGCCTTGTGGTGTGCCACGCTGTGGTACGCCTGCTCGTCTTTCGGCACGAAGCGGTCCGTGCGCCAGATCACGTCGCCGGTGGCCGGGTCGAGGGCGACCAAGGCTTGGGTGTCGGTGGCATCGGCGTGGACGACCAGGAGATCCTCACCTCCTGCAGCCGCGCCCTGCACCAGGATGGGTGAGCTTCCGGGACCCACTTCGTGCTCTTGGGGAGTGTTGTGCGCCCGCCAAAGCGGCTCGGTGCTCCCGGACCGTAGCGCTTCCGTATCGAAGGCAGCCGTGCCATAGGTTCCGAAATGCACCCAAAGACGGCCGGCCGACGCGACCGGAGTCGGAGACGCGTAGCTGTTCTCCGGATGACCTGGCTGCCAGGCCTGGGGTGCGAAGACTTCGACGTCGACCTCTAGCTCACCGGTCTCGACGTCGACACCCAAGAGGCGCAACGAAGGCTCTTCGGGCGGTTCTTCCCCTAGGGCGGTCGTCATCCATACCATCCCACCTGCCAGCACCGGCGAGGAATAGCCGCGCCCCGGTAAGGGCGTTTTCCAACGGATCGCCTCAGAATCCTCGCCCCAGTGAACGGGCAAGCCAGTGACCGGGGAATGGCCTTGACTCGGGCCACGCAGCTGCTGCCATTCGTCAGCGCAGGTCTGGGCTGGTACGAAGGTCGGCGACAATCCCAGAGTGAGAACCAGAGCGACTGCCAGGTCCGCCGACGTCCTGTGGACCGAGGTCAACGTTCCGGTGGCGATCCCGGCGTCGACGATGCTTCGCCATTGCGCGTGGCCAGAATCATCCCACCGCCGTCGCCGGAGGCACCGTAACCAATGCGAAAAGGCAAGGGGGTGGTCTGTTTGGCGAACGCTGCCGCGAGATCTTCCTGATAGAACGGTTTGTAGGCCGCCAGGACATCGGTATAGGAACCGTAGAAGCGCAGCTGCCATCGATTGGAAGTGAAGTGACGGATGGGCACCCCTGAGTCGTCCTGCAAGATGAGCTGCGACTCGCTCAGGAGGATCTTTCGGAACTGCAGGAAATCACTGGTGTGGAGGAGGTACTCGGCTGCCTTCATATAAACGTTGAGCGATTCCTGACGACGTAGCAGCTCGGCGAAGGGATCGTCGGCGTGGAGGCCTCGATTCGACAGGTCCTGGGCGAAGTAGTACACGGATCGAGTTGCGCCTTGCTCGCCGCTGCGTGAGCGGAAGAGGACGCGTACCGCAGAGGCTTTGGTCTGCTCCGACGGCAACGATCGGAGTTCCTGGGTGTCGCGGTCGAAGCTCACGTACTCCACGGCGACGGGAACCTGGTCTCCACGCACCAAGCAGATCAACAGAATCGGCAGGACGCCGTCGAACGCTCCGTCGGTGACTCCGCGATCGATCTGGGTGCGAACAAAGTACCCAGACTGCGCCATCGAGCCGAATGCGCCGCGCAGCTTCGCCAGATCGTCCGCGAGAGCGGTACCGGAGAACTTCTCCGGCAAGGGTAGGCGTCCGGGAGCTTCCAGGCCGACCAGCAAGTAGCTTCGAGCGTCTGGGAAGAAGCTCAGAGCCGTCACCAGATCGGGGCCCCCGAACGGATACAACAAGGTGGCGTCAGGGTCCGGTAACTCGGCCAGCGTTTCCTCGGACCAGCCGGACATGAGCTCGTGGCGCGGCTCGATGCCTTGCCAGATCTCGTCCATGACACGAGCGTGCTCCTGCCATACCGGATCGAGGGCCGGGACCTCTTCCCCGTCCTGCACTGTCGGATCGTTGGCGGGCACGATGCCAGCCAACAACTCTGACATGTTCTTCAGGCTGGTCGGGTCGAGGCTTCGTTCAGGCCTTTCCGAGGTCTCGGCTTCCTTCTCGGAGAAAGAACCGCGTTGGGCCTCGGGGAGCGGTTCGGATTCTTCGGCAGTCTCGGTGTTCTTCGGGCAACCGGTGAGCAAGAGACCGACCGCGAAGCTCAGCGCGAGGATTCCTCTCGTCGTGTGATGGAGAGGACTGCCAGATGGGCCTTGGGATTTCAATGAATGTGCCTCCTAGGGGCGGGTTGCCCCGGACTCGGCCGGCGTCGTGCGCGGCGAGGCGAGGTAGATGGGAAGACCCAATAGTACCGTCGCCAGGCCGACGGTGGATTCCACCGGGTTCTGCAACAGGGTGAAGCCTACCGTGAGCAGGGTGACGAGCAGGAAGAGAAGCGGTGTATAGGGATAGCCCCAGGTGCGATAGGGCCTCGGCAGGTCGGGCTCGCGATGGCGCAGCCAAAACACACCAGCCACCGTAGCCGCCGAGCTCAAGGCCAAGATGAACTGAGTGTAGATCAGGAGTTGCTGGAACTCGGTGAACAGGATCATCGCAATCACCAGGAGGGATTGGGTCAGGATCGCGACCACCGGCACACCGTGAGAGTTCGTCCGTGCCAGCTTCCGAAAGAAAACATAGTCCTGGCCGATCACCTGAGTGACTCGAGGACCAGCCCAGACCATGGCACTGATCGTCGACACGAGTGCCAGACAGAGGAGACCGCTCATCAGACGTCCGCCGCTTTCGCCCCAGATGTACCGCGCTGATACATGTCCCACGTCGATCTGTCCTGCCATCTCGCTGACCGGGGCGGTCACCAAAAACGACCAGTTGAGCAGGGTGTAGAGCACCAGCACGAGACCCGTGGCAAGCGCCAGGGAGCGCGGCACATTTCGTTCAGGACGGCGCATCTCGTCGATCACGTATACCGAGGCGTTCCATCCTGCGTAGGCGAACATCACATAGAGGAGCGACACCCAATAGGGTGCCGAGAGGATGGCATCCACATCGGCGCGACTCGGTACGAACGACACCTCGGTGACGATCTCTCGGCCCAACGCCGCCCATGCCGAGGCACCGATGAATATCACCACCAAGAGGAGCTTGAAGCCGGTGAACAGGTTTTGGAACGCGCTGCCCAAGCGCAGGTCGCGCAGGTGGGCCAACGTGACGATCGCCACCAGGATCGATGCGGATACCTTGGGCTCCACCAAGGGAGCTACGGCCTCGAGGTAACTACCGAAGGCCATCGCTGCCAGCGCCACCGGCAACGCGAAGCCCATGATGAACGAGACCCAACCGGCCAGGAAGCCGAGACACGGATGAAAGATCCGTCCGAGAAAGTGGAACTCTCCTCCGGAGCGGGGCAACGCTGCGGCCAGCTCGCCATAGGTCAGCGCACCGCAAAGAGCGAAGATACCGCCCACCACCCACAAGGAAAGCAGTGCGAAGCCGCTCTGGATATCCAACAACTGGAATCCCAGACTGGTGAAGACTCCCGTCCCCACCATATTGGCGACCGCGATAGATGTCGCCGTCGTCAGTCCGATGCGCTGGCTGCTGAGTGGCGCCTTTCTGGAGGTCTCAGATACGTCCGCTGCGCCGGTCACCGACTCAGCCGACCTCGGGGTCGCCTGCTTCGTCCAAGACGTGGGCTGGGAGCGCCTCTTCTTTCAACATCATCGGAATATCCGACACCACGGGATACACCAGCTTCGACTCCCGGCACAAAAGGCCGGTGTCGGCCACCGGCTCCTCGTCGCGAAAATGCTCGCGATACTTCTCCACCAGCGCCTGAGCCACCTTTGGCGGCAGCTCTACGACTTCCAACGGGCCGCG
>JALCBJ010000153.1 GCA_028066595.1 Thermoanaerobaculia bacterium
GAATCAGGATCGAACCGATCTCGCCTTGACAAACCGTCGTTCCATATCAGTCGGATCGTAGGAGCGATGCCGGCGAGGTCGAGACGGCGCGTGCGGTGGGCAGCCATCCGGCCGCAACAGCGACGATCATCAGGCAGGCCGGTACCACCAGGAAGAGAGCGAGGTCGAGCTGTGGAACCACGTCGACCACGGAGCCGAGCATGCGAGCGGCCAGCCATGACAGGCCGAGCCCGAACAGGGTGCCCAGACCGACCAGGAGGGTAGCTCGACCGAGGAAGTGAAACCGTATGGTCGTGCTCGACGCGCCCACGGCCATGCGGATGGCGCATTCGCGCCGGGACTGCTGTACGTCGTAGGACAGCAATCCGTAGAGTCCCAGAAGGCAGAGTGCCGCCGCGAACGCGGCGAACGCTGCGGCCAAGACGGCGGCCGAGCGCAGCGGACCGAGCAGATCGCGCAGTGCATCGGCCGCCAGCACGGGCGGTTCCAGCGTCGCGGCGATCTCGGTGTCCAGGGCTTGCTGCTGGAGGTGACGCAGAATCGGTTGCGTGGGACCGGCCGAACGGACGACCACCGTCATGGAAGGCCAGCTGACCTGAGTATGGGGGAGGAAGACCATTGGCTCCCGAGGCGCTGCCGGGCCTAGCTGGGCGATGTCATCGACGACTCCGACTACCTTGCGAAGGGTTGGTTCGCCCGCGATCGAGAGCTCTACGTCGATCTGCTGCCCCACGGGACTCCGATCGCCGAAATGCCGCCGTTGAAGCTCGCGGTTGACGATCACGACCGGAAGACCGTCCACCCGATCCTTCGGTTCGAAATCCCTTCCCTCGAGCAGCGCAACTCCGAGTGTTTCGAAGTAGCCCGCCGTCACCACCTGGTAGAGCGCGCGCGGTGCTTCGGCGGAATCGGACGGCTTGCCCTGGACACGGAAGCGCGTACGGTCGGCCTGATGGACCACCAGTGGCATCTGCAGGGTCGCGGCGGCGTGGGTTACGTCGTGTCTGTTGCGCAGCGACTCGACCAGGTTCGCGAAGTACTGCTCCCGCTGCGCAGGCTCCGGAGCCTGGCGAAACGGGATACTGACGCGGAGTCCGGCAAGCCCCTCGACCTGCAGGCCGAGGTCGCTGCGGCGTTGATCTGACAGCGTGCCGACCAGGAGTCCCGCGACGATGAGCAGGGGTAGGGCGATGGCGACCTGCGCCGAAATCATCAGGCTTCGCAGGCGTGACAGGCTTCGATCGGTGGCTCGGCCGCCGCGGAGATCCCGCGTCAGTCCGGTACGGGCGCCGAGTCGGGCGGGTAGCCAGGCGAAGAGAAGGGTCATCAGCACGGTGATCGCCAGAGCAAACGTGGGACCCTGCCAGCCGAGGGCGATCTCCTGAGTTCGCGGTAGATCGAACGCGAGCCAAAGAGGCAACGTCTCCAGGCCCCATCGGGCCAGGAACAGTCCCAATCCGCAGCCCGCGGCGGACAGAAGCGCACCCTCGATGGCCAGCTGCCGCGCGATGGCCGATCGGCGTCCACCGAGCGCCAGATGGACGAGCACCTCGTCACGACGGCCCAGGAGGCGCGCCATCACCACGTTGGCCAGGTTGGCGCAGATGCCGAACAGCAAGAGCCCGAGGCATGAGAAGAGCAGGATCAGAGGACGATCTGCACCGGCGAGGACCGTATCCTTCAGCGGCTCCACCTTCAGTCGCCAGCCTTCGTACAACTCCGAATGATCCGCTGCCATGCGGGCCGAGAGCGCCGAGGCCTCGGCTTGCGCCGACAGCAGGTCGTGCTCGGTATCGAGCCGCGCGATGGCGGTGAAGATGCGAAAGTCCAGGTTTTCGTTGCCACGAGGTGGCTCGAACCGGATCCAGATGTCCGCCGGCGGCGTGGAAAAGTCGTGGGTGTAGGCCGACGGGGAAGTCACTCCGACGATCGTGTAGGTCTGGTCATCGACCACGAACGGGCGGCCCAAGACCGCTGGGTCGCCGTGCCACTCGCGGCTCCAGAAGTCGTAGCTCAGCACCAGAGCGGTGCGATCGTCCTCGCTCGGTCCCAGGAGGCGGCCGTGGAGGGCGTCGAGCCCGAGCAGCGAGAAATACTCGGCCGAGACGAACCCCCGCTGAATTCTCCGGCGTCCTTCCTCGCCCTGCCACGTCGCGGGAAATGTCGTCGAGTGACCGATCGCTTCGAGAGACTGGGTCGCCTCCCGAAGTCGTTCGACCTCACGCATCGACATCCAGTCCTCCTGGCCTTCTCCCAGGTCGACGCCCACGACGCGGACCAATCGTTCCGACTGTGCGTAGGCGAGGGGTTCGAGGACGATCGACCGCACCAAGGCGAAAACCGCGGTAGCGGCGGCAATGGAGAGGCTGAGGAATACCAGTACGGTCGACGAGAAACCGAGGGATCTGCGGAGGCGCCGAAGCCCGAACCGTAGGTCTCGACCGAGCGTCGCGAAGAGGTTTTCATCGCGCGTTCCCAGGGGTGCGTGCAGTGCATGGAGTGGACGCTCGAGGCCGCGTTCGGGATGTAGCCGCAGCCACCAGGCGTCGCGCCATGCAACGCGAAGCCCGTCCCGCATCAAACGTCGACGCTGCGCAGGCCATCCATCCGCACGTTCCGCGAGAGCTGCAAGCTCTCCGAGCCACTCGCGACGCCACGCTTCACGTTGCGTAGCAGGCACGATGCACTCAGCGAGGCGGAAGAAAAGGAGCTGAACGGAATTGAGCGGCATCATGACTCCACCGCCTTGGGCTCTAGCTGGGCAGCGAACGGACGGAGGAAGCGGAAGCGTTCCAACGCCTCGTGCAGTGATCGTTCGCCCGTTTCCGTCAGCTCGTAGTACTTGCGCGGCGGACGCCCCGAGGCCTGCGCGATTTCTGCCGGCTCCCAATCTGCACGCAACAATCCATCCCGCTCCAAGCGCCTCAGGGCCGGGTATACGGTCCCGCCGCCGAGGCCGGTCAGCTCGATGATGTCGAAGCCATGGCGGTAGCCCTTGGCGATGCTCTGAAGAACGATAGCGTTGGAGTGGGTGACTTTCCGTGTCATGGGTATCTCCATCTCGGATCTAGATCGATATCGATCTACTACGAAACTATGCCTATAGGGTTTCGTAACGAGACGGAGGACAAATCGAAACATGACAGACCCCAGTAACAGATATCCCAGTAACACCACCGTCTGCCGGCGGACTTTCCTTGCATCGGCAGCATCTGCATTGTGGCTCGCAGGCCACCCGGAGCCGGCTCTCTCCGATGCGGGCCCGGGGCGTCGAGACGGTCAGCCGTTGATCACGAGCCTGCAACTCCTCAGCGCCGCGCCGCTAGCGGAGATGAAGGCCTTCTACCAGGACGTTCTCGGGCTGCCGATCTTGCACGAGACCGCGAAGGACTTGACGGTCGCGCGACGGATGCAGAGAGCCTCGAAGGCGGCATCTACCGACCACGTGGCTATCCCTACGAGATCGCGGTCGAGCCGGCCTGAGCGTCAGCGGGAAGATTCACGGCGCGGTCGAGTTGGACCAGACTGTCAGGTCGCCGGATTCGAAGCCGTCGCGGAAGATCAGGTCGAGGTTGTTGGTCAGGTGCACCCGCTCCGCGGTGAACTGAAACCAGGAGCTGTAGGCGTCGTCGGGTTCCGTGACCGTGACCTTGTCGATGCCGTTGGCGGGCCCGAAAATCAGCGTCCCGGGCGGACTGGCTCCTACGCCGACGTCCGGCTGCGTCGGCTCGATGACCGTGGCCAGACAGCCCAGTACCTGGCAGCCTCCCACCAGGACATCGAGCAGAGAATGACAGGCGTCGGTTACCGGGCCTTCGCCGCACGAGACATAGACCCGAGAGCTCGCGCAGGCTTCGCAGGCGGTTCCTCCGGAGGTCACTTCGTCCGGCGCCGGGATCAAAGCCAAAGTTCCGACAGTCACGTTGCCGCAGAGTCCATGGGAGCCGTCCGCGCCCTCGAGCGATTCGAACGCCGCGAGCCCGGGTGCAATGTCCAACGGCGGTGGCGACGGTGGGCTCGTCGACGCGTCGACCCGAGCCGCCAAGCGTGCGTTGCGGAACCGTAGCTCGCCACCGACGAAGGGCAGGCTCACGTCGTTGGGACCGGCGGTCAGCTCGAGAGACGCGATAGCGCTCGGCGTGAGGACCTCACTCGGTCGATCATCGGTCTCGAGCAACGCATCATCCACCAAAAACCAAGCATCGAGTCCACCCGGGCTGGGGTCGGTTGGATCCGGGTCGCCACCGAGCAGGCCTAGTTCTAGCGCCGCGTCGTTCGTACCCGTCGAATCGTCCAGATCCAACAACTGCAGCAGCACCGATAGCTCGCCCGTGTTGATTCCAGCCTGGAGCGAGGCGTTCAGGACGTCGAGACCGGCAGCGCTGAAGGCTCCGCCCAGTTGATTGCCGGTCGAAGCACAGAAATCGGGAGCCGTCGTACCTTCCAGGGCTAGCGACGTGAATCGCTGCACCTGCTCGTAGCGGCAGCTCGGGTCGCAACCATCGAGAGGGTAGAGATCACCATCGTCGCACTGCTCGGCACCTTCGACGACTCCATTGCCACACATCGAACCCTCAACCGTTCCTGCAAACACCGGGTTGGCGAAAAGGAATGTGACGGCAAAGAGCAACCATGGCATGGAGCGCAGCCAGAGCAAGGAACCTGGGTGGGTCACGAGACGCATGATTCTCCAACGATGAGCTGTGCAGGAGGCCCGCAGAGCTTATCGGAGTCAGAACCCGCTTCACTCCGAACGCAGGACGGTGGCCGGTTCGATCTTGGCGGCCCTTCGAGCCGGTAGCCATGCGGCGAGCGCTCCGACCAAGAGGAGGGTGAGCGTCACACCGGCCAAGGTCCAGGCGTCGGTCGCGGTGACTCCGAAGAGCAGCTCCTCGAACCAGCCCGACAGGATGAACACCAGGCCGCCACCGATCATGAGACCGGCACAGACTTGCAGCAGGCCACCTCGGACGATATGCCATTGGGTGTGGAGTCGGTCGGCACCGAGGGCCATACGCACACCGATCTCCCGGCGGCGTCGGGCCACGGTAAACGACAGCACACCGAAGAGACCGAGAGCTGCCAGTGCCAGGCCTGTGGCTGCGAAGCTGCCGAGCAACCAGGCCATGGCCCGCGAGCTCGCAACCTCGGTACGGATCAACTGCTCGAGGCTGCGCGGGCTGAAGAGCGCGATCCCCGGGTCTACCTCGTGGATCGCAGCTTCGGCAGCACGCAGAGTCACCGCGTCGCCGAAGCCCGAGCTCAGCACCAGCGCGAGCTCGGGCCACAACGGCGCCTGGGAATAGGGAAAGTAGACCATCGACTGCGGTGTTTCGGTCAGGTGCCGGTTGTGACCATCTTCGACCACGCCGACCACCGTGGCATCTCGCAGCAAGATTCCGCCGGGGCCGAGCGAGAGACGGCTGCCGAGCGCTCCGCCGTCGGGGAAGAGCCGCTCGACCGCTGCTTGGTTGATCACCACCACCGGCAAGCCCGTTCGATCGTTCTCGTGAAGCAGACGGCCCTTCTGGAGCCGAATGCCGAGAGTGTGGAAATAGTCCGGGGTGATCGCCCGATAGCCGGTCCACGGCGGCGACTCGGCGTCGGCGGATGGGCGATCCTCGAGTAGGGCCCAGGCGGAGAATCCGCGGCCATCGAAGGGCACGGCAGTGGCGGCGGCCGCCGCATGGATTCCTGGTACTGCCTGCAGGCGACGGATCGCCCCTTCCAGGGATGCATTTCGCCCTTCCGGATCGGCACCGGCGGGTAGTCGGAGACCCACCGTGAGCTTGCCTTCGGTGTCGAAACCGGGTTCGACGGCCGAGATCGCTAGCGTACTGCGCAGGAGCAGGCCAGCCGCCGCCAACAACATCACTGCCAGGGACACCTCGGCGATCACCAGGGCGCCGGCACCGGGCAGACGACCGGCCGTTCCGCGGCCCCGGCGCAGTGCGGAGGTCGTGGGGAGACGCATGGTGGGTAACACGCCGAAGAAGAGACCGGCGGCGAGGGTGATTCCGATCGTGAACGCCAGCGTCGTGGTGCTCAGGCCCACTGTGTCGAGTCTAGGAACGTTGTCCGGCATGAGCCGCAGCACGACGTCGAACAGACCTGCAGCCATCGCGAGGCCGGCCAGTCCCCCGAGGCTCGCGAGCAGCAAGCTCTCCACCATGTTGGAGCGCAGCAGCCGGCCCGTGGAAGCGCCCAGCGCCCTACGGACTGCAATCTCCGGCAGGCGCTCTTGAGCGCGCACGAACAGGAGGTTGGCCAGGTTGACGCACGCGATGAGCAGGACCAGGATCACTGAGGTCATCAACAACCAAAGAGGTGTTTCGACGCCGGCTATCAATCCCTGACGTAGCGGCTCGACGTAGACGTCGAGGCCGGCGTTCTCTCGAGTGAAGCGCTGCCGCAAGTCGACCATCGCGGCCGACATTTCGGTCTGGGCCTGCGTGAGGGTGGCACCCGGCGCCAGGCGCCAGGCGCCCGATCACAGCGTAGGAGTACTCGGTTCGATCGCTGCGGAAAGCAGCGCTCCAACCAGAAGCCTGCCATAGGTCCGCCGTACTGAGTACGTGAAAGTGTGCCGGCATGACCCCGACGACGGTGTGGACGATGCCGTCGAGCCGCACCGTCTCACCGAGGGCCTCTGCGCTTCCACCGAACAGGCGACGCCACAGGCCATGGCTGAGCACCACGGCCGGCTCGGCTCCGGGCTCGTCGTCCGCCATGGTGAGAGTACGTCCGAGGACAGCGTCGGTGCCGAGTACGGTGAAGAAGTCACCGGTCACCCTTTGGCTGCGAAGACGCTCGATGTCGACACCGCTCTCGAGGGTGGCTGCCGTCCTCCAGACCGCCGCGAGAGTGTCGACCTGGGTCGAGCGGTCGCGCAAGTCGTTGAAGTTGCCCGGCGTCACGTTGCCGCGCAAGTAGCTCCCGTCCATGCTGCGGTGCCAGACGTGGACCAGGCGCTCCGGTTCGGAGAAGTCGAGGGGTCGGAGGAGGACGCCGTGAACGACACTGAAGATCGCTGTGTTGGCGCCGATGCCCAGGGCCAAGGTCGAGACCGCGACTGCGGTGAACATCGGGCGGCGCCGTAGACCGCGCCCGGCGAATCGTAGATCCTGCCTCCAGGAGTCGAGCAGGCTGGCCCCCGAATTGCGCGGCGCTGTCGAAGTGCGTCGGCCTCGGTTCTCGAAGCGTGCACATAGACCGTTCGTCATCAGGTCGAGCAGCACGGAGAGGCGGGAGGGAGCCCGACCCTTGCGCTCGAGGTCGGTATAGAGCTCGATCAGATCCTCGGCATGACGCTGCCGAAACCGGCGGGGGAAAAGCAGCAACAAGCGGCGGACGAAGCGTGCTGTGGCTGTCTCACGATGCTTCATGAGACCTCCGAACCGGTTTCGGCGAGCACTCCGGCAGCCACGCTCGCCATCACCTCGGCCTGCTGGCGAAGGACTCTGCGACCCTCGGTGGTGAGGCAGTAGTAGGTACGCCGCTGATCCTCGAGCTCTTCTGCAGGCCTCCTACCCGCAACCTCCAGAAGACCGCGATCTTGCAGCCGGTGCAGTACCCGGTAGAGATCTCCAGGACGTAGGCGTACCTTGCCGAGAGTCCTTTGCTCGATTGCCTCCACGAGCCCGTAGCCGTGGCGGTCTCGATCCGTCAGGCCGGAGAGTACGAAGAACTCCACGGGTCGCAGTGGATGAAAGGTCGGTGCCATGGGTTCGTTGTTCATCTCGTCGTTTGTCTTGTTTCAACTATGCGCCGAATGCTTCTACGCAGATTGCGTATAGTTGTTGCAGACCAGTCGACCTTGACCGCGAGCCCGCTCATACTTCTTTGTCCTCGCGCCTTGTCAGCCGGCGAGATCCTGGGCCAACGCCTCGCTGAACCTCAATAGACCCAGGCGTCGAAGAGGGCTTGCAGGCTTTTCCCGGCGCTCTCTTCCATCGCGACCTGAAAATCCTCGGACTGAACGGACTGCCCGACATGCCGTTGGGTATACGTGCGGAGCCCATTCCAAAAAATGCGCTCTCCGAGTTCCTCGCGCAGAGTGGCTATGAAGAGGGCCGCCTTGCTGTACTGGATGGATCTCCTGAGATTTAGACTCGGAAACTCACCCGGCCATCGGAGGGGCTTGTCGAAACCGGCATCCTTGGCTCGCTTCCAGGCCTCCCTGGCAAGACGGAGCTCGCGTTGGTAGGCCTCTTCTCCCCAGCGATGCTGTTTCCAGGCGGCCGTCATGAAGACAGTGAGGCCCTCGTTCAGCCATAGCTCCTGCCAAGTCTTGCACGTGATGAGATTTCCCCACCATTGGTGAGCCATCTCATGGGCAATGACCCAATCTTCCTGCGGATTCTCCAGGATCGGATCGAGCCATCGAGTGCCCACGACTGAAAAGCTACTGGCCTCTTGTGCCACGCCGCCGGGAACCAGGACCTGGGTGTATGTCCCATGGGGCATTTCGACCCCGGCCTTGCCTTCGAAGAAGGTCAGCATCAGAGCGCTGTCGCGAAACTTGGTTCGTAGCTCAGCCTGCGACTGCCCGACCCCTAAGAAACGAAGCCTTCGGTCCCCGAGTGGCTCTACTAGTTCCGTAAACCGCCCGGCAGCGAAACCCAGGGTGTAGAGAGGGTAAGGTCGACTCTGTCTCCAGCTCTGGCTTTCGGCGAGAGGATCCCATTTCTTGCCACTGGCGACCGAACGGGGATATTTGCAAATGTTGACGGGGCGGCAAAAAGTCGGCAAGAAGAGTGGTGGCTGCT
>JALCBJ010000154.1 GCA_028066595.1 Thermoanaerobaculia bacterium
AGACCGCAGTTGCGATGACCTTTCCAGGGCTATCCGCAACACACTCCTAGTGCAGTGTTTGATCGGACGCATCTAACAACGTTCGAGAGTCTCGAGGTCCCGGCAAGGCGCGCAGACGATTCGCAGCGCTGTTGAGAGCCGCAGCCACCCTGCCGGAGCTTCGGAGGCCCGGAATCGGCGCACGGGATCAACGAAACAACGCACGAGGGCTGAGGTATGCTGCGAAGTCGATGAAGCGATCGATCTCCGTTGTCGACAGCCTGAGGAACTACGTCGGCGAGTACCGCCCGTATGAGAACTACATAGCCGCATGAATCCGTATCTGGCGGTCCTGATCGTCGTCGTCAACGCTGCGATCTTCACCTACTTCGACGCGTCCCGACTGCGCGACTCTCATCACACCGGTGTCGGGCCTCGGGGTATTGCGCCCCACGCCTGGGCAGCTCTGGTCTTCCTGCTGCTCCCAGCGGCCGTGCCCTACTACCTCGGCGTCGCGCGGAGGATGGCCACGGCGATGCCCCAACGTTCGGGACCGCCACCGCAGTTCGCCGCACGTGATCTCAACGTGTGGGGCTACCTCTCGGGTGTCGCTTTTCTGGTCCTGGCCGTGTACCTGGGATTCGTCGGACGTTTCGGCTGGGCGGCTCTCGCTGGGCTCGGTATGGTGGCAGGGCTCTTCGGGGGCCGTAAGGCGGTGCAGGTGGAGGGAGACGCCACTCGTTTCGAGCTCGGTGGCGCAGCCTGGGACATGAGCGGATTCCGACCGGTGGACGAGGGTGAGATGGACGACGAGGAAGAATATGTAGGTCTAGGAGCCGGAGAACTGTTCCCGCCGGTCGCCGACCGAGCTGGCGATGTGGCGTCCGGAAGCGGATCGGCCTCCACCTTAGACGGGCCCGACACCTCTCGGGAGGTCGACGTCTTCTCCCCGCCGACACGTCCCGGCTCGGTTCAACCCACACCGTCTGAGCCCATACCATCGCAGCCGATTACCGCGGATGCAGCCCCGCCTCTCGCCATGTCGGCCTCTGAGGAGGATGATGACGTCTGGGATCCGGTCCGGGCCGACGAGGAGGCCCAGCGAATGAGGCTGCAGCCTCCGGCGGCGCCTGCAGCCTCTGGTGGCGTGTCCTCGCCCGCCGGCGGGCAAACGACCTCGGCGCAACCTCCTCGTCCTCCAGCACCTGCACCAGCACCTGCTCCGGCACCTGCAGCGAATCCGCCTAGCACGGCCTCTCCTGCCGGCCTCGAGCCACGTCGCGAGACGTCTCCTCGGCCCGAGATCCCGTCCCATGGTGCCCCATCCCTGCCGAGCCAGGTTCCACCGAGTCAGGCCCCGCCTCCACCGAGCCACGACCTGCCCCCGGCGGAGGTAACGCCTGCACCTATCCCGCCGCAGGCAGCCGCTCCGATCGCGGCACCTCCGACGAGCTCCGCCCCGCCAGCCATCCCGTCCGGCGACGAGTTGACTCCGGGAGTGGTGGACGACGAAGTTCCGAGCTTGATCGACGACGATCTCGCACCGTTCGAGCTGGCGCCGGACGAGGATGACGAGCCCGTTCTGGAGCCCTCTTCTCCGGCCGATGCGGAGGACGATGACGAGGACCTGGATCTCTTGGCGCCGCTGCCACCTCTGGCCATAGGCGGGTCACGTCCAGCCACCCCGTCTGGACCCGCACCAACTCAGCAGTCGGCCGCGAACCGAAACGTCCGCGTACCGCTCGAAGCGCCGGAACGTCCAGTGGTCAAGGCACCGGAGTCGAAACCCCCGGCGCAAAGACCACGCCCGCGTGCTGCCGCGCCGCCGCAGGGCGGCTTCGTCGGCAAGGCCAGCTCTTCCGGCCCACCGGCGGTGCTCCTCTGGTTCTTGGCTATCGGCGCGTTGCTCGCGGGTGCTTGGTGGATCGGCTCGACCAACGAGGGTGAGTCCGATGCTCTGGACGCCGACGATCCGACGACCCAAGAGACCCCGGTCGCAGCGGTCGAAGACACGATCGCCGATCCGACGGTCACCGCCGAGGCGACCACTCGTCGCCTGATGAACGGCTGGATTTCCACCTACGATTCGGTCATGCGACCGATAGCCGAGATGGTGGAACAGATCGACTTCGGTGAGCTGGGAGGGGCGAGCTGCCTCGAGCTGCTGCGCCAGGTCGAAAAGGCCGACTCCCAACTGAAGGAAGCGCCCGACGAGGAAGTGGAGCTTCTTCTCAGACCCGCGTTCGAAGCGTTTCGGAAGGCGGGAGAGGCATGTCAAGGCAGCACGGAGATCGAATGGTCGATCCACCTACTACAGGCCAAGGACAATACCCACGAAACGCAGATCCTCTTGGACGAGCGCTACCGTTATGTCGGTCCGTTCGAGTTGGAGCAGGAGGAGGCTCTCGGACACCAGCGGAGCCTGGATTCGATCTCAGGGCGCTACCTGGCCGGAGCGCTGGATAGCCAGCAGGTCGACAGCGACTGAGTCTGGCCTGGATGTCTCACCAGCCTTCTACTGCGGCGCCAGATGTGCTGGATCTCGAGCGTCAAACGTCGATCTCCCTCCTCGACATAGCGCACTATGCCCGCGTCAGGAAATCAGTCGTTTCCTCGGATCTCTGAGTACCGACGCCGCCTCGCGACGAAGTGGGTGAAAATCCAGGCTAGGTCGTAGCGGGCTGCGTCGGTCGGCTGCACACCGAAGCGGGCAGGAGCTCCAGCACCTCGTCGTGCAGCAGACCGTTGGTCGCCACTCCGTGGCCGTGCCAAGGTCCTGGGCGCCCGTCGAGCGAGGAGAAACGTCCTCCCGCCTCCTCGACGATCGGGATCACCGCCGCGACGTCCCAGGGAGCGACGATCGGGTCGATCATGACATCCGCCCGACCCGTGGCCACCATCGAGTAGCCGTAGGCATCGCCCCAAGTGCGGCGCAATCGGGCCGCGGCGTAGAGGCGCTCGAGATCGACGGGCTGCTCGTGATCGGGAAAGTCGCTGGTGGTGACCAAGGCATCTTCGAGCCGGGTGGTCGGCGAAACCGCAGCTCGTCGTCCATTCCACCAACAACCTCCGTTAACGTAGGCCGATACGGTTTCGCCTAGGCCAGGGTGGTGGACGACACCGACCCTCGGTGCCGGGTGCGAGGCACCGGGGTCTTCGGCGAAGGCTACGGCCACGAGCACCGAATAGAGGGGTACGCCGTGGACGAATGCCTTGGTGCCGTCGATGGGATCGAGAATCCAGGTCCGGCCGCTGGTACCGGGGCGATCCTCGTCTTCCTCGCCGACCACGGCGTCGTCCGGAAACCGTGCGCCGATGGCGTCGCGCAGAAACCTCTCGGCGTCGCGGTCAGCCCGCGTCACCGGCGTGCCATCGGCCTTGGCATCAACCTCTACGCCAACCTGGAAATGGCGCAGAGTGATGCGACCAGCCTGCCAGGCAAGATCCACCGCGAAGTCGTGAAGCGCGCGAAGGTCGGAGTCGCTGTTCAGGGAATCTTGCCCTTGACGATGGCCGCCTCGACGGTGTGGACCATCTTGTCCATTCGGGTCCGCACCGCCACCTCGAATTCGGAAGGCGGCAGCTCCTGCTGCACAATGTCGTCATAGCTGATGCGCTTCTGAAAGAGCACCGTGCCGCCTTGGTAGACGCGGACCTCGAAGGACTTGGTTTTCATACCCAGATCTTCCGCCTGGATATGAAACTCGTTGCCCTCGTGAGGGAAAACGGTATTCGTACCGACGATCATTGGCTGGACTCTATCGCAGGCGTCATTGCCGCACCAGCCGCTAGATCCTGAAGATCGTGGGCGACTTCCAGGTCGCCCGTGAAGCCCCTCCGTTTCGCAGCGTCCAGCAATCGCTGCACGTCCAAATCGCGGGAGACGTGAGATGCGATGAGTCGCGGTACGTCGGTTCGCACCATCAGCTCGACAATCTGGTCGTCCTCCAGATGGCCCGAATCGAAGATCGCCACGTCGGTTCTTCGCAGGGCCGCGACTTCGTCTTCGTGGAAGTAGGAGTCTCCGGTGATCGCGATGCGCTTACGATGACCCTCCAACTCGGCCTCGAACACCAGACCGTGATTCTCGGCGGGCGGTAAGTCAGGCCAGCCGAAGCGCCTCCCTTCGATTTCGAAGCAAGGTAGGCCGTATTCGTCGCGCTCCATCTCGTCATCCCGCAGTTCGTGGAGATGCACTCGCCAATGTCGGCGTGTCAGGTTGTCCACGGCAAAGAGGCCGAGAAGCCGGTGCATCTGGTTCTCCAGACCCTTGGGCCCCCACAAGTGCAGGTCTTCCGACCGCGGATCGCGACGAGACCAGGAACCTGCCTGAAGATAGGGGATCAGGTCCGAGACGTGATCGGGGTGAAAGTGAGAGAAGACGAGATGCCGGATATCGTCCTGGCGGAAGCCGAGATGAGCCAGCCTGTCCGCGATGCCTCGACCCAGATCGAAGATCAGGCGGAGGCCAGCGGTCTCGATGAGCACCGACGATGCCCGTCGTTCCTCCGATAGTTCGCAGCTTCCGGTTCCCAGAAGGACGACGCGGTCCATCATGAGTCCTTTCGTAGCCAGACAATGAGGCCGGCCAGGGTAACGAGGCTGGCGAGAAGGGCCAGCCCCTCCGGAGCTCCGCTGACCTGTAGTTCCACCCGGTGAGGTCCGGACGGAACCTCTACCGCTAGGAGAAACGCGTTGGCCAGCAGTGGTCGCAGCGTCACGGGACCGTCGCGATCACTGAGAGCCCGGATCCGATAGAGGGGCTGAAACGCCCGCGCCAGCACGACCGCGCCTCCGCTGGAATCGATGTCGAACACGATGCGATCGGGAGTCCACTCGACGATTGTGAGCGATCGCAGCTGACCCTGTTCGACGGACTCCAACAGTGCGGGGCGTGCGACGGGGTCGAAATGTCTGCTGACGTGGCGGTATGCATCGCGCACCGAGTCGACGGTTTCGAACGACTCGGGCCAGAGGATCCGGGGCATGGTGTCGGTCACCGCTTGCAGGACTACTGGCCCATCGGGACTGGGGTGCTCGGCGAGGATCGGAAGAGCCGGACTACGCGCCCGATGCATCACTACGGCCTCCACGCCGAGGGCTCGCAACCAGCGCAACTGCTCGGGCTCAGGCATGGCCGCGATCCGTTTGTATATCGGTCGGAGTAGCGGTGACGCCAGCCCGTCTAGGTCGACGACGATCGGGTAGGTCAATCCGGAAGGGATACCCACCGAAGGATCGAGGTCCTGGGCGATCCAGCGACTGCCTTCACGGAGTCCGTGGTCGTAGTAGCGAGGCGCAGGGTGTGTCAATTTACTGAGATTGAGGTGTAGTGGACTCCATATCGCCGTGCGCTCGCCGAGGCCGCTTCGGAGCTCTGGTGTTCCGTAGTAGTCGGTGGAGTCGGTAGGCAGCAGAGCGAGAAGCGGAAGCAGCGAGGCCAGTTGGACGGGCAGCAGCCAATCCGCCCGGCCACGGCGCAGCGACCAAGCCGAGACGAGAAACGCCGCCACTAAGAGGCTCAGCCAGGCGACCCACAGGATAGCTTGGGCGTGCGGTGCGCCAGGTGGAGCCCGATCGAGCAGTCGGCCAGCCTGCCAGTCGACAAAGGCGTCGAAACGAACCGCTACGGCGGCCAGTCCGAGTGCCGGTAGCGCAGCCAGCGCCAGAAAGAGTCGGTCGCCGTCGTGTGGATCTCGACGCAACCGATCGAAGCCTCGGGCCACGAGCAACGGCAGGATCGGTGTCGCCCATAGCAGGAACTTCTCAGGATGACGGAACATCCCCGCCGACAGGGTGGCGAGCCAGTGGAACTCGGCACCGAGCCAAGCGATCGAGAATCCTGCGGCCACCGCCAGGGTCCACAGGGGTCTCCGCCGAATCGCCAGTAGCAGCAGGGGCACGGTCAGGATACCGGTGAAGAGAGCGTAGTAGTACGGCAACTGCGACGACGCAGCTGCCCAGTAGCCCCAGGCGTCGTCACGGAAAGGGATGCCGAAGGGGAACGGCACGAATAGCTCGAGCACGCGGGTGGGATCGAGACTGAAACCAAGAGATTCGGCGGTTTCTTCACCTGGCCCTCCACGGCTGGAGAATCGCAGAACCCGAGCCGTGGCCACGGCTTGTGGTGCCGCCAGCAAGAGGCCGAGTCCGAACGTGAGGGCACTGCGTAGGCAGGCCGTCGCCAAGCCGCGTCCCGGCCCCCAGGCCAGCAAGACTGCGGTGGGCGATAGAAGAACCAGGGCGACGGGTTCACCACCGAGAATCGCCATGCCGCAAGCCAACGATCCGAGTACCAGCCCACGCCGATCCGCGAGAGTTTGACGAGTCAAGCTCTGGTCTTTGCTTCCGGAGGCAGAGCGTCCCACGATGCCCGCGAGCACCAGAGGCCACCAGGCCAGTACGGCGAGCGTATTGTAGAAGCTGATGGCAGCTGTCACAACCCCACCGCAATAGGTCAATCCCGCGAGCACCGCCGCCGGTGGTGACGCGCCGAGGCGTCGGGCGAGGATCGCCATGGCCACGCCCGCGAGCAGCCAGTGCAGTGCGTAGTGGGCTCCGAAGGCCGCCCAGAACGGCAGCACCATGTAGAGCACGTTTCCCGGATAGAAGGGTAGTGTCCCCGGGTTGCCGCGATATGGCTGTCCGAGACCCCATGCGGTATTGATCGCAGGAATCCTGCCCTCAGCGAGCTGCTGGGCGCCGTAGGCCTTGTAGGGCACATTGGCCAGCATCACGTCGCGCTGGATCAGCACTTCGCGCCCGATCAGCCAAGGTCCGGTGGCGATGAGCCAGACGAACAGCGCCGCGAAGCCGACCCAACGCGCCATCGTCACGCCCGACGGTTCCGAGGGCACGGTGTGGCGTTCCTCGGGCGGAGACGTCGGCGACGGAGACCGGATCATGGAGGTATCTTATGGCTAGATCGACCGGGTCGGTGTCTGTGACGGATTGGTCGATGGGCGCGACGATTCGCCACCCGCCGGGCATCCCGTTGGCCAGGCGAACAGGCTCGAAACGAACTCGACGGAGTAGGCCGATCGGACCGGGGACGTCCGCAAATGGCAGACCGTTCGATCCCGAAGTCCATTTCGCGGGAGATGTGCCGCCTTCTGGGATACGCTGTGCGGGTCATCAGAAAGAGTATGAATTCGAGATCCCGACCAGGATGAAACCAGCGTCGCCTCTGTCCACCGTATGGATTAGTATCCCACTGTGGATGCTGGCGTCTTGTGTCGCGGCCCAGGAGGGTCTCAGAGATACAACCGAGCTGGGTAGTGTACTGGGCCTGAAAGTACTGTTGTCTTCGGAAGACGTGGTTTCGGCGAGTCGCTACGAGAGTGACTCAGAGTTCGATTTCGAGACCCAACAGTTAGGCCTGAGGTGGCGTCTTGGGGATCACCGGTGGCTTCCTTTTCTCGGCGTCTTTGCGGGGCGCTACGTCGACGACCTTTCGACGGCCTCGACCGCGACGACGTTCGAGGCGGTGACGGGAGGGGTCGAAGCGGGCGCTGAAGTACTGCTGGCCGGGGCGAATCACAGGAGTGGATGGTTCCTGGAACCCAGAGCAGCCGTAGGTACCTCATGGATCGAACGGCGGGAGACGGTTCGTTTCGACGGTGAGGAGGGACCGGCCGGAGTCGACGGGAGCACGGCCGATGCCCGAGCCCTCACGATGCTGGCCTCGTTGGGGCTAGGACGCCGTTGGGAGAGTCCAGGGCGTTGGCGGCTCGAAGGCTTGACGTCCTTGTGGTGGCTTCGTACAGACCCTCACTCAGTCGATGCACCGCTTATCGATCGCCACCAGACCTCCACGCATCTTCGTCTGCAACTCTCGGTGGTCCTGCCGCTGACGGCGACCTTCTCTGGAAGAGCCTTGGAACTCGCAGCGGGCCTCGTTCATACGGAGCTCGACGACGACTTCGCTGAGCATCTGGCCGTCGATCGCATGACCGAGGCTTCGCTCTCGCTCCTTACCCGCTTTCGCGATGGGGCTTTCCCGGTCGGTGCGTTCGGCTTGGCCGTGCGTTATCTCGACGCCGATTCGTTCGATGGCTGGACCCTTGGGGTCACCGTTTCGGACTAAGCCGAGGCTGCGTCGGTGGCAACTACTGTCCCGTCAAGGTCGTGTCTCGGTGCAGAGTTGACGATGGACTGCGGGAGGACGCGGAAGATCGTGGTCTCGTTGCCTAGCGGCGACCACCGATACGAGCTATCTGCCAAAATCGCACCATGAACGCCGGCTTCCCTACACCCCGATCGGTCCAGGATATGTGGAGGAGCTACCTCCAGTCGATTGGCGAAACACCTGAGTCCACCGACCGTGCGTACCAGTGGTGGCACTTTTGCGACAACCAGGCCGATGCGGACGCATTGGTGGAGCTGGTGCTTCAGGGCAAGAAGCGCGCGACGGCACCGTCGCTCTGGTTTTTCGAGGAATCGCAGGAGCCGGTGCCGAAGGCCGGTGACCTTGACGTCGTGACCGACTGGAGCGCAACGGCACGATGTGTGACTCGTTCGACGCGTGTCGACATCGTCCCGTACCTGGAAGTAGGCGCGGAGTTCGCCGCCGTGGAAGGGGAGGGCGATGGCTCGTTGGAGTATTGGCGGCGTGTCCACTGGCCTTACTACCGGAGAGAGCTCGAGCCTTTCGGTCGCCGTCCCGAACCCGATATGCCGATCATCTGTCAACGCTTCGAGGTCGTGTTCCCGCCATCTAGCTAGATCGCATCCAGAAACG
>JALCBJ010000035.1 GCA_028066595.1 Thermoanaerobaculia bacterium
CTAGAGGTCAGGCCCTCGCCTCAGGCCGAGTGGCAGCCGATAGTGCTCGAGAACTCCGGCTTCGAGACCGGGGTGCCGTCGGACACTGAAGACGACTCGACTGACTCGGACCCTGGAGCCTCGAAGCCGATTCCAGGCTGGGGAAGCGGCGGCAGCGGATATTCCTGCGCCGCTACCAGCGAGTCGGCTGCCGAAGGTGAGCTCTCGCTCGTCGTGGCCTCGGCGCCGCTCGCTGGACCGGAGTCTCTGTTCGAGGCCCGCCCCGAGGCTGGAGAGACAGTTCAGAAGATGCTGGCCCGTGAGCTGTGGGTACAGCTTCCGCTGGCCCTGCCGAGCCGCGACGGTCGCACGCTAGGGCCGCCAGACGCTCCGGACTTCGGGGAGCTGAAGGCACGGCTCGCCAGTATCGACCCGAACGCTCTCGACGCCGACGACGAGTCTCTACGTCTTGCCGGTGTCATATTGGCCTGGAACGTCTTCCAACATTTCTACCCGTACTTCGACGTCGTCGACGTCGATTGGGACCGGGTTCTGACCGAGGGCCTTCGGCGCGCCCTCGCCGACGCCGGCGGGAACGAGTTCCTCGACACCCTACGCTGGGTCGTGTCGCAACTGCACGACGGTCATGGCTTCGTGGCCCACCCGGAGGCGGCGTTGCGCGGTGGTTTGCCGGTGGCTCTCGTGTCGGTAGACGGAAAGCTGGTGGTCGAGGCGGTGGCCGGCGGCAACGAGGGCGCCGGGATCTGTGTCGAGCCCGGCGACATCCTCGAATCCCTCGATGACGAGAGCGCGACGGAGAGATTCGAAGCGGAGTGTCGACTCGCCTCGGGAACGCTGCAGTGGCGGACCGCCCGAACGTTGCGCATGTTCGGGCGCGGTGAGCCCGGTAGCCGGGTCCGGCTAGGGCTCCGCCGCGGCGACGAGACGGTGCACTGCGAAGTCGAGCGCTCATCCGCCGCCGAAGCACCCTCCAACCGTCCGGAAGCTATCGCCTCACTCCGGCCCGACGTGATGTATGTAGATCTCGGTCGAGCACCTTTGGAGACGATTCAGGAGAGGATAGAGGAGCTCGCTGCGGCTCCGGGCGTGGTCTTCGATTTGCGTGGCTATCCCCGGGGCAATGACGAAGTCCTCTCTCATCTCTCGGACCAGGTGCTCCGGTCCGCTCATTGGCAAATCCCTCAACAGATCTATCCCGACCAGGAGCGCCGCGTGGGATTCGACACGTCGGGCCGATGGCTGAAAGAACCTCGGCAGCCCCGCTTCCGAGGCGAGGTCGTCTTCCTCACCGACGGCCGAGCCATCAGCTACGCCGAGAGCGTGATGGGCATCGTCGAGCACTACCAGCTGGGAGAGATCGTCGGGTCGGCGACGGCAGGAGCCAACGGTAACGTGAACTCTTTCACGCTTCCGGGTGGCTACCGTCTGACGTTCACCGGCATGAGGGTCGTCAAACACGATGGCTCCCAGCATCACCTCGTGGGCATCCTACCCACGGTGCCCGCGGGGCCAACGCTCGAAGGCCTCCGTGCCGGTCGGGACGAGGTGCTGGAGCAGGGATTGGCGCTCATCGAAGCGCGGCTCGCGTCCGGCGACTGAATCCGTCGAGTCTCGACCGCCGTGCGGCCAGCCGCCTCACGGTCGGTCGAGACTGTGGCCCTGTCTCTAACGATGGGTCCAGGGCCGAATCTCAGCCACCCGAAGAGGCTGACCAAGCTCCCAGGCCACCGCTCTCGAAGTTGTCGGCGAAGATACCGCCCGGTCCCAGGGGCGTCAGGTCGGTTCCCTGGACGACTCCGAGGGGTTGATAGCCCTGGTAGCTCGGGAAGACGTCACCGATGTAGGGATTGGCGGTTCGGCGAATCAAGATCTCGGAGAGCACCCGCCGATAGTCGGTCGTCACCTCCAGATCGGCGCCGTCGAAAAGCTGCCCGTTGGCCAAGCCCGGCCAGACACCGTGGACGCCGCCCGTGGCGTTACCCGACATCACCATCATCATGCAGCCGTGGCCGTGATCTGATCCCCGATCAGCGTTCTGGCGCAGCCTGCGACCGAACTCGCTGTTGACCACCACCGTGACTCGATCGACGTAGTTCGAAGCACCCGCACCATCGAGATCGGTGTAGAAAGCTGCCAGTCCGCGCGCCAGCTCTTGGAGATGGGCCGAGAAATATCCGCCACCATCGTCGCCCTGGCCGTTGTGTGTATCCCAACCGCCGAAGTCCACGGTCGCTACCTGCAGCCCGAGATCGAGTTTGATCATGCGGGCGATCGTCTGCAGATGCGACCCCAAGCTGCCGCCTGGATAGATAGCGCCGTTGGCCGGCTCGTAGTCGCCACCGGCGTGTAGCTCGATGATGTCGATGGTGTCGAGCGCCTCGGAGCCCGAGGTGTGCAGCCAGGTGTTACCTCCGTTGGCGGCACCATACAGATTGCGTAGGGCCACCCGCCAGGCATCGCGCCACTGCCAAGGTCCCACATTGAGGCTGAAGCTGCCCGGACTGCTCATGTTCACCGAATCGAGCCTGCCGCGGAGCGATGTCGGCGTCATGTTGCCGGCGGCCAACGACAACATGGTTGGATCGGGCGGTAGGTCCACGGTCTGCAGGTGCCGGGTGAGCCAACCGGTTGAAGTAGAGGTCGTGCCCGGCGTGCCCAACTCCATATATGCCATGGAATCGAAGTGGCTACGATTGCTCGTATGCATTCCTGTGCCTACTACGAGGGAGACCTTCCCGCCCTGGTACAAGTCCCACAGTGTCGCTGGCGGCACCTCGCCCGACGGGAAGGCATCGATGGCGCGGTGGATTCCCAGCCCGCCGCCCAACGGCAACGCCGAGCTCGCGCCGCTGACCGGGACGGCGATGTCCGGGCGGGCCGCTTCGTAGTGCCCACGATCGGCACCGGCCGTGGGCATGATCAGATTCAGTCCGTCTATACCACCACGCAAGAAAATGGAGACAATGACGTCCCGCGACGTGTCGCCCGGCGCTCCGAACGCGAGCGTGTTGACGTTGGCCCCCGCATACGCTGCGACCGCGGCGGAGCACCCCGTGACGAAACCTCGGCGTGTGGTCATCTTCTACTCCTTCTTCGTATCTTCAGTAGCGACAGGAATCTCAGTGGTTTAGTTGCCTCCGACAGTCGCCCGGCGGAAGAGCGAGCGCGGAGGCAGGCCGCCGGATACCGCACGGCGGATGACGGCCAGCAGCGGGACACCGCTCGGTGACTAGCGCCAGAGAAAGTCGGGCGACATGAAGATCAGTCCGATCATCGAGCGCAGACGATCCGCCGTATCTTCATCGTTCAAGTTGAGGTCCAGATCGGGGTTGATGCCCTGGGACATGAACTGCACGATCTGCAGACGGTCGATCATCTCCATCGGCCGTCCGAGAATCCGCTCCGTCCAGTAGTCCACGAGCTCGTTGGTGGACCGCGCCCAGCCCGGCGTCTGACCCAGAGCGTCGATGATGGGCTGGTCGTTGGCCTGCTCGGCATCGATGAGATAGCCGCACAACCGCCAGCTCATGACCCGAGGGGTCATGCTCAGCCAGGGTGTCTTGTGATCCGGAAAGCCATTCGGCGCGTGCCAGTGAAACGGCTCGTTCCCGGTATCGTCGAACCGCCAGAGAAAACTGTTGACGGCCGAATCCTCCCGGGCAAACGACAGGTTGCCACCCGTTGCGCGGAACGCTGACACCGCGATCTCGAAAGGCCGCTTGATCTTCTCGCCCCAGGTCGACTTGAACTCCGGCGCCAGCAAGATGTGGCGTACCACCTGCGCCAGCTGATCGGAGGCCTGCCACTCGTCGGTGAAGAGCTGAGCGGCGGAGTCGATCAGGCTTTGAGGCGGGTCGTCGGAGATCAGCCGACGGCAGAGCTTGGTCGCGATGTGTTGTCCCGTGGCAGGGTGGGCCGCCAGCGCATCGAGGACATCGTGACCGTCTTTCATGTCGGCTTGGTCCTGGGGTAGGAACACACCCAGAACCTGCTTCTGGAAGCGATCGTGCCAGGTCGGACGGTAGTGGAAAAGGCCGGTGTCGCCGTCGCCTTCTGGGCCGTAGCTGAAGCTCCAGCCGGTGAACGCACGTGTGGCCTCGAAGACGTCGGCGTCGACGTAGCCGACGGGCACGCCGTTTCCGTCCGTCGGTACGCTCGATTGCTGCTGGATACCGAGATACGCAGCGGCACCCAGCGTGTGGAGCTCGAAGAGCTCGCGACAGAAATTCTCGTTCGGCCCGGCGTTGGAGCTCGTATAGTTGTCGAGGTAGTAGAGCATGGCGGGACTCTTGGTCACGCCTTCCAGCAGGACGCGGAAGTTGCCCAGTGCCTCGGAGCGAATCACTTCGTCGAGATGTGGGAAGGTCGTCCGCACGACCGACGAATCGTCGATGAAGACGTTGAAGTGATCGTGCCAGAAGTCGGTCAGCAACTCGAGAAGCTGCTTGCGGCTGTAGATGGCGCGCAAGAACTTGAGACGGATCGCCTCGTCGCGCACCAGGCTGCTGCTGGTGTTGCCGCTCGGCGCGTTGTCGTTCTCGTACCAGCTCCACAGCCGTGCCAGGTACGCATCGAGTGAAAGGCCGGGATTCGTCGACTCGTAGCCTGCTGCTGCTAATCGCGCCGTGAAGTCTGTATCGACGATCGACGCCGGGTCGAGCTGCTGGTCGACATAGGCCAGCAGCCGCGCTTCGGCCGAGGAACCCAACGCTTGAAACGCGGTGAAGTCGGCCGGTCTCGGCCCGAAGCCCATGCGATTGAGTGCGATCACCGCTACGAGCGGCAGGGCCGGTTCACCGACCTTGCCCGGCACCTGTAGCGGACGCATCGTCCGTGAGCCCGACGCCGCGGAAGCGGCCGGTGCGCCAGCCATCGCACCGACCGCCCCACCACCCGCTCCAACGACCCCCAGGGCTCCTAGGAAGGATCTTCGATCCATTCCTCGCTCCGGCCCTGGCCGGTCGTCTGGTCTGGTCTCGTCTCCGCGTCGGTCGCCCGCGCTGGCTGGTGACGCGTCGTCGTGGACAAGCTGCATACCCTGAGCGGACATGGCTCCCTCCCTACTCGGTTCGAGAAAACTCAGTGTGGTTGGGTGACTAAAAAAGAAGAAATCAACGTGGAACTCGCAGATGCGCATATTGACGTATCTCTATAGAGAAAAGCAAGGGAACAATCCTCTGACAGCTACCGTCCCCCGGACGTCCACACAGCTGATCTGACTACACCAGAATCGGTCTGGGGGCGGCCGTCACGCCTGTCTGCGCGCGCCCTTCGAAACTCGCCGAAGCATCGTCCAGGAACCGCGGCGACTTCGTTGACTGCGGCGTACGGAGGCCCGGCTCGCTCCTCAGCTCAGACAGTCTCGGCCGTGCTCGTTCAGGCGTGACTCTCGAAAGCGGTGTTCTAGATGCGACCAGATTGCACCAGTAGGCTCCGAAGCGGCCGTCACGCCTGTCTGCGCGCGCCCTTCGAAACTCGCCGAAGCATCGTCCAGGAACCGCGGCGACTTCGTTGACTGCGGCGTACGGAGGCCCGGCTCGCTCCTCAGCTCAGACAGTCTCGGCCGTGCTCGTTCAGGCGTGACTCTCGAAAGCGGTGTTCTAGATGCGGACTAGTTGGTGCTAGGAGCGTCGCCGCTCGGCTCCATCCCCATCTCCAGGAGGAGGAGCAACATCTCTTGACGAGCAGGCAAGTCGGGAGCCTCCAGTAGTGCCTGCTTCTCCGCCGGTTGGAAGGGCAACGCCATGGCCAGACCATTCAGCAGGTCGACACCGCTGACTTCACGCAGTGGATCCATCTCGATCTCCAGACTCTGGCGGTCGCCGAAACGGCGGAGCGCATCGAGGAGTGGTTCGGGCGAAACAGACTCCGGCGCCTGCGTGGCCATCGACTCGTCGCGCGACTGAAAGTCGTCGTAACAAGCCCGCACCCGCCGATAGCCTCGCACGGTCTCGACCTCCTCTTCGACACGGAACCGGCACCAACCTTCCAGTAGGACGACAAAGCGCTCGTTCGGCAGTTCTTCGTGGTGCGCCACGAGGCCTACACAACCCACCGGGTAGATCTCCGGCGACTCGGTCTCCGATGCTCCCTGGTTGTCGGCTGGGTCGGCAGCGACCGGTTGAACGAGTCCCATGCAGCGATCACCGGCCAGCACGTCGTCGAGTAGATTGCAGTAGCGCGGCTCGAAGATGTAGAGCGGCAACCTTCCTCCCGGCAGCAAGAGAACGCCGGTGAGGGGAAAAATGGGAAGAATCCGAGGAGGGGCGTCCGGACGCTCGATCGAGTCGGTGGGTTCGGTCACGAGGTTTCTTCCTCGGCCGTGGCCGGATCACCGACACCGACCACCTGATCGGACGGTAAGCCGGCGGTGAAGGCTGCGGCCGCTCCTTCCACTTCCCTGCCGTCGAGGCCGTCGAACGTGACCGTCACTCGCACCGGACCGTCTCCCCACCGGGGATAGCTGCCGATCCGCACGCCTGGGAAACTCTTCTCCAGATCTTCGAGGAGAAGGGCGATGGCACCTTCGTCGCTCGCAGTGTCGACGGCGCGGCTGACGAACGGAGTATCTTGGCCGAGATGCTCTCGAAGAAGCGGCATCTTCCGCTCGAAGACCTCCGGTAGGCCCGGCAGGACGAAGACGTTGTCCATCCTCACGGTAGGCCAACGCACCGCCTCTGCACTCACCAAAGAGGCACCCACTGGCACGTCGGCCATACGCAGGTGTTCTTCGGTGAGACCGTTGCCGAAATACTCCCGCAACAAAGACGCGAGAGCCTCTCTGCGCTCCAGGGTCGTATCGAAGGCCGCTGCGACGGCACGCATCGTCACATCGTCGTGCGTCGGACCTACACCTCCGCTGGTGAAGACCAGGTCGTGCGTCGAGCGTAGCGAATCGAGGTCCGTGACGATGACAGGCACCTCGTCGCTGCAGATCACAACCCGCCGGAGCTCGATGCCGAGGCCGAACAGCTCCCGGGCCAGCACCGGTATGTTTCGGTCCTGGATCTTGCCTGTCAGCAGTTCGTTGCCGATAATCAGCGCGGCAGCGGTACGTGGTCGTCCCATGGGCGTCGGCTTGAAGGCTCCGCGAGCCAGAAGTTCAAGGTATCAGATCGGATCGGCCCACATGTCAGTATCGGGATGGAACCACCGCGAGAAAGCCTCGAGCGACCTGGCCGAGATGGCGTATGGCGACCGGATCTCCAACGCAAGACGGCAGATTCCCTATTCGGACCGCCTGGCCCTGATCCGCCGCCTCCGATCCCAAGAGTCTGTCCTCGGCAACCCATGTCATTGCACCATCGGTGCCATTCGCGACAGACGCCGGCTGGACGCACTCCGGCTCCGATGGAACCCACGTCCTCTCCGCCGGGTCGAACCTACGACCGGTATCTGCCGTGTCATGACCTCAGTATCCACTCTGGAGGTGCCATGCATCAGCGCTCTTCGTCCGTAGCTCGAGTCAGCTCATCCCTCTCCGATCACTTCGCTCCAGTCAGGATTTCGATTCTACTCGTCGCGATCCTGGGGGCGGGTTGCGAGAAACAACCTCTCCCGGTCGGCGCGCTGCTTCCCCTGAGCGGGGACGATGCGGCCGTCGGCCAGTCGACCCGGCAAGGGATGGAACTTGCCCAGGAAGAGTTACAAAAAGAAGGTCGGGCGACCGGCTTCGTTCTCCAGTTCGAAGATACGGAATCGAAAGCCGACGTGGCACGGCAGCGCTACGAGGATCTGCTGAACAGTCGGGCGGTGATGACCGTGGGAGGGATTACTCCTGAAGAGGCACAAGTCCTCGCACCACGAGCCGAAGAGAGGGAACGGGTGGTTCTCTCACCCTCCGCACACGACCAGCAGCTCGCTGCGAACCACCGTTTTTTCTACCGCCTCGCTCCCTCGGCAGCGGTGACCGGTACGACGATCGCGACGTTCGCTTCCAAAGATCTGACGCTCGACTCCATGGTCGTGGTCGCCGAGTCGAAGATCCAGGGCGATCTCTTCGAAGAGGGGCTGGGAAGTACCTTCGATCGCCACGGCGGCGAGGTGCTGGGCCGATTCGACCTCGACGAGGCCGAAGTCAGCTGGGCTTTGGAGGAGATCGGGCGAATGAGACCCGACGCGATCATGCTGGCGGGCTGGGGTGGTTGGCTTGCGGAAATGGTCACGACTCTGCGGGACGCAGGCTACCGAGGAAAGATCTTCGCGCCGGAGAGCTTTGCAGCAGCAGCCGTTCGAGAGGCGGCAGGAACCGACGCCCGCGGCGTCTTGGTGGCCGCCAGTCCTTTCGAGACGAGCGCCGAGGATCCGGAAACCCAAGCCTTCGTCGAAGCCTACCGTTCCCGCTACGGATCGGATCCAGATGTCTTCGCCGCAGCCGGTTGGGACACTGTGTTGGTTCTCGACGCGGCACTCACGGGCCGCCCGAACCTGCCGGGCGAGGTACGCCAGTGGCTGCGGGACGACGTGAAAGATCTCGAGGGGATGATCGGCCACCTACAATTCAACGAGACGGGCGCTGCGACCAAGTACCCACGGATCTACAGCGTCAAAGACGATCTTACGCTCCAGGACCACGGGCGCTGGCTAGAGGAAGAGAAGCAGCGCATCGCGGAAAAGAGGCGGCGCCTCGAGGAACAACGGCGACGACTGCTGGAGCAGATGTCGCAACCCGACGATGCCGATCCCGACGAAGAGGACGCTGGCGAGAGCCAGAGCTCCGGACAGATCGCCTCGTCGGGCTAGGTACTTCCCTGGCGGCCATCATGCCAGATCGAGAACCGGCCGCTCTCGGTGCAGCCTTCGGCCCCGACTGATGGGAACCTTGCTGCCGTCGTCGAGCACGGCCTGCCCGGTGGCGTTGGGAAAACGGACGATTCGCACCACCTTCTCCATGTTCACGATGGCCGAGCGATGTACCCGGTGGAACTGCGATGGAAGCCTCCGTTCCAGGCGGGTGAGCGAACCGCGCTTGCGCACCGCCCCGGTGTCGGTGTGCAACTTGAAATAGTTGCGGTCACCTTCGATCCAGCGCACCTCACTGACCGGGATCATCTGGACCATGTTGGTCGTCCGGCAGACGATCACCTCGTTCGTGGGGGTCGACTTGCTGAGTGCTGACTGAAGCGACTTCAGAAGCCCTTGGACGAGCTGCTCCGCCGGCCGCGCCAGCTCCAGGGCCCTTGCCATCGCCGCTTCGATCCGTGAAGCGAGCAGAGGCGTCACCAGATAGTCGGCTGCACCGGCTGCAAACGCGGAGACCGCAAACTCATCACTATCGGAAAGAAAGATGAGCGGTGAGTGATCGACCTCATCGTAGCGAGCAACGAAACTCGCGATCTTCTCCTTCGACCGTTTGGGTGCATACAGCACACGAATCCCGGTCGGCCATATGTTGAACTGGGATAAGCCGAGGCGATGCAACTCGAGCTCCTGGACCTGCCGGCAGGCGGCGATGGCATCCGCGATTCGCTGTGGTGGTGGCTGCTGATCGGCGGAAAACATATGGACCGTCGCGGACTCTCTGGCGGTGCTTTGTGTGCTCTTCATGTCTTGCGGCCTCCGGAGTAGTTCTATGGCTCTCCCGAATCCACGCGAAAAAACACAGGCTGACCGGACACGACACGAGCCTTGACTGGACACGACGTTCGAAGGCCCTGCGATCACATCCAAGGTTTTGAACTCGCCTTCAAGCGGCTGGACGAGACAACCTCGATCAGATCGGTAGATCTCGTGGCGGAGTCCGCGCATGCATCGCGCTCGGAAAACAACGTTTTCCGAAGCTCACCACCGACGTGACCTGTGGTCCCAGGGGTTCGAAAACGGACCCTTCTGGCGAATCGATTGCACTTGCGAAACGCAGAACAGCCGAGAGTCCTCGGCTGAAGAGAAACCGCATGGAGGAAAGAAAACATGCATCGTCATTCTCTGAGCGTCGTCATGACGCTGGCTGCGCTACTGCTGGTTCCAGCCGTCCTTTTCGGCCAAGCACAGGCCGGCAATCTCTTCGGAAAGGCCACGGATACTGACGGCACGGCACTTCCGGGCGTGACCGTCACGGTGACCGGGCCAGCCACGAGCACTGCCATTACGAACGACCAAGGCGACTTTCGTTTTCTTGGCCTGTCACCTGGCGCCTACCATTTGACGGCCGAACTCGATAGCTTCTCGAAGGTCGAGCACCCGAACGTACAAATCAGTGTCGGTCGAAACACCACCCTCGACGTCACCTTGGACCAGGCCATCGAGGAGACCATAACGGTTACCTCGGAAAGTCCATTGCTCGACAGCCGCAAGATCACGTCCGGCTCGTCCGTCACTGCCCTCGAGCTGGAAAAGATCCCGACCTCTCGGGATCCCTGGGTGATCTTGCAAACCGTTCCCGGCGTGCAGGTTGACCGCGTCAATGTCGGAGGAAACGAAAGCGGCCAACAGTCGAACTACGTCGGTCCCGGCTCGAGCGGCGACGAAGCGGTCTGGGCGGTAGATGGAGTCGTCATCACCGACATGGCTGCCATCGGTGGATCTCCGACCTACTACAACTTCGACGCGTTTCAAGAGATGCAGGCAGCAACGGGCGGCAGTGACGCCAGCCTCGCGACCGGTGGCGTCACCCTCAACATGGTGACCAAGCGCGGCGGCAATGAGTGGAAGGGCTCAGGGCGCTACATCAGCTCGAGCGATTCCTGGCAGTCGGACCTGGACATCGATCCCGGAGAGTTCGGCAAAGATTTCGACGGCCCGGGTAACGTCACTGCCCAGGCAGCCTTCAAACAGGGCAACCGCATCGTGGACATCAGCGACTATGGCTTCGAGATCGGTGGCCCCGTCGTTCAAGACAAGCTGTGGATCTGGGCCAACTGGGGCGTGCAGGACGTCGACCTGCTCACCGTCTCCGACGTACCCGACAATACGGAGCTCGACAGCTACGGCGCCAAGGTCAACTACCAACCGGCGGCTTCGAACTCGCTTGTCGGTTTCTACAACTTTGGTGACAAGGTCAAGATCGGGCGAAATGCGGGTCCGACCCGCACTCCTCCCACCACCTGGAACCAGACCGGACCGACGGATATCTTCAAGCTCGAAGACACGCACGTCTTCTCCTCGAGCTTTTTCCTTACCGGACTCGCTTCCTACGTGAGTGGTGGCTTCCAGCTGACGCCACAAGGCGGGCTCGACGGCCGAGAGGCCACTTGGGACACTAACGGAGTCTGGCAACACAACTACCTGCACCACGAGACCGATCGGCCACAGGAACAAGTGAAGTTCGACGGCTCGTACTTCTTCGATACGGGCTCCGTGGGCCATGAGCTGAAGTTCGGCGTTGGTTACCGCACCGCCGAGTTGACGTCACTCTCCCAATGGCCCGGAAACGGTGCCAGGCTCGACATCTTCGGCGACCTCTTTCAGCTAACGAGACCCGCCGCGGACAGCCTGGAGAGCGACTACACGTCGCTCTACGTGCAGGACACCATCACCAGTGGCAACCTCACCGCGAACGTAGGCCTTCGCTATGACCTACAAGATGGCCGTACGAGAGCCGCCAGCGTCCCGGCGCTCGCGGGATTCGAGACACTGCCTGACGGGACGCCTTTCATGCCCGCCGCCACGTCGGTACCGCAGGAAGCTCCGTTCGAATGGGAGGACATCACACCGCGGCTCGGAGTGACCTATGCCGTGGGTGCGGACCGACAGACCCTACTGCGGGCCAGCTTGTCGCAGTTCGTGCAACAGCTCGGCCAAGGAGTCGTGCAGCAGATCTCCACCGCGACGGCTTCCTACGCCTACTTCGACTATGTCGATCTCAACGGCGACGGATTCACCACGGCCGACGAGCTGATCGGGTTCGGTGATGGGGCGCCGAGCACCAACGGGTTCGATCCGCTGCTACAACGGAGTATCGACAGCGTCGATTCTGGCCTCGAAGGCGAGCTCACCACGGAGCTGATCGTCGGCGTCGAACATGCGGTCAAACCAGAGCTCGTAGTCGGCCTCACCGCGACGGCTCGGAACATCGACAGGCTCCACGAGCAGAATCGTGAAGTCTGTGACGTCCCGAGCGGGTTCACGGCCGCCAACTGCGACGGGTTCACCCTGCGCGACGACGTACGTTCCGACTACGTCCAGGCCGGAACGACCACTGTGACTCATCCCAACGGCTCGACGTTCACCGTTCCGTTTTTCGCGACTCGCGACGGGGTGGTCGACAATGGGTCGTTCTTGCTCAAGAACGGTGACCGCGAGCAGGACTACCTAGGGTTCAGTCTGTCGGTCAACAAACGGCTCTCGAACCGATGGATGCTGCGCGGCAACTTCACCATCTCCGAATGGGAGTGGAATCTCTCCTCTCCGCTCGACGATCCCAACATCTACCTCGCCGGCGGCGGTCGCGACGGTGACACCGTCCTCCAGGGTTCGGGGACAGGCTCCGGATCCAAAGGTGGCATTTACATCAACTCGAACTGGTCCTATAGCATCACCGGCATGTACCAGATCGCTCCCGATCGCAACTGGGGTTTCAACATCGCCGCCAGCGTCAACGGTCGCGAAGGTTACGCACTGCCCTACTTCGTGCAGGTGTCGAGTCCGTTCAACGTCGGAACCAACCTGAGCTTGTCCGCAACGACTTCGAACGACACATTTCGCCTCGATGACATCCACGTGCTCGATCTGCGCGTCGAAAAGGAATTCGAGGTGAGTGAGGTTTCGTTCACCCTCGGTGCCGAGGTCTTCAACGTCTTCAACGAAGCGACAGTCCTCCAACGACAGCACAACCTGGGCTTGAGTACAGCGAACCATATCCAGGAACTCCTCAGCCCGAGAGTGGCGCGGGTGTCGTTGCGATTCAACTTCTGATTCGAACGACTAGATTTCGGCCCACGCTGAAATGAATGGCCGCCGGCGAATCCCGCCGGCGGCCTTTTTGTTCGAAATCCACAACGACCTTCGACTTCGCGTTCAACCTGGAGATCGCACCCCACGTACTCGTACCTGTTCGAGAGCTATCGGCGAAATCGATCGGATTACTCGACCCGAACCGAGGGCTCCTGGGTCGGTCAGGATGCCACCCACCGACCTCGATCAACGCCGCAGGGTAGCGGCAGGGTCGACCCGAATCGCTCGCCAAGCCGGCACCACACAAGCGGCAAGACCGGTCAAAGCAAGGAACCCAGCAGCGCCGATCAGCAAGACCGGATCCTGGGGACTGACCCTGACCATCATTCCGGCCATCGTCTTTCCCAAGAAAAGCGCGAGCGGCACTCCGATGAAGAAACCAAGCGCCAGTTGGGACAGGCCACTTCGCAGAACCGTCCAGATGATCCCTCGACCTGTCGCACCGATCGCGACCCGCACTCCGATTTCCCGCACGCGTTGGCTCACGGAATAACTCAAAACGCCATAGACCCCGATCGCCGAAAGCACCAGGGCAACCAATGCGAACAGGCCAAGCATCGTCCCGAACGTCTTGAGAGACCATGCTGCCTTTCTGAGATAGTCATCGATCGTGGCGACAGAATAGGGAGGCAGATCCGGATCTACCTCTTGTATCGCTCGCCGAACCTCGGCCGCCAGCTGGCCGGGCTCGAGCCGGCTGCGGACCAGGACGGAGAAGAAACGTCTCGGCGAGACCCGATAGGGGACGTAGACGACGGGTTTCGGCGAGATCCCTTGCGGCGGACCCTGATGGATATCGGGCGCCACGCCTACGACCGTCACTCGGGATCGCCCGATTTCGGAGTCGAGCTCTATCCACTGACCCACAGCCTGGCCCCCCTCCCAATGAGCGTTCGCGAACGCTCGGTTTACGATCACGACACCGGCTCCCTCGTCGCCATCGCGTTCCGCGAAACTCCTTCCCTGGATCAGTGAGACCCCCAGGGCAGAAAAGTACTCTGGCCCGACCATCAGACCCAGGACGGAGGGCCGATCACGGGCTTTCTCCTGGGTCTGACCTGCGAGGCGATAATCCCAACGAAAGCCACCGGCGAGTGGCATGTGAGAGGTGACCGAGCTCACCTCGACGCTTCGAATTCCTTGTAGTCGTTCCTCGAGCGCCTGCCGAAACCGGATCATCTCGTGACCGGTGGGGTACTTGGCTTCCGGCAAGGCGAGTCGCATCGTCAGCAAATCGTCCTGAGCGATTCCGAGGTCCAGGTGCCGCATCACCTCGAAGCTTCGAAGCATCAGCCCGGCGCCGAAGAGCAGCACCAGGGCACTCGCCACCTGGACTACGACGAGTGCTCCAGCGGAGCGTCTGATACGAACGCTTCCAACGTGACCTCCTCCCTCGCGTAGCATCGAATGCAAGTCTTGACGTGAAACCTGGATCGCGGGAGCGAGGCTAAACACGAGTGCGGTCAACGTGGTGATCAAGCCGAGAAAACCCATCACCCGGAGATCGATGGAAAAGTCCAACCAATACGGTTTCTCGACGTCCGCGGTAGCGATGTCGAATAGACGTACTCCCATGACCGACAGCGCCAGGCCGCATAGTCCGCTGAGCGTGCCAACCACAAGGCTCTCGATCAGCAGTTGCCGGATCAAACGGCGCCTACCCGCCCCCAACGCGGCACGGATGGACATCTCGCGACTTCTTGGCGCCGAGCGGGCCAGAACGAGGTTCCCGACATTGGCGCAGGCGATCACGAGCACCAAACCGACCGCAGCCATCAATATTGCAAACAAGACTGCGACTTGTGAACCCACGAATTGCTTGCCATAGGGCAGGACGGCGATTCTCGAACGCTCGTCGACATCTATGTTCGGGTCCGCAATTCGTAGATCTACGCTCTCGAGCTCGGCCCGAGCCATCTCGAGACGCGTGTCATCGGTCAATCTGGCAACAACCTCCAGATTCTTGATCTTGCGCTCGAGCTCCGCGTTAGCCGGGACTTTCATCACCGTCCATACATCAGAGCTCTCCGGAAACTTCATTCCCTTGCGCATCACTCCGATGACGACCGCAGGTTCTTGATTGACCCGTATCACCTGCCCGAGGA
Source organism: Thermoanaerobaculia bacterium (assembly GCA_028066595.1). Classification (GTDB taxonomy): domain Bacteria; phylum Acidobacteriota; class Thermoanaerobaculia; order Multivoradales; family J023; genus JAUIJL01. Next base: position 14,997 of record JALCBJ010000035.1, read on the forward strand.
CGTTCTCCTGCCCGCCGTACCGCGTCTGCCAAAGAGAATGGCTGATCAGGGTCACCTGCGAGGAATCTGATCGATCGTCGCCGCTGGCGAAGTCTCGGCCGAGAATCGGCACCTCCCCGATCAAAGAAAACGCATTGATGGTCATTTGGGTACCCGTCATGCGTTCCGGAACGCCCATGTTGTCGCTGAGGTTGGTGGTCCCGGTCACGAAGGCTGCTACGTCCTCGAAACTTTCGACCTTCTCTCGAACGTGAAAGAACTCAGGATATGACAGGCCGACGTCGTCGCCACGTTCGCGGTCGATCTTCTTCACATACATCACTTCATGACCGTCCCTAAAGGGAAGGTCCCGCATCAATACTGCATTGGCCAGTGTGAATACCGTACCGTTGAGACCTATCCCGAGACCCAGCGTCAGAACCGCAACCCAAGTGAAGCTCGGCTGCCGGGACAGCGACCTGAACGCGACGACAAGCTCTTTCTGTAGCACAACCCTGCTCCTCCGCGGGCGAGATCAAAATCAGCTTGGCTTCTTCCTCAGACGCCGACTGACGGCGGTAGCTTAGCGCCCAACACCACGCGGACTTCGGCAGGGGGACTACTCGCAGCATCCTCGACGACGAGTGGAGGCCGTTCGTTCACAACGCCACATCGGCTTGAACGCAGGCCGAACCACTAGTCCGAGATCGGCGTGCTCTCGACCGCGCGCAGAGATCTCAGATCCGTCAGGAAGGAAAGCGAGTCCGGGACATATTTCCAGCTGTAACTTCTCTCGAAACGGTCGAGGTAGCCCTGTGCTTCCTGGGGATCGCCGCCGAACAGAGCGCAATACGCCATCGCTAGAAGGGCTCTCGGTGACGCCGGGCTATAAGACGGTTCGATCGCCGGAGGATTTACCAACGGCCCAGCCAGCGACGTCGCTTCGGCACAGTTCCCTTGGCCCGCAAGGAGCAGAGCAATGAGCGCTTCGATGTCGCTGGCATCGCCATCTCCGTCCTGCTCATCACGTACCAACCGGCGAAGGTCGTCTATTGCCTCCGCCTCTCTGTGGAGAGCAAACAACACGAGGGCGCGAAGGGCTTCACGACTCTTGGAGTAGTTCGGAATACCAAAGCCAGGTGTCTGCGATCGTTTCCCGGCTCGTTCGAGCAGGTCCAGAGCGGGCTCGGCCTCTCCCAGGAAAAGCTTTACTCTCGCCATCCGAATCAGTGCTGGCTCGGCTTCCAACCGATCATCTCCTCGGCTGTTCTCGACAAGTCGAAGGCTTGTGCTTGCGACCCTTTTCGCATCGTGCAGCCAGCCCAGGCTGAAATACAGCTCGAAGAGCGAGGAATTCGTTCGTAGCACGTGCCTTGGTTCAGCGGCTCGGCTCCTCTGTTCCGAAACCAGTTCGTTTTCGAGCTGACGTATCGATGACGACAGCGTCTCTTGGCAGATCTCGTCGAACGAACGCTCGCGGGAAAGTTGGACAGCCGCGGTCCGGGCAGGCAAGTCCGCACGCCCTTGCTGATAGGCCAATGCGCAGGCCCAACCAAATAGCAACTCGGCACGAAATCCGGTCCGGGGCCACGGATCTCCCACCGCAACCATCTCCGCGTTGCGGAAGGTTGCAGCCGCGCTCTCAAAAAAACCCAGCCGAATCTGGGTCTGTCCAAGATCGCTCAGCACCTTGGCTTTGTCGTACTCGGTCACGTCGAATGGCATCATTTCTAAGGCTTCGAAATACAGATCCTCGGCCTCGGACAAGTACCCGAGACTCCTGTAGGAGGAGGCAAACAGAGACCGCACGCGGGAGGCGGCCGCAGCGTTGGAAGCGAACTGCGATGTGGCCCGTTCGAGCCCAGCGTCCAAGACCAATCTTGCTTGCTGGGGCGCCAAGCCTCGTCGGCTCAATTCGTCGAGATCGAACAGATCGACGATCATCGTGTTCATCTCTTCCGACCGCATGCGAGCGTGCCAGGCTTCGTCAGCTCGTTGTTCCGCCTCCGCCGCTTCGATGACCAGCTGACGGCTCTGCCACTGCGAAACGATGCTCAAAGCCAAGATCATCGCCCCCGCCAAGACAGAAAAGAACGTCGTCCACGGACGCCGTTGCATCAACTTGACGGCTCGGTGAGCGAGTCCGGCCTTGCGAGCCCCCACGGGAAAACCGTCGAGCCAGAGCTTCAGATCCTCGGCAAAACTCTCGATGCCTGAGTATCGATCTTCCGGTGCCGGTGCCAATGCCCGCAGCAGGACCGCCTCCAGATCACCTCGCACCGTTGCCAATAGCTCGGACGGCTGCGTGCCACGCTGCGTCGCCAGGGCAGTCCATTCCGACTTCGTCAGATCTTCCCCTCGGAGCCGATTCTCGAGTAGCTCCCGGGAATCCGACGGCAACGCGGGTCGCCGCTCGGTGACCAAGGGACCGACCAGCAGCTCAGCCAGCACCATGCCTGCCGAGTACACGTCTGTCGCGGTCGTGAGCGGCCGGCCCGCCCATTGCTCTGGACTCGCGTAGCGGGGCGTTAGGGGTTGGGGCCCAGGTCTCGTATCACTGGCGACACCTCCAGGCTCGAGCAACCTGGCGATGCCGAAATCTAGTAGCTTGGGCCCACCGGTGGCCGGCAGCAGGATGTTCTCCGGTTTGAGATCACGGTGAATGACCAGGCTACGGTGGGCAAATCCGATCGCGTCGCAGACCTCCACGAACAGCTCGACCCGCTGCCGCAACCCTAGGTTCCGCGAGTCGGCGGCACGGTCCAGCGGCTCGCCGTCGATCCACTCCATCACCATGTAGGGCACGCCTTGATCGGTGGTACCACCGTCGACCAGGCGGGCGATGCCTGGATGGTCCAGATCGGCCAGCAGCTGGCGCTCGCGATGGAAACGGTCCACGTCGACGTCGCGCTGTGAGGAAGAGCGCAGGAGCTTGATGGCCACCGGCTGCCGGAAATCGACCTCGCGAGTGGCCAGGTACACTTCGCCCATGCCGCCTCGGCCGATCGGGCGCAGAATGCGGTACGGCCCGATTCGCTCGCCCTCGATTGTGGACGATCCGTCCGCGGACGTCGTAGTACGGCCGGGATCGATCGAAGTACCGCCTTCGAACGACAACAGCGATTCCACCTCGGCCCGGAGCGTTTCTTGCGGGCACTGGCGCAGGAACGCCGCTCGCTCTGCGGCGGGTATCTCCAGGACAGACGCCAGCAGCTCCTTGACCTCGGGCCAGCGTTCGGTCAGCGACCAAGACGCGGGATAGGTCCGACTCAGGTCGCCAGGGCCCGCTTCAGCCATAGCCGTGCCGTCTTCCACTCACGCCGCACCGTTCGGGTCGACAGATGCAGGAGTGAGCCGACTTCCGCCTCGGTCAGTCCCAAGAACAACCGGAACTCCACGATCTGAGCCTGGCGCGGATCCCGTCGCTGTAAAGTCTCCAGGGCGCCTTGCAGTCCCAGTAGATCTGCGGGAGAACCCGGCGGCGACACCGCGCCCACGTCACCCAATGCGTCGAGCGCCACGGTCAGAGCCCGATCGCGTTTGCCGGCGAAGCGCCGTCTGGAGTAGTCCACCAGCACGCGACGCAAAACCGTGGCGCAATATCCCAGGAACTGTTCCACACTCTGCCACCTCACACGACGCCGGGTTCGAAGGTGCAAGTAGAGCTCGTTGACCAGCGCGGTGGGTTGCAAAGTGTGGCCACTTGCCTCGTAGACCATGAGCGCCCTCGCCATCTCGCGAAAGCGGTCGACGACGAGCGGCATGAGCTCGTCGAGGGATCCGCTTTCTCCGCCCTGCCATCGTTCGAGCAAAGGTACGAGAGGGTCGTGAACGTTGCCGACCGGCAACGTGGATGGCCGCTCTGTCTTTTCGCTGGTGACTTGAATGACGTCACCTCCTTGGAACGTCTCGAATCTCGACAACAGCCGGAGATGCTGCATCGACAAACCAAGCCTATCGACGGAGCGCCACGCATCCGGACCGTTCGTCCCGCAACCTCATCTGTCCACACCGCATCTCGGGTACCGATCGAGAGTCCGCGTCGGTATCCAGGCAACGCCCAAAGAACGCTTCGGGCTGCCTACCTTCGATCGTCTGGGCGCGCCCCAGATCCCCTTCGAGATCCGGTCGCAGCCACCGACGCCCCAACCCTCAGTCCGCGCGCAATACCTCGATGGGATCGACTTGAGATGCTTTGTGAGCCGGGACGATCGAAGCCAAACCTGCGGCCGCGAGCAAAGTGATCGCGGCGAGCAGGAAGCTCCAGGGATCCCTCGGTTGGATGTCGTAGAGCTGGCTGCGGAGAAGCGGCACCACGAGAAGAGATGCGCCGAGCCCGAGCAAAGAACCGCACAGCCCGAGTGTCAAGCCCCGCCGCAACCAGATCCGTACCAGCTCCGCAGGTGAAGCGCCGAGCGCCAGGCGCACACCGATCGCGTGACGCTCCGAGGTCACGGCAAACGCCATGAGGCCGTAAAGGCCGACAGCGGCAAGTGCCAGTGCCGAAATCGCAAAGGCTCCGAACAGCGAGGAGACCAAGCGTTCCTCGCGAAGCGCCACCCCTCGCCGAGCTTCCAGGGTCGAGACGTCGAAGATCGGCAGCTCCGGCACGGCTTCTGCAACCGCGGCCCGCGCGGGTGCCACCAACGACGTCGCAGCGACTCCGGGCGCCGCACGCACGACGAATTTCATATCCCATGTCCCGGCGAACCCTGTCGTGGCGCCGCGGATCGGCAGGTAGACCATGGGTCGGGCAGGTGTCTCGGGATCGAAGTAGACGTCACCGACGATCCCTCGAACCGTGACTCCGCCGTCGAACCAAGGATGGGGTTCGTCTCCGAGCCGAAAAGTGCGGCCCACCCTCGTAGGGTCGCGTTCTCCAGGCCAGAACCGACTCGCGGCGGCCTGGTTGATCCAAGCGTCGCCCTCTCCGTCCCGTAGATCTACGCCGCGGCCTGCGACCAGTGGGATCCCAAGTGTCGAGAAGTATGGCGGCGTGACGACACGCACGTAGACGGGCACTGACTCGTCCAATCCGCCGACGAAGACCTCGTCCGCCCAACGGCCGCCGGCCATGGGCAGCTCGTTGGCTGCGGCCGCGTGGAGCACCAGCGGTGACGACTCCAAGCGCTCGAGGATCCGGTCGAAGAGGTCGGCGCGCTGGGTTCGCTGGGAGTCCCAGCCGGCTCTGAGGGCCTGGGGGTCGGTTTCTCGCATGAACTCGAAGTCCATCGCGGGGGCGAGGCGAAAGGCCAGGACTTCCTCGGGATCGAATCCCAGATCTTGATGCAGAAGCCCTTGAAGACTCTTCACCACCAAACCGGCCGAGACCAGGAGTACGCACGCGAGCGCGATTTCGCCCAGAACGAGAGCCGTCGTAGCCCCCCTGCTACCCCGACTGCCACCGCGTACTCCGAGCAGCACCGTCGAGCTCTCCCGAGCGCCCAGCCGGCCGAATCGCCATGCCGGGATGGCTCCGAAGAGCAGCCCGGTGACCAAGGCCGTTCCGAGAGCGAATAGCAGGACCGCGCCGTCCACCGAGACATCGGTCAGCCTCGGCAGGCTCCCAGTCGCAATGCGTGGTAGCCAGCGAACCACCCCGAGAGCAAGCGCGACACCGGCGGCTCCCCCCAAGAGAGAAAGGACCATGCTCTCGGTGACGAGCTGACGCGCCAGTCGTCTCGTACTGGCACCCAAGGCGGCGCGGGTCGCGAGCTCCTGCCGCCGCGCCTGGCCGCGAACCAGCAATAGATGGGCGACGTTGGAACAGGCCACCAACAGCAGGAACCCCACCGCCGCCCACAGCAGTATCAACGTCTCGCGGACGTCACCCACGAGCCATTCCTGTAGCGGCATGGTCCGCGCTTCCCATCCGGCATTCGAATCGGGGTAGGCCTCTGCAAGTCGCGCCGCCACGGTCGCCAGGGCTGCTCGAGCTTTCTCCAGTGCTTCCCCTGGCGTTCCATCCGAACGCAACCGGCCTACGGCTCCGAGATAACGCTGCGAGCGGGTACCGACGGAATCTGCTTGCCGCGACAACAAGCCGAAGACCTCGTAGCGAGCCGATGGATACTCGAAGCCTTCGGCTGCGACGCCGATGATCTCGTGAGCCTTGCCATCGAGATAGAGGTCGGTGCCGACGATATCTTCGTCGCCCCCCAGCTCATTGCGCCAAAAGCCGAATGACAAGACGACCTGCGCACCGAATGGGTCGTCTCCGGCAGTGAACAGACGGCCTAGGTGGGGCGCCACGCCGAACAACGGAAAGAAGCTGTCCCAGGCTTGCAGGATGTCGACCCGATGGGCAGATCCTTCGACGACAGAATTCGAGGCGAAGCTCCGGTAGAGAGTGACGTCTTCGAGCACATCGGTCTGCTCGTGCCAGTCCACGAGATCCTGCAACGAGACATCGAAACGGCTCCAGCCCCGGTCCTCGGCAGCCGAGTAGAGGCGGACCAATCGCTCCGGCTCTTCGAAAGGCAGGGGCTGGAGGACTATGCTGTTCACCAAGCTGAAGATCGCTGTCGTCAAGCCGATGCCAAGGCCCAGGGTGAGAGTCGCAGCCATGGTGAACCCGGGACGGCGCGCCAGTGCACGCCACGTCTGTCGCAGCTCGAGCCCCGTTCCCACCAACCAACGGCGCCTCCGGTCCCGAACACGCCTGCGGCGGTGCACTTCGAGACAAGCCGAGCGGTAGTCGGTCACACGACCAAATCGGCGGAGCGCCTCCCGTCGGGCCTCTTCGGGTGTCCGTCCAGCAGCGATCAGCTCCCGTTCCGCCATTTCCAGATGGAATCGGATCTCGTCATCGAGCTCACCCTGCACGTCGGGACCACCGTAGCGGATCGGGCGGGTCATCTCAGACCTCCCCACCCACGGGCTGAGATCCCAGCACCTCGTCCACCATCCTCACGTAGCGGCGCCATTCTCGCGTTTCCTGGTCGAGATGGCTGCGTCCACGAGCCGTGGTTCGGTAGAACTTGGCACGCCGATTGTTCTCCGAGACACCCCACTCGGACTCGATCCAGCCACGATCGGCCATGCGGTGAAGCGCCGGGTAGAGCGCGCCTTCTTCGATCTGGAGTTTGTCGGCCGAGGCCGCTCGCAGGAAGCGCATGACGCCATAGCCATGCTTTGGCCCGTCGGTGAGCGCTCGCAGCACCAGCATGTCGAGAGTTCCTTGAACCAGTCCGTATCGATTCGCGGCTTTGTACGAGCGACTGCTCCGATTCCTCATGGCGGCTCCTGGTCGGATGGCGGTTCTGAGGTACTACGAACCCGTCCCCTAAATGTTTTATGGGAGCGGTTCTCCAGAGCCATCAGGGAACTCGCCACCGACTTCGTGCGTCTACTAGATCGATGGATCCGCGCATGTAACAACCCGCGACGTGGCTCGTAGAAATGTCCAGAGACGTAACTTTGCCGGGTCGCCGGACTTTCCTCCCAGACCTTCTCAACCGACGCCCAGAAGCTCCCGACGCACCCGCTTTCGATTTTCTCCAGGAGTCACAGAATGTCCGAATCCACCAAGAAGCGCCTCTCCCTGGCTTCGCTTCTCATCTTGGTCGCAGCCGTCATCGCGGTGTTCGCCTTCGACTGGACCCCAGATACCGAAGCGGCGCAGCAGGATCAGCAAGCCAAGTCCGAGAAGGCTGACGACAGCTCGGAAGACCAGGATGTCGAAGGCGAAGACGAGGCCGAGGGCGAAGATGCCGAGGCCGAAGAAGAGACCGCGGTGCCGGTCGCGGTGACCGATCTACAGATCGGTCGCGTGTCGTCCTACCTCACGGCTACCGCCAACTTGGTACCGGAAAGTGAAGTCGAGGTTTTGGCGGAGTGGGAGGGCCGGTTGGCTGCGCTCAAGGTCGACGAGGGCGACGCCATCAAGAAAGGTCAGATTCTTGCCGAGCTCGCCCGCGACGACGCGGAAATCACCTTGCAGAAGGCACGGGTCCGAGCCGATACCGCCCGCATCGCTTTCGAGCGGGCGGAAAAGCTGAAGCAACAAGAGCTCCTGGCGCCGGATGAGTTCGACAAGGTGGAGCAGTCGTTCCGTCTCGCCGAGCAGGAGGTCGCGGAAGCCGAGTGGCGGTTGGAGAAGACTTACATCCGCGCTCCGTTCCGCGGCATCGTCACCCAGCGCAACGTCCAACCCGGCCAGCACGTCCGCCCGGGTGACTCGCTGTTCCGCGTCGCCGATTTCGAGCCACTGGTCGCGCGTATCTACCTGCCGGAGAAGGACGTCCTCGCTCTGGAGACGGGTCGCGGCGTCCGCCTCAGCCTACGGGCCGACAGCGAGATCAGCTTCCAGGGCAAGATCCAGAAAATCAGCCCCGTCGTGGATACGGCGACCGGAACCGTCAAGGTCACCGTAGCCGCGACGCGCGTGCCCTCGGCGGTGCGCCCAGGGGCCTTCGTCCGGGTCGACATCGCCAAGGAAACCCGCGAGAGCGTCGTGCTGGTGCCCCGTGAGGCAGTGGTCCGCGAGCTCCAGAGCACGTTCGTCTTCGTCGCTCAGGGTGACGAGGCCGAGAAGCGCGAGGTAACCCTCGGACTCGAAGAAGATGGTCGTGTCGAGGCAGTCTCCGGTCTCGCTGCCGGCGACCGCGTGATCACCGCCGGACAAGGCGGTCTGGAAGACGGCGCAAAAATCAAGCTCGTCGAGTCGGTCACGTCCTGATCTGAACCTGCTGAATCTCTTCGGTGCGCCCTCGGATGGGCGCACCTCGCCCGAGCTGTGCCCCTCCGAGCTCCCGGCAAGCCACCTATCCTGTCCGCCGAGGATCCGCCATGCGCCTCATCGAAATCTCTACGCAGCGTCGCGTCACCGTCTCCATGGTGGCGATCGCGATCTGCCTCTTCGGACTGGTCGCCTTCTCGCGGCTGCCGATCAACCTGCTTCCCGATCTCTCGTACCCGAGCCTGACCATCGAGACGCGCTATCAGGGCGCGGCACCGACGGAGATCGAGGCATTGCTGACCCGGCCGATCGAAGAGTCCGTGGGTGTGGTGGCCGGGGTGCAACGCATCTCGTCGGTCTCCAAGCCCGGGCTTTCCCAGGTGATCTTGGAATTCGGTTGGGATCGCGACATGGACTTCGCCGCTCTCGACGTGCGCCAGAAGCTCGACATCGTGCAGCTGCCGCGAGATGCGGAGAAGCCGGTGGTCCTGCGCTTCGATCCATCCAACGATCCCGTCCTCCGGGTCTACCTGTCCGATAGCTCGGGCGGCAAAGATGACCTGTTCCGTCTCCGCTATGTCGGCGAAGAGGTACTGAAGAAGGACCTCGAGTCCACGGAAGGCCTCGCGGCCGTGAAGGTCCACGGAGGCTGGGAAGAAGAGATCCAGGTTCAGATCGACGAGGGCAAGCTCTCGCTCCTCCAGCTGGACATCGGCGGGGTCCGCGACAAGCTCCGCCAGGAGAACATTAACCAGGCAGGCGGAAGTCTCTACGAACGAGAAGCACGTTATCTCGTTCGTTCGCGCAACGAATTCGAAACTCTGGACGACATTCGCAACGTCGTCATCCGAAACGATGGCGACCGTCTGGTCACTCTGGGTGACGTCGCCACCGTCGAACGAGGCCACAAACAGCGCGATGTCATCACCCGATTCGGTGGCGAAGAGGCCGTGGAGCTGGCCCTGTACAAGGAAGGCGACGCCAACACGGTACAAGTAGCCAAGGCGGTGCAACAACGCCTGGACAACCTGCGCGAAGAGCTTCCGGAGGGCGTGGAGCTGGTGGTCGGCGTCGATCAATCGGGCTTCATCCAGGCCTCGATTCGCGAGGTGCTGTCGAACGCAACGGTAGGTGGGCTGATCGCCATCGTCGTTCTGCTGCTCTTTCTGAAGGACCCTCGTTCGACGCTGATCATCGCCGTGTCGATCCCGCTCTCGGTGGTTGCCACCTTCTTCCTGATGTACCGCACCGGCACCAGTCTGAACATCATGAGTTTGGGCGGCCTGGCGCTCGGCGTGGGTATGCTGGTGGACAACGCGATCGTGGTTCTGGAAGCGATCTACAAAAAGCTGGAAGAAGGTCTGCCGGCACTGGACGCTGCGCGAAAGGGTGCCTCCGAGGTGGGTCGGGCCGTCGTCGCCTCTACCTTGACCACGGTCGCGGTCTTCTTGCCGGTCGTGTTCCTCGAAGGTGTAGCTGCCCAGCTGTTTCGCGATCAAGCGCTCACCGTCTCCTTCTCGCTGATCGCTTCTCTCGGTGTGTCGCTGACGTTGATCCCCATGCTCGCCGCGTTGGTCGCCGGCAAGGGCCGTTCAGGTGCAATGTCCGACGTCGCGGAGGCCGAAGCGGCGGACACGCCCAAGCCGGGCCGGTTCCGCCGGATCGCCCGCTTCTTGTTCGTCGCGATTCCGAGTGTGATCCTGCGTGTGGTCCGCTGGCTCCTGGGCCTGATCGGTGCGATTCTGGTCCTGGTGGCCAAACCCTTCGGCAAGGTGTTCGACGCCGTCATGAATCGGGTGGCCGGTGCCTATCCCGCAATTCTGCGCTGGGCGCTGCGTCATCGTTTCCTCGTCGTCGGAACGGCTCTCCTGGCCCTCGGGGTCTCCGCGGCGCTGGTACCGGGCCTGGGCGTCGACCTGATTCCCCAGATGTCTCAGGGCGAGTTCAGCTTCCGGGTCGAGTTGCCCGAAGGAACGCCGTTGGAAGCCACCGACGCTTTCGTCTCCGATGCCCTCGAGGTACTCGCAGACGACGAGCGGGTCGATGCCTATTCGGCCGTCGTCGGGGGCGCCGGTCTGTCCCTTGCCACCACCGGAACCGAGGGAGAGAACGTCGCCCGGCTACAGGTTCGGATGCAGGGCGGTACGACCCCCGAAGACGAGCAGGCAGTGGCAGGTGTCCTACGGGGCCGTCTCGCTCAAGCCAAAGACGCCGACTTCGAATTCGAACGGCCGTCGGTCTTCACCTTCCGTACGCCGATCGAAGTAGAGCTCTACGGCGACCAGCTGGAAGACCTCCAGGAGGCCTCCGAAACCCTGCTTCCCCAACTCGCCGAGATTCCCGGCGTCGTCGACCTACAATCGTCCGCCGAGCTGGGCAACCCGGAGTTGCTGGTGCGATTCAACCGCGAGACGCTGGTCCAGATGGGTCTCGACCTGTCCCAGGTCGCCGCGGTCGTGCGCAACAAGGTCCAAGGTGACGTGGCCACCCGCTTCACTCAGGACGATCGGGAGATCGACATCCTCGTACGGTCCGTCGAGCTGGGGGAAGCCCAGGTCACCGACGTGGCCGATCTCATCGTGGGCCAGAAGCAGGTCGGTGGCGTCCGGCGCATCCAGGAGCGCACCGAGACCGGTTTCCTGGTCCAGCGCGAGGTCGCGAGCGGTCCTGGTGAGAGCGTACCGATCCGTCTCAAGACGGTGGCCGACGTCGCCCTGGCGGAAGGCCCCAGCGAGATCCGCCGCATCGGCCAGAAGCGAGCCGCCGTCATCTCCGGCAACCTCGAGGATCGAGACATGGGCGCCGCAGCAACGGACCTCCAGCGGGTGGTCGGCGAGGCCGTCCTCCCAGGCACCGTACTGCCAGTGGTTGCCGGTCAGCAGGAAGAGATGCAACGGTCGCTTCTGTCGCTCCTCGGTGCGATGGCGTTGGCCGCCTTCCTCGTCTACCTGGTGATGGCATCGCAGTTCGAGAGCTTCCTGCACCCCTTCGTCATCATCCTCACCTTGCCTCTGGGTGGTATCGGCGTCGTCCTGGCTCTCGCCCTCACCGGCCAGACCATCAACGTGGTCGCCATGATCGGCGCCGTGATGCTGGCTGGCATCGTGGTGAACAACGCCATCGTGCTCGTGGATGCGGTCAATCAACAGCGCCGCGACCACGGCCTCTCCAAATTCGATGCCCTCGTCGTCGCCGGACGACAACGTCTGCGTCCCATCCTCATGACCTCGGCGACGACCATCTTCGGCCTGCTGCCCATGGCGTTAGGCCTCGGGGAAGGCGCGGAGCTCAGGGCGCCCTTGGCCATCACCGTCATCGGTGGCCTGGCGGTCGCCACGGTATTGACCCTTGTGGTCATTCCGGTGGTGTACAGCTTGCTCGACCGCGGCGAGCTCGGGCTCGAAGGATCGGCAGAGACCGACACGGACGATGCGGCGGAGGCCGCGATGTCCAACGAGGCAGTCGAGCCGGCCTGATTCCCTCCACCCGGGCGGTTTCGCCACCGCTCCCGGAGTCACCTGCCCGGACGAGGGTTCACCGATCCACGGGCTGATGCGAAGATCCGGCGGGCGCGCCGCGGGTCACACCTTCGCCACGATCAGGCGGATCGACTCTCCAGCCACCTTGGCCTCGATCACTGCGCCGCCGTCCAGTGACTCGACGGCCGCGATCTCGTCGGCCAAGAGCTCACTCGCCAGCCAGTCTCCGTGTGCTTCGACGGCGTCTCGAATCTTCGGACCGGCTGCGTAGCGAACGCGGATTCGGTCCGTGACTTCGAGGTCGAGGCCCTTGCGGCCTTCCTGGCCATGACGGTTGAAGTCGCGCGCAATACCCTCCTGCTCCAGCGCCGGTGTCAGCGTGGTGTCGAGGGCGGCGAACATCCCTTGCTCAAAGGCGAAGGTCAGATGCTCCGGACCCTCGTGAACGGTCTCGACGTCCTCCGGCAGGATCTCGAGACTCTGCGTTCCCACCTGGATGAACGACCTACCCTCGACTTCGAAATCGTCTTGCAGTACCTGAGCTTTCGTTGCTCTCAGCTCGGCCGCGAGGTCCTTCATGTGCCGCCCGTACTTCGGGCCGAGGGTCTTGAAGTTGGGCCTGACCTGCGTGCTCACCCAGGCCGCCTCGTCGTCGATCAGTTCCAGCTGCTTGACGTTCAGCTCTTCCAAGACCTGACGGGCCAGCGACTCGTCTTCGAGCGCCCGACGATCGGCCTCGTCGCGAGGTCGAAGCAGAATCTTGGACAGCGGTTGCCGGGTCTTGACCTGGGCTTCGGAGCGCAACGCGAGTCCGAGGTTTTTGGTACGGATGACACAGCCGATCTGGGACTCCAGCTCGGCGTCGATACGCGATGCGTCGACTGAGGGAAAGGCCGTCAGATGGACGGATTCGGCGGCTTCCGGATCTACCGAAACGACCAGATTGCGATAGATCTCCTCCGCCAGAAACGGCGTGACGGGAGCCATCAAGCGGACGAGGGTCTCTAGAACCTCGTAGAGTGTCGAGAAGGCAGCCATCTTGTCGTCGGTCGTACCCGAGGCCCAGAATCGCCGTCGACTACGACGAAGGTACCAATTCGACAACTCTTCGAAGAAGTCTTCGAGTTGGTTCATGAAGCGGTAGACCTGTGCGTCGTCGAATCCCTTACGAGCCGCCTGCTTCAGGCGCTCCAGGCGCGACACGATCCAGCGGTCGAGATCCGACCTGCTCTCCCAGGCCACGCGACTCGCCGGAGTCCAGTCGTCGACCTGAGCATAGGTGACGAAGAAGCTGTAGCAGTTCCACAGAGTCAGTAGCTTCCGACGAACCTCCAGCTGGGTCCGCGCGCCACCGTCACCATGCTCTTTCAGGTCTGGAAAGAGGAGGTTCTGCGTCGGGTTCTTGGTGGCGTACATATAACGCATGACCTCGGCACCCATGATCTCTGCGGCCTCGTCGAAGGCAATGGAATTGCCTGCCGACTTGTGCATTTCGTGACCTCGGGCGTCGAGCACCGTGGCATGGCCCAGGAGCCGCCTGAACGGGGCACGTCCGTCCATCATGGCGCTCATGGCGAGGAGCGCGTAGAACCAGTTCCGAAACTGTCCGGGAAAGCTCTCGACGACGAAATCCGCCGGAAACCACTTCTGCCAATAGTCGCGGTCGGTGTTGAATCGGAGGGTCGAGAAGCTGACGATACCGGCGTCGAGCCATGGGTTGCCGACGTCCTTGATCCGCGTCGCAGGACCACCGCACTCGGGGCAGCTGATCTTGACGCCGTCGACCCAGGGGCGATGCGGCGTATGGCCGTCGAAGGCCTCCCAACCCTCCACCGCGCGTTCCTTCAGCTCCTCGCGGCCACCGACGACATCGAAGTGACCACAGTCGTCACACACCCAGATCGGCAGGGCGAGTCCCCAGAAGCGTTTCTTGGAGATCATCCAATCGCCCATGTTCTTCAGCCAATCGAGCTCGCGTGCTTCGCCGTCCTCCGGGATCCATTGGACGCCGGGAACGACCTTCTGGATCCTGTCGCGCCACGACATGTCGATGAACCACTCGTCCACCAGACGGAAGACGAGCTCTTCCTTGCACCGCCAACAGTGGGGATAGACGTGGGGGTACGACTCTTTTGCCACCAGAAGACCCCGCTCTCGCAGGTCTCGCACGATGTCGTCGGCCACCTCGAGCACATGGCGCCCGCTGAGATCGCCGAAGCCTTCCACGTAGCGGCCGTCCTGGGCTAGGGGCGCGATCACCGGTAGCTCGTGCTCTCGGCCCAGGGCACTATCCTCGGCGCCGCAGCCCGGCGCGATGTGCACGATGCCAGTGCCCTCGGCGCCCGAGACCTGATCCCAGGGAATCACGCGATGGGAATCGGCCGCGGTCCCATCACCGGCCCGCTGCTGATACGGATCGACTCCACCCGCCCGCTGCGCCGCTCCGAGGTGATCGAAGGGTCCGTCGAAGGCGAGACCGACGAGCTCCTCTCCTCGCAGCTCCCTCAAGATCTCCGTGTCGGCGGACCCCTCGAGAGTCGCGTGGAGCGCCTGTAGCTTGTGTGTCTCTTTCTGCCCCGCGGCTTCCAGATCCTGGATGCGAATGCGTTCGTAGTTTTCCTTGCCCACATAGAGCGTCCAGTCGCCGTGACGGATCGCGAGATAGGTCATCTCCGGATTCACGGCTGCAGCGACGTTCGAGGTCAAGGTCCAGGGTGTGGTGGTCCAGACCAACAGCGCTTCGTTTTCCCGCCCCCGTAGCGGGAAACGGACGAAGACCGAGGTGTGACGGGTGATCTTGCGCCCCTCGGCCACTTCCATCTGTGACAGCCCGGTGCCGCAACGACAACACCACGGCATGACGTCGGTACCGCGATAGAGGAAGCCTTCCTCGTGACACTTCTTGAGGAAACTCCAGATCGTGTAGTTGTTCTCGTCGGAGAAGGTGAAATACGAGCCACCGTAGTCCGGTGATCCGAGACGACCGACGATGCGCTCGGGAGCATCGGTCACCTCCTGTCCCGAAGGAAGCTTTACCGTGATCTCATCCGTATCGTCGTGCAGAGCCGCGGCGAGCTGACGCAGCACGTCGGGATCGTCCCAGTCACACCAATAGCCCAAACGAATCGACTGCTCGGTCTGGCGTGCGGCAAAGGTCAGCACACGCTCCTTGCAACGACGTACGAAGGCCGCCAGCCCATAGTCCTCGACGTCGTTGCGGTCGGAGAAGCCGAGTGCCTTCTCCACTTCCACCTCGACCCAAAGACCCTGGCAATCGAAGCCGTTCTGATATCGCAAGTCACGGCCGTTCATGGCGTGATAGCGCTGAAACATGTCCTTGTAGGAACGACCCCACGCGTGGTGTACGCCCATGGGATTGTTGGCCGTAATGGGACCGTCGAGGAAGGACCAGGGCTCTCCGCCGGCGATCTTCTTCCGCAGCTTCTCGAAGATCTGGTGCTGTTCCCAGAAATCGAGAATGCGCTGTTCCAGGGCAGGGAAATCCGGGATCTTCGGGATCGACTGGTACGGCATGTCTACACGCTCTCGGAGAGATATCGGAAGAACTCAGCTCGGGAAGAGCTCAGCTCGGTAGGTCGGGCTCAGCGGACGCAGAAACACAGAAGGCTGAATCCGTCGGGTCGCCAACCTTATCGGATCCACGGCCTGCGAAGGCCCTATCGTATCGGCGAATCGCGAACCTGATGCCGGCCACAAATGCGGTGTCGCTACAGACCAGCGCGGTTGCTAGCCAGAATGGGAGCCGCGACTGCCTGAAGGTCTGTCTTACTGTCTTGAGTACTTGGTATACGGTGGGTTCCGGGTATCTACGGCACCACAGGTAGCTTGTCCGAGGAGCCCGCTATTCTGGAGACTGGACCTGACTCCATCTGGCGGAAGAACGACGGTCTATCCGGCTTGAGGCGATGAATAGGGCCCTCCAGCCGCAAGAGGTGCGGAGGACTGCTGAAACGGCGACGCAGCAACAGACCTGCCGGTCAAGTAGCGGAACGAGAGGGGCAAACTCTCGCCGTCGGAGATCACTCCGACTCGCCGTTACCGAGATAGCCGAGCGCCCGGAGCTGCTCAAGGACCTGCCGATCGAGCAGTGACGAGTCGGTACCCTCGGCGACCGAGCGCATCCTCGCCAGTCGCTCGGCCAGCATGGCGTGCAGTTGGTCGCCGAGCTTGGCTTCAGTGGCGAGCAGATCGCGTTCCTCGCCAGGATCGAGCATCAGATCGTAGAGCTCGAGCGGCTGACCATACGGTTCGGCGATCAGCTTCATGCGGTCGCCGCGAAGGGCGACGAGCCCCCGATCCATATTGGCGTCGAAGACCGAGCGCCCGTTCTCTCGCCGGTAGCCCCTGCAGCAGGTCTCGGCGAAGGCCGACAGAGGTGGCTCGATGGCGGCGCCACGGCGCAACTGAGCGGCAAGCGGCCGGGGAGTCGAGCCGAGCTGCGAGCTGACACCGAGCATGTCGAGCACCAGACTCGGCACTTCGCGCAGCTCCACCGGCTCTGCCACCCGCCGTCCGGCCTCGAGACCGGGGCCGGCAATGATCAGCGGTACCCGCAACAACGGCTCGTAGAGAGACTTGATGTGGTCGCAGTTGCCGTGCTCGAAGAACTCCTCACCGTGATCCGAAAGGAAGATCACCAGGGTGCGATCCTCGAGGTCGGCTCGCCTAAGGGTGGCGAGGATGTCGCCCAACAGGGTATCGGCATAGCGAATCTCACCGTCGTATTGGGAGACGATGTAGCTGAGCACTGGCGGTGTCGGTAGCTGGCCGGTGGTCTCGGCATTGCGACAGAAGCCCTGAGCCGCGGCGGTATGCTCGGCACCTCCGTCGGTAACGAACATCAGGTCGTAGGGAGCCGGCGGTCGGTAGGGGCGATGGGCGTTGTAGAAATGAAGGAAGAGAAAAAACGGCTGCCGGTGGTTGCGCTGCAGCCAGCGCTGAACGGCGCCGTCAAAGTCTTCAAGCCGGCGCGAGTCGGTCCGATACAAGTCGAAGCCGCGGTCGAAGCCGAACACACCGTCGACAAAGCCGCCGCCGGTAAACGCGGCGGTAACGTAGCCCGAGTCCGCCAGCACCTCGGCCAGCAGCGGGATGTCGTCGGCCAGAGCCGGCCAGGCGGTCTTGTCATTGGCGTAGCGCACCAGTCCGTGCTCCGACGGGTAGAGGCCGGTGAACAGAGTCATGTGTGCGGGCAAGGTCCAAGGCGCTTGGCTGATCGCCTGTTCGAAGATGATGCCGCGGGCGGCCAGGGCGTCGATCCCGGGGCTGGTGTCGCGCGGATAGCCGTAGCAGCCGAGGTGGTCGGCACGGAGAGTGTCCATGCTGATCAGCAGCACATTGGTCTGTGCCTCGTCGCTCGCCGCCAGCACCGGCAGTGCGGGCCGGCCGAGCGCCAATAGCAGCACGAGGCCGTAGCCTGCGATAGATAGGATGACGGTGCGACGCAGGCCGGGAGCCGCGGCCCGTGCAGCGATCGCCCGCCGCAACCAGATGTAGCAGGCGCCGCCGACGGCCATCGCCAGCAGCGCAGCGCCCGCGGTCAAGGGCCACCTCGGAGCCATCCAGCGAACCTCGGGGCTCCCGTAGAACAGCGCATCGCGGTCCGGCGCAACGCTGAGGTAGAGCACCAACACGTAGCCCAGAAGCCCCAGCGCCGCTGCCGGTGCCAGGCACCATCGGTGGCGGCCCAAGGGCCATAGCGCGACCAGGAAGATCAGACCCAGGGTGGTGGCCAGGATCGCCAGCCGCAGCGCAGTCCAGCTGAGCGGCAGGAACATGTACTCGAGACCGAAATCGAACGCGCCGAGCGCACCGAACCGCGTCCCCTGCCGAACCGCCGCCAGAGCCGAGAGCGCGAAGACGCTCGCCGGCAACAGCACCGCCCACAGCGCAAACCAGGCCATCGCAGCTGGTTTAGCGATACCCTGTTGCGTCGTGTTGCTTTCACTGTCCATGTCGCGTTTTTGCCTACGGGCCTTGCGCCACAGCGCTGTACTGCGTACCTCGGTCGTTCGAGCTTTACGACCGACCGCCGGCGCGGTCCGCCAAGGAACGCAGTGTGCCGTACGCTACCAGCTGAAGATGGCAGACATAATAGGTTATGGCCTTGCCGAAGTCGACTCCGAGGAGGCCCGCAAACCCTGGCGAAACCCTGCCACGCGCAAGGAACTCTTGGCCACACCGACAAGTCGGCTGGTCCGCTCCTCGGAGCCGGGCTTGAGGTCCGGGTCTCGACGCCCGATCAGCATTCAATCAGGATGAAGCTTCGACAGTTCCGCGAGTAACTGGAACATCGTTGCGGTGGCACTATTCGCTCAGGGCACTAAGGGCAGGACCTGATCCCAAGGCATTTGCGACGAGAACTGGGCTGCACCATTCTGCAGCCCTCGTCGGCTCGACGCGTCTACTCCGCCGTCTTCCAGTGACGGTTCGCCAGATCCACCTCCGGAGCCTCTCCCCGTGCGACGTGGGAAGCGATCTGCGCCGCATGATGACGGCCGTTCTCGATGAACCAACGGCCGGTGTGCAGCCCGCCGCAGACCGTACCTGCCAGATAGACTCCCGGCCGATTCGATTCGAAAGTGACCTCGTCGTAGATCGGTGTGCTCGCCGCATCGTCGTGTAGCTCGATGCCGAGACGACGCAGCCATTCGAAGTCCGGCCGGTACCCGGTCATGGCGAGGACGAAGTCGTTGTCGATGATCTTCGGACCATCTGGTGTGGCGAGGTGGAGTCGTCCCGGCTCGATCGCAGTGATAGAGCTTCGGAAGAACGCGCGGATACTGCCTTCGGTGATACGGTTCTCCAAATCTGGCCGCAGCCAGTACTTGACGCGATCCGACAAGGATTCGCCCCGATGGACGAGCGTCACGTGGGCGCCACTGCGATAGCAGTCTAGGGCGGCCTTGGCGGCGGAATTCTTGCCACCGACGACCGTGACCTGCTGGTCGAAATAGGGGTAGGACTCCTTGTAATAGTGAGTCACTCGCGGCGGTTCTTCTCCCGAAAGACCCTCCCCGTTCGGCCCGAGCCGGTTAGCCTGATCGAAGAAGCCGACCGCCACCACGACGCGCCGACAGGAGTGGCTACCCTTCTCTGTCATAACTCGAAAGCCATCCCGCTCCCCTTCCACGCCCAGCACCCGTTCGTACAACCGCACGTCCAGCTCCTCGCAACGAGCTACGCCGCGGTAGTAGTCGATGGCCTCCTCCCTTGTCGGCTTGTACCGATGGGTGGCGAAGGGGTGACCACCGATCTCGATCAGCTCGGGAGTGGAGAAGAGCTCCATCTGCGTCGGATAGCCGACGATGGAATTCACCAGCGTACCCTTGTCCACCACCCGCGTGGTCAGACCCTGGCGCCGGCAGGCGATGGCACAGGCGAGACCCACCGGGCCGGCGCCGACGACGAGGACGTCGACAGCGCCGTGCTCCGCGGTCTCCATCAGTCGACGGTCGACGACCAGCTGGAGGTATTTCCCGACTCGAAGCCGTCGAGAAAGATCTCCTCACCGAGCCACGTACATCCGTCCCCGTTGTGGATGCATTCGATACGGCCGGCACCACCGACCACCACGTAGAGCTCACCGTCGGCGTCTTCCGCGAAACCAAAGGTACCGCCAAAGCCGCTGGCCCAGCACGAGGCGGAGATCGCCGCCGGGTTCGCTGGATCGAGGACGTCGGTCTTCCAGATCTGGCCGCAGGCAGCGTCGCCATAGATGTAGTCGCCAGCGATGGACGGTACACGACTACCGCGATAGCGGAACCCACCCATGATCGAACCCCAACCGCCGTTGTAGTGGCAGAGGATCGGATCCCACATACCCGAGCTACGAGGGAATTCGCAGGTCGTCCCGGTATCTACCGGACATCCCGTCGTAGAACAGAATGACTCGTCGTTCCCGGCTGTTTCGCAGCCTTCCCGACACACCCAACCGAAGTTCACCGGTGCCGGCGTCGCTGCCCTCTGGAGGTTGATCTCCTCCCACTTCATCTGCCCGACGTCACCGATGTACATGTCACCGTTGTCCCGATCGAAGCTGAAGCGGAATGGGTTGCGCAGACCGTACGCCCAGATCTCGTCGCAGGCAGGTTCCTGACCGAAAAAGGGATTCGTCGACGGAACGCCGTAGTTCCCGGCTGTCACACCGCAATCGTCGGGGCTGCCCGCACCACCATCGATGCCGCGTACGTCGATCCGGAGCATCTTGCCGTCCAGGCTGTCCAGGCTCTGGCCGTCGCCGTTGATACCTTGGTTGCTGTCGCAGCCGCCTCCACCGTCGCCGGTGGAGATATAGAGGAAGCCATCCGGCCCGAATGCCAGATCGCCCCCGTTGTGGTTGCTCGCCGAAGAATGTTCGATGACCAGGATCTCCGTAGCGGAATTCGGATCTCCGACATCGGGGTTCCCTGCGGATCGCTCGTACCGCTCGATGACGATGTCACCGGTCGAGCCCGGCCCAGAGCTGGCGGCCGTGTAGAAGACGTAGAGCTCGCCGGTGGTGGCGTAGTTCGGATCGAGGACCAGCGCCAGGAGACCCCGCTCGCCTCCGGCCAGAACCGGTCCGCCGGTGTCGTCCCGCAGATCGAGAAAGAACGTGGGCAGGATGTCCTGCGCCACTTCATCCCACATCAGGATGGCGCCTTCTTGGGTTGCGATCATCATCCGATTGCGACCGTCGTCCGGATCGACGAAATCGATCGGAGTACCGGCCCCCGCCGGGAAGTCGCCCGGCGAGATGATTGTGGAGATTCCGACTGGCAGTCCGGGGGTACACGTCGAGCCGCAGGATTGGCTGTAGCAGGCGGTCTCGGCGAGCGACGGAGACGAAATCAGCGCAGGCCATGCCAGCACCAGACCGACGAGGAGAACGAAGTAGGGTATGCTTCTCATAGATGCATTGACTTTACTGCATGCTCCTGGCTCGTCAATACCGTAGCGAGACAGATTCGCGGATCCGGCCCCCCATCCTGCAAGTCTCGAGATTTTCCGGCCAGGCAAATTCGACCGCACGCCTATGGATCGCCGACGAGGACATTCCGGCCCACCACAAGACTCTGAAGATTTCTCGCGTGCCCTGGTGCGCGCGGCGCCCATTCCTATGTTCACGCTGGCGGTGGAAGACGGCTCGCTGACGTCCACCAACCCGGCATTCGACGCCTGGACCGGCTCCGATCCTGGGAGCGGAGGCGGGTTCATGACGTCCTATGTCCACCCAGGCGACGTGGCGCTGTTCATCTCGAATCTGCACCAGGCCATGCTCGGTCAGATGCCTTCGCCCTTCGAGCTGCGCATGCGAGCGTCGGGGGAGAGCTTTCAGATTTCCGAGCTATCCCTACTACCGGAATCGCGCGACGGCAGGCTGGTACAAATCCTTGGGTTCGTTCGCGACGTGCGCGAGCGCCGTTCCATCATCCGGGATCTTCGTGCCGCACGCGACGCCGCCGAGGCCGGCAGCCGCGCCAAGACCGAGTTCCTGGCGAACATGAGCCACGAGATCCGCACGCCGCTGAACGCCATCGTCGCGGTCGGTGGGCTGCTCTGCGACATGCGACTCGACGAGCAGGCTCAGTCGTTCGCCGAGATCATTCGCACCAGCAGCAAGACGTTGCTGGAGCTGATCAACAGCGTGCTGGACTTCTCGAAAATCGAGTCCGAGAAGCTGGAGCTCGAGAGCCAGCCCTTCGCCATCGGCGAGTGCGTCACCAGTGCGGTGGAGCTGGTGTCGTCACAAGCTTCGGAGAAGGCGCTGACGATCTCTACCGAGATCGACGCCAGTTGCCCGCCGGCCATCTTCGGCGATGTCACCCGGGTGCGGCAGATCTTGGCCAATCTTCTCTCGAACGCGGTCAAGTTCACCGAAGTAGGCTCGATCGTGGTTCGCGCCTCGTCGCGCTCGGTTCCGCCGGATGCGACCGACGAGGCCGAGGTCGAGGTTTTCTTCGAGGTCCGGGACTCGGGCATCGGGATCCCCGCCGAAAAACAAGCGAAGATCTTCGACGTCTTCAGTCAGGCGGATGCATCCACCACGAGACGCTTCGGTGGCACGGGCCTGGGGCTCACCATCAGCCGCAGGTTGACGGAGCTCATGGGTGGGTCCATCAGCGTCGAAAGCGAACCGGGGCAAGGGTCTACCTTTCGTTTTTCGATCCGCGGTCGCCCGGCCCGCCTTTCCCAGATGCCGGATGCGGCGCTCCAACTCGACACCGAGCTCGCGACGAAGATGCCGATGCGGATCCTGGTCGCCGAAGACCATCCGACCAATCAGATCGTGGCGCGGCTGCTGCTTGAGCGAATGGGCTACGAGCCCGACGTGGTGGACAACGGCCGCCAGGCGGTAGATGCGGTGGCCGCAGCCATCGATTCCGGGAATCCATACGATGTCGTCCTGATGGATGTCCACATGCCGGTCCTCGACGGCCTGGCGGCGACCCGCGAGATCCTGGAGCGATGGGAGCACGAGAGGCCGAAGATCGCCGCTGTCACCGCAAGCACCTTGAAGGGAGATCGTGAACGATGCCTGGCAGCGGGCGTCGACGAGTTCCTGGGGAAACCGATCTTCGCCGACGAACTGGAAGCGATGCTGAAGCTCATGGGCGGCTACCGCGATGCCGCCGCGGCGGCTGGACCCCAGAGCGAGCCCAGCAAGGGCGTGGACGACGGTACGGAGGACGAGGTTCCCGTGATCGATGCTTCGTTCCTCGACAATCTCGTCTTGCTGGGAGATGACCAGGCGCACGACCTCACCGACTCCTACCTGTCGAGCGCCCGGGAAACCCTCAGCCGACTCGAAGCTGCCGCCGACCAGGAAGATCGCACGACCATCGGTTCTGCGAGCCATCGCCTGAAGGGAGCTTCGGGCATCTTCGGCGCCCGTCGGCTGGAGGCCATTTGCGAGCGCCTGGAGCGAGCTTCCGAAGATCGGAACCGAGAGCAGCTACTGACAGATGTCGCGGAGTTGCGGCGAGAGTTCGAGTCTGTAGAGACACAGCTGCTGGAACGCCTGAAGACCGCGTGAACCGGTCCGGGTTGCGAGACGGGTCCGCAACGCGACAGCACGATGTGGTCAAGGCTTCAGGCCGTACTTGTCGAGGTGGTACGCCGCATCCTGCAGGAACTTCTCTGCCTCTTTCAGGTGCCGCTGGAGGTCGCCTCCACGCGCGCAAGCGTTCGTGGCACGGGACAGCGCGCCATAGGCTGAACGCAAGGAGCGATTGACATCTTCGTCGATCGACTCGAACGTTCCGCTCAGATGCAGCGAGACGATCATCGTGCTGATGTCACGGCACACCGCCTCCACTCGGCGCTCCGGTGGGCGATCGCCGCGTAACACCAACACGAGGTCAGCGAGGTCTTTCTTGATCTGCGCAGCTCGGTCGGAATAGTAGGACTCGTACCACTCCTCCATCAGTTCCTGGACGGCCTCGACGACCACGTCCTCGATCTCTTCCTGCGTCGGCAACTCCCGCGCCAGCCCCACCTTGGGAAGAGGTTGGCGCTCCTGGGCCTTCTGCTCCACGGCCTCGCCGAATCCGGGAGCCATCTCAGCCATGAGATCGAGCTGCTCTTCGTCGAAGGCCAACGGGATGCCTTCGTCTTCCAGCGGCGCGTCGGGTCCTCCGGCCCAGGTTCGAAGCTGCCGATCGAACTCCGCCGATCCGATCTTCAGCGCCCGGCGAAAGGCTTCGGGCGTCCGCATACAGCCTGCAAACGACTCCAACAATTGGTGAATGCCAGACTTGCCGTGTTCTCTTTCCACGTAGCGCAGAGCCCAGTACGCCTGCTCGTAGACCTGAGTCACGAGTCCTGATTCACTGAACCCCCTCAAGACGCTCTCGACCAGTGGCATCGCGACGGGCTTGACACCCGATCGATAGGGGTTGACCTGACGCGCTCCGGGTTCCAGCAACTGCGCTAGTCCCTCGTGAAACCACTTCGGAGCGCACTCGTCCGTTGCACGGTCGATCATGGCGTGAGCCAACTCATGGGAAAGCACACCAGTCATGACCGCTCCCTGGTCGCCGACGTCGAAGACGGGAAGTCGGATCCGTCCGTCGAAGAGGCCGAGGATTCCGACACCGCCTCCATAGACTTCGTAGAAGTCCTTCGCAGGTACCAGGTGAACGTCGACTCGGTCACCGTCTGCCCGCGGGATCCACTCGGAGAGCCGCTGTCTCTCGCTCTCCAGGCGCCCTCTGCGTCGGCGCGCAGCAGGCGATACTGCGCCAACCATAGACGCCGGACAGCGGCCTCGAACCGCGCTTGCTGGGACGTGGCACGCGGATCGGTCCTGGCACGCAACAGCCGTTCTACCTCGTCGCCGCGTCCCTCGCCCATCAGGACGTCACCTCGAGCCAGGAGAGTCCTGAGGTTGGCCAGGCGCGCCATTTGATACGTGCCGGGAGATCTGGGCTCCACCAACGAGCGGACAGAACGAAGGTGCCCCGACTGGATGTCGACGTCGAAGACGAGGACGTCCATGATTCCGGAAGCGTAGGTCACCTGAAAGGCCGCATATCGATCGCCGCCCTGACCCGCCAGGTGCGCGAGTTCCCATTTCGTGCCACTGACCGGGCCCAGTCGCACAGACAGTTCGACCTTCTCCCGCCGCACTTCCGAGTCACTCAGATCAGAACTCTTGGCCAACCTCGGCCATAGAGCCTCGACACCACCATCGAGATAGTCGGCCGCCATCGAAACGGCGCCTCGTTCCGCGTGAGACAACGACGCAGTTTTGGCCTGAGCCGACGATGAAATCGACAGCGCCGCCAAGCTCGCGATTGCGGCAGCGCATCTCCATTGAATCGAACACATGATCTCAACCTCCCAACAACAAGATCAGAGATTCTAACCCACAGAAGATCTATCGACCACCGTTTCCCCGAGTCGCGGACCGTCGCGAACTGGCCGAGAGGAACAACGGTGACCTGCTAGGTATCGTGGGCGCTTCACCGACCCGTTGCGCAGCTCGCCGAGTCACGGCCCACGTTCACCGAACCTGCCGAACTTCGGTAACCTGAGCGGCGTACTCCCCCGACAGCAAGCGACGTTGGAACGCCACCCGTCTCCTTCGCTGCCGACCCGCACACTCTGAGCCAGCCCGCGAGCCGCGCTCATCCAGCAGAGGAACCCCATGTCCGAGAAGCACGACCGACTGAAAGAACTTCGCATCGACCGCGCGGACATCGAAAGCACCGGATCCGGCGGGGGCTCGACCCTAGCCATCGTGGCCCTGGTCCTGGTAGGCGCTGCGGCTGCCGCCTGGTGGTGGTTGCGGGACGGGGGTACCACCGAGGTCCGAGTCGCGCGGGCGGAGCTCGTCAGCCCTCGGGCCCTGGCGAGCTCCGATGCGGTGCTCGACGCCTCGGGTTACGTCACCGCGCGCCGCCGCGCCACGGTGTCGTCGAAGTTCACCGGCAAGATTGTCGACGTAGGGATCGAGGAAGGCATGAGGGTCACGGAGGGTCAAGTCCTGGCGCGACTCGACGACACGATCCAGACCCGGTCGCTGGCCCTGGCGGAGGCGCAGCTGCAGTCTGCCCGCACCGCCCTTGCGGAAACCGAAGTACGACTTCGTGAAGCGGGGCTGGACGCCGAACGCCTGCGCAAGCTGGTGGAGGGAGACGTCGCTTCGCAGTCCCTCCTCGATACCGCGGAAGCCAACCGAGACGCACTGAAGGCACGGCTCGAGCGCCAAGGGGACGATGTCGCGGTGGCCGAGAAGACGGTTTCGCTGCGCCAACAGGAGCTGGACGACACCGTGATCCGCGCGCCGTTCGCAGGCGTCGTGGTGACGAAGAACGCCCAGCCCGGCGAAATGATCTCCCCCGTTTCGGCGGGTGGCGGGTTCACCCGCACAGGCATCGGCACCGTGGTGGACATGAGCTCCCTCGAGATAGAGGTCGACGTGAACGAGGCCTACATCCAACGTGTGTCCGATGGCCAGGCCGTGGAGGCCACCCTCGACGCGTATCCGGACTGGAGGATCTCGGCTTATGTGATCACCGCGGTTCCCACGGCGGATCGGCAGAAGGCCACCGTCCGGGTGCGCGTAGGCTTCGATCAGCTGGACCCACGCATCCTGCCGGACATGGGCGTCAAGGTGGCCTTCCTATCCCGCGACGCCGATCAGGTCGCCCCCGCCGAAACCGCACCGGATCGCTCGTTCGTCGCCGTGCCGGAAGCGGCCATCGTGCCGGCTCCGGGCGAGGGCGACAGCGTCTTCGTCGTGCGCGAAGGCATCGCCGAGCTGCGCACCGTCTCCGTCGAAACACGACGCAGCGGCAGGGCGTGGCTCACCGACGGTGTCGAAAGTGGCGAGACCGTGGTCGTCGATCCACCCCCGTCGCTCACCGCGGGCGATCCGGTACGCCCGACCGACTCCTGAATCACCTTCCGTTCCACGAACTTCTCTCCCCAACGCAACCGACACGAGGATCGCGATGACCGACAGCCACTCCGCCACCCAATCCGAGGCCCTTGTTCGGGTCGACCACGTGACCAAGGTGTACAGCCGTGGAAATCAACGGATCGACGTACTCGACGAGACGACACTGACCGTGCCCAAGGGTGACTTTCTCGCTCTGATGGGACCCTCGGGTTCCGGCAAGACCACCCTGCTCAACCTGCTTGGCGGGCTGGACCGACCGACGTCCGGAAGCGTGGTGGTCGCAGATCAGAACTTGGGAGCGGCGTCCGACCGCCAGCTGGCGAAGTGGCGTTCCCGCCACGTCGGCTTCGTCTTCCAGTTCTACAATCTGCTGCCCGTACTGACCGCCGCTCGGAACGTCGAGCTACCTCTCCTGTTGACCAAACTGTCCAAAGCGGAGCGTCGCAAGCGCGTCAAGATCGCGCTGGACGTCGTCGGCCTGAGCGATCGCGCCGACCACTACCCGCGCCAGCTGTCCGGTGGTCAGGAGCAGCGGGTGGGCATCGCGCGCGCCATCGTCTCGGATCCCACCCTAATCCTGGCTGACGAGCCCACCGGCGACCTGGATCGCGCCTCGGGTGACGAGATCCTCGATCTCCTGGAGGCCTTGAATCGCGAGCACGGCAAGACCATCGTCATGGTGACCCACGATCCGCTTGCAGCCGAACGGGCACGGCGAACGCTGCACCTCGACAAGGGGCGCCTGGTTTCGGAAGACGATCTGCGAGGCCGATCCCGGACCACCGGCGACTCCGTCCACGAAGCGGTGGCCTGAGGAGATCGATATGTCATTCCTCTACCTCCTCTGGCGCAACCTCACCCGCAAGAAGGTGCGAACCACCCTCACGCTGGGCTCGATCTTCATCGCTTTCATCCTGTTCAGTGCGCTGCTGGCGCTCAAGACCGCGTTCTCCGCCGGTGTCGACATCGCCGGTTTGGACCGACTGATCACCATGCACAAGGTGTCGCTCGTCCAGCCCGTCCCCATCGCCTACCAAAACAAGATGGAGCAAGTGGACGGTGTGGCCCGGGTGGCGAACGCAATGTGGTTCGGTGGCGTCTACCAGGATCCGAAGAACTTCTTCGCACAGTTCGCGGTCGATCCCGAGCGCTACCTGGACGTCTATCCGGAAATCCAGCTCTCGGACGAGGCGCGGGCAGCATGGATCGCCAACCGCACCGGTGCCATCGTCGGCCAACCCACGGCCGACCGGTTCAGCTGGAAAGTGGGCGACAAGATCCCGATCCAGGGCACCATCTTCCGTCGGCCGGACGGCGGCGCCTGGGAGTTCGACATCGTCGGGATCTATACGGCTGAGAAGGGATTCGACGATACGGCACTGGTCTTCCAACGCGACTATCTGACCGAGAGCTTCGCCGGTATCGATGGCTTCACGGGCTGGTACGTCGTGCGGGTCTCCGACCCCGATCGGTCGGCGGCAATCGCCGAAGAGATCGATGCGCTCTTCGCCAACTCCCCCGCCGAAACCAAGACATCCACCGAGAAGGCTTTCGCCCAGGGTTTCGCCAACCAGATGGGGAATATCGGCACCATCACCACAGGAATCCTGACGGTGGTCTTCTTTACCTTGCTCCTCGTCGCCGGCAACACCATGGCCCAGTCGGTACGCGAGCGCATCAGCGAGATCGGCGTGCTCAAGACCCTGGGATTCACCCACGGTCAGACCCTCGGTCTCGTACTGGGCGAGTCCTATCTCCTGACGCTGCTCGGTGGCGGTACCGCCTTGGCGCTGATGGCCTGGGTGCTCAACTCCTTCGACCTGGGCGGCGGCATGTTCCCGGTTCTCTACCTGCCCACCTGGGGCATCTTGCTCGGCTGCTTCCTGCTCTTGTTCATGGGATTCGCAGCGGGTGCGATCCCAGCCTGGCAGGCACACCGACTCACGATCGTCGACGCTCTGCGGAGGAAAGGCTGATGTTCTCCTGGATTCAGCAAGTCGTGACCGTATCCCTCTTCAACCTCAAGAATCTGCCCGCACGCCTGGGTTCCTCCGTTTCGACGGTCCTCGGTGTGGCCGGAGTGGTGCTGGTGTTCATCGGCGTCCTGTCGATCGGCGTCGGATTCAGCTCGACTCTGAGCCAAACCGGCGATCCGGAATCGGTGATCGTCATGCGCTCTGGCACCAACAGTGAAATGTCCAGCGGGCTGGGGCTCGACGAGACCAAGCTCATCGCTCAGGCACCCGGAATCGCTACCGGCGAGTCGGGTTCCCTGGCCTCGGCGGAGCTTTTCGTCATCGTCGACGTACCGAAGCGGTCCACAGGCACCTCGGCGAATGTACCTCTGCGCGGTGTTTCTCCCCAGGCCTTCGAGGTACGCGGTGACTTCGAGATCACCGAAGGCCGCGCCTTCGAACCAGGGAAGAACGAAGTCATCGTCGGCCGGGGTGCGGCTGCCGAGTTCACCGGCCTCGACGTCGGGAGCTCTCTGGAATGGGGTCAGAACCGTTGGACCGTGGTCGGGATCTTCGACACCGGCGGAACGGTCGAGGATTCGGAGATCTGGACCGATGCCAAGGTTCTCCAACCTGCCTACCGCCGAGGTAGCTCGTACCAATCAGTGCACCTGCGCCTCGCCGACGCGGCCGCCTTCGATGATCTGAAATCGGCTCTGACCGAAGATCCACAGCTCAACGTCATGGTGGAAAGAAAGGCCGACTGGTTCGCATCCCAGGGTAGCGCGCTGTCCGGCACGATTTACGTCGTTGGCGGGATCATCGGCCTGTTGATGGGGTTCGGCGCTGTCTTCGGTGCTCTCAACACCATGTACACCGCGGTGTCGGCGCGAACCCGAGAGATCGCCACTCTGCGCGCCCTCGGCTTCGGCACCATGCCGGTGGTGGCTTCGGTGCTCCTGGAAGCGATGGTTCTCGCCGCCCTCGGTGGTGTTCTGGGAGCTGTCGTCGCCTTCATCGCGTTCAACGGCTTCCAGGCGTCAACGCTCAACTTCCAGAGCTTCAGCCAGGTGACCTTCGCCTTCGCGGTGACACCGCCGTTGATGATCAGCGGTCTGATCTATGCGCTGATCATGGGCTTCTTCGGCGGCTTGTTTCCTGCTTGGCGCGCCGCGCGGCTGCCCGTGTCCACGGCTCTGCGCGAAGTCGCCTGACCGGCCGGACCTGAACCGCGAGGCCCGGTTGCTCTCAAGGGCGCCGGGCCTCTTTGCGTTCCGACCGGACCTCAATCGGCCGAAAACGCTAACTCGCGGCAGCCGCGTCGAGATCCGCCGCCGTTCTGGGGGCCGGAGTCAACACTCCTGATCCGATCCGCCTTCAGGAGGCTGGGCCGCTCGATTGGGGCACCCGGTCCTTCCGAGGCGGCGGAAGCGCTATGCCTCCTTCGGCGAAAGCTAGTCCGCCGACGAACCGAAGCAATAGAGGTAGTCGAAGGCGCGTAGGTACATCCGGTCTCCCTGGAAGACAGGAGTGGAGCGGTAGCCTTCGACCTGATTGCGGGCGATTTCCTGGTACTCCGGCCCTGGTTTGAAAACCACCGAGGCGCCGTTTTCAGTTCCCAGGAAGAGCTTGTCCCCTGCCAGGGTAATCGACGAGTAGGCGCCGTTGGACCCTCCGTCGTACAGCTCGAAGCGACGTGAATCGAGAACCTTGCCGGTCTCGGCATCGAGGATCGAAAAGTCCTGCTCGCGAGAAATCGCGTAGATCAGGCCGTCGTGCACCAAGGACGAGACGTAGTGGCGCGAGCCTTGGACCCGCGATCGCCACAACTCCTGGAATTCGCCGTCGAGGGTTTCAGGCAATCGAACCGCTGTCGCTTCCTTCTCGATGAAGTAGACGATGCCGTCCTGAACGACAGGTACCGCGAACTTCAGGCCGCCGATGCCGTTCGCCACCACCGCCCCATCGTCGGCCCGGAAGACGTCGCCCGCAGTAGTGATGACGACGTCGGTGCCACCGATCTGCGTGACGACGGGGGAACCCCAGCGCGGCTCCGACGGCGCCCGCCACACTTCCTCGCCGGTGGCCGGATCAAGGGCAAAGAGGTCCACGACGTGTACCAGAAGGTTGCCACCTCCCAGGGCCGGTGAGGCGCTGTTTCCCCATCGGTGCTGGGGCTTCTCCACCACCCGCGCCCAGACCTGCTCGCCGTCGAGGGTATGGGCCGCAGCCACCCCCGTCCCGAACAACGTGAACACATGCCGGCCGTCGGACACGGGTGTGCCTGTGGTCCACCCGTTGGCGTCGTGGGCTCCGGGCCGCTCCGACACGATGTCCGACGTCGAAGCGGTCCAGGCGATCTCACCGCTGTCGCTCTTTACGGCCACGACCTGGTCGGGCTCGCTCAGCACGATCAACAAGCCCTTGTCCTCCAGGAGTACGGGCGACGCGTTCGACCACGACGGCATCTTCGTCTTCCACACCACGTTCTCCGTAGGCGACCAACTCGTCGGCGCCTCGGCTTCCAGGTAGCGACCGTCGCCGCCCATTCGCCAGCCAACGGTCTCGGCCGCGAGAGGTGCGATGGCGAGCATCAGGACACAGGCAACGAAAGGTACGACCGATGTGGCACGGCGCATGGAGGGCTCCTTCTTGGTATGTGGATGGTCTGGAGCCCGGGAAGGCTCGACCCATTCGTTCGGCGCCGGAGTCGAATCGGATCCACGAAACGCGGGTCCCGCGATCGTCGTTCAGGGATAGAGGTAACCGCCCTGGAGGCCCAGCGGGATCCCGAGCACCCAGTTCAGGATCAAGAACGCCGACCACAGAACCAACAGCGAGATGGAGTACGGCAACATCAGTGACACCACGGTGCCGATACCGGTCTTCTTCACGTAGCGCTGGCAGAAAACCACCACAAGGGGGAAGTACGGCATCAGCGGCGTGATGATGTTGGTCGTCGAATCACCCACGCGGTAGGCGGCCTGGGTCAGCTCGGGCGAGATTCCCAGTTGCATGAGCATGGGGACGAAGATCGGCGAGAGGAGCGCCCACTTCGCCGACGCCGAGCCCACCGCCAGGTTGACGAAGGCCGCCAGCAGAATGATGCCGACGATGGTCACCTCGCCGGGCATGCCGAGACCGCGCAGGAAGTTCGCACCTTTGACCGCGAGCAACACACCGACATTGGACTGCGTGAAGGCTGCGATGAACAGCGCGCAGAAGAAGGCCATGACGATGTAGTAGCCCATGGTTTCCATGGTCTTCGACATCCCGCCGATCACGTCTCGGCTGGTCTTGATAGTGCCGGCCGCGACACCGTAGACCACGCCGGGAAACAGGAACAGCAAGAAAATCAGAGGGACGATGGACTGCATGATGGGCGCGCTGAACGTCGTGATCTGACCGTCCGCGTCGCGCAAGGGTGAATCGGCGGGCCAGGCAGCCAGGAACAGGATCACCAAGCCCAGGAGCAGCGCGGCATTGCCGGCCCACAGCCCCTTCTTCTCCTTGGCACCGAGCTCTTCCATCTTCGGCATATCGTCAGGATCGCCATCGACTGCCGTGTTCTTGAGTCGCGGCTCCACAATGCGATCGGTGATGTACCAGCCCACGGCGATGACCAGAACGCTCGACAGGCTCGTGAACATCCAGTTACAAAGTGGATTCACCATGCGCTCCGGATCCACGATCTGCGCGGCAGACTCGGTGAATCCCTGGAGCAACGGATCGATACCCGACGGAATGAAGTTGGCGGAGAAACCTCCCGACACGCCGGCGAACGCAGCACCGATACCGGCCAGCGGATGGCGCCCCGCGACGTAGAAGATCACGCCACCCAGGGGAATGACCAAGACATAGCCCGCGTCCGTCGCCGTGTGGCTGACGATGGCCACCAAGATGAGCATCGGCGTCAGGAGCTTTTCGGGTGTGAAGCTGAGCAACCACTTCAGTCCTGCATTGATGTATCCCGAGTGTTCCGCCACACCCACGCCGAGAAGTGCCACGAGCACGATGCCCAGCGGTGGGAAGTTGACGAACGTACTCACCATGCTGGAGAGGAAGCTGGCGAATGACTGGCCGGTCATCTGATTCGCCACGCGGATCGGCTCGCCTGTGGCCGGATGGATCTCCTCGAATTGAACCGGTGCCAACACCGCCGAGAGCACCCAAGTGACGAGCATCAGAATGACGAAGAGGATCGCCGGATCCGGCAGCTTGTTACCCACGCGCTCGATCCACGAAAGAAAGCGCTCGACAGCACCCGAGGCGCGTGGCGGCTCAGAGGACGGGCTGTCGGCAGACGGACTCGAGTCGGCGGACGGAGTGGATTCGGCCATGGGGGTCTCCGCGGAGAGTTACAGATCAGCAGGAATGGAACGCCTGATGCTATCTGACGCGGAGTTCCGCTCGCGAGACGCCGCCCTTCAGCCCAGTGCGTCGAGCTGCCGGCCCACCTCCTTTACTTCGGCCGACTTGCGGGCGAGGCCGGGCATGTCGCCGCGACGCTGCAGGTCGCGAGCCTCTTCCAACAGCTTGGCCAACTTCGCTTCCAGCTGCTTCTTGGGGTCCTTGCGCAGAAATCCAAACATCGTCATCTCCATAGTCGCGAGGCCACGGGCCCCCGGGACGAAGGCGCCCGGCGATTGCCGGGCGCTTCACAACGGATCGTCCTTGGTCGCGGGTTCAGCCTTCCGGGATGAGCACGGTGTCGATCACGTGGATGACGCCGTTGGAGGTGACGATGTCGGTCTTCACGACGTTGGCCGAGCCGACCATTACACCGCTGCTTGTATCGATGCTGAGCGAGCCGCCTTGCACCGTGTCGAGAGAGCTGGCCGCGACGACATCGGACGCCAGGTTCTTGCCTGCCACCACGTGATACGTGAGGACGGCGGTCAGCTTCTCCTTGTCGGCGAGCAGCGCCTCGACGGTACCTTCGGGCAGCTTGGCGAACGCCTCGTCGGTGGGAGCGAATACGGTGAACGGACCGTCACCCTTGAGCGTGTCGACCAGACCAGCTGCTTTCACGGCGGTGACGAGCGTCTCGAAGCTGCCAGCAGCCACGGCGGTGTCGACGATGTCGTGACTCGCCATCTCCTTGTCGGCGGCAAAGGCGAGTCCAGCAAACAGGGAAAGGGCGAGGGTGAAAGTGAGAGTCTTGCGGATCATGATGTATTTCCTATCGAGGGGTTGAGTTCTTGAAGTGTCGCCATGTGAGGTATCGACTTGATGGAAGCACATCCGGCCGGGATGTCCCGCGAGGCCGGGCGGCATCTCGCGGTCGTCCCGTTCTTCGACGTCAGGCCTTCGGCGGATTCAGCCGAACACTGAAAGCCTCAATATCGCCCTTGTCTCCACCTCCGACGCAGGCTCCCGACCCGCTGCGCCCACTGCATGCGCCAGCGTGTCGAGCTGCCGGGTGCATCAGACGGATTCGAGAACGAAGTCGATCGGTGGCGGATGGCACCGTCCGGATCGGTCCCTTCGATCCGTTCTTTGCCCCTATCTCATATTTTCTCACTTTTCATGCTATTCTAGCATTCTCCAATCACACTCAACGTCAGCCGAGCCGAGAGATTCCATGTCAGCCCAACCACGACCCGACGCACCGGATCCGATGCTGTCCATTCACCGCTCTACTCGCGCCCGACCGACGCTTTGGCGTGTCGTAGTTCTCATCCTGGGCCTACCCGTCGCCGCGGCCGCGAATACGGAACTCGTCGCGGATCTCAGCCCTGGATCTGGAGCGGAGAGCTCGAACCCATCGCCAGCACCGCTGCTCGGAGCCCTCGACGCTTCCGAGCCGTACTACTTCTGGGCCAGCGACGAGACCTCCGGCCGGGAACTCTGGAAAACCGACGGCACGGAAGAAGGGACCCACCGGATCGTCGATCTCTGCCCCGGTCCCTGCGACGCGCGGGCACAGACTACCTTCGGCGGAGAGGTTCGGCGCACCACCCTGCCGGGGTTGCCGCTCCTCACGATCGCTGACGACGGCGCAACCGGATATCAGGTCTGGCGAATCGACAAGGGAGACGGTTCATCCCCGGCGACGGTGCGGCGATTGACCTCGCTCTGCACGACCGCAGGATCTCCTTGTGATCATCAACTCGGTTTCACCAGCCTCGCACTCGACGATGGACGCGTCGTCTTTTGGGTGCGAACCGCACCCTCTGGCTTCTCCGATGCTCAGGCCTGGGTGACCGACGGAACGGTCGAAGGCACTGGACCGCTGTGGGGCGCCACTTCACCCTGGCGCAACCCCTACCAATTCGTCCGCATCGGAAACGACGTGTTCTTCTTTGCCGACACGGTCGCCGGCCGGGAGGTCTATCGTACCGACGGCTCGGGAACAACGCCGACTCTCGCAGTCGGCGCCTGTCTCGAGGCCACCACGAGCTTTCAGGTTCTGGGTCGCGCCGGAGATCACCTTGTCTTCGAGCGAGACTGTCAGGGTCTGGGCCAGCGAGCTGAGTTCTGGACGACCCAGGGCACACCCGAAACCACCGCTCCCCTGGCGCCGGACTGCTTCGGATCGTGCGGCACCGTATTCTTTCGCACGGCCGAATCGGGCGGACGCTTCTACTTCGGAAGCGGGTCCAACCTCTGGACGACCGACGGCACCCCCGAGGGCACTCGACCGGCCGCGAACTTGCCGGGCGAGCTGCGATCGAGCCTCTTCCCCATCGCGGGTGGCATCGCCTTTTTCGTGGGTCCGGCAGACTTCAGCTCTGACTACGCCCTGTACTGGATCGATGGCAGCTTCGCTGCCAACGACTCGCCCCGACCACTCGGCGTGAGTGGGACCTATCACACCACTTCGGTTGGAGAGGACCAGGTCTTTTTCATCAGATCCCATGGCCCCGGACCCAAGGCCTTCGTCACAGACGGTACGGCGGACGGTACGACGCCGATCGATCTCGGGGCGTCGTCCGCGACCCATCCAGGAGCGGACGGGGCCCGGTTCTACTTCCGGGGACGGACCTCCTCCACCGGGTCTGAGTTGTGGACCATCGCACCGGGAGCTGACTTCGCCGAACCACTGGCCGACCTTACCGGCACATCGGCAGGGTCGCGTATCCGGAACTTGACCGATCGCGGGCCCGATCTCCTCTTCACTGCGGCGGGCGTGGCGAACACTACGAGCGACATCTGGTCCACCGACGGTACAACCGACGGCACGGCTCCTGTCGTGGGCTCCGATTCATCCACGCCACTTCTCTCGATCCG
Organism: Thermoanaerobaculia bacterium; assembly: GCA_028066595.1. Taxonomy (GTDB): domain Bacteria; phylum Acidobacteriota; class Thermoanaerobaculia; order Multivoradales; family J023; genus JAUIJL01. Next base: position 50,733 of record JALCBJ010000035.1, read on the forward strand.
AGACTGGTCCCTGGAATCCCACCGATTCGGCGACGTGCTCTTTTTCGGCGCATCGGATGTCGCATCAGGAGTCGAGCCGTGGCTGTGGGATGGCGGCGATGCCAGGCTGCTCGCCGATCTGGCACTCGACATCCCTGCCAACGTTACACCGGACTCGTTTCCGCGAGAACCCGTGGAGTTCGGTGATCGCGTCTTCTTCTTCGCCGACCAGGGCATGGGCCAGAAGATCTGGTCTACCGATCTCACGACGGGCGGCACTGAGCTACTGATCGATATCGACCCCACCTGGTTCAACGATCGATTCGGCTGCGGCGTCTGCAGTCCGCCTTCGCCATATCCGACCCTTTTCTCCCCCATCTACCCACGTGGTCTGACGGTCGTCGGCCATCACATGGTCTTTTCCGCCCGCACCGACGAACACGGAGGCGAGCTCTGGCGCAGCGATGGCACCAGCGAAGGGACTGAGCTCCTCCTCGACCTGCTTCCGGGGGAAGAAGGAAGCGCACCGTCGGTGTTTCGCCGCGCAGGGCCTTGGATCTACTTCCTGGCTCGCGGCGCCGATGCCGGACCCCTACCGCACTCCTCGATTCGTAATATCGACGTCTGGCGCACCGATGGCACCGCGGCGGGGACGTCTCGCCTCGCCAGGCTGCCGATCTCGTGGAGTACCTTCGTCGAGGAATCGGAAGCGATTCAGATGGTCGCGTTCGGAACTTCGATGGCCTTGGCTCCGGGCCCCCAGCCCTCGCCCTTCGTCCCTCGCTTGGGAAGCCTCTGGATCTTCGACGCCGCAGGCGGCGTGACCGAGATCGAGCTTGCCCGCAAGGCGTCAGACCTCGTCGCCGCAGGAGACCGTTTGTACTTCGTCTCCGGCGATGCCGAGGAAGGCACCGAGCTTTGGCATACCGACGGCACCGCGGTGGGGACGTCTCGCTTCGCCATTCGGCCGGGACCGCTCGGCTCGTCTCCTCGATCTCTCGTCCTGCGCGACACCCCGGAGGAACGTAGCCTCTTCTTCGGCGCCATCGGCGACACCGACTCGGCTCGACGTGGTCACGAATTGTGGCGCTTGCCTTTGGACGAGGCCTACCTGCCGGCCGGGCAGCCGACTCTGGCTGCAGATATTCGACCGGGACCGGCATCTTCCAGTCCGGACCAGCTCGCTTTCGGAGGCTCGGACGCTCGCCTGTTCTTCGAAGCGGACGACGGCGTTCATGGGCGTGAGTTGTGGGCGCACGATGCGGGTACGCCAACGGAACGTTGCCGGTCCGACTCCCACACCGCCTGCATCGGCGACCGTTTTCGATTGCGTGTCACCTATCAGGCGACGCCCGGAGGCCCCGAGGAACGAGCCAACACAGTGCCTGCTGGGGTGACCTCGGACATCGACGACACCGTCTTCTTCACGTTTTTCTCCGAGGAGAATCTCGAGCTGGCGATCAAAATCCTCGACGGCACCACGATCAACGATCATCACTGGATCTACTACGGTGCCCTCTCCGACAGGGCGTACACCATTACCGCGGAAGATCTCGAGACCGGTACCGTCCGCGTCTTCGAGAACCCCTCTGGGACGTTCTGCGGCAATGCCGACGTCCTGGCATTCCCCGCTGCAGCGGCCGACGAGATCGTCGCGGACGCCGCCGACGGTTCGATCGAACCTGCGCGTCTATCGGCCCCGTCCCAACAGACTTCAGCTACACAAACTCCAGCCACGTTGGATCGAAGTCTGGCTGCTTCGGAATCACCGCCCGGTGCCTGTCGCGACCTGCCGGGCACCCTCTGCTTCTACGACCGTTTCGAGGTTTCTGCCTCCTGGGCGACTGCTATGGACGCGGGCTCGGCGACACCGATCCCGTACAGCTCGGAGACAGGAATGTTCTGGTTCTTCGGCGAGGACAACGTCGAGCTGGTCGTAAAGCTCCTCGATGGCACGACCATCAACGGCAAGCACTGGCTCTTCTACGGGGCACTGTCGGACGTGGAGTACGAGATAAAGATCTACGACACCGTGAGCGGCACGACACGGGTCTATCGGAATGAGCGGGGCAATCTGTGCGGCGGGGCCGACGTCGCTGCGCTCTAGGAACCAGCGGGCAGCCCAAATTTGGTCCGCGCATCGGTCGCTGACGCAGGCTCTCGACCCGCCGCGCGTGCTGTACCAGCCAGCGCTTCGATCAGTTCGCCGTTGGACTCGGCCTTCGATCCATCGGGTAGGTAGAACGTGTCCTCGAGACCCGTGCGCAGCGAGCCCCCGAGCTCGGCGGTCCTGCGGTGGACGTCCCAGACCTCTTGGCGACCGATCACCGTCGTCTGCCAGTGCACTCCATCGGCGATCCACTCCGGCAGGCGCGGAACCAGGTAGTCCAGTAGGTCCGAATCGGCCGGCATTCCGGAGGCCACACCGAGAACGAGATTGACGAGTGGCGTCTGATCCTGAGGGAGCAGTCCGTTCTGCAGGTAGAGACCCGCGGAGCGAACGATGCCGACATCGAAGCATTCGAGCTCGGGTCGGGTTGCGGTCTCGGCCATGGCATCGAGAAAGGCCGCTACCTTGGCGACGGGATTGTCGAACAACAAAGGCGGCCAGGCCCAGGAACCATCGGAGCGGGTCTTCAAGTAGTTGAGGCTGCCGGCGTTGCAGGCCGCGATCTCCGGACGCAGCCGTCGCAAACAACCCAGCGGGCCCGCGATGTCGGCACCGACCACACCCGTGGTCATGTTGAGTATCACCCCGCGGCACGCGTCGCGGATCGCGTCGGCAATCTCCAGGGCCACCTCGGGGTCCCACGACGGCAGGTGACCCTTCCCCGGCTCTTGTCGCCGGAAGTGGACGTGCATCACCGTGGCTCCGGCGTCCCAAGCCCGCCGGGCCTCCGAGGCCATCTCCTCGGGAGTCACCGGAACCGGATGCTGAGCAGCATCCGTCAGGACCCCGGTGAGAGCGCAGGTCAGGACGACTCTCTTCGGATCGCCGGCTGCGGCGCTCATTCCTCGGTCCGCTGCTCCACGCCGACACCTTCCGCCACCTCGTCGGATGGGTGGACCAGGATCTGCTCACCTTCCGCGATCCCCGACAGGATCTCTGCTTCCAGACCGTTTCGCTGGCCGACCTCGACCGGTCTCAGATGGGCCTCACCGTCGGACACCGTGAAGGCCGCCCAACCATCTTCGTGACGGAAGAGCGCGCTGGTGGGAATCTTCGTGACCTCCTCGTCGCGCCAGATCACGACCTGAACCTCCACGCGGTAGCCGTCTCCCAGGGCCTCCCAGGCCTCCCGCGGGTCGGCGAAGTCGATGATCACGTTGACCCGCTGCTCCTCGACCCCAAGGGCCGAGATCTTGGTGAAACCCGACGGCTCCACGCGCCGGACTTCGCCGACGAGGCGATTCTCGCCACCCCACTGCTCGATGTACACCGGGTCGCCGGGATCGATCCGCACGGCATCGGTCGACAGAAAGTCGGCGACAATCTCGAGGCGGGACGGGTCGGCCACCACGAGCAAGACCTCCCCAGCCTGCACGACGGACTCGCTCTCGCGGCGGCGGTTCAACACCACACCATCCACCGGCGACGTCAAGATCATCGGATCCTGACCTCCTGCAGAGGCGCCACTGGCGGCACTGGAATGGGTCAAGGTCGCCTGCGCCACTTCCAACTCGTGCTCGCCGGTTTCGAGACGGAATTTCGCCGCCTCCACCGCCCGCTGCCGCGTCTTCAGGTTCAGCTCCGCGCTGTCGAGACGCTCGCGGGACACGATTTCGTCCTCCGCCAAGTGGAGGATCCGATTCAGCTCCGCCTCGGCGAAATCGAGCTCGGCACGGGTTCTCTCCAACTCCGCGCTCGCCTGTCCTCGAGCGGCGCGCGCCGCCCGCACCCTGGCCTCCGCTTCGGCTCGGCTCCGAGCGTCCAGGAGAACCGGTGCAGCCGGTTGGAACGTGGCCAGTACGGTGGTGTCTGCGACCACAGGATCGCCCGGCTCCAACTCGATTCGCAGGATTCGACCAGCCAGCGGGGCCGATACCTCGTAGCGCTCACGCACCCTGGTCTCGCCCTCCTCGTCGAGTGTGACCTCGAGAGCGCCACGGGAGACCACGGCGAAGTCGGCCGGCACGGGTTTGGGCTGGAAGGCCCAAGCCAGCATCGCTACGAGGGCCAGAGCGCCCAGCACGAGGAGGATATTTCGTCGCCGGGCGCGCCTACCGGCTCGGTCGGCGCCCTTCGTACCATTCTTGCCAGAACTCGCGGAATCTGTAGACATCATCATTCTCTGAGTATCTTTCTCGACGTCTCGGACGTCATTCTCTGGTCTTCAAGACCTCGACCAGGTCGAGGTGATCGAGCCGGCGGCGCACCGCCAAACCGGACAGCGTCGCGGAAGCCAGGACCACCAGCACCGATGTGGCATAGGTGCGGCTCGACACCGCGAGCGGGAAGCGAAAGAGCTCGTTGTCGAAAGAGCTCACCATCAAAGCGGCAAAACCATAGCCTGCCAACATGCCGAGGGGTAGGGCGAGGAGCATCACGGCGGCCAGCTCTCCGAGCAAGATACTGCTGATCTCGCCACGAGAGAAACCCAAAACCCGCAGCGACGCCAGCTCCCGACTCCGTTCTGACAAGGCGATGCGCGCCGCGTTGTAGACCACACCGATCGTGATGATGGAAGCGAAGAGAATGTTGAAGAAGATGAAGATCCCCATCGTCTCGTCCATCTGCTGATTGAAGGCATCGAGCGCGGCCGACTTCAACGCAACGCCCGCGACAGCGGGAATGTTCTTCAACTGCTCATAGAGCTCGTTCTGGAAGCGCTGGTCGATCTGGAGGTAGGCGCCCGAAAGGATGCCGCCTTCACGCATCAGATCGCGCAACGCGTCGACGTTCATGTAGATCTGGGTGCCCATGAACTCGTCCACCAGATCGACCACGACGGCTCGACGCACCGGACGCGTGCCTTCGAGGACTTCCAGGGTCACCTCTTGCCCGCGCTGGATGCCTAGGATCTTCGCCAGCACCTCGGTCATCATCAAACCGTTCGGCGGTAGCTCCCGCGCCTGCAGATCCGAGCCCACGATGCGCTGCAGGCGAGCATCGCCTTCGAGACCAGTGATCGAAGTCTGACGCGTACGGTGTCCAGCTCGCAGACGCACCGGCACGGCTCGGAGAGCTTCGGCGTGGATCACCCCAGGCAAGCGGTGCACCTCGTGCAGAGCCTGCGCGGAGCGCGGCTCGACGAAGCTCACCGTCACGTCCTGGCGCTGGGCCACGTAGAACTGGGAATCGAGCAGGAGATCGATCGCGTCGAGGAAAAACAGGCCGATCACCAGCAGCCCGCCCGACGCGGCCACGCCGGCCACCGAGGCGAAGGTGCGGAACGGACGCTTCTCCAGATTCCGCATCACCATGCGGGTAGCCGGCGACAGCAGCTTGCCGAGGCCCAACCGTTCCATCAATGTCGTTCGAAACCGGGCCGGCGGCTCGGGCCGCATGGCCTCCGCAGGTGGCAGCGCCACAGCGACCCTCACTGAGCTGAAGGCGCCGGCAATCGCGGCACCGACGCTGATGAGAAGCGCTCCGGTGACCACGTCGGGCGACAGCTGGTACGCGAGGAAGGGGAACCGGAAGTAGTCGTTGTACATACCGATCATCCCCAACCCGAGCCAGCGCCCCAAGAAAACCCCCGCGACGCTACCGGAGGCGGAGATGAGCAAGCTCCAGGCCGAATAGTGAAAGCCCACCTCGCGATTGGAGTAGCCCAGTGCTTTGAGCGCAGCGATCTGCTCCCGCTGCACCGAAACGATGCGGGTGAGGACGACGTTGAGCAGAAACGCCGCAACGGCGAGGAAGATCATCGGCGTGATCATTCCGAAGCCCTTGAGCTGGTTGAGCTCGTTGTCGAGATACCAGGCCGAGATCTGCAGGGATCGCGGCATCGCACCCAAGCCACCGTAGGGCTCGAGCAAGGAATCGACCCGCGCGATGACCTCGTCCTCCTGCGCGCCGGGCATGGTGCGTAGTACCACGTCGTTGAAGCCGCCTTCCATGTCGAAAGCAGCTGCGAGCGGCTCGTGGGCCATCCAGAAGATGCCGAAACGAGCGTCGTCGGGCATCAGGTCGCCCGGACGAATGGTGTACACGTACTCGGGAGAAAGGGCGACGCCGACGATATCCAGCTCTCGCCGGCGACCGTTGATCACCGCCGTCACCGAGTCGCCTGGCCCGATCTCCCGGGCCAGAGCGAAGCCCTCGGATACCAAGACTTCGTCGCGCCGACCGGGCTCGAGGTAGCGACCCTGCAGCAGCACGAGGTCGTTGATCATCGGCTGGCGGGCCTCTGGAATCGAGACGAGCCGCCCGGTGATGGGCTCGGTGGCTCCCTCCACGTCGAGTGTGACGTCCGCCACCACCCGTGTGCGGACGCCAGAAACCCCGGCGATTTCCGCCAGTCGCGGCGCCAGATGGTTGGGAGCTCGCTTCGCCATGGCGAAGACGTCGGCCATGCGATAGCGGTCGTAGTAGGTGTCGCGAGTCCGTTCCAACGACACGAAGGTCGAGAAGTAGGTGATGAACATCGCGACGCCCACACCGATCACCGCGGCGATGGCGAAGGCCTGACCCTTGATCTGCCAGAGGTCGCGGAGCAGCTTGCGGTGGATGGCGCGCATGGGGAACTCGATTGCTACCAGCTCAGGTCCCGCGGGCCGAGCTGGTGCTCGTTCTCCACGATGGAGCCGATCCGACCATCGGTCAAGTGGATCACCCGCTCCGCCATCTGTCCGATGGCCGCGTTGTGGGTGATCACGCACGTGGTGGTACCCAGCTCGTGGTTCACCCGTTCGATGGCCTCCAGGACCAACACGCCGGTGGTGATGTCGAGGGCCCCGGTGGGTTCGTCACACAGCAGCACGTCGGGTCGCTTGGCGATCGCGCGGGCAATGGCCACGCGTTGCTGCTGGCCGCCGGAGAGCTGAGCGGGAAAGTGATCCATGCGATCGGCCAGGCCCACCATGTCGAGGGCGTGCTCCGGTGTCATCGGATCCGGCGAGATGTCCGTCACCAGAGCAACGTTCTCCTTCGCCGTCAAGCTGGGGATCAGGTTGTAGAACTGAAAGACGAAACCCACGTGATGCCGGCGGTAGCGGGTGAGGCCCCTTTCGTCCGCCGCGGTGAGCTCGCCGCCGCGATAGTGCACCTCGCCGTCCGTCGGGGTGTCGAGCCCACCGAGGATGTTGAGCAACGTCGACTTGCCGCTACCCGACGGTCCCAGTAGGACTGTGAACTCCGACTCGTACAGGTCGAGATCGACACCGCGCAACGCATGCACCTGCACCTCGCCCATGTCGTAGACCTTCGTGACGCCGCGGGCCCGGAAGACCCGTTCATTGTCGCGCCGGCTGGTGGAAACCTCGCGGTCCCCCAGTGGTTGCGGCCCACTCTGCGCGGTGGCTGTCGTCGTCTGGCTCATCGATTCCGTCACTCCGATCCCGTCGCCGGTCCGTGTGTTGCCATGCTGTCATTCGCTCCGCCGAAACAAACTACCCGACGGAGCAGGCAACGCGGGAGGGAGGCGCCGAACACTGCGCCGCCGACGTCAACGCCGAACCGGCCGGCCTCCGATACCGAAGGATAGTCGAATCAATATTTTTGGTCAATCAAAATCACGCTCTTTGTTCCGAACCCCACTCCTCCGCCAGTTGCACGAGGCGCAACTCGACACGCTTGATCTCTCGTACGATCGCCGAACGCTCCATCTCTAGCCAGTGGAAGATCTTGATGAACGACGTCGGCATGAGGAACAGGAACATCAAGGCTCCCCAACGGATCATCTGTTCGGTCTCGGTGGCCTGGAAGAAGTGAACTCCGGCCCAGACGGCGAAGAGAAACGAGACGAACACTAGCAGGCTGCTCAGCACCATGAGCCAGCGCAGCCTGCTGGAGAAGGCGTCCCCCATCATCGTGCGCAGCGATGGCTCCTCCATTCGCTGTAGGAGCTCACTCTCGTCTTGGCGAAGGGTCTCACGGATCATCTGGTCGAGATCGTTGTCGGTGCTCATGATTTTCGGTCTCCGTTTAGGTTGTTTCAGAAGAGTGTTCGATCGCAGCGCGGAGCTTGCGTCGGCAGTAGAAAAGGCGTGACTTGACGGTGCCGGCGGGAAGATCCAGTGCCAGCGCAATCTGGTCGACGTTCATCTGTTCGAGATAGAAAAGCGACAGCAGCATCCGCCGGTCGTCGGGAAGAGCCGCCATCGCTGCGCGTAGCGCAGCCAACCGAGGATCCACCGACGGTTCGACGAAAGGCGGCATCGCCTCAGCTTTCGGCTCCTGGGCTATCTCCTCGGTCAGCCGGCGCCGACGCTGTAGCTTGCGGATCGCATCCCGACATTTGTTGGCGACGATGCGATGGGCCCATCCCGGAAAACGGGTCGGATCCTGCAAACGATGCAATCCCCTCGCGATGGCGAGCCAGGCATCTTGCAACGCGTCCGATGCCAGCTCGCGATCCCGCGTCAAACGGCAGGCATGGCGAAACAGCCTCGCGTTCCAGCGACTCGCCAACGTGTCGAGCGCTACGGATTCTCCACTCTGAAAGCGAAGGATCAAGAGTTCGTCCAGAACGGCTGCGCGGGGATCGTGATTTGCTTCTGCGGGTTTCATATCGCCTCTCCACTACCGTAGTCGACCGATCTGGTCTTTGGTTCAATCGCGGCGGGACAGCGGCCGCGGAAGCCGGTAGAGTCGACTCATGACCTGGCTGGGTAGGCTGTTTCGGCAGACAGACGACGAACCGGAACTACCCTCGTCCCCACCCGAGTTGCTGGCGAGATGGAACGCTCTGTTCGCCGAAGGTGAACGGGCGATCCAAGAGAACGATGTCGGAGCGTTCGCTCGGGTTGCGGTCGCCGCAGCTCCGGTCCGTCGGGCAATCGATCGGCTCGATCCCTTGGAGGTGCTCCGCAGTGCAGGAGCCGACGGCTTTCGCCAGGTCTTGCCGGTACTGGACGACGATCGCGCCTTCGTATGGCGGCTGTTGGCTGCCGCCGAGCTGGCCGCAACGAACCGAGCAGACGAAGGTCTGGGCTTGCTGGACGAGCTACCTACTCCGAGAATCTCTCCGGGTGCGGAGCCGTTCCTGGCCACTCTGCTGCCGCCACTGCTGGCTGCAGATCCATGTCTCGCGGTTCGCCTCACCGCAGCGGGACACTTCCCCGGCTCGGCGCTCGAATTGCTCGGCGCCAGCGGCGAGCTCGAGACGATCCGCGCTGTAGGTGCAGCGTTCGAAGAGTCTCCCCACGTCCAGTCCTGGGAAAACCACATCGTCCGCGGAGCCCGACGCGAGAACCGCGGCGAGGTGATCGAGGCCCTCCTCCCTGTGGTCACACGTGACCTCCCCGTCCATCTCTCCAGGACCTCACCAAAGACCGCGGAGAGCCGTCGGCAGACCATGTGCTATCAGGCGGGGCTGGCCCACCAGGCAGCGGGCAACGTGGAGGCGGCACTTTCGATCTGGGACCGTCTCGAAAACCGTTTCACTCTCCAATTCCAAGTTGGCTCTCTCGCCGAAGCTGGTTTCCTCGACGAGGCCCGACGGCTCGTCGACATGCTGCCCGAGGAGGTCCGGGACGAGGCGCGGGCCGAGCTGAACGACGAATCGGTGGAAGAGTCCACGGCAGGCAACACCGAGATCGATCTCGAGCATGGTCTCCGTGCGCTGGACCGAGGCGAAGTGCAAGAGGCGGAAGACGTCCTCGACGGCTTGCGGGATCTTGCCAAGAGCGCCAGAGGACCGCGCAAGGCGTGGCGGCTTCTCGACGTCGTCCAGCTCGCCGCCTCGCTCGAACGGCCGGACGTCGCGGACACCGCACTGGCTTCGATTTCCAAGCAGGCGGAGAAGACCCGTAGCGAAAAGAATCGAGTTTCTCTGGAGCTGGCCCTGTCCCTCGGCCAACTGGCGCTCGGGCATCTGGAAGAGGGTGTGGACCGCCTCCTTCGACGATGCGGCGACGTGGAGGATCACGACGAGGCGTACGATCTTCTCCAGCGGGCCGTAGACGTCGTTCGGCGCCGGGGGGTAGAGGGCCTGGAAACACTACTCAGCGCACTACCGGAACCATCGGAGGAGTATTACTTGCGCGAGCGTCTCGTGGCCTATGTCGCCGCCGATCTCGCCGACGAGGGCCATATCGACCGAGCCTTCGCCGCCGCGGAATCGCTCGACGACTCGATCGATCGGGACTATGCGCTGGAGCTGCTCACCATGACCTTCGTCCGGCAGGCGCGGCTCGGCGAAGCCAAGCAGGCGGCCTTGGGGCTCAACGGGAGTATCGCCGCACATCGACTCGGCGAGGTAGCGACCGCATACGCCCGCGCGGACCAGCCTGGGGAAGCCCGTCGCCTGTTCGACCTGGCACTCGGACGGGCGAAGAACCTCACCTCTGCCGGACAGCTCATCGTGGAGGCTGCCACGGTTGGGGTCAGCGACGAGGGCCGGGCTCTGGTTGCGAGCTCACTCCCCGAGTTGCTCGGCGAGCCGTCCGCCGACGAGGACCAGCGCTGGCTGAAGGCGGCGCTCCGGGACTCTCGAGAGCTCCTCCGTGGCCGGCCGGTACCGAGGCATTGGCAGCGGAACGAGCGCATCTACGAGACCTCGGAGGACCAGGTGCCGGCGACTCCGGGGCGCGACAGAATCCGAGCTCTCGCATCCCGCGCCCGATGGCTCGCGTCGCAACAGCGAGAGGAAGGGGCCCGGCAGCTGGTGACGACGGCGGTCCGAGAATGGCTCGACATGGCGGAAACCGACGACCCGCTTCGACATTCCCAGCAAGCAGAATCTGTCGCCCTGTTGGCTGTGGCGGCAGCCGAGCTCGAAGAGGGTCGCGAATCCCTGCTTGCTGGCCTGCGGGCACTGGTCTCCACCTTCGACATCTTCCAGGACGACGATCTGCGTTCACGGTGGCGGCGCGAAGCCGCGGAGGCACTCGGCAGGCTGGGCTCTTGGGAGGAGTCGCTGCGGCTCGCGCGCCGCATCGCCGCACCACTGGAACGTCTGCGAGCGCTGCAGTGGCTCGCCCTCGAGATCCCTCTTTCGGAGACGGGAGAAGGTGGCTGGACCGCCTTGTTGGCCGAAGCACCGGTTCACCATATGTTCCTCGCCCGCCTCGGCCGGGAGCACAAGGCGGCCCGGCGGATCGCAAAACGTGCTCTCCCGCCTGTCGGGTAGCCTGGCCAGGGGCACTTTCCGATGACGGACGCCCGCTACATGGTCCCTTGGAGCCAAACCCTCGGGGGATCCCGACTCCGCTCCTGGGTACGCCATCCCGCTGTGGCCGCCGTACTGTTGTCCGGGCCGGCCCTCGAAGACGCCATCGCCTGTCGTGCCCTCACCGCCTCGATCGGCGCAGAGATCCCACCCGATGGACTACCCCTCTTCGTCGCGGTGGATCCCCACTGCGCGACGAGCACACTTCGTTCGCCCGATCCTCGCCACCTGGCGCTGGACCTGGCCGCGGGTGGCGAGGACTTCGACGTCACGCTGAAAGTTCTGAGCTGGGCCCGACCACTGGCCGAGATGGGCATCGACATGGTGCTGTCACCAAGATTCGATCGCTCGCAGTCGCCGCTCGACGAACCCGAGCTGGCCGCACGCCTGGTCGCTTCGTGGACGGAAGCGCTGGTCGCCGCCGGGATCGTCGCTTGCGCAGGACCCTTCGACGAGAACTGCATAGGAGGCCCGTCGCCCTTCGGTGCGGCGATCTCGCGAGGGCTGGAGGCGGTCTTCGTCGATCATGACGCCTCAGCCGAATCGATCGTCCGGCTTCGTCAGTGGGCTCCCGATCTGCTGATCGTCGCGTCAGCGGCCCAGGATGCCCTGCAAGCTCAGGGCAGCGTTCGATCCAGCGCTGATCTCATCCCCTTCTCAACGGAGATGCCAGAAGAAGAGATCGACTCCATCCTGGAGACGGCCACGTCGATCGATCCGGATCGCTCGAACCTCATCGACTCTTTGCGACAAGACTGGTTGACCTAGCACCAGCCATTGCAGGAGTCGCGAAATCGCCCTTGAACCCACGGGATCGAGGAGTCGGCCCTGGCAAGCACGGAGCGCAACTGTGGGAGTGGCAGCGGACTGAATCCTCGGGGATCACCCGAGCTCCTGGACCCAAGGTCGAAGCCAGCCCCCCACAGCGAGTCTTGGCACCGCGCGCAGCCATGGGCCGCCGAATCCCAACCGATCAAAACTGAGACACTCGAGAATCGGCTCTAGAGGCCCGGCCGGCAACCCCCGTTTTCGAGCCGCCTAATGAGGGCGTACCGG